>NZ_JBEZBX010000007.1:0-433788 GCF_040647275.1 Lentzea sp. NPDC042327
GCTTCTTCGCTCCCTGCGGCGACCGGTCCTCACGGATCTCGAACACTGCAACCCCTGAACAACTTCAGGTGTTGCAACGATCCCTAGAACCCAAGCGTGGGGGCCTTTCGTGCGCCAGGAGAGTACGGAAGCTCCCCGCGTGCACCTGAGCGGTGGCCGAATGAGAGGGCGGAATGGCGTTGCCGCCACCGCGGGTGATGAGGAAAGTGGAGTTGTGGGGAACTTGAGGGAAGTAGTCGTGGTCGGTTACGACCGCACGGCGCTGCTGGACCTGGCGGGGCCGGTAGAGGTGTTCCAGGCGGCGAACCACGGGGGTCAGCGCTACCGCGTCACCGTGGCCACGCTCGGGGGAGAACCGTTCACCGCCACCGCGGGGGTGCGGATCGGGGCAGGTGCGGACCTGCGCACGCTCGACCGGCCCATCGACACGCTGCTCGTCGTGGGCGGCTGGGGGTACGACGAGGCCGCGACCGACCCGGTGCTCACGACGCACCTGCGGCGGCTCGCGCTGAAGTCGCGGCGGATCGCGGGCGTCTGCACCGGTGCGGTGGTCCTGGCGGGGGCCGGGCTGCTGCACGGGAAGAAGGCGACGACGCACTGGGCGTTCACGGGCGAGCTCGCGGCGCGCGGGGTCGACGTGGAACCGGACGCGATCTTCGTGTGCGACGGTCAGGTGTCCACTTCGGCCGGTGTGACGGCGGGCATCGACCTGTCGCTCGCGATGGTCGAGCAGGACCACGGCCCGGCGCTGGCCCGCCGGATCGCGCAGTACCTGGTGGTCTTCCTGCAGCGCAGCGGTGGCCAGTCGCAGTTCAGCGTGCACACCCGCACGCCACCGGTGTCCGACGACGCGCTGAGGGCGTTGCTGGACGCGATCCACGCCGACCCGACGCGTGAGTGGACCGTGCCCGTCATGGCGCGCAGGGCGATGATGAGCGTCCGCCACTTCGCCCGCGTCTTCTCGCGCAGCGTCGGCATCTCACCCGCGCAGTACGTCGAACGGGCCCGTGTCGAGGCCGCGGCCGACCGCCTGGCCAGCACCGGTGACGGGCTGGACCTGGTGGCGCGGCAGAGCGGTTTCGGCTCGGCCGAGACGTTGCGCCGGGCCTTCCTGCGCGTGCTCGGCGTGTCGCCGGGCAGCTACCGCGCCCGCTTCCGGACGACGGGGGTCGCCTGATGGACGTCGCGTACGTGCTCTACCCGAACCTGACCGCGCTCGACCTGGTCGGGCCGTTCGAGGTGCTCGGCTGCGTGCCGGTCGTGACACCGCGCTTCGTCGCGCGGACGCTCGACCCGGTGCGCTCCGACAACGGCCTGACCATGGTGCCCACCGACACGTTCGACACGCTCAAGTCGGCGGACGTGGTCGTGGTGCCGGGGTCGGGCCGCTGGAGGGAGGTGCTGCGCGAGTCCGCCGAGCTGGTGGCGTGGCTGCGGGAGGTGCACTCGACGACGAAGTGGACGACGTCGGTGTGCACGGGCTCGACGCTGCTCGCCGAGGCCGGGGTGGTCACGAGGGCCACCACGCACTGGGCCGCCCGCGACGACCTGACCGCGCGCGGGGTGCAGGCGTGCACCGACCGGGTCGTGTTCGACGGCAAGGTCGTGACCGGTGCGGGCGTGTCGGCCGGCATCGACATGGCGTTGCAGCTGGTGGAACGCGAGTTCGGCACGGCGGTCGCGCAGACCGTGCAGGTCGGCATCGAGTACGACCCGCAGCCGCCGCACGCCTACGCGCAGATCCCAGCGGAGATCGAGCAGAACCTCAGGGCGCTGTTCGCCGCGAGCCCGAGCTGATCCGGCCGCCGGCCAGCTCCAACACCCGGTCGGCGGCGGCGTGCACGGCGTCGTGGTGCGTGGCGATCAGCACCGCGGCGCCGTCGTCGGCGACCCGGCGCAGCAGCCCGATCGTGGCGTCGGCGCTCACGGCGTCCAGGTGCGCGGTCGGTTCGTCCGCCAGCAACGCCGACGGCTTCGCGACCACCGCACGCGCCAGCGCCGCCCGTTGCTGCTGCCCGAACGACACCTGCGCCGGGTACCGCCGGGCCAGGTCCGCGATCCCCAGCTCGGCGAGCACGTCCGCCACCGGGCCGACCGGCAGCCCGCGCAACCGCAGCGGCAGCGCGACGTTCTCCTCCAGCGTCAGCTCGGTCGCGAGTCCCAGCGACTGCGGCAGCACCGCGCACGCCGACCACGCCGCCGGCCCCGGCGTGACGGTGCCGGAGTCGGGGAAGTCGAAGCCGCACAGGACGGACAGCAGCGCCGTCTTGCCCGACCCCGACGGCCCGCTCAGCGTCACCAGCTCGCCCGGTGCCACGGACAGGTCGATCCCGCGCAGCACCTCGACGCCGCCGAACGACCGCCGCACCCCCGTCGCGCTGATCACGACGCCACCAGCGGCACGCAGAGGTCGGCCAGCTCGACCAGCCGCGGGTCGTGCGAGGCCACGAGTACGGGCACCGGCAACGACGTCAGCGTCTCCAGCACCAGGTCCGCCGACCGCGCGTCGAGCTGCGAGGTCGGCTCGTCCGCCACCACGACCGAGGCACCGCGCGCCAGCGCGCAGCCGAACGCGAGCCGTTGCTGCTGCCCGCCCGACAACGCCCCGATCCGCCACGTCCCCGAGCCGCCCAGCCCGAGCCGTTCCAGCAGCGACAGGTCCGTCGCGCCCGCCGCCCGCAGGTTATCGCCGACCGTGAGGTGCCCGATGAGGTTGTCGGCCGGGTTCTGGAACACGACCGCGATCTCCTTGCGCCGCAAGGACCGCAGCTCGCGCCACGACAGCTGCGAGGTCGGCCGGTCGTGCACGAAGACCTCGCCGGCGGACGGCCGTTCGACCAGCGACAGCACCCGCAGCAACGTCGACTTGCCCGACCCGGACGGCCCCGACAGCACGGTCAGGCCGGGCGCGGTGCGCAGCGACATGTCCGCCACCGCCCGCACCCCGCCGTAGGACACCCCGACGCCACAAGCGCGAATCACCTGAGCAGCTCTCCCATCCGCGCGGTGCGCACGCCGCGCAACGCGAGCCACGCCGCCGCCGCGACCACCGCCGCACCGCACACCACCATCAGCCCCAGCAACGGCACCAGGTCCGGCAGCACCGGTGCCGGGTTCAGCCACGGCGCCGGGTCCAGCCGCGGCACCGCGGCCCCCGCGCTCACGAACGACGCCACCGCACCGACCGCCACCGCCGCCACCGCGATCGCGCCCACCTCCAGCAGGTGGCTCGACCACAGCAGTGCGGGCTTCATCCCCATCCGCGTGGACAGCGCGCCCGACACGGCGTTCTGCCGCCGCCGCACCTCGATCGCCAGCAGCAGCGCCACCGCCGCCACCACCGCGAGCACCACGCCGATCGCCGCCACGAACCCGAACGTCCACTGCACGGTCAGGAACGGCAGCCCGTCGAGCACCTTCGCGCGGTCGGCGACGTTCGTGTAGTGGATGCCCGCCTTCTGCAGCTCCGCGGTCAGCGCGCTCACCGGCAGCGACGACCACAGGTGCCACGACCCGACCTGTTCGGGCGCGGGCACCGCGGACCGCGTGATGACGTACCCGCGGGTGCCGAGCTTCGGGAACGACGGCAGCGACTCGGACGGCTTCAGCAGCGGCAGGCCGGGGACCTGCATCTCCTGGTTCGCCGCGCGCCCGATCCGCACCGCGGAGGCGACCGCGCCGGTCTTGCCCAGGCCCGCCAGCACCGCCCGCACCCGGTCCGGGTCGCCGACGATGGCCGCGTCGGTGAACGTCGCCGGGTCCACGACGAGCGCGCCGGAGCTCACGCCGACGAGCGTTGTGGTGCCGCGCAACGACTCCGGCAGCGCCACCTTGCCGGTGGCGAGGTCCTGCGACACCTGCGCCGTGCTGTTGGCGCCCACGTGCACGGCGGACTTCGAGTCCAGCGCCGACCGCTGGGCACCGGCGACCGAGCTGCCGACCGCGATCGTGCCGACCGCCAGCACCCCCACGAGCACCACGCCGGTGACCGGTCCGGCGGCCGCGGCGAGCCGGCGCACCGCCAGCTGCGCGGCCGGCACCCGCCAGAACTGCACGCGGTGCGACCAGGTCAGCGTCCAGCGCAGCACCCGCGTGGCGAGCAACGCCGCCGCGAGCACCACCAGCAGCGGGAACGTCAGCGCCGCCGCGTCGATGCGCGGCAGCTCACCGGCCCCGGGCCGGGTGCCCAGCCCGTTCTCCGCGAGCCGCAGCCACGCGAGCACCGCGAGCCCGCCGACCGCGAGCTCCCACGGCAGCACGGCGAGCCGCCACCGCCGGGGCCGTCCCTGGAACGTCCGGTGCGTCCTCCAGCAGGCGGTCAGCACGGTCACCGCGAGGCTCAGCACCACCACGGCCAGCACCGCACCGAGCGCGGTCCACAGCGTTCCCGGCGCCGGCGCCGTGCCCGGCCCGTAGAGGGGCAGCAGCACCCGCGCGGCCACCAGTCCCAGCACACCGCCGAGCACCAGCGGCAGCCCCAGCTCCAGCACCCCGCGCAGGCCCAGCGCGAGCGGGCCCGCACCGCGCACCCACAGCAGCCGCAGCTCGGAGTGCCTGCGCTGGGCCCACTGCACGGTCACCGTGCCGACACCGGCGAGCCCGACGAGCACGCTCACGACCACCAGCGGCAGCAACGCCGACCCGACGTTGTCCCGCGCGGTGGCCGACGCGGTGATCGCGGCGCTGACGAGGTCGGTCCTGGTCAGCGGGAGGCCGAGCTTCGCCAGCAGCGCGTTCCCGTTGTCGCGCAGCGCTTCCGCCTCGGCGATGGTGGTCACCGGCTCGGCCGGGAACCGGATCGACACCGTGGCGCTGGAGAAGTCCGCCGGCAGCAGTGCGAGGTCGGCGGCCTGGTGCACCCAGATCACCGACGTGCTGGCGCCCTCACCGGCCAGCGGGTTCGGCACGACGGTCTTCGCCTCGGAACACCACCAGTCCGCCACCGGGTGCGCGAGGTCCGCGTAGATCGCGCTGACCACGAGCGTCGACCCGACGAGCCGGTCGCCGATCTTCACCTTCGCGGCGGACGCGACCGTCTGCGGCACCCACAACCCGGTGCCGCCGCCCTGCAGCACCCGCAGGTGCTCGGTGGCACCCGGCCGGTACCCGAACCGCGCGTAGGTCGCGAGCCCGGTGAAGTCCGGCCGCGCGATGTTGGTGTAGACGGCACCCAGGCCGCCGTTGGTCGTGGCCGTGCGGACGGCCTGCGCCAGCGGAATACCGTCGCCGTCGAGGGAGGGGTGCATCGACTGTGGACAGACGCGGCCCTGCTGGTAGGCGAGCGCCGCGCTGCCGGCCGCCGAGGAGTGCAGGACCGCCGCGGCCACCACGAAGCCGAGCAGCAACGTCGTCACGATGCTCACGACGAGCGTGAGCGGGCTCGACAGCGCTGCCCGGGGGGCGGCTCTCCACGGCAACTGCACCAGCGCACGCTAACCGGCGAGCTGCGTTTTCGGGAGCCCTTGGCCGTTCTCGTCGCCGGACCTACACCCAGCTCCACCGGATGCCGACCCAGTTCACCGACACGTTCGACTCGAAGTGGTGCACCGAGTGCGTGTGGTCGAGCGACAGGTCGATCGTGCGGTGCGGCTCGGTCTCCTCCCAGTCCTGCAGGTAGACGTGCGGGTCGACGGGCAGCGCGGCCGGGTCGAAGTGGACCTCGATCAGGCTCTGCGCGAGGAAGCACCGCACGCCGTGCGCGTACTCGACGCTGTCCACGCGCGTCGGGTCGTGGATCGAGTACTCGAACACCCACGTCTCGCCCAGCCGCAGCGGCCGGTCGAACAGCAGCTCCTCCACGGTCGTCCGGTCCTCCAGCACGGTCTGGCCGAGCCGGCAGTTGCGCAGCGGTTCGTGCGCCACGCGGACCAAGTCGTCGCCGTAGTAGTGCGCGTTGTAGCGGTCCACGCCGTCGGTGTGCGCGCGGACGACCATCTTCACCAGGGCGCGGGAAGCGTGCCGGTCGGCGTCGACGAACACCCGGTCGTGCCGGGCGACGACCTCCAGGTCGTTGGCGTCGAAGCCGGGCATCATGCCGGGCACGACGTCCGGCCAGCCGCTCGGACCGGTCTGCTCCAGCAGGTCCAGCAGCGAGCGGTGCGGGACGTCGAGCAGCTCCTCCAGCACCGCGACCGCGCGCAGCGACTTCGGCGAGACCGGCCGGACCCGGCCCTGCTGCCAGTCGCTCAGCGTCGACAGCGCGACCGGGACGTCCTGCTGGGCCAGCCGCGAGCGCAGCCGCTCCAGGGTGAGCCCACGCCGGCGGATCGCGGCTCTCAGCGCCGCGTGGAACGGCCCGATGCGCAGCAGTGCCTCGAGACTGGGCGTGGTGCTCACCCCCGTGAGCCTAACGACTCCGCGGAGCCCACCGGTTACAGCGAGAAGCCCTCCGGGAACGGGTCTGCCGGGTCGAGCAGGTACTGGCCCATCCCGGTGATCCACGCCCGGCCGGCCACCGTCGGCAGCACGGCGGTGCGGTCGCCGAGCGCGACCTCCTCCAGCAGCGTCCCGATGAAGCGGGTGCCGATGAACGACTCGTTCACGAACTCCGCGCCCAGCGCGAGCTCGCCGCGGGCGTGCAGCTGCGCCATCCGGGCGCAGGTGCCGGTGCCGCAGGGGGAGCGGTCGAACCAGCCGGGGTGGATGGCCATCGCGTTGCGCGAGTGGGCGCCGTCGTGACCGGGCGCGGTGAACTGGACGTGCTTGCAGCCGCCGATCGCCGGGTCGGTCGGGTGCACCGGCCGGTTGGTGCGGTTGATCTCGTCCATGATGGACAGTCCGGCGGCGAGGATGCGGTCCTTCTCCATGCGGTCGAACGGGATGCCGAGGTCCGCGAGCGGCAGGATGGCGTAGAAGTTGCCGCCGTAGGCCATGTCGTAGCGGACCTCGCCGAGACCGGGCACGGTGACCGTCGCGTCGAGCTCGTGGGCGTAGGCCGGGACGTTGCGGATCGTCACGAGCCTCGTGCGGGTGTCGTAGTCGGCGAGCACCAAGCCGGCCGGGGTGTCCAGCCGGACCGTCGTCACCGGCTCGGTCACCGCGACCATGCCCGTCTCGACCAGGACCGTGGCCACGCCGATGGTGCCGTGGCCGCACATCGGCAGGCAGCCGGACACCTCGATGTAGAGCACGCCCCAGTCGGCGTCCTGACGGGTGGGCGGCTGGAGGATCGCACCGCTCATCGCCGCGTGGCCGCGCGGTTCGTTGACGAGCAGCTTGCGGACGTGGTCGTGGTCTTTGATGAAGTTGAGCCGCTTGTCGGCCATCGTCTCGCCGGGGATGACGCCGACGCCGCCGGTGATGACGCGCGTGGGCATGCCCTCGGTGTGCGAGTCGACCGCACTGAAGTACCGGGCGAACCTCATGAGGTGGCCAGCTCCATGTCGGCCTCGATCCGGGTGCGCTGCGCGTCGGACAGCGGGCCGCGCGGGGGACGGCACGGTCCGCCGAAGCGGCCGACGAGGTCCATGCAGTACTTGATGGCCTGCACGAACTCGGTGCGCGAGTCCCAGCGGAAGGCGGGCACCAGGCGTTCGTACAGCGACCGGGCCTCGTCGAGCTTGCCGGCCCGCGCGAGGTCGAACAGCTCGGCCGACTCGGCCGGGAACACGTTGGGGTAGCCCGCGAACCAGCCGGTGGCGCCCATCAGCAGGCTCTCCAGCACCACGTCGTCGGCACCGGCCACGACGGTCAGGTGCGGTGCGGCGGCCCGGATCTCCAGCACCCTGCGCACGTCGCCGGAGAACTCCTTCACGGCCACGACGTGCTCGATCTGGCCGAGCTCCGCGATCAGGTCCGGGGTGAGGTCGACCTTGGTGTCGATCGGGTTGTTGTAGACCATGATCGGCAGACCGGCCTTGGCGACCTCGCGGAAGTGGTGCACGACCTCGCCGCGGTTGGCCCGGTACATCGTGGGCGGCAGGCAGAGCACGCCGTCCGCACCGTCCTCGGCGGCCAGTTCGGCCCAGTGGCGGGCCTGGTGCGCGCCGACGCCGTGCACGCCGACCACCGCGATGCCCTTGCCCTTGACCGCGGCGATGGCGGTCTGCGCGACCTCCCGGCGTTCGGCGTCGGTCAGCGACGAGTACTCGCCGAGCGAGCCGTTCGGGCCGACGCCGCGGCAGCCGGACTCGACCACCCAGCGGCAGTGCTCGGCGAACCGGTCCAGGTCGGGCCGCAGCCCGGCGGGCGCACCCGCGTCCTCCTTGTACGGCAACGCGGTGGCGACGATGACGCCGTCGAGACGTTCGGTCATGAGTCCTCCTCGGGGAGCGCGGCGAGTTCGCCGAGCGGGATCGGGACCGCGATCACGCGGCGCTGGTCGTCGAACGGGATTCCGGTGAGCTCGGCGGCGTTGCGGGCGCAGATGCGGCCCTGGCAGCGGCCCAGCGCGACCCGGCTGGTCAGCTTGAGCTCGCGCATGGTCGTGGCGGCGGCGGTGTCGAGCGCCGCGCGGGTCACCTTCTCGCAGCGGCAGACCGTGGTTTCCGGTGTGAGCCAGGTCCGCCAGCCGGGCCGGACGGCGTGCACCCGCGCCAGTGCCGCGGCGAACAGGCGGCCGTCGCGCACGGCCCTGAGCGCAGCCGCCGGTGGTTGCCGCCCGGCGGCCGCGGCCCCGGCGACGACGCCCTCGGCCTCGGACAGGTCGGCGCCGCCGATGCCGGTGACCTCACCGGCCGCGTACACGCCGGGCACCGAGGTCCGCTGGTGGTCGTCCACGTCGTAGAACCCGCCGGTCCTGGCGGCGTGCGGGACGAGGTCGGCGCGCGGCAGGAAGCCGTAGCCGACGCACACGAGGTCTGCCCGCACGGTGCGGTGGCCGACCGGGCGCCAGGCGCTGTCGAGCTTCGCGACGGTGACGCGGTCGCCGTGCTTGGCGACGACGGCGGTGCGGGTCTCCAGGCGCGGCAACACCCTTCGGTACCGCGCGAGCTCGGCGACCTTGTGCCGGTTCGCGGCGACCGCCCTGGCCTCCTTCGCCCACGCCAGCGGCGAGTTCGCCTCGTAGACGCCGACGAGGGTGGCGCCGAGGTCCTGCAACGCGGTCGCGACCGGCAGCAGGAACGGGCCGGTGCCCGCGACCACCACGCGTTCGGCGAGGGTGACGCCCTGCTTGGCCAGCGCCTGGGCGGCACCGGCGGTGATCACGCCGGGCCCGTCCCAGCCGGGGAAGGGCAGCGGGCGGTCGTAGGCGCCGGTGGCGACGACCAGCGCGTCGAAGGGGAGCTGCCGCGGGCCGCGCAGGTGCAGGACGCCGTCCTCGACGAGCCACGCCTCGGTGTCGCGGAGGTGGGTGACGCCGGGGTGCGCGAACGTGGTCCTGCCGCGCAGGAACTGGCCGCCCGCCTCGGGTTCGGAGTCGACCATGACGATGTCCGCGCCCGCGTCGGCGGCGGTCCTGGCGGCGGCCATGCCGGCCGGTCCGGCACCCACCACCACGACCCTCACGACGTGGTCCTGATGGTGTCGCCGTCCGCGAGCCGGTGCCGGCAGGCGCGGACCTCCGGGGTCCCGTTGATCTCGACGACGCAGCCGAAGCAGACGCCGATGCCGCAGAAGAACCGGCCGGGCAGCAGCTCCGCGACGTGGTCGGCCTCGCGGGGGAGGCCGTTGAACGTGACCTTCACACCAGCACCTCCGGCCGGTCGACGCGGAACGGGTGGGGATCGACGTGCGGCGCGGCACCGGTGAGAAGCTCGGCGAGCAGCCGCCCGGTTGCCGGTGCGAGCCCGACACCGGCGCCCTCGTGCCCCGTGGCGTGCCACAGGCCCGGTGTGCGCGGGTCCTCGCCGATGATCGGCAGGTGGTCCGGCGCGTACGGGCGGAAGCCGCCGTACGCGCGCATGACCGGCACTCCGGCGAGCATGGGGAACATCGCGATCGCTCTCCGCGCCAACGCCTTCAGGACCTTCGACTCGATCGTGTCGTCGAACCCCTTGCGCTGCCGGCTCGACCCGATCAGGACCGTGCCGGCCTGCGTCGACTCGACCACGCCGGAGGTCTGCAGGTCGGCCTCGCCGCTCGCGACCGCGCCGACGTAGTCCGCGTCGTAGACCTTGTGCCGGATCGTGCCGGGGATCGGCGTGGTGACGAGGACGACGCCGCGCCGGGGCAGGACGTTCACGCCGAACCGGCGCGCCCACGGCCCGGTCGCGTTGACGACGGCACCGCAGTGCAGGACGCCCCGGTCGGTGGTGACGGACCTGCCGTCCACCGCGGACGTCTCCGCCTGGAGGACCCGGATGCCGCGCAGCAGGGTCCGCGTCGCCTTGACCGGGTTGAGCTGGGCGTCCTGGAGGTAGTGGACCGCGGCGGTGACACCGGGGTTGAGGTGCGGTTCGCACGAGAGGGCTTCCTGCGCGGTGAGCTCGCACGCGTCGATGCCCGCGGCGCGCTGCCCGGCGGCGAAGGCCCTGAGCGGTTCGACGGCCTGCTCGGTCGTGGCGACGACGAGCCCGCCCTTCTCCTCCCACTCCGCGTCCTGCGCCAGCTCCGGCCACAGCTCCCGGCTGGCTCGGGCGAGCTCCAGCTCCGGCCCCGGCCCCTTGTCGCTGACCAGCACGTTCCCCTCGCCGGCCGCGCTGGTGCCCGCCGCCGGCCCGTGGCGGTCGACGACCAGGACGTCGAGCCCGCGCGCCGTCAGCGCCTGCGCGCACGCGGCCCCGACGATCCCCGCTCCCACCACCACGACGTCCGGGTGCATCACTCCACCTCCGTTCAATAGAATGAACGTTAGTGCTTCGGGTACTCCAGCACCAGTACCGAGCTGACCTCACCGCCGACGGTCTCGTACAGGTGCGGCACCGAGCCGGGGAAGCACACGTAGTCGCCGGGCCCGAGCTCGAACGGCGAGTCCGTCGGCCCCACCCGCAGCGTCCCGCCGGTGACCAGCACGTGCTCCTTGCCGGGATGACCTTCGCTGGTCTGCGTCGCACCCGGCCGCACACGCTGGTCGTAGATCTCGATGACGGTGTCCGCGACGTCCATCCGGCGCATCAGCCGCAGGTCGACCGCGTTGCTGCTGAGCTGCTCCACGTCCCTGGCCCGCACCAGGATGACCTCCGGCGCCGTCCGCTCCGACAGCAGCTCCGACACCGGCACGTTCAAAGCGTTCGACAAACTGAACACTGTCTCGATGGTCGGGTTCCCCGACCCGCTCTCCAGCTGCGACAGCGTGCCCTTCGCGATCGACGACCGCCGCGCGAGCTCCGACAACGACAACCCGCGCTGCTCGCGAAACGCCCTGATGTTGGCGCCGAGCACCCGACCCGCACTCATACCGCGAGATCGTTGCATAGGCTGACCGCATGACTGCCTACACGGAGGCGGAGGGCCAGACGCTCCGCACCGCCGTCTTCGGTGCCATGGTCCTGGTCTCCACCGCGGACCCCGGCGCCGTGGACGAGGAGAGCCACGCCGGCATCCGCGCCATGACCCTGCTCTCCGACGACCTGCGCGAAGTGATCGCCGCGGCCCCGCCGTCCCTGCCCCGCGGCTCGTCGGCCGACGTGGAGGAGGGCGTCCTGACCGCGCTGCGCTCCGCCGTGGACATCATCGCCGCGCACGAGCCGCGTGACGTGCCGATCTTCCGCGCGGCGGTGGCGGAGATGTGCCGGTCGGTGGCCGGGGCCGACGGGGCGGTGGCGGTGGCCGAGAAGGCGGTGGTGGAGCGGGTGGTGGCGGCGCTGGGCTCCTAACCGGCCTGCTCGCTCTCCCGCACGAGCCCGCGTGATGGCGGGCTCGTGTGGCAGCCTGCCCACCTCAGTGAGCGTCGTGTGGTGGCGCTGTTCCTCGGCCTGCCCGTCCAGGACGGCCGACGACCCGGCCCGGTGGCGCGACGAAGGTCCTCAGCCGTTCCGTCACGTCGTGCTCGGCCGGGACGCCAGCCACGCGCTGTGCTCCTTGCTGATCGCCCCCTCGGCCTCCGCCACCGCGGCGGGCCAGTCGGCCTCCTCCACGTCGGCGAGCCGTTCGTAGATCAGCGCCAGGTCGCTCGCGGCCGCGGAGTAGCCGAGGGACAGGTTCTCGTGCTGCTTGAGCCCCAGCCACGCCGCGCCGCCGGCGACCGCCGCCGCCATGACGCCGGACATGTCGACGTCCCAGGCGCCCATGACGCGGGCGCCGGCGAACAGGATCGCGACGAACTCGCCGGCGATCAGCAGCATGCGCCACAGGTTCGCGCGGAACTCGTTGGTCGCGGCGCGGGCTTGGTACCACTCCAGCTGGTCCTTCACCCGGCCCTCGCGGTAGGCGGTGCGGCGGTCGGCGAAGGGCTTGCGGCGCAGTTCCTCGCGGCGCTCGGCGCCGGAGGGGTTCGTGCTGGCCAGGCGGAGCTTCTTGCCGTGTTCGGCCACGACCTCGGCGATCCTGAGCTGCAGCAGCTGCTTGGCGCCGGCTCCGGTGAACGGGTCGGCGCCCACGGCGTAGCGCCACACCAGCGACTTGATCTGCTCGGCGACGGCGCGGCCGGCGTTCCACTTCTGCTCGGGGTGCTGCGCCCACAGCAGGATTTCCGTGAACAGCGCGACGAAGAAACCGGCCAGGGCGACGAACGCCCACAGGTCGTAGGTGCCGCCGATCTTCCACTTGAACGCGCCGCCGATCGCGGCGACCACGGCGCTCACCAGCCGCACGCGGCTGAGCAGCAACGTCTTCCGCTGCCCTTGGCGGGACGCCTCGTCCGCGTCGTGGAAAAAGCCGGGCAAGTCCGCGTCGGTCATGTGCTCCCTCTCCGCCAACGCTGATCGTCTGCCTCCGAACGTTGTCGTATCACGTCCCGCTCCAGCGCGGAGGAGGTACCGCGGACGAACCGGGGTGTTCACCCGGACAGCCGAGAGGCGGCTGCTGCTTTCGCGGCGCAAGACGTCCTACCCGCCTTCCTGAGCGGAGGAGGTCCCGTTCTCAGCTACCGCCGCGCATCATGGGGTCATGCTGGAAGCACTGCGGCGGCAGCTGAGCAACGGCCTGTTCGAGAGGGTCGTGGGCCCGGACCGCGAAGACCAGGTCCGCACCATCCACGAGGCACCCGGCCCCCGCATGTTCGCCGACGACCGCCCGATCCGGCAGGTGCACGCCGACCACGCCATGTTCATCGGCGGGTTGCGGGCACTGCTGCTGCAGTCGTTGCACCCGCTGGCGATGGCGGCGGTGGCCGAGCACTCCGACTACCGCACGGACCCGTGGGGGCGTCTTCAGCGCACGAGCCTCTTCGTGGGCGTGACCACGTACGGCACGAAGGAGGACGCGCACAAGGCGATCGACAAGCTGGCGCGCATCCACACGTACATCCACGGCACGGCGTCCGACGGGCGCCACTACCGCGCCGATGACCCGCACCTGCTGGAGTGGGTGCACGTGGCCGAGGTGGACAGCTTCCTGCGCTGCCACCAGCGCTACGGCGAGCAGCCGCTCGACGACTACGACGGGTACGTGCGGGACATGGCGGTGATCGCGCGGGCCATGGGCATCGCGGACCCGCCGGAGACCACGCGGGAGCTCGCGGACCGGCTCGACGCCTACCGGCCCGAGCTCAAGGGCACGCCGGAGGCCCGGGAGGCGGCGCGGTTCCTGCTCCTCAAGGCACCGCTTCCGCTGGTCGCGAAGGGGCCGTACGCGGTGCTGGGCGCCACGGCCGTGGCCACGTTGCCGGTGTGGGCGCGGATGCCGCTGCGGCTGCCCTACCTGCCGGTCTCCGAGGCCACCGGGGTCAAGCTCGCCGGCCACGCGTTGATGCGCGGGCTGCGGTGGGTCACGAGCTGAGGAAGTCCACCACCAGCGGTGACGCGACCGCGCGGAACTCCTCGAAGTAGCCGTGCCGTGCGCCCTCGATCAGCTCCATGCGCGCGCCCGGAATCCGTTCGGCGATCAGCGGTGCGTTCGCGGTGGGGTTGAAGATGTCGTCGGTGCCGTGCACGACCAGGGTCGGGCAGGAGATCGACGGCAGGGCGTCCCACGCGTCGTGTTCCGCGCTGGCCATGAGGTGCAGCTTGCGCGCGTAGGGCGGCATCGCGGGATCGCCGAGCGTGTTGAACGGGCCGCGGTACGCCGGTGTGTACATCAGGTCGACGAGCGCCTTGCGCGCCTTCATCTGGTCGACCTGGGCCAGCGACCTCCTGACCTCGGCACTGCGCTCCACGGCGTGCGGGCCGCCGGGGGAGGTGCAGCCCAGCACTAGTTGGGAGACCCGCTCCGGGTGGGCCGCCGCGATCCACTGCGCGATCCGCCCGCCCATCGACGTGCCGTACACCAGGGCCTGGTCCAGGCCGAGGTCGTCGAGCACCGCGACGCAGTCCGAGGCGAACAGCCGTGTGCTGTACGGGGACTCCGGCTTGTCGCTGGAACCGGTGCCGCGGTTGTCCATCACGATCGTCGTGAAGTGCGGAGTGAAGTCCGGCAGGACCTGCCGCCACCACCGCGACGAGTTCGCCTGGCCCGCGATGAGCAGCAGCGGAGGGCCAGAGCCCTCGACCGAGTAGAAGAGCGCGGTTCCGTCCGTCGCACGAGCGTGGGGCACGGGTGCGCAGTCTACGACCTTGACGCGGTGGTAGATGGTCTAGTCCAATTCACGGTGGACCCCCTGCCGGCCGCCACGCGTGAGGGATGGATCAGCCATGACGTTGTTCGCTCGAATAGCCGCGGTGGCCGCACTGGTGCTCGGCACCGTGCTCGTGAGCCTCGCCCCCGCCAGCGCCGCCGGAGTCACGGCGACGGTCACCAAGCAGTCCTGGGCCACCGGGTACACCGCCACGGTCACGGTCAAGAACGAGACCAGCGCGGCCATCGGCTCCTGGAAGGTCGAGTTCGACCTCCCCGCGGGCACGAGCGCCGGTGCCTACTGGGACGCGCTGCTCACCAAAAGCGGTAACCACCACGTCTTCACCAACCGCGAGTACAACGGCTCGGTCGCGCCCGGCGCCAGCGTCTCCTTCGGGTTCAACGCCACCGGCACCGCCGACCCGCAGAACTGCACCGTCAACGGCGCGGCGTGCGCGGGCGGCGGCACCCCGCCGACCTCCACGACCACGACCAGCGCCACCACAACGACCACAACGACCACCACTACGACGACGACCACGAGCGGACCGCCGCCCACGGGTTCGTTGCCGCGCAAGGTCCTCGTCGGCTACCTGCACGCGAGCTTCGCCAACGGCTCCGGCTACCTCCGGATGCGCGACGTGCCGGACGAGTGGGACGTGATCAACCTGTCGTTCGCGGAACCCACCAGCGCCACCAGCGGTGAGCTGCGGTTCGCGCAGTGCCCGGTCGCGGAGTGCCCGAACGTCGAGTCCGAGGCCGACTTCATCGCCGGCATCCGCGCCCAGCAGCAGAAGGGCAAGAAGGTCCTGATCTCCATCGGCGGCCAGAACGGCCAGGTGCGCCTGGAGACCACCGCCGCGCGCGACGCGTTCGTGCGCTCGGCGTCGGCGATCATCGACAGGTACGGCCTGAACGGCCTCGACGTCGACTTCGAGGGCCACTCGCTGTCGCTCAACGCCGGTGACGTCGACTTCAAGAACCCGACCACGCCGGTCATCGTGAACCTGATCTCCGCGTTGAAGTCGCTGAAGTCCCGCTACGGCGCCGACTTCGTGCTCACGATGGCGCCGGAGACGTTCTTCGTGCAGGTCGGCTACCAGTTCTACGGCGGCACGGGCGGCGCGGACACCCGCACCGGCGCGTACCTGCCGGTGATCGAGGCGATGCGCAACGACCTGACGCTGCTGCACGTCCAGCACTACAACTCCGGCCCGATCATGGGCCTGGACAACCAGTACCACTCGATGGGCGGCGCGGACTTCCACGTGTCCATGGCCGACATGGTGCTCGCCGGGTTCCCGGTGCGGGGCGACGCGACGAAGTTCTTCGCGCCGCTGCGCCAGGAGCAGGTGGCGATCGGCCTGCCCGCGTCCGTCAACGCCGGCAACGGCTTCACGTCGGTCGCGGACGTCCACACCGCGCTGAACTGCCTCACCAAGGGCACGAACTGCGGCAGCTACAAGCCGAAGGGCGTGTACCCGAACCTGCGCGGCCTCATGACGTGGTCGATCAACTGGGACAAGTTCAACGGCTCCGAGTTCTCCAAGCAGCACCGGGCCTACCTGCCGAGGTAGCGCCGCCGCGGGCGGTTCCGCTGTCGTCCCCCGGCGGCGGAACCGCTCAGCACGCCTGCCGGAACGCCAGGTGCAGCCGGGCCGTGATCTCCTGCGCCGCCTCCTGCGGGCGCGCCAGCAGGGCGTGGAACGGCACCGCGGCACCGGACTGCACCCTGATCCGCGCGGCCGTGCAGAACCCGCCGGCACCCGGCAGGTGGCCCGCACCGTGCTCGGTCAGCCCCGCGGCCGGTTCCAGCCCCGCGGTGACGGCGACCGCGGCCGGCGCGGGCACACCGGAGAGCCCGGACAGTTCGGTGAGCAGCCGCAGCGACCGTTCGACCTGCTGCCCCAGCGCGGTGCGGTCGACCACCGACCCGTGCGCGTCGTACCGCAGGGGAGACCACGCGCACCGCTGGCCGGAGCGGCGGACGGCGAGCCCGCGGTGACCGTCCGGGCTCGGCGCCGACCGCACCCACACCGCGTCCGCCGTGACGTCGGAGGTCAGCCGCTCGGAGCCGGTGAACAGGCCGTGCCCGCGCCCGTGCGCGGCCAGGAGCTCCCGTAGGCGCTCCAGCGCGGGCACCTCCAGCCGTCCGTACTCGTCCATCGGCACGAGGTGGACCTCGACGGCACACCGCTCGACCACCGAACCGGTGCCGATGAGGTCGGTGCGCCAGCTCAGCTCCACCGGCCGCTGCCACGTGATCGCGGCGCCGTGGCCCGTGACCTGCGCGGGCAGGCGGGGCGCCGAGGCGAACAGCTCGGCGGCGACCGCGAGGGTGAAGGCGGCGGCGTTGCCCGCCGCGATCGACTGCCACCCGGCGCGGTCGGTGTCCAGCTTGCGCCCGTCGGCCTTGTCGCTGATGCCGCGCACCGTCAGGAACGGCGCCCGGTTCAGGTGCGCCGCCTTCGCCGTGCCCGCGCTCTCCAGCTCGACGGCGGCCGCGTCCGAGTAGTGCCGCCGCAGGTGCTCCGCCGACGGCGTGAGCCGGGAGTCGAGCACGACCTCACCGGCGGCGATCGGCCGGAACACCACCCTGGGCGCGGTGGGCAGCCGCCACCGCCCGTCCCGGCTGACCGCACGCGCGATCTGCTCCAGCTCGTGGTCGGCGTCCCACGCCTGCGGCCGCGCGCCGAACCCGTTCTCGCCCTCGACACCGCCGTGGTGGCCGTAGACCTTGGTCGCGACGACGACGGCGCCCAGGTCGAGGTCGTCGTGCAGCGCCCCCGCGATCCCGGCGAAGAACACGGCCCGCGGCCGGAACTCCGCGATCGCCCGTTCGGCCAGCACCGCGGCCGGCTGGTTGCCCGCACCCGCCGACGCCAGCGCCACCCGCCCGGTGCCGCCCCGGATCCGGCCGACCTCGAACCGCGTGCCGGCGGCGTGGCGGAGTACCGCCGGCTCCTCGACGAGGTCCCTGACCGCGGTGTACTCGCTCTCCAAGGCCGTCAGCACGACAACGATGTCGGACGCTTCGCTCGTCACGGTGATCCTGTCCTGGCAGCGCACTCCTGCGGGCAAGCTACCCGCAAGCCGAGGCTGTTTCCCGCCGTGTCAGGTTTCTGTCCTTGAACCGGCATCTCGCCTGCGGAGCTGACGCGGAATGCGGTCAGCCGCGGAACTGCCGGACCTCCGTCCATTTCGGACCAGTGGCGGCGGTACGATAGGACAAACGACCAGTTCGGTGGTGCAGAGGTTCGTCATGCACAACTTGATCATAAGACGGATGCGACCTGGGGATCTGGCTTCGCTGGACCGGCAGCTGGGTCAGCGGCAGTACTTCGCTGACCGGCTTGAACGCCAGTCGGGCGGCCTCGGCGTACTTCTGGTCGCTTGGCAGGGCGACGCGCCGATCGGCCACGTCTTCTTGTGGCTGGCGCCTGCGGAGGAACCAGAGATCCGGACGCATCTGCGGGACGTTCCGCTGATCACGCACCTGGAGGTGCACCCGGGTCACCGGGGGCAGAAGGTGGGAACCAGGCTGCTCGAAGCCGCAGAGCGGCAGTTGGCGGCCATGGGCCACCACAAGGTCGCGTTGGCGGTGGAGGAGAGCAACACGGCAGCCGCCAGGTTGTACATCCGGCTCGGGTATGCGTCTTGGCCCCACGAACAGGTGAAGTGCTACTCGTATCCAGACGAGCACGGCCACCGGTTCGTAGAACTGTGCGACGTGATGGAGAAGCCGCTAGCGCCGGAGGTACCTGCTGCAGAGGCCCAGCCCGAGGTCAGTCACGACCGCGCGGAGGTCGTCCTTGCAACGGTGCCGCTTCCGGTTCGGCTGTAGTGTTCCGAGGTGTCGGCGCCATGTGCTCCGATCGGTGCGCCAGGCCTGCAGGTAGTTCTCGCACCGTTCGGGACTGATGAGTTTCGAACGCTCCAACGCCGCTGTCAGCGAGCTGAGTTTTTTCGCCTTCCGTTCAGCGTCGTCCTCGAACCGACGCACCATCTCCATGGTCTCGAGGATGAAATTCGACCTTTTGAGCAGGTATCGGGACCAATAGGCGGTGTCGGCATCCGTCAGTGACCTCTTGTCGTCCAGGAGCCAGAACAGTCCCTCCGCCAGCACGTCGCCGAACTCCTCCAACCTCGCCCGCTCGTCGAACTCGAACGGGTCTGATGCCGTTTGGAACGCGGCGCCGATGACGGCTGTCGGCCGCAGCTTCTTGTCGCCGAGCAGGAAGAACCAGTCCTCGTTGTAGATGTCAGGAAAGAACGACGACCTCGACTTGGTGTGCACCGCGAGCGCGCCTCCACCGACGAATGCCTCTTGTGCCCCCTCGGCCTCGCGATATGCGCGACACACGACGGAGTTGTCGGGGTATCCGCCTATGCTCAGGCCGGCCGCGGCGTAGTTGTCGGTGAGTGCGGCCGCCCTGCGCAGGTCCGCCGGGTCGGGTACCTCGATGTCGTCGTCGAGGAAGACGATGCGTTCCCAGCCCGCCACCTGTGCGATCACGAGCCCGAGATTGCGTTTGCGGCTGATGTCGCTGTGCCAATCGAACTTCGTCCTCGCCAGCAAGGCGCTGGTCTTGAACCGGGGCAGCAGTCCGGCGGGGAGGCTGTCCACGTCGACAGCGAGCACCTCCACCTTTCTTTCGACTGCGAGCATGCTCACCGCATCTGTCGACGTCTTGTCGCCACTGCACATCGCGATCAGAGGGCAGTTCAGCGACGTGGCGAGGGCGATGGCGTGGTGCATGGCCTGAGGCTCGCGAATGGTGGGTACGATTATCGCGTCCACTGGCGCCTGAGGCGAGTTCTTCGGCGCGGCGTAGAGCAGTGCCCGGTGTGAGCCGTGGTGATGCCGGGACTGTTTACTGGGCGTCATCGGTCACGCTGTTCACGCGGGCCATTCGTGCAACAGTTGTTCGGGATCGGTCCAGTCCGGAGTCACAACCGCTCCTCCGGGAAGGACTTGCACGCGACTGATGATGCTGAACGAGTCGTAACCGGCGAACCGGCTTCGTACATATGCCGTGTTGCGATCGCGGAACCGGGTGTCTGACAAAGCCCGGGCAGCGCCGAGCACTCCGCGCGAGTACATGCCGTTGCAAATGGTGACAGTGCGATCTTTGTTAAAGGGGTTGCGCGACCGGTAGAAGTGTGCGACGTCCTGTTCGAGCAGTCTTCGTCCGTCGATCGTGCGCAGTTCGGCCTGGAACGTCCTGACCACCACGCCGTTTTCGACGACGTCGAACCCACCTGTGTCCGTGTCGTCGGGCCGACCCTGCTGCTGCACGGGCAGGCTCATGCGCTGCAACACTTCGCCGGTCACCTGGTTCCAGTCAACTCCGCCCAGCAGCACGAGGTGACCGATGTACTCGTCGGTTGCGAGGTTGTCCGACCCCGGGCGCACGTACACGGTGCTGTCGGGGTTCATCGCGCGGATGTGACCGTGGATCTCGAAGAGGGAATCCAGGTCGGAGTACTGGTACAGCTCGATGTAGTCCGGGTCGTCCGAGTGTGATGCGGGAAGTTGCCGCAGCAGCTTCGGCGGCAACGCGGAGCAGACGATCGTGATGTCCTCGCCTGGCGGGAACCGCCACAGGTTGTCCGTGAACGCCGCCGCACCTCCAGCATGGTATTCGCCTTGCGCCCTGTTGCGCAGGTCGATGAGCTCGGCGAGCAGAGAGTCCCTGATCGCTTGCTCTTCCTCGGTCAAGTGGGTGAGGACCTGGTACGGCCGACGCTCTGTGGAACGCGAGGTGGCGAAGAAGGTGGCGTAGGCCTCGAGGCGGTGCTCCGGAGGAGGAACCGGGTTGGACGTCCGTTCCCAGGACGAGATCAGCGGGACACTGACGTCGAACGCTTCGCCGAGTTGCTCCTGTGTGATGCGCTTGCCCGGCCAGCCCTGCTTGCGCAGCGAGCGCAGTCGCCGCGCCAGGTGTTGTGCCGACTCCTCGGCAGAAGACATGCCGTCACGTCCTTCAGTTTCGCTTCAGTCAACCGAAGACTTTGCAGACAATCTTCCCTATTGCCTGAACTTCAGTCGAGCCTTACTCTCAACTATAGTCCTAAAAGTAGATCAACTGAAGTTAACTGAAGTTCACTGCCCAAACGGGTGAACCACCGCCAGTGCCCGTACCTCCGCACGTTCGAAGGTCAGGAGGCGGGGAGCCATGAGTACCCCCTCGATACAACCGTGTCAGCGCACGATCCTCGCTGTGGCCATGACACCACCGACGGCCTGCAGCAACCTCGTGATGGCCTTGCTGCGCAGGGCCGTGATCGACCTCGTCGAGCACGCGCTCGTGGACAGCGGCGTGACCCCCGACCTGCGGGACCGGTTCGTCGACCGCGGCGACTGGCTGATCGTGCTGGTCCACCCGACGGACCGGATTCCGAAGACCTGGCTGCTCACCAGGCTCGTACCGCGGTTGAAGGCGCTGCTCGACGAGCGCAACGCCGGGCAGGACCACCCGTTGCGGCTGCGGCTCGTCATCCACCCCGGTGACGTGGCGTGCGACGACTTCGGCTGGTTCGGCGAGGACATCGACATCGCGACCAGGCTGCTCACCGCGTCGACGCACGAGCAGGCCACCGCCCCGCTCGTGCTGGTGGTGTCCGAGCCGATCCACCGCTCGGTGATCCGGCACGGCTACGACGGCGTCGACGACTGGGTGTTCGTGCCGCTGCCCAGGGTCGAGGTGGCGGGCGAGGAGTGCAAGGGGTGGGTGCACGTCCCCGACGAGGTGTGAAGCGCGGCTCCCGCCCTCCCGGCCGGACGACGGGAACCACGCTCTGGCCTCAGGCCAGCGTCGACCAGAACTGGAGCTCGTAGGCCTGCAGCAGGCGTCCGTAGCGCCACGCGTGCTTCGGCTGCCACCCGGCGTCGAGCGCCGCCTGGATCGCCGCCAGCGCCCGCTCCTCCACCTGCGGGGCCGGCTGGGCGAAGAAGTCGACGAACCCGCACGCCTCGTCGCCGAAGTCGTAGTGCTCGCGCAGGCCCTTGGCCATCCGGGCGCAGTAGCCGCCCCACGCCGTGAAGTTCGCCAGGATCGCCAGGACGACGTCCGTGGGCTCGCCGTTCAGCGCCATCCACGACTGGTAGGCCGGGTAGGCCTGGCAGCCGGGGAACGGCTCGTGCGCGTGGAAGTCCTTCGCGGTCATGCCGGCCGCGCGGGCCAGCGGCTCCAGCATCGGCAGCACCAGCTCCTCGCCACCGGCGAGCAGGGTGAAGAACGCCCGTGCGTTCGGCTCCTCTGCCTTCGCGGCGAGGGTGAGGAATGTTCGCCAGTCGGAGGAGACGATGTGGTGCTCCTCGGCGGCGAACGTGGCGATCACGGCGCGCGGGGCTTGTCCGGTTTCGATCAGTTTGACCACGAGGTTGTCGTGTTCACCGGGGTGCAGCTCCGTCCGGATGCGCGTGACCAGGTCCTTTGCGTTCATGGATCATGATTCTTGCGCACCGCGGAAATCGTTCGCCAGA
Organism: Lentzea sp. NPDC042327; assembly: GCF_040647275.1. Classification (NCBI taxonomy): domain Bacteria; kingdom Bacillati; phylum Actinomycetota; class Actinomycetes; order Pseudonocardiales; family Pseudonocardiaceae; genus Lentzea; species Lentzea sp. NPDC042327. The sequence goes on from NZ_JBEZBX010000007.1 coordinate 22,022, forward strand.
GTGCGGGGCGTTCCTGCACGATGTTTTCTCGTGGCTGAACACACCTACCGAGTACTCGTCCGCGGTCGCTTCGCCGACCTCACCGACGACCAGCGCACCGCGCTGCGGGAACGCCTGGAGGGCTTCGACTTCCTGCGCGACGCCGGGTTCAGCGAGGAGGGCGCGCTGACGTTCGACGAGAAGCTCGACTTCTTCAGCTACCGCGTGATCCTCACGGCGGCGGAGAAGCCGGACGACGCGGGCCTGCGGCGTGCGAGCGCCGCCCTCGACGAGCTGGGCGTCGACTTCCGCGGCCTCAAGGCCAAGGTCACCGACATGGACGAGATGAAGATCAACCGCCCGAAGCGGCTGGGCTGACCGGGACGGACCGGTCCCGTGCTCCAGGGCGGAGCACGGGGCCGGTTCCTCCGGGTTCAGCGCGTCATCACGGGTAGTTCGCCAGGTAGGCCTCGGTCGACCCCGCGGTCGCCGTGCCGCCCGAGCTGTTGATGATCCGCTGAATGGTTCCCTTGCCGCCCAACGACACCGTCACCATGCTGTGGAACTTCACGCCAGGGGTGTTCGGCGCCTCGAACGCCCGGTCGGCGACCACGGACGGGTTCGCGTTCATGAAGGCGTAGCTGCCCAGGCCCCACGCCTCGTGCGTCGTGACGTTGTTCGAGACCTTGTAGGCCGCGTAGCCGCGGGTGGACCCGTTCATCCACGCCGCCTGGTCGGGCACCTCGTACGGCATCTCGTTCTGGTAGAAGTACGTCCGGCCGCCCTGGCCGTTCCAGATGGTCTGGTACTTCTGGTAGTGCTCGACGAACAGGCCGTACATCGTCACGTTGTTGCCGTTGACGACCAGCCCGGTGTCCGCGGTGTTGAGGTCCCAGCCGACGCCGTAGGAGTGGTCGCCGCGCCACAGCCACAGGTGGTCGCCGATCACGTCGTGGCTGTTGACCACCAACGAGGTCGTGGCCCGCCCGACCGCCGAACCGCCGATGCGCACGTACAGGTCGTGCACCGAGGTCGGGTTGGCCTGGTGCCGCGCGCTGCTGCCCGGCGCGCCGATCTGCGCCAGCAGCGGCGAGTTGGTCGGAGCCGCGTCGAGCAGCAGACCGGCGATCTTCACACCGTCCACATCGGCCACGTCCAGGGCCATGTTCCCGTTGGTGGGCATGACGGTCGCGAGACCGAGGCCCATGACCACCGTGTCCGGCCGCGTGACGCGGATGGGCTCGGAGACCTGGTGGACGCCCGGCGTCAGCAGCAGGTGCTTGCCGGCCGCCAGCTGCTGGTTGATCGTCGCCGCGCTCGTGCCGGGCTTGGCGATGAAGAACTGCGACAGCGGGATGTTGGTGCCCTGCTGCTGCCCGCTCGCCCACGTGGTGCCGCTGGAGTTGCCGCGCAGCGCCGGGACGAACACGTTGTAGCCGCCGCCGGCGTCGACGTTCAGGAACGGCTTCTCCCGCACGACCGGCGTCTGCGCGACCGTGGTGTACGGCGGCTCCGGGAACGAGGTCTGCGGCGCGTTGCGCGCACCGACGAACACCATGTTCCAGTTCTCCCCGGTCCACGAGCCCCACTCGGTGTTGCGCGACAGCCACTGCTGCTGCGAACCGGAACGGACCTGGCCGGTGACCACGGAGTCGGCGAGGAAGCCGCCGCTGGACCAACCGTTGTCGTCGAGCTGCATGTTGCCGTAGGTCTTGGTGCGGCGCATCGCGGAGGCCTGCGAGACGGCCCACGTGTTGGTGCCGCTCGGCGGCCGGATCGCGAGGTTCTCCGCGCTGCGCCAGAAGTTGTGCGTCGCGTTGCCCTGGAACCAGTCGGCCTCGACGTGCACCTGACCGTTGATCGTCACGCCGTCGGGCAGCAGGCCCAGGCCGAGGACCTGGGTGAAGAAGCCGATGTTGACGTCGACGTTGTAGTTGCCGGGCTTGAACATGATCGCGAACCGGCGGGCGTCGTACTGCCCGGTCTCCTGCTGACGGAACACGTCGTTCAGGCGCGCCTGGATGGTGCTCGCGGGCATCGACGGGTCGAAGACCAGCACGTTCGGCCCGAAGTCGGGCTGGCCGGGGTTCGGGGTGCCGGAGGTGAGGCGGAAGAGCTGCGCGTTGGTCCCGTTGCAGGTGTACTGGACCAGCTGGACGTCGCCCGTGGTGGCGCCGGGCACGTCGAGGCACTTCCCGCTGTGGCGGCTCACGAACCGGTAGGTGTCCGTGCCCACCTGCTCGGCGCGCCACTGCTGGTTGTTCGCGGTGAAGGACTGCCACATGTGGATCGCCGCGTTGTCCGCGGTGGACACGTTCGAGACGTCCCAGACGGCACCTTCGCCGACCGTGTGGTAGCCGTCGCTCGTGGGCGTGAACTTCCACGTCTGCCCAGAGCAGGCCTGTTGCCGGAGCTGCGCGCCGTTCGCCGATCCCAGCGACTCCACGCATTTCCCGCTACCGACGTTCGTCACTTGATAAGCGGTTCCTGGCACGACGTCGGCCTGCGCGGCGACCGTCCACACGGGAACGATCGCTGCTGCTGCCAACGCTGCCACCAGCAGGGGGGTTCTCACGGTCCCAGGGTGGAGGCGGTTTGTTGCAACCGTCAACGAACTTACCTGTTTCCGGTCGCGTTCCGGTATTGACAAATGATTTTGTCAAATGGCACCGTGACGGCCGTGGAGCTCTCCCCGTTGCGCCGCTCGCTGCTGGAGCTGCTGGCCTCGCCCGCGTCGGCGACCCAGCTGGCGGCGGCGCTCGACCTGCCCCGGCAGCGGGTCAACTACCACGTGCGCGCCCTGGAGCAGGCCGGCCTCGTCGAACTCGTCGAGGAACGCCGGCGCCGCGGCTGCGTGGAACGCGTGCTACGCGCCCGCCCCGGCCGGTCGGTGGCCGCCGGTGTGCAGGACCAGTTCGCCGCCACCCACCTCGTGTCGGTCGCCGCGGAGACCGCACGCGAGGTCGGGCGGATGGCCGGCTCGGCCGCCGACGCCGGAAAGCGCTTGCTCACGTTCACGGTGGAGACCACGGTCCGCTTCGGCGAGCCCGGCGCCGTCCACGAGTTCACCAGCGACCTGGCCGAAGCGGTGCGGCAGCTCGCGTTGCGCTACGACACCGAATCCGGCCGCCCGTACCGGGTGGTCGCACTGGGGCACCCTGGAGTTCCCGATGAGCGATGACGGCGTCCGGATCGAGATCACCGTGGCCGCACCCGTCGAGCAGGTGTGGCGGTCGTTCCGCGACAGGGAGAAGATCCGCCACTGGCACGGCTGGGACCTCCCCGGGCTCGACGCGGAGATCGACCAGATCTACTTCGAGAACGCGCGGGAGGACGGCACCACCCTGGTCGTCCACGGCCACGACACGTTCGCGCTGTCCCCGGTCCCCGAGGGCACGCGGGTCGTGTGCACCCGCGCACCCAAGGGCACGTCGCCGGAGTGGGACGACTACTACGACGACGTCACCGAGGGCTGGGTCACGTTCCTGCACCAGCTGAAGTTCGCGCACGAGTTCCACCCCGGCCAGGCGCGGCGAACCCTGTTCTGGCCGGCCGAGGTGGCGTTCGCGGTCGACGGGAGGCCGTTCTTCACCGCCGAGCACCAGCGCGGGGTGGTGGTGGACGCGTGGGGGCCGGGGCTGCTGGTGACGAGCGCGAAGATGACGGTGGTGACGACGTACGGGTTCTCGGACGAGCAGCTGGAGGAGCTGCGCCGGGAAGGGGACGCGGTGGTCGAGGGTGGATGACCGGCCCGCAGGGCATCCTGCGGCTCGACAGCGGTGACGTCGACCCCGCGGTGGCCGCTGACGCGGGTGCGGGGGTCGGAGGCGGATCTGCCGCGGCGTCAGCCGGACGCCGTCGACCCGAGGTAGCGGGTCAGGAAGTCGTTGCGGAACACGCCCTTCGGGTCGTGCTCGCGCAGCAACGCCCGGAAGGCGTCCCACTGCGGGTAGCGGGCGGCCAGCAACGGCGCCGGCACCGTGAAGAGCTTGCCCCAGTGCGGCCGCGGCGCGATGGCCTCCTCCATGCGCGGCAGCACCTCCAGCACCCGGCGGGTGTCGGGCACCCAGGTGAAGTGGATCGCGACGCTGTCCCGGTCGTGCGCGGGGCTCAGCCACTGCGGCTCGGCGGAGATCGTGCGGATCTCGCAGGTCTGCACCAGCGGTGAGATCACCGTCGACATCTCCGCCAGCGCGCGCAACGCCGTCACCGCGCGGGTGCGCGGCACGAAGTACTCGGTCTGCAGCTCGGCTCCGACCGACGGGGTGAACTCGGCGCGGAAGTGCGGCAGCCGCTCGTGCCACGGTCCCGCCACCCCGCCCTGCACGGTGCACCGCGACGGTGGCTGGCCGGGCACCGGGTGCCGCGGGCCGTCCGCCGGCCGGCCGGGGAAGGCGTGCGGGTGGTCGCCCACCCGGTGCTTCACCCACAGCGTCGCGCTGCCCTGCCAGTCGATGAACGCGCTCACGCTGTACGCGCCGTCGAAGACCTGCTCCAGCGACCCGAGCAGCGCCGTCCACGCCACGTCGTCGTACACCGTCTGCTCCACCTGGAACGACGGCACCACGTCCAGCTCGACCGCCGTGACCACGCCCAGCCCGCCCAGCGACACGACCGCGCCCGGTGAGGTCAGCGACACCACGGACCCGTCGCCGCGCATCACCTCCACCGCGCGCACGGCACCGGCCAGCGACCGGGAACCCGAGCCGTGGGTGGCCGTAGTGACCGCGCCCGCGACCGTGATGTGCGGCAACGACGGCAGGGTGTGCAGAGCCAGCCCCTCGGCCTCCAGCCGCGGTGCCAGCTGTGCGAGCGTCATGCCCGCGCTCACCCGTGCCGTGGTCCCGGAGACCTCGAACTCCTCCGGCATCGCCGCCAGCGACACCAGCGTCCCGGTCGTGTCGGCGACCGTGCTGAACGAGTGCCCGCTCCCGACGACGTGCACGGCCGAGGCGCCGCGCACCACGGCTCGCAGGTCGTCGGCCGACTCGGGCGTGACGACCGAGGCCGCGGAGAAGGTGACGTTGCCGGCCCAGTTGGTCCTCATATGCACACGGTAGGCGCCGAACGTCGACTTGTTCCACACTATCTCTTCAGTGTTGAGTGAAAACAAGTTGACGCCGGTGGGACGGTGGACCGTCGTGGACCACAAGAACGAAGTGCAGACGCTGCGAAAGATGGCCGGCCTCGTCACGCCGATGGCACTGCGGGTCGCGGTGACCCTCGGCCTGCCGGAGCTGCTGGCCGAACCGGGCACCGCGCACCAGCTCGCCGCCGACCTCGACGTCTCGCCGCTGGGTCTGGACCTGCTGCTGGGGCACCTGGTCACGCTCGGCGTGCTGGAACGCGCGGGTGAGGGCTACCGCACCACGCCGTTCGGCGCCCATCTGCGGTGGGACGCGGACAACGGCCTGGCGAACCTGCTGGACGCGAGCACCGCCGCTGGCCGCGCCGACCTGGCGTTCGTCGACCTGCGGCACAGCGTCACGACCGGCGAGGCGGCCTACCCGCTGCGCTACGGCCAGGACTTCTGGTCCGACCTGGCCGACCACCCGCACCTGCGCAGGGCGTTCGACGCGCAGATGGCGTTCCGCATCCGCGAGCAGCTCCCGCAGGTCGTGGCCGGCTTCGACTGGGCCAGGTTCGGCACGGTCGTCGACGTCGGTGGTGGTCCCGGCCGGCAGCTCGCCGCGGTCCTGGCCGCGCACCCCGGGATCACCGGGCACCTGGTCGACCTGGACGTGACCGAGGCGCAGAAGGCGTTCGAGCCGTTCGGCGACCGCGCGAAGGCCACGGCGGGCAGCTTCTTCGACCCGTTGCCGCCGGGGGCCGACGCCTACCTGTTGTTCGACGTCCTGCACGACTGGGACGACGAGCACGCCCGGCGGATCCTGCGGCGCTGCGCGGAGGCGGCGCCGCGGGACGGCCGGGTGCTGGTGGTGGAGGCGGTCGGCGGGCTGCGGGCGAGCACCGAGATGGACCTGGTGATGCTGGTGCACTTCGGTGGCCGGGAACGCCGGGTCGACGAGCTGGAGCGGGTGGCGGCGGACAGCGGTCTGGTGCTCGACCAGGTCGTGGAGCTGACGCCGCAGCGCTACCTGCTGGAGTTCCGCGGGGTCACTCGGTGAGCGCGGCGATCCGTTCCCGGGCCTCGGCGAGGTCGTCCTCGGTCGGAGCGTCGTCCTGGGTGAGCGCGCGCCGCCAGTAGCCGGCGAACTCGATGTCCTCCCTGGACACACCGAGGCTCACGAAGTGCCTGCGCAGCAGGCGAACGGTGGAGGCCTCGCCACCGAGCCACACCCAGACCGAGGCGGGCACCTCCACGGCGCTGACCGCGGACACCAGGTCCTCCCCGGCGCTGCGGTGCACCCACCGCACGCCGGGCAGGTCCTGTTCCTCCGCGGGGTCGGCGACCTCGACGAAGGCCAGGAACCGCTGGTGCGCGGGCAGGACCTCCAGCAGCGAGCCGATCGCGGGCAACGCGGTCTCGTCGCCCGCGAACACCAGCAGCTCGGCGGTTCCGAGCGGCCGGGCGTAGTCGCGGGACGGCCCGAACCGCCCGAGCACGTCACCGGGTTTCGCGGTGGCGGCCCATCGGGCGGCTGGACCGTGGTCGCCGTGCAGCACGAAGTCGACCGTCAGCACGCCGTCGGCCAGCGCGCGCACGGTGAAGCTGCGCATCCACGGCCGCGTCTCCTCTGGGAGGGCGAGGTAGGCCTGGTACCAGGTGCCGGTGTCGGTGGCGTCCGAGACGTGGGCGGAGCCGCCCTGCTTGGGGAACAACAGCTTCAGCTGCTGGTCGGGCCACGTGCCGAGGTCGGCGAGGCCGTCGCCGGTGAACGTCACGCGGGTCATCCGCGGGGTCAGCGCCCGCACCCCGGTGACCGTCAGCAGGCTCATGCCAGGTACTCCTTCAGGTGGTGCGCGGTGAGCGTGTCGGAGTGTGCGACGAGGTCGCCGGGGGTGCCGGTGAAGACGACGCGGCCGCCGTCGTGGCCTGCTCCCGGTCCCATGTCGACGATCCAGTCGGCGTGCGCCATGACGGCGAGGTGGTGCTCGATGACGACGACCGTGTTGCCGGCGTCGATGAGCTGGTCGAGCAGGCCGAGGAGCTGGTCGACGTCGGCGAGGTGCAGGCCGGAGGTGGGTTCGTCGAGCACGTAGGTGGCGGCTTTCTCGGCCATGTGGATGGCGAGCTTGAGGCGTTGCCGTTCGCCGCCGGACAGGGTGGTGAGCGGCTGGCCGAGGGACAGGTAGGACAGGCCGACGTCGTGCAGCCGGGAGAGCACGGCGTGGGCCTGGCCGGTGGGGAAGAACTCGCGGGCCTCGGCGACCGGCATGGCCAGGACGTCGCTGATGTTCTTGCCCCGCAACGTGTAGCGCAGCACCTCGGGGGTGAACCGCTTGCCTTCGCACTTCTCGCACACGGTGGCGACGCCGGCCATCATCGCGAGGTCGGTGTAGACGAGGCCGATGCCCTTGCAGTGGGTGCAGGCGCCTTCGGAGTTGGCGCTGAACAACGCGGCCTTCACGCCGTTGGCCTTGGCGAACGCGGTGCGGACGGAGTCGAGCAGCCCGGTGTAGGTGGCCGGGTTGGAGCGGCGCGACCCGCGGATCGGGGACTGGTCGACGGTGACGACGCCGGGGCGGCCCCGCAGCGAGCCGTGGACGAGCGAGGACTTGCCGGAGCCGGCCACGCCGGTGACGACGGTGAGCACGCCGAGCGGGAGGTCGACGGAGACGTCGCGCAGGTTGTTGTGCGACGCGCCGGTGATGCTCAGAAAGCCCTTGGGGGAGCGGAACTCGGAGCGCAGCTTGGCACGGTGGTCGAGGTGCCGGCCGGTGAGGGTGCCGGAGGAGCGCAGGCCGCTGACGTCGCCGGAGTAGCAGAGGTGGCCGCCGTTGACGCCGGCGCCGGGGCCGAGGTCGACGACGTGGTCGGCGATCGCGATGGTCTCCGGCTTGTGCTCGACGACGAGGACGGTGTTGCCCTTGTCCCGCAGGCGCAGCAGGAGGTCGTTCATGCGCCGGATGTCGTGCGGGTGCAGGCCGACGGTCGGTTCGTCGAAGACGTAGGTGATGTCGGTGAGCGAGGAACCCAGGTGCCGCACCATCTTCACGCGTTGCGACTCGCCGCCGGACAGCGTGGCGGACTCGCGGTCGAGCGAGAGGTAGCCGAGGCCGATCTCGACCAGCGAGTCCAGCGTGCCGCGCAGTGTCGCGAGCAGTGGTGCGACGGACGGGTCGTCGAGCGAGCGCACGAACTGCGCGAGGTCGCTGATCTGCATGGCGCAGCAGTCGGCGATGTTCACGCCGTTGATCCGCGAGCCGAGTGCGGCCTCGTTGAGCCGGGCGCCGCGGCAGGCGGGGCAGGTGGTGAACGTGACCGCGCGGTCGACGAACGCCCGCACGTGCGGCTGCATGGACTCGCGGTCCTTGGCGAGGATCGTGCGCTGCAGCTTCACGACGAGACCCTCGTAGGTGACGTTGGTGCCGCCGATGGCGATCTTCGTCGTCGGTTTGTGCAGGAGGTCGTGGAGCTCCTGCTCGGTGAACTCGGCGATCGGCTTGTCGGGGGAGTAGAGGCCCGAGTGCGCGAGGACCCGCCAGTACCAGGTGTCGACGCCGTAGTTGGGTGCGTCGATCGCGCCCTCGTTGAGCGACTTCGTGCGGTCCACGAACGCGTCGACGTCGATCGCGGTGACCTTGCCCAGGCCCTCGCAGGTGGGGCACATGCCCTCGGGCAGGTTGAAGCTGAACGCGCCGGACGTGCCGGCGTGCGGCTGCCCGAGGCGGCTGAACACGATCCGCAGCATCGTGTGGGCGTCGGTGGCGGTGCCGACGGTGGAGCGGGCGTTCGCCCCCATCCGCTCCTGGTCGACGATGATCGCCGCGCTGAGGTTGCGCAGCGCGTCCACGTCCGGGCGGCCGATCGAGGGCATGAACGACTGCAGGAACGCGGTGTAGGTCTCGTTGATCATGCGCTGGGACTCGGCGGCGATGGTGCCGAAGACCAGCGAGGACTTGCCGGACCCGGACACGCCGGTGAAGACGGTCAGGCGGCGTTTGGGGATGTCGAGCGAGAGGTCCGCGAGGTTGTTCTCCCTGGCCCCGCGGACCTCGATGACGTCGTGGCTGTCGGCAGCGGTCATTGCGAGTGCTTTCCCCCGGTGTATTGCTTATGCCGTAAAGTGTGGACTGACGAGGTTACTTTACGCTGTAAGGAGTTGCAAGGTGGTCGTCTACGCAGGGCAGGGCGATCCCCGCCGTTCGATCGAGCTGCTCTGGCGTGCCGGGGCCGTGCCGGAACGGCGCCCCGGCCCGCGGCCCGCGCTGAGCGTCGACGCGATCGTGGACGCGGGCATCGCGGTCGCCGACGAGGCCGGCATGGCGGCGTTGTCGATGCGCGCGGTGGGGGAGCGGCTCGGGCGCACGGCCATGGCGCTCTACACCTACGTGCCGGGCAAGAACGAGCTGGTCGACCTCATGTACGACCGCGCGATGGCCGAGCTGCCCACCTCCTACGACCTCGGTGACGGGTGGCGCGCGGCCGCCACGGCGTGGGCGAACGCCATGTGGGAGTTCTACGGCCGCCACCCGTGGGTGCTGCAGGTGTCGCAGGCCCGGCCGGTGCTCGGCCCGCACGAGTTCGCCGTCATCGAGTCGCTGGCCGCCGTCGTGGTCACGACCGGGCTGCCCGCCCGGCGGCTGCGCGGCATCGTCGGCGCGATCAACTACTTCGTGCGCGGCGCAGCCCAGGCGCTGGCCGAGGCGCGGGCGGCCCGCACCGCGACCGGTGAGGGCGACGAGGAGTGGTGGTACGCGCGGTCGGCGGTGCTGCTGGAGGTCGAACCGGACCTCGCGCGGCGGTTCCCGGTGCTGCACCTGCTGGAAGGCGACCGCGAGCCCGTCGACCCGGAGCTGCCGTACCTGGAGAACGACGCGGTGGAGAACTTCCGCGGCGGCCTGGAGGTGCTGCTCGACGGGGTGGCGGCGGCCGTGGCTCGCCGGTAACGCGTTCGCAAGCCGGACCGCATCAACCGTTCGGCTGGTCCTGGGCCCGACTTCCGTCGGCCGGGTCGATGCCTTCGGACGATCGCGCCGCCTTTCCGCCGCTGCCAGGGTGGTGGTGGAAGGGGGAGGTTCCATGTTGAGGAGAACAGCGCTGCTGACGACAGCGCTCGTCGTGCTGACCGCCGTGCCCGCCGACGCGCACCGGTCCGGTGACTGGGCGGGGTGGACGAAGGACCTGGCCGGCTCCCGGCACAACGCCGCGGAGTGGCGGATCAACGCCGGCACCGTCGGCAGGCTCAAGGTGAAGTGGGCGTTCGCCTACGAGCGGGGTGACTACAACACGCCGCGCAGCCAGCCCGCCGTCGTCGGCGACACCATCTACTTCGGTGGCCCCGACGGGAAGTTCTACGCCCGTGACGCCCGCACCGGTCGCGCCCGGTGGGAGTTCGCGCTGCCGCCGGCACCCCGGTACGCGTTCAACTCCGACGGCCCGACGGTGGCGAACGGCAAGGTGTTCTTCGGCGACAGCGCGGGCCGGCTGTTCGCGCTCGACCAGCGCACCGGCCGCGAGGTGTGGCGGGCGCAGACCGACGACAACGCCGCCGCGCTGATCACCAGTTCACCGACCGTCCACAACGGACTCGTCTACGTCGGCACGTCCAGCGGGGAGAACACGTTGCCGCGCGACTACCCGTGCTGCACGTTCCGCGGTCACGTCGACGCCTACGACATCACCAACGGGGCGCTGGTGTGGCGCCACTACACCGTGCCGGAGCCGGTCGAGGCCGGTACGTGGCCCAACGGCGCCAAGCGGTTCGAGCCGTCCGGTGCCGGGGTGTGGAGCTCGCCGGTGATCGACCGCAGGTCCGGCACGCTGTACGTGGGCACGGGGCAGAACTACACGGGCAAGGGCGGGGAGTTCGACTCGCTGCTCGCGCTGGACGCGCGCACCGGCCGAGTGCGGTGGACCAACCAGGTCACCGACGCCGACACGTGGCGCAGCGCCTGCAACGAGCCCGACGCCGAGGGCTACTGCCCCGGCCTGAAGGACAACACGAACCTCGACTACGACATCGGCGCGACGCCGAACCTGTTCGAGGTCGACGGCCGCCTGCTCGTCGGTGTCGGTCAGAAGTCCGGTGTGTACCACGTGTTCGACGCGCGGACCGGTCAGGTCGTGTGGCGCCGCCAGCTCGGCGTGCCGCTGCCCAGCGGTGGCATCTCGGGCATCCAGTGGGGGTCGAGCTACGACGGCAAGCGGCTCTACATCTCCACGTTCTTCGCCGATCCGGGCACGCTGTTCGCGGTCGACCCGGCCACGGGCAAGGTGCTGTGGGAGACCCCGGCGCCGGCGGACGGCTGTTCCACCGGCGGTGCGGTCGGGCAGGCGGCCTGCGCGCGGGCGCACGGCGTTCCGGTGACCAGCACGCCCGGGGTGGTCTACCTGGGTGCGGGGGACGGGAAGTTCCGCGCCTACAACGCGAAGACGGGCGCGGTCCTGTGGACGCACGACACCGTGCAGGACGTGCGCGGCGTCAACGGCGTGACCGGGCGGGGCGGGTTCATGGCCGGTCCCGGCAGCGGGGCGGTGGTCTCGGACGGCATGGTCTACGTGCACTCCGGCTACTGGCCCGAGTTCGAGAACCCGCACGGCCACGTGCTCCTGGCGTTCGGGCTGTAGCAGCGGCCGGCCTCGCCCCGCACACCGCGGGGCGAGGCCGGTGGTGTCAGCCCAGGAACGCCCCAGGCCTCGGCGAGACGGCCGTGCAGGCGTTGCTGACGCCTTGGGCAAGCAACGAGGGGGCGGGGAAGGCTTCCGGCCAGGTGCTCAGAGCTTTCTCAGGCTGCTGACAGCAGACTCCCAGCCGGCCGGGGCTAACTGGAGGGCAGGGAGGTCGCCATGCTGGTCGAACACACCGTCCCCCTCGGGACCGCGCTGAGAGTCACGGGCTCGTCCGAACGCGGCCCGCGCACCCACAACGCGGACGCGTACGCCTCGCACCACCGCACCTTCGTGCTCGTGGACGGCGTCGGCGACTCGCCGGCCGCCGCCGAGGCCGCGCACGCCGCCGCCCAGGCCGCCGCGCTGCTCACCGACCCGGTCGCCGCGATCCTCGCCGCTCAGGCCGCGCTGCAGCTGCACACCGGTGACGCCGTGATCGTGGTCGCCGTCGCCCGCGTCGAGGGCGGGTTCGACCTCGCGTGGGCCGGTGACGCCCGTGCGTACGCCTCGGACGGCGCGGACCTCGTGCAGCTGACGACCGACCACACCGTCGCCGAGTACTTCCGCCGGCGTGGGGTCGTGCCCGGACGGCGGATGGAACACGTCGTCACCAACACCGTGCGGCACGCGACACCGGTCACCATCGGCCGTGCCACCACCCGTGCGCCCCGGCTCGCGCTCGTCTCCGACGGCGTCTACGGGCCGCTGGGACACAACGGCATCGCGGCCATCATGGCCGGCCGTGGGACCTGCGGAACGGCTCGTTCGCGCGGCGCTGCACGCGGACGGCACGGACAACGCGACGGCACTCGTCGTCGGCTGAGGGCGAGGGGTCAGCCGGCCTTCTTGCGCTTCTTCTTGCTGGCCTCGACGCTGCGCTGCAACGCCTCCATGAGGTCCATGACGTCGGTGGCGGCCTCGGGCTCCGCCTCGACGACGACCTCGCGGCCCTTCTGCTTGTCCTTGATGAGCTTGTTCACCCGTTCGGTGTACGTGTCGCGGTAGTCCTTCGGCCGCCAGTCATCGGACATCGACTCGACCAGCGACACCGCCATGTCGAGCTCCTTGCCGCGCGGTGCCCGGCCCTGCGGTGCCACGTCCAGCACGTCCTGCGGCGTGCGGATCTCGTCGGCGAAGTACAGCGTGTGCACCGCGAGGAAGCCGTTCTCCTCCTTCAACGCGGTCAGGTACTGCTTGCCGCGCATGACGAACACCGCGATGCCCGCCCTGTTCGTCTTCTTCATCGCCGGCGCGAGCAGCAGGTACGGCCGGGAGAACTCCTCCTTGGCCGGCCCGAGCCAGTACGTCTTCTGGAAGTGCACCGGGTCGATCTCGTCGAGGTCCACGAACGCCTCGATGTCCAGGGTGCGCGACCGGCCGGGTGCGATGTCGTCGAGCTCCTCCTGCTCGACCACCACGTACTCGCCGTCGTCGACCTCGTGGCCCTTCACGATCTTGTCGTAGGGCACCTCGCGGCCGGTGCGCTCGTTGACGCGCTTGTAGCGGATGCGGTCCGACGTGCCGCGCTGGAACTGGTTGAAGTGCACCGTGTGGTCCTGCGTGGCGCTGTACAGCTCCACCGGGATGTTCACCAGTCCGAAGGAGACGGACCCGCTCCAGATCGCCCGTGCCATGGGGGCCGGGTACCCGCTCGCGCGCGAGTGGAACCTGCGTCAAAAGTGATCATGCAACCTCCTCGGCCCCCGGCGGCGTTTTCCCCTGTGATCGACACTTTCCTGGGGAGGAAAATTGAAGAAGGCACTACTGGGGCTCGGCTTCGCCGTGGCCGCCCTGCTGGGCACCACCGGGGCCGCGCAGGCCTCCACCCCCGACACCTGGACGGTGGAGGCCTGGCACGACGCCGTGATCAGGGACTGCGAGCACCTCGCCTGCACCCCCGTCGGCGTGATCAGGGCAGGTGAGACGCACGTGGCCTACTGCTGGGAGTACGGCCAGTACGTGCGGGACCTGGGCTACAGCAACAACGTCTGGATCATGGTCAGCATGATGGACGGCGGTCGCTACCTGACCCCGGCGATCTACCTCAAGGGCGACATCCGCGCGAACATCCCCTACGAGGACGACTGCGTGGGCTGACCTCGGCGCCGGGGCGCGCGGGCAGGCGCGTCCCGGCACCACTACGGTCGGTGGGGTGCGAGTCGTAGTCCTGTCCGACACCCACGCGCCGCGGTTCTGGAAGCGGTGCCCACCGGCCGTCGCCGAACACCTGCGCACGGCCGAGCTGATCCTGCACGCCGGTGACGTGTGCGTGGCGCCCGTCCTGGACGAGCTGGCGCAGTACGCGCCGGTCGTCGCGGTGTGCGGCAACAACGACGGCGCGGACGTCGTGGCGTGGGGCGCACCCGAGACCGTCGAGCTCGACATCGCGGGCCTGCCCGTCGCGATGGTCCACGACAGCGGCCAGAAGACCGGCAGGCTCGCCCGCCTGCGCCGCCGGTTCCCGGCCGCGCGCCTGGTCGTGTTCGGACACTCGCACATCCCGCTGGACGAGCAGGACGACGGCTTCCGGATCCTCAACCCCGGCTCGCCCACCGACAAGCGCCGCCAGCCGCACGGCACGCTCGCCCTGCTGCACGTCGAGGACGGCGAACTGCTCGACGCGCGGATCGTGCCCGTCACGCCGTGACTAGGTTGTAGGCCATGGGTCTGTCTCGCCGTGTCTTCCTCACCGCCGCCGCGGTTCCGCTCGCCGGATGCACGGCTTCACCGCCCCCGCAACAACAGACCACCTCCACTGCCGCGCCGTTGACGACCACGACCACCACCACGACTGCGGCACGGCACGAACCGCTGTTCGCGCTGGAGCAGAAGTTCGGCGCACGCCTGGGTGTGTTCGCCAGTTGTGGTGACCGCACCGTCGAGCACCGCGCGGACGAGCGGTTCGCGTTCTGCTCGACGTTCAAGGCACTGGCTGCCGCGGCCGTGCTCAGCCGTGACGTCGCACTGGACACCGTCGTCACCTACACCGAGGCCGAGCTGATGAAGAGCTCGCAGATCACCCGCCGGCACGTCACCACCGGCATGTCCCTGCGCGACCTGTGCGACGCGGCGGTCCGCTACAGCGACGGCACGGCCGGAAATCTCCTGCTGCGCACCGCCGGCGGCCCCGCGGAGCTCACCGCGTACCTGCGCGGTCTCGGCGACGAGGTGACCAGGATGGACCGCGTCGAGCCCGACATCACCTCCGCGGTCCCGGGCGACCCGCGCGACACCAGCACCCCGCGTGCCCTCGGCACCACCTACCGCGCGCTCGTGACGGGCACCGCGCTGCCGGAGCGGCACCGGGCGTTCCTGCGCGACCTGATGGAGCGCAACACCACCGGTGACCAGCGCATCCGCGCCGGCGTGCCGAAGGACTGGAAGGTCGCCGACAAGACCGGCACCGGCAGCTACGCGACGATGAACGACATCGGCATCGCCTGGCCGCCCACCGGTGAGCCGCTGCTGATCGCGCTCATGTCCAGCAAACCCGCCGCGGACGCGCCCTACGACCAGGCGCTGCTCGCGGAGGCCGCCGCCTACGTGGCCGCCACCCTGTCCTGAGACCGCGCCCACTGCGCGAGGCGGGGTTCGAGCAGTGCGTAGACGTGCGGGTCGAACCCCATCCCGGTGTGCGTGCTTTGCACCTCGACGCACTCGGCGTACGGGTCCTGGCACAGCTCCCACGGCACGACGCCGTCCGCGCGCGAGAAGATCGAGATCGCCGGCACCCGCAGCGGCTCGGTCATCGACTCGATGTGCTCGGCGTAGCAGGGCCCGTCGAAGCAGTCGGCGTCGAGCAGGCCCGGCAGACCGGCGGCCGACAGCCGCGTCAGGAACCGCGCGACGCGCATGACACCGGGATGCGCGCCCAGCGGGTCGAGCACCGGGCTGCCCATCATCACCAGGCCGCGCACCAGATCGGGTCTTCTGGCGGCGGCCAGGCGCGCTAGACCGCCGCCGCGGCTCTGGCCGAGCAGCACCACCGGCGCACCGGTGCGCTCGGCGTGCGCCTCGACGCTGCGCAGCAACCGGCCGAACAACGTGGTCGTGCAGCCGAGCGTGAACCCGATCCGCGCGCTGACCGGCCGGTAGCCGCGAGCGCGCAACCACGACGCCGCCGGTGCGAGGCTCACGTCACCCGCACCGAAACCAGGCGCCAGCACCACGCCGAGACCGCGGCCCGCTGACGGGTCGCCCGCGCGCCACACCGGGTGGCGCACCAGCCTCGGCACGTCGACCAGAGCCCGGAAGGCGCTCTCCCGAGCCGCGGATCGCAGACCGTCGAACATGCGTCTGGTTTGCCGCGGGCCCGGCCGTTGAAACCAGCGTCACCGCACGGTGATGCTCTTGAGCGAGGCGTGCCCCGGACGCCACCCGGTCGAGACCGCCACGTACCGCGCCTCCGTCGCCGTCCCGTACGTCCGGCCGTCGACGCTGTACCCGGTCGTGTGCGGCGGCACCGGCCCGTCCGTCCACATGAGCCGGACCTCCTCGATCCGGTGCACCGCACCGAGGTCCACGACCATGCGCCCGTCCTGCCCCGGTGTCCACGCGGTCCGCTGGTCACCGTCGACCGCGGCGGCCGGATCGGTCATCCCCTGCGGCAGCACCGAGTTCGGGAACGTGACCCGCCCGAGCGCCAGGTCGTCGAACGGAAACGCTTGCGCGCCCGGCATCGTGACCGTGTGCTCGGCTTGGCCCAGCACCACCGGCAGCGTGCGGCCGTCCCGGTGCTCCAGCGTGAACCGGGCCGGACCGCCGCGGAACGTCACGCGCCGCCCGTCGTGCACCACGGCCGTGATGCCGGCCGGGATGTCGCGCGCGGTGAACCACGGCGCCTCGACCCGCGCGGTGGCGGCGGGCAGCGTGAGCGCGTAGTTCGTCCCACCGGCGGTGGTGACCTGCGTGCCCCGGTACAACCGCGACCCGCGCAGCGCGACCGTGCCGGTGACGGCGGCGCCGGAGAGGTTGAAGAGGCTGAGGTACCCGTCGGCGACGCTCGCCCGCACCCCCGGCGGGCACTGCGGCGGTGCCTGCGCGGCGATGGCCCGCAGATCGGCCCGCACGTAGCCCTCGACCACGCCCGCGGGCAGCGTGATCGTGTCGCCCTCCACCCTGATCGGCTCTGCCCCGCGCGCGACGAACCCGGCGCGGCCGTCGACGTCGAGCCAGCCCGGCGTGCTCAGGTCCGGCCGCGGGTACTCGACGACCGTCTTCCACGCGGCGCCGTCCACCGACGTCTCGACCCGGTAGGCGCCCGCCGCCGCGGACTCCCAGCGCAGCCGCACCTGCCGCACCGCGTGCGCGGCACCCAGGTCCACCGCGAGCCAGCTGTCCACCCGCCCGCGCTCGGCACGGGAGACCGCCCACCGCGTGTCCGGGTTGCCGTCCGTGGCCATGCGCGGCTCACGGCCGGTGTCGTACGACGACGCCGTGGTCGCCTTGCCGCGGGCGAGGTCGCCGTTCACGTCGAAGTCGAACACCGAGTAGCCGTAGGTGGGATGCGGCCGCACCCCGACCACGCGGACATGGCGGGCCGTGGTCTCCGGGAACGTCAGCTCGTCGACCCGGGACGCCTCCCGCGCCCGCACCACGGCCGTGCCCGCGGAACCCCGGTACGTGCGGGAGCCGCTGAGGATGCCGGGCATGTCCAGGTTGTGCACGTCCACCCGGCCGGGCCGGGGGAGCGCGCACACGATCGTGCCGGTGGGCAGCGTGGCCGTGCCCGCGAAGCCGTCCGCGAACGCCAGCAGGCTCGCCGTGGCGGCGAACCCGTCGCGGACCTCCCGGTAGACGACGGTGGCGCGCTTGGTCACGGCAGCGGGCGGCAGCAGCATCGGGGTCGCCCCGCTGATCTTGAACAGCCAGTCGTCGTGCGCGGGCTGCCAGGCGAGCTTCGTGAAGCCCGGCTTCGTGACCGTGCCCGCCCAGGCCGCCGCGGACTGGTGCGTGAGCAGACCGGGGTCCGCGCCGTGGTCGACCGTGAACGCGGCCCGCTCGAAGAACTCCTGCTGCGACACCGGAGCCGGCGCCGGGCGCAGCTCGTGCAGCAGGTAGCTGATCGCGATCTCGGCCCGCGCCTCCGGCTCGTACTTGGCCTCACCGGAGAACTTCGCGAGCCGGTAGGTCGGCGGGTGGTTCTGGTAGGCGAGCAACCGGGCCGCGAGCGCGCTCTCCGCCCACGCCGCCATCCGGTCGCCCAGCACGGTCGCGCGGAACGCGAGCGGGATGACGTCACGCCCGTAGAGGTGCTCCCGGTCGGCGACCATCGGCATCAACGGCTCACCGGCGTCGCTCATGGTCGCGAGGATGGTGCGCCACAACAGCTCCCCGTTCGGCTGCCGGGTCAGCACCTCCGGCAGCGGCCGCCCCGCCAGCAGGAAGTGCACGGCGTTGCGCCCCGAGGTGCGCCACAGCTCCTCCTGGTAGTGCGGGCCGAACGAGCCGTGGTTCTCCACGATGAACGTGTCGTGCAGGTTCCGCGCGGTGTTCGCCGTGATCGGCACACCGTCCACCAGCGCCGGGTTGGCGAGGTCCGCGGCCGGCAACCCGGCCTCGTTGCGGCTCCACCGCCCGAACGCCTCCCGCCACCCGCTGCCGTCACCGTGCCACGCGAGCCCCGGCGCGAGCGCCTGCGCGTAGACGCCCATCTCCTCCAGCTTGGTGTCGCCGCGGTGACCGCCGGTCAGCCCGTTCGGCGTCCAGCTGCCCGACCGCGGGTCGTTGCCCGTGCCGAGCGACGTCGTGTAGTCGGCCTGCCCCCGTGCGATCGTCTCGACGTTCGCCCGCGTCGCCGCGTCCAGCTCGTGCCACAGCAACCGCGCCGCCAGCACGAAGTACGACTGGAACGTGGTGTCCCAGAACAGGGTCTTGCCCCACTCCGTGCCGCCGGTCAGCACGTTGCTCGCGGCGAAGTGCCTGATCGTGGCCAGCGTGCGCTGCCGGAGCACCTCCTTCTCCACACCCGCGAGCGCCGCGTCGTAGGTGCCCCTGGTCAGCAGCACCGCGTTGCCGAGCACGACGGCGAACCCGAAGTCCGTGCGCCGGTACCGCCCGGCCGTCGCGTCGAACTGGGTCTCGGACCACCTCGTGTGCCGCAGCAGCACCTCGTGGTAGATGTCCCGCACAGCCCGCTGCGGGGCCGCCTGGTGGGCGAGCGCGGTGCCCGGCGCCGCGGCGAGGATCCCGGGCGCGGCGGCGAGCAGGCCCGTGGCGTGGAGGAAGCGTCTGCGGTCGATCTGCCATGACATCGTTGTCAGCTCCTCGAGGTGAGACCGGCCCGATCGTGTGAGACGGGCCGGTCGGCGGTCAAGGTGCTGATCGATATAAGTCGTTTTGTGGACAGCCGGGCGTGGTCCGTGCTCAGACGGTGACCGCGATCTCCGCGCCCAGCTTCGCCCCGTCCAGCAGCTCCAGGTCGTCCCCGCTCCAGAACCGCCCGGGGTCGTACCAGTTCGGCCGGCGCTGGGGCAGCAGCCCCATGGCCTCGTAGGTGACCGCCACGACCTCCGCGCAGAACGCGCTCTCCAGCGTCGCGTCCGCCTTGGGCCGCAACGGGACCCGTCCCCGCAGCCAGCGCGACGCGAGCCGGGCGGTGGTCGGGAACGGCGTGCCGTCCAGGCGGGCGATGGTCTGCAGGACCGCGTCCTCCACCTCCTTGGTGACGGGGTGGTGCAGCTGCCGCACCCACGCGCGCTGGCCGTACTTGTCGTGCCACGTCACCACGGCGTCGCGCAGGTCGTGCAGCTGGGCACCGCGCTGGTGGGTGCCCGACCACATGTCCTTGAGCGACTTGCCGAGCTCCGCGTGCCACATCAGCGGCGGCAGGTCGTCCAGGACCACCGCCATGCCCACGTGGTTGACCGGGCTGTTGGTCATCGCCTGGATCGCCCGGTCCGCCGCGCTGCGGCCGCGGAAGACCCACACGTCGCCGGTCCGGGTCAGTTCGACGGCTTCGTCCAGGGTTGTCGCCATGGGCACGTAGCCTAGGCAACATGAAGCTCTGGAAGGTGCTCGGCATCGCCGCGTTCGCCGGTGTCGCGGCCAGTGGCGCGCTCGTGGCCCGCAACCAGCGCCGCCGGGCCGCCTACACGCCCGACCAGATCAGGGAGCGCTTGCACGAGCGCCTCGCCGAAGCCGGCCGCGCTCAGGACTGAGCCCGTCAGTCGTGGTCGGGCGCACCGGTCAGGTGGTGGTCGGCGGCGTTGACGGCCTCGGACAGCAGCCTGCGCACGTGCCCGCCGCGGGCGCGGTAGAGCGAACGGCGGCCGTCGCGCCGCACCGTGACCAGACCGGTGAGGCGGAGCTTCGCCAGGTGCTGTGACACCGCGGGCCGCGCGATCTGCACCTTCCCGGCGAGCGTCGTCACGTCATACTCGTCGCCGCACAACAACCACAGCATGCGCAGCCGCGTCGGGTCGGCGAGCATCCGGAACCCGTCGACGGCGGTCTCGACGTGCTTGCCCGACGGCAGCTGTTGCCAAGACTCCGTTGTTGCAACGTGGTCGCGTGAGCCCATGCCCGCATGATGTCATGGTCGACGTGTGCGTACATGTGCACATATAGTGCCGCGCATGCTGGTCGTGCTGCGCAACCGCACCTACCGCCACCTGTTCGGCGCGCAGGTCGTCGCGCTCACCGGCACCGGCCTCGCGACCGTCGCACTCGGGCTGCTCGCCCACGACCTCGCCGGGGCACAGGCGGGCGCGGTGCTCGGCACCGCGCTGGCGGTCAAGATGCTGGCCTACGTCGGCGTGGCACCGGTCGCGGCCGCCGTGCTCGGCGCGTTGCCGCGGCGGGCGGTGCTCGTGGCGCTGGACCTCGTGCGCGCGGCGGTCGCGGTGGCGCTGCCGTGGGTGGACGAGATCTGGCAGGTCTACACGCTGATCTTCGTGCTGCAGGCCGCATCCGCCGCCTTCACGCCGTTGTTCCAGGCGACCATCCCCGACGTGCTGCCCGACGAACGCGACTACACCCGCGCGCTCACGTTGTCGCGACTGGCCTACGACCTCGAAGGCCTCCTCAGCCCCGCGCTCGCCGCCGCACTGCTCACCGTCGTCAGCTTCGGCCACCTGTTCACCGGCACGTCCATCGGCTTCGCCGCGTCGGCGGTGCTCGTGGTGTCGGTGCTGCTGCCCCGTCCGGTGGCCCGCACGGGCCGCTGCCGCGCCACCACCCGCGGCCTCCGCATCTACCTGGCGACACCACGGCTGCGCGGCCTGCTCGCCGTCCACCTCGCCGCCGCGGCCGCCGGGTCCATGGTGCTCGTCAACACCGTCGGCCACGTCCGCGACGGGCTGGGCCGCGCCGCCCCGGACGTCGCGGTCGCGCTGGCGGCCAACGGGATCGGCTCGCTGGCCGCCGCGCTCGTGCTGCCCCGCCTGCTCGACCGGCTGCCCGACCGCGTGGTCGTGCTGCGCGCCTGCGCGGGACTGACCGCTCTGCTGTTCGCCGGCGTCACCGCGGTCTCGGCGCACTGGACGGGCGTGCTCGTGCTGTGGGCGTTGATCGGCGCGGGGTGCTGCTTCGCGCTCACACCAGGAGCCCGGCTGCTGCGCCGGTCCGCGGCCGACCCTGACCGGGCCGCGCTGTTCGCCGCCGACTTCGCGCTCTCGCACGCCTGCTGGCTCGTCTGCTACCCGCTGGCCGGCTGGGTCGCGAGCACGGCCGGCACCACCGCGGCGTTCGCCGTGCTCGGCGTGCTCGCCGCTACCGCCGCCCTGGCCGCGCTGCACCTGTGGCCCACGGCCGACCCCGAGGTCGTCGAGCACGTCCACGACGACCTCGACCCCGGCCACGACCACCTGTGCGACGCGGTCCCGGCCGGGGGAGCGTGGCGGCATGCTCACCCGTTCCGCATCGACGACCACCACGAGCGGTGGCCGCGCCACTGACGGGTCACTTGCCCGGGGGGAACGACCACGTCGCGATCCTGACCGTTCCCGAAGTGCGGCAGCGCACCGGCAAATCGATTCAGACGGGCTGTGCCGACTCATTCCGATGCACTCGACAGGGTGACGCCCGCCGATCTTCCGCAGGGCGGTCGTTGAACCGCGACGACACCCGTGACCTGCTGTTCGAGCTTGTCGAGCAGGGCGGTCCGCCGGTCTGACATTGTCCACCGATCGTTGTACACCGGAACAACTCTGAGACCGGACAACGAAATCTGCGTACCGTCGGAAGTGCTTGCACTCCGGGGGGAACGCAAATGCCGATCGTGTTGTCCGAATCCGCGCCCAAGGGACGTGGACTGACCATTCTCTTCGAGCTGGAAGACCTCGCGCGCACCCGTTTCGCACCGGCCCCGCTGCCGATGTACGAACTGGTGTTCACGGTGCACAGCGGCAACTGGGACCGCCTGCTGCTGCCGCAGATCCGCCCGCTCGCCGAGCTCGTGCGACCGGGGCGGTTCATCCCGGACTTCTTCAACTCCGCGCGCGCCGACTTCGACGAGGCCGTGCGCCAGGTGCTCGACGTGCCCGCGACCCGCGTGCGCGACCAGATCGCGACCATGCTCGGCACCACCTCGCCGTGGCTGCGCTCGTTCGCGGCGGGCACGCCCACTTCGCGCCAGGACCTGCGCGCGGCGCTGAACGCCGGCTACCGCGACCTGATCGAGCACGACTGGCCGGAGACCCGCCAGGCGTTCGACGCGGAGGTGCGGCTGCGGTCCAGCCAGGCCATGACCGGCGGCCTGGGCGACCTGCTCGGCAACCTGCACCCGTCGATCTCCTGGACCGCACCCGCCCTGCACGTGGAGCTCGCCTGGGACACCGAGATCTCGTTGCGCGGCACCGGAATGCTCATCGTCCCGGTGCTGCACGGCCTCACCCGCCCAGCCGTGTCGATGTTCGCGGAACCACAACCGCTGCTCTTCTACCCGGTCGCCACACCCCAGCCCGGCGGCGCCTCCCTGGAGCTGGCCCTGGGCCGCACCCGCACCCTCGTGCTGCGCGCCCTCACGTCCGAACGCACCACCACCGAGCTCGCCCGGCACGTGGGCATCAGCCTGCCCACCGCCTCACAGCACGCGACCGCACTGCGCACCGCCGGTTTCGTGTCGACCCACCGCAACGGCCGTTCCGTCCGCCACCGCCTGACCAGGCGCGGCTGGGAACTGCTCACCTGACCGCCACCGGGAGGCCCGCATGACCGTGCTGCCGCGGTACCGCACCGACCCGAGCCCACGCGCGCTGGCCACCCGCCTGCGCGCCCTGCTCACCGCCGACGTCCCCGTCGCGTGCGGCGTCTACGCCGGCCTGACCGACCCCGTGCCGACGTCCGCCCTGCACGCCCGCATCACACACGCGATGGCGCGCGCGTTCGTGGCCGGCGAGTCCGCCGCCGTACCCCGCTTCTCCCTGCCACCCTCGGCCCAGCTGCGGCTGCTGACCGCGGCCAGCCGGGGCCGCCTGGACGGCGCCGGCGCCGACATGACGACGTTCCCGGTGGACCTGGCCTCGGAACTGTGGTGGCGGGTGCACGCCCACGCGGGCGAGCCGTCGCTGCGCCCCGCCGAACGCCGGGTGGCCTGCGACCTGTTCCTGCGCCTCGGCTACCCGCACCGCGCCGCGTCCGTGATCGGCCTGACCGTGGCCGACGCGCGCAACCACACGTTCGCCGCCGAGTTCGCCGCGGAACAGCTCGCGGTCCTGCGCTGCCACCTGCCCGCCCCGGCCGTGGAGGCGCTCGCACTGCGCGGCGCCCGCTCCGGTCTGCCCGCCGCCACCCGGCGGGACCTGGCCCTGTTCGTGGTGTTCCGCGCCGCGGCCACCGGAGTGGACTCGACGTCCCTGCACGCGGCCGCCGCACTGGCGATGAGGGCCGCCTCGGAACTGCCGCACGCGGGCTTCTCCGACGCGTTGGCACGGGTCCGCCTGCACCGGGCCGTCGCCACGATCCCGTTCGTGCGGCGCGACATCGTGGAAACCCACCGCCTGCTCGGCCGGGCCGTGGAGGGCCTGACCTCCGTTGCACCGGGCGAGGCGGAGTTCGACCGCCTGGCGTGGGCCGACGAGGCCTACGCCCTCCACGCCCTCCTCGTGCAGACGCACCTGGCGATCGGCCTGGGCCAACGCGCGGTCGGCCACGCCGACGAACTGGTCGCCCTGAGCCCCGGCGACGACCGCACGTGGGCGTTGCGCGGCGACGCACTGGTCTCCTGCGGGCGGCTGGAGGAAGCCGTGGAGGCGTACACGCAAGGCGTGGCGCTGGGCGGCTGGGGTGCGGCTCGGGCGGCCCACCTGCGGGGGTTCGCACTGCAACGGCTCGGGCGGGCGGTGGAGGCGGAGGCGGACTTCCTGCTGGCACACCGGATCGACCCGACCGCGTCGGTGGGCGGAGTGGGGGTCGCGGCGGGGCGAAGGGCGACGGGCGGACGTGTCGGCGCTGGTGCTCCTTCCGCTGTCGTCGCGGCGACGGTGCCGGTCGTGTGGGCGGTTCCGGCGGACCAAGCCGTGCCAACGGTTCAGGCCGTGCCAGCGGTTCAGGCCGTGCCGACAGCGTCCACGTCCGCTGCGTCCAGCGGGTCTGGCGGGTAGACAGGCCGCTCGACCCGCACCGCGCCTTGCCGTCAGCTCTGCCTCGCCCTGCTCAATCTCCCGCCTGCCCTCCCGAGCCGCCCCCTGGCGCCGGTCAGCGGGCGTCGGCCGTCACCAGCAGCCTGAGGTGCGCGGCGACCCAGGTCTGCGAGCTCGGCCCGTCGGCGAAGGCCGTCAGGCGTGCCGCCGCCGTCCGCAGGCCGAGGCGGTGCAGGTGGGCGGCGACCTCGCGGGTGCGGGCGAGCAGGCTCGGGGACAGGTGGTCGAGGCCGCGGTGCGCGGCCTCGGAGGAGACCGTCAGCGCGCTGTCGATGGCCGCGGTCAGCGCGTCCGCGGTCGTGTCACCCGGCGGTAACTGCTGGGGTGCGGTGCCGGTGGCCAGGTCCAGGACCACGACACCGGAGTCGGCGTGCACGGCCAGCGGGTCGATCACCAGGGTGCCGCGGTGGCGGCGCACGGAACCGGTGATCGTGGTCGGTGAAGAGCGCAGGGCGGTGGCCAGGGCGTCCAGCGCGTGCGGTGCCACGGCGCGGTGAGCGGCCTCCAGCCGGCAGGTGCCGGTCGGGTTGTGGAGGGTCGCGGTCAGGCGTTGTGCGGCCGGGTCGTACGCCACGTCCGACACCTCGGTGACGTGCAGGGCGCGGACCAGCTCCGCCTCCACGCGGGCGCGGACCTGGCGGGGTGGCAGGTCGGCCAGGGCCGCGGCGGTCGCGGCGTAGTCGGTGACGACCAAGGGGAGCGGCAGGTCGTCCCAGGCGGTGCCGACCGGGGTGAGGGACGTCTTGGCGACACGGCTGGTCTTCAGGGTCACCACGCGGCTGGCGCTGCGGGTCGCCGACTCGGACACGACGTTCGAGGCGGCCAGGCGCACAGCGGTGCGCAGCGGGGTGTCGCGCTGGACCAGGACCACGTCACCCGAGGCGAGGTACACGTCGGCGGTGGTCTCGGTGCGGCGGCGGGCGCCGAGCGCGGTCAGGCGGACGCGGCGCAGCGGGGTTTCAGCTGGCTCGTCGAAGCCGAGGACCTCGGCGCGCGGACCGGTCGCGGTGGTGCGGGCGTGCAGCTCGGTGAGCAGGGCGGCGAACTGCTCGGCCGCGTAGTCGGCGCTGCGGGTGCGGTAGGCGGTGAGCTGGGCGAGCAGGTCCGCGATCACCGCGGCCGGCCAGTGCAGGCGCTGGGCGGTCAGGTCCCGGTGCAGGCGGTGCCAGGCGGCGTCGAGGACCTCGCTCGCGTTCGTGGCACCGTCGAGCAGGAGCTGGTCGAGCAGGTCGGTGACCGCGGTCAGATCCGTTGCCGTGGTGGGAGATCCGCCGACGTCCACGGTGTCCGCGCCGGTGGCGTCCGCCGCGCGGAACGCCCACACCGCCAGTGCCGTGGCCTCCTCGCGGTGGACGGCGTCGGTGTGGACGTAGGACAGGTCGCCGGGCACCAGGAACGTCACCGTGCAGGTCGGCAGCTCCGCCTGCGCCGTCTGGTCGTCCGCGGTCGGGCGGCGCAGCTTCGCGCGGTACCCGGCCTGGAACGCCCGGCGGGCGCGGCGCAGGGTGCGCTCGCCCATCAACGCCGTCAGGTCCTCGTCGGTCACCGCGCCCGGCGACCACAGCTCGACCGGTGCGCTCGCCGGCCCGGTCCGCTGGTAGGCGAGCACCACCGCGATGCGGTGGCGGCACACACCGGCCGCGCCACAGCTGCACCGCGCCGCGTCGAGCGCGGTGTTCGGCGGCAGCGTCGTGGTCGTGCCGTCCGGGAACTTCCCCTGGACGGTGCCCGCCGGGTCGGTGTCGAGCGCGGGCACGACTCCCGCGTCGAGCTCCTTGACCGCGCGTTTCACCAGCCCGCGGTTGGCGAGCGCGGCCAGCGCGTCCGGGGTCAGCGCGAGCAGGTCGGGTCTGGTCACCTGAGTTTCTCCGCAACGAATTCGGCGAGCTCGCCAGGGGTCATCGCGCCGACGTGGGCGCCCGCGTTCGCCAGGCGCTGGCCCAGCACGCGGTCGTAGTCCGGGTTCGCCTGCTCGTCGAGCGCCGCCAGGCACAGCACGTGGGTGCCCTGCTCGCACAGGTCCTTCACGACGCGGACCAGGCGTTCCGGGTTGCCGCCCTCGTAGAAGTCGCTGATGATCGCGACGACCGCCCTGCGCGGGCTGTCCACGAGCCCGGCGCCGTACGCGGCGGCCTTGGCGATGTCCGTGCCACCGCCGAGCTGCACCTTCATCAGCAGCTCGACCGGGTCGGTCACGTCCGAGGTCAGGTCCACCACGTTCGTGTCGAACGCGATCAGGTGCGTGCGCAGCCCCGGCAGACCCCACAGGCAGGCCGCGGTGACCGCCGAGTGGATCACCGAGCCGGTCATCGACCCGGACTGGTCCACCAGCAGCACCACCTGCCACTGCTCGATGTGCTTGCGGTTGCGGGAGAAGAACTTCGCGTGCTCGATCGACAGCTTGCGCTCGTCGGGCCGGTAGCGCTGCAGGTTCGCCCTGATCGTGGCGCGGAAGTCGAAGTTGCGCGAGTTGCGGTGGATGCTCGGCCGCCGCGACCGCGTGCCGCTGAACGCCTGCCGCACCTCGGTCTTCAGCTTCTCCACCAGCTGCCGGACGACCGCCTCGACGATCTTGCGGGCCATCGCGAGCACGGCCGGGTTCATCAGGTGCTTGGTCCGCAGCACCGCGCGCAGCAACGCCGCGTTGGGTTCGATCCGTTGCAGCACCTCGGGGTCCGTGACGATGTCGGTGATCTCGTACCGCTCGACCGCGTCGCGTTCCAGCCGTTCCACCGTCTCCTTCGGGAACAGCGCGTGCACCTCGTCCAGCCAGTCGACGGTCTGCACGACCGAGTCCTGGTTGCCGCCCTTGCGCACACCGCGCTGGGCCAGCTCGGGATCACGCCCGTAGAGCCACTCCAGCGCCGCGTCCCTTCGTGCCGCCTCGCCCCGCAGACCCCCGGCGCAGCGCGCGGAGGGCTCACCGAGGATCAGCCGCCAGCGTTCCATGTCCGTCATGCCAGCCCGCCCTTCACCAGCAGCCCGTCGACCCGCCGTTCCACCGCCAGCGCCTCCGCCACGAGCACCGGGTCGGTGTCGAGCCGGGTCACGGCGCGCGCGTCGCCGTCGGCCCCGCGGTGCTCCAGCACGGTCGCCGCGATCGTCTCCCGTTCCCTGGGCGGGAAGTAGCCGAAGGCAAGCCGCAACGCGGGCAGCGCCACCAGGAACTCCTCCTCGGTCATCGCGCTGACCAGCTCGTCCAGCACACCGACCAGCTCAGGGCTCGCGAGCACCTCCTCGCGCGCCACCGCGAACAGCCCGGCGAGCCAGTCGCCCAGCGCCGTGACGGTCCTGACCTTGCGCACGTCCGGCTGCGCACCCAGCGACCAGGCCAGCCCGAGCGCGGCACCGCGCAGGTCCGGTGGCGCCTGCACGTCCTCGCTCACCCTGGTCGCCACGCCCGTCACGTCCGCGATGTCGAGCGACAGCGCGGACTTCGCGTGCAGCACCGCGTCCCTGGTCGCCGCCATCGCCCGCAACCGGTCCGGGTCGGCCGGGGCCGGCCCGCCGTGCAGGCCCTCGACCAGCCACAGCACCCTGGTCGTGCCGGCGTCGACCACCGCGCCCAGCAACGGGTCCTTCGCCGTGCCGAACAACCGGTCGTGCCGCCACAGCCCCAGCACACCGCTCAGCACGTGGCCCAGCGCCGCGAGGTCACCGGTCTCCCGCACGCCCTCGTTCAGCGCCTCCTTGACCTTGCCCGACAACGTGGAGATGCCGCACAGCACCGCGTCGAACAGGACCACGGCCAGCTCCTGCAACTGGGCGTGCCTCGCCCGCCGCTCCAGCACCGCCCCGGCCGCCTCCGGCAGCGTGGCACCGTGCTCGGCGGCCTCGATCAACGCCGCCAGCCGCTCCTCCGCCGGCCGCAGCACCCACTGCTCCTCCAGCACCGGTGCCGCGCCCCGGTCCGGCCCGCTGGTGCGGTGGAAACCGGGAATCCGCAGCACCCGCAGGCGGTGCAGGACCCGGCTGCGCTCCAGCGACCGCGGCTCGGTGAGGTCGAGCGACAGCGTGCCCTCGTGGTCGAGGCCGTGCGTGCGCAACAGCTCCTGCACGGCGCCGACCAACGGCGGCGCCGGTGTGCTCGGGTGCAGCCGGCCGACCTGCTCACCGCGCAGCGCGCCGAGCATCTCGACCAGCGCCGGGTGCGCACCCGGCTGCAGCGTGCCCCGGCGCGACCACGGCGGTGGCTGCGTCAGGTCCTCGGAGATCAACGCACTGGTCAGGCCGTCCAGCACGTCCGTGCGCGCGAGCTGCTCGTGCCCGCGCAACCGCGCCAGCGCCCCGGCCTGCGTGCGCGCGGCGATCAGGTCGGCCGTCGACACCGGCTGCTGCCTGCGCCGCAGCCGCGTCGCCACCGACTCGACGAGCCAGTCCGCCGCCCGCTGCGCACCCTGCTCCCAGACCTGCTGGTAGTAGCCGGGCGACGGCATGCCCGACTGGTAGCCGGTGAACGCGTCCAGCCGCGCGTGCGAGTACGGCACGAGGTAGCTGGCGCCCCGTTCGCGTTCGGGCACCTCCGGCCACTCGGCGGTGTCGTCCCCGGGGGAGGCGGCGAGCATCGCCCTGAGCGCGGGCGTGTGGAAACCACCGGTGACCACGACGACCGGCCGGTCCCCGGCCTCACCCACCGCGGCCCGAACCCAGCGCGCCATGTACTCCTCGCGCGCCGAGTCGCCCTCGTCCGCCGTGGCCGTGCCGCGCAGCAGGTCGAAGTACTCGACGAGCCCCCGCGGGTCCTGCACGGACTCGAAGAGGTGGTCCCACAGCACGTCGACGTTGTCGACCGCGAACTCCCGGCACAGCCGCTCGACCACCTCGGTGTAGCGCAGCTCCGCGTCGGCGTACCGGTTGCTGACGCCGCGGAACGCCCTGTGCCACGCGGGCAGGTCGATGAACCTGACCTCCGCCCCGCAGCGGCGTGCCTCCGCGATCGCCACCCACTCCGGCGAGTAGTCGCAGAACGGTGCCCACGACGCGTGCTCGTCGGAGTAGCTGAACAACGCGATCGGCAGCTTGTGGCCCAGCAGCAGCTCGTCGATGCGCTCGTTGAAGTCCGCGGGGCCCTCGATCAGCACGTACGCCGGCTGCTGCGCGGAGATGGTGGCGGCGACCAGCCGGGCACAGGCGGGACTGTGGTGCCGGACGCCGACGAACACGGCCCCCATCAGCCGGGCAGCAGGTGCCGGGCGCGGTGCAGCTCCTGCCACTGCTTGCCCTTGCGGCGCGGCGCGTGCTGCTCCAGGTACCGCCGCAGCCGGGCCAGGTCCTCGGCGTTGTCCTTGGCCGCCGTGCCCGCCAGGCACTCGACCACGTCCGCCGCCGACCCCTGCTCACCGCGCAGGAACCACCCGCGCAGCCCGACCGCGTGCGCCACCGACACCGCCTCCGCGGTGCTCATGACGGTGGTGAGCCGGTCGCTGCCCTCCCGCAGGTCCCGGAACGTCCTGACCAGGACCTCCAGCACGTCCCGCTTCGGCGCGAGCTGCACACCGGACCGGTCGAGCAGCTTCGCGGCCTCCTGCTCGACCAGCGCCAGCTCGGTGTCGAAGTCCGCGATGGGGAACACCGTCTCGAAGTTGAACCGCCGCTTGAGCGCCGCGCTCATCTCGTTGACACCGCGGTCGCGCGTGTTCGCCGTGGCGATCACGTTGAACCCGTCCTGCGCGAACACCATGCCGTCCGGCCCGTTCAGCTCCCCGATCGCCATCACCCGGTCCGACAGCATCGACAGCATGCAGTCCTGCACCTCGAGCGGGCAGCGGGTGATCTCCTCGAACCGCACGACCTTGCCCTCGGCCATGCCCCGCAGCATCGGCGCCGGCACCAGCGACCGCGGCGACGGTCCCTCCGCCACCAGCAGCGCGTAGTTCCACGAGTACTTGATCTGGTCCTCGGTGGTCGCCGCGCCGCCCTGGATCGTGAGCGTCGACTCGCCGCACACCGCCGCCGCGATCAGCTCGGACAGCAGCGACTTCGCCGTGCCCGGCTCACCGACGAGCATCAGCCCGCGGCTGGTCGCGAGCGTGACCAGCGCCCGGTCCACGAGCGACGGGTCGCCGACGAACTTCTTGCTGACACCGCGCTTCTCGTCGCCGACGACGAACCGCCGCGCGGCTTCGAGGCTCAGCGCCCAGCCCGGCGGCTTCGGCGCGGTGTCGGAGTCGCGCAGGCGGGCGAGCTCGTCGGCGTAGCGGACCTCGGCCGGTGGGCGCTGCATCGTCTGGGTGCTGGTCATGGCTGAAGGGACTCCAGTTCGGAGAGGAGCTCGGAGGTCGTGATCGGGTCGACCTCGTACGAGCGAGGTGCGTCCTTGGGCGCGGACCACGTGCCGCGGCCGCTGGGGGAGAACCACATGTCGCTGAAACCGACCTCGGGGAAGACGTCGACGGCACCGACCGCGATGCCGGGGTCGAGCGACGCGACGAGCGCTCCGCCGCCGGGGAACGGCCGGGTGATCCAGCACTCGACGCCGGCGTCCTGCGGCTCGCCGCGGACCCAGCCCTTCTTCGTCAGCCCGAGGACCTTGCCGATCGGGTGTGGCGTGTTGCAGTACTTCTTCAAGCGGGGCAACAGGTCCTCACCGGCCGGCAGGACGTGCCGCGGCCGGCCGAGCTGCGGGAACGGCTGCAGGATCTCGTAGTCGGCGAACACCTCGCCCCACGCCGCCAGCGAGTCGCCGAGCGCGACCGGGTGCGCGACCCGCACGGTCGCGTCCGCGGGCAGCGCCACCTCGTCGTCGTTCGAGTCCGCGAGCGTGCGGTCCTCGGCGAGGCGGAACGACAGCCCCGAGTCGGTGAGCCACACCAGCCGCCGGACGATGTGCCACAGCAGCGGGTGCGCGGCGAGCACCGTCTGGAACTCCTCGGCCGTCCACGCGCGCTGGTCGACCATCGCCCGCTCCAGCCGCTGGATCTGGTCGGAGGCGACGGTGCGGACGTCCTTCTTCAACGCCGAGAACCGCTTGTGCTCCACCGGGGCGAGGTCCTGGTCGTCCTTGGCACCCGGTTTGGGCAGGTCCTTGCGGCGCTTGCCGTCCGGGTCCAGCACGTAGGGCTTGAGCTGTTCGTCGAAGCCGACGCGGAACTGGCGCGGGCCGTAGTCGATCACCAGCGACGCCGCGTCGTCCAGGCCCAGGCGCGGCACCAGCCGGTCCGCGAGCTGTTCCCGCGAGAGCCCCAGCTCTGCGGCGATCTGCGAGACCTTCTCCTGCGCCCGCGTCTTGAGGCCCTTGAACGGCACCTTCTCGGCGATGCTGTTCAGGTGCGACAGCGCCACCTCGGTGCCGATGTCGGCGAGCACGTCGAGACCGGCGACCGCCCTGGCGTGCTGGCTGGCACCCGGCCAGGCGCGGATCAACGGCGACAGCGCGCGCACCGTCGTGTCGTCGCCGAACCAGCCCAGCGCGTGCAGCGCCCAGCTCTCCTTGGACGAACCCGACCGGTGCCACTGCTCGAACACCGCCCACGCGAACGTGGCCAGCGACGCGGGATCGAGCGCCTCACGCGCGACCGGCAGCCCGGCGTAGACCTCACCGGGCTTGGACAGCGCGGCCGTCATCAGCAGGTGGCTCGCCGCCTGCGGGGACAGCGCGTGCTTGCGGTCGCGCAGCAGCACCTGCGGCAGCAGCCGGGTGTCCGCCCACTCGCCGATCACCGGCAGCTTCGCGGGCAGCACGTCCACCGGGTCGACCGACAGCACGGCGTCGACCGCCGCCTGCGCACCGCACTCCGCGGCGAGTCCCGCCACGTCGACCCCGAGTCCGTGCAGGTGCCGCAGGGCCGCCTCGGCGTCACGGCGGGCGGTACCGGCCTTGCCCGCGGCTACCGGGATGAGCAGCCGGGCGGCCTGCTCACGGTGCCGGGCGAGCCACGCGAGCCCCCAGCGCCGGGGCTGCTTGGTCCGCGCGAACCACCCGGCCATCACCACGGCCACCTCGGCCGTGGCGAACGGCACCAGCACCACGCCACCGGCACCCGGAGTGGACTGCGCGAGCAGCGTCAACGGCGGCACCGCGTCCAGCTCGAACCGCGCGGCGATCCGCTTGCCCCACTCCTCGACGCTGTAGGTGTATTTCGGCGTCCACTGCGCCAGCAGCGGCCGCACCTCGTTCTCGGGTGCCGCCAGGAACAGGTCGTTGTCGTAGTAGCCGATGTTGCCGCTCTTGAAGTCCTTGAGCAGCTTGCGCCAGCTGTGGTGGGCGGTGATCCACTCGCGGCCGGACTCCAGCCACTGGTCGCGTTCACCGTCCTCCCACCGCACCGACGGCGCCGGCAGCGGCAGGCCGGTCAGCACCACGGGCTTCGGCGCTGGCCTGCGGTCCAGCCACGGCGGCGCCGCCAGCAGCGGCGGCAGCTGACCGGGTTCGGCCTCCGGCCACACGTCCACCTCGTGCTCCGCGATCACCGCCCGGACCTCGGCCGGCACCTCCAGCTCGGGGTGCGACATCAGGTGAGCGGTCAGCAGCCGGCGCATCTCGTCGTCGCGCCCGGCCCGTTCCCCCAGCAGCCGGGCCGCCCGCCGCGGGAACGCCGCCATCGCCGACAGCACAGCGGGACGCACGTACTTCGCGGTCAACCGGTCGAGCAGGACCGTGAACGCCTCATCGGTCGGCAGCACCGCGAGCACCTTCACCGCCTGCTTGCGGCCGTCCGCCCAGCCGTACTCCTCGTCGAGCTCCTGCGCCAGCAACGGTGCGATGGCCGGCCCCAGCACGTAGGCCGCCGTGTACAGCACGAACGCCGAGTTGGTCAGCGACGCCTCGGCACGCACGAAGTCCTCGTAGCTGCGCGCCGTGCACGGCAGCATCCACCACTTGCTCGACGTGTGCGGCAGCGCGCAGACCTCGGCGAACCAGTCGGACCGCTCCGGCACCAGGAACGATCGCAGCTCCTTCACCCGGCCCGTCGCGCCCATCTCCTCCAGGGCGGTCTCGGCGGCGGCCCGTTCCGCGTCGTCCGCGACCGCGAGCGCGTACCGGACGGCGATGAGCATCTTGGCCTCGGCGGTGTCGGCCGCCGCGTGGAAACCGTCGGTCACCCGGTGCAGGCAGGCCTTGCCCCAGGTCGCCTTCCTGACGTTCCACTCGTCGGCGAACGTCAGCCCCATGAACTCGACGACCGCCTCGGCGGCGAACGCCGTGCCGTGGTCGGCGATCCACGCGTGCACCACCGGCTGACCGGACGACGTGATGGTCGCGACCGCCGCCGCGCCCAGGGGACTGGGCTGACCGGCGAGGTGCCGGCGGGTCGCCTCGACGAGGTCGGGGGCCGCACCGGCCAGTGCGCGGTCGATCAGCTCGGCGTTGTCGGCGAACTGCCGGCGGACCTTGGCTGCGAGGGCGGGGTCGAGGGTGAACTCCGGGGCCGGGTCCAGGCCGCGCTGGCGGATCACGGTGCGGGCCCAGGCCTTGGGCATCTCCCAGGCGTCCTCGTCGACGGCGGGAGGTGGGGTGTCGGTCGAGGTGTCGGTCGGGGCGTTGGTTGGGGCGCCGGTCGGAGCATCGGAGAGGGAGGAGGTGGAGACGGCCGGTTGTGGGGTGGGCGAGGCCGACAGGGTGGAAGTGGTGGAGGACGGGGTGGTTGCGGGCTGGGCAGCGCCTGGCTGGGCAGCGGTCGGCTGGGCAGCGCTGGGTTGGGCGGCGCCGGGTTGGGTCGCGGTGGGCTGGGCTGCAG
Source organism: Lentzea sp. NPDC042327 (assembly GCF_040647275.1). Lineage (NCBI taxonomy): Bacteria > Bacillati > Actinomycetota > Actinomycetes > Pseudonocardiales > Pseudonocardiaceae > Lentzea > Lentzea sp. NPDC042327. The sequence continues at coordinate 55,996 of NZ_JBEZBX010000007.1, forward strand.
CGGGCTGAGCATTGTTGGGCTGGGCAGCGCCAGGCTGTGCGCCTGCGGGCTGCGCAGCGCTGGACTGGGCCGAGCCGCTGGAAGCCGGTGCCGTGCCGACTGTCGGTGCCGTGCCGAGTGCAGGTGCCGTGCCGCCCGTGGGCGCCGTGGCTGCCATCGTGCCGACGGCGGCGTAGCCCTTCTTCTCCTTCTCCGCCATCAGCTTCGCGACGTGGGCCGTGGCCTTCGCCTCGTCGGCGAGGTCCTTGACCTGGGTCTGGCCGGCCGTGCCGATCCGTCCGAAGCGGACAGTCACCTCCGTGCCGTTCTGGTCGACCTCCCAGAACTTCGCCGAGCTGCCGGAGACCAGCTCCCACCTGCGCACCGCGGTGCTCCTCTGGTTCGTGTTCACGACTGCAGGGACTCCAGTTCGGACAGCAGCTCGGAGGTCGTGATCGCGTCGACCTCGACCGCGGTCGAGGCATTCTGCTGGGCGGACCAGTAGCCCCGGCCGTCGGGGGAGTACCAGAGGTCGTCGAACTTGACCTCGGGGAAGACGTCGACCGCGCCGACCGCGATGCCGGGGTCGAGCGACGCCACCAGGGCGCCGCCTGCGGGGAGGGGGCGGGTGATCCAGCACTCGACGCCGGCGTCCTGGGGTTCGCCGCGGACCCAGCCCCTCTTCGTCAGGCCGAGGATCTTGCCCACCGGGTACGGCACGTCGCTGTACTTCTTCAGGTGCGGCAGGAGGTCCTCGCCCTCGGGCAGGACGTGCAGCGGGCGGCCGAGCTGGGGGAACGGCTGGAGGATCTCGTAGTCGGCGAACACCTCGCCCCACGCGTCCGCCGAGTCGCGCAGCTGCACCGGGTGCGCCACGCGGACGGTCGCGGTCTCGGGGAGGGTGACCTCGTCGTCGCCGGAGTCGGCCAGGGTGCGGTCCTCTGCGAGGCGGAACGACAGGCCCTCGTCGGTGATCCACACCAGTCGGCGGACGATGTGCCACAGCAGCGGGTGCGCGGCGAGGACCGCGTGGAACTCCGCGGCGGTCCAGGTGCGCTGGTCGACCATGGCGCGTTCGAGGCGGTGGATCTGGTCGGCCGCGATCGTGCGGACGTCCTTCTTCAACCCCGCGTAGCGCTTGTGCTCCAGCGGGGCGAGGTCCTGGTCGTCCTTCGCGCCGGGCTTGGGAAGCTCCTTGCGGCGCTTGCCGTCCGGGTCCAGCACGTAGGGCTTGAGCTGCTCGTCGAAGCCGACGCGGAACTGGCGCGGGCCGTAGTCGATCACCAGCGAGGCCTCGTCGTCGAGGCCCAGGCGCGGCACCAGGCGGTCGGCCAGCTGGTCGCGGGACAGGCCCAGCTCGGCGGCGATCTGCGAGACCTTCTCCTGCGCGCGGGTCTTGAGGGCCTTGAACTTGACCTTCTCCGCGATGCTGTTCAGGTGCGACAGCGCCACCTCGGTGCCGATGTCGGCGAGGACGTCCAGACCCGTCACGGCCCTGGTGTGCTGGCTCTCGCCGGGCCAGGCGCGGATCAACGGCGCGAGCGCGCGCACCGTGCTGTCGTCGCCGAACCAGCCGAGCGCGGTCAGCGCCCAGCCCTCCTTCGACGGGGCACCGATCTCCAGCCAGCGCTGGAAGACCGTCCACGCGAACTCCGCCAGCGAGTCGCGGTCTAGCTGTTCGCGGGCGAATAGCAGACCCGCGTAGACGTCGCCGGGCTTGGACAGCGCGGCGGTCATCAGCAGGTGGCTCGCCGCCTGCGGGGACAGCGCGTGCTTGCGGTCGCGCAGCAGCACCTGCGGCAGCAGCCGGGTGTCGGCCCACTCGCCGATGGCCGGCAGCTTCGCGGGCAGCACGTCCACCGGGTCGACGGACAGCAGGGCGCGCAGACCCTCCTCCGCCGCCTTGGGCGCGGCGGCCACGACGTCCACGCCCGTGTTCTGCAGCTGGCGGAGCGCCGCCTCGGCGGCGCGGCGGTCGGCGCCGGGCTTGCCGAGCGCTGCGGGGACGAGCAGGCGCACGGCCGTCTCGCGGTGCCGGGCCAGCCACTCCAGGGCGACCTTGCGGACCTGCTTGAGCCGCACGAACCAGTCCGCCATCAGCGCCGCGACCTCGGGCGTGGCGAACGGCAGCAGGACCACGGCGTTGTTCGAGTTCGCCTCGGCCATCCGCAGCAGCGGCGGCAGCGCGTCCAGCTCGAACCGGGCGGCCAGCATCTTGCCGGTGAGCTCGGCACCCCAGCCCGTGTTCGGGTTCCAGTCGGCCAGCAGCGGGCGCACCACCTCCTCGGGCGCCAGCGCGAACAGGTTCCGCGCGCGGTAGGCGATCTTGCGCTCGTGGAACTCCACCAGGAGTTCCTGCCAGGTCTGGTAGGTGGTCCAGTAGTCCTCGCGGAGCCACTCCGGGCGTTCACCCGGCGCCCACACCACCGACGGCCCTGGCACCGGCAGGGCCGCCACGACGACCGGCTTCACCGGCGGCTTGCGGTGCAGCCACGGCGGTGCGGCCAGCACCGCGGGCAACGCCTCGGCCGGCGCCTCCGGCACCTGGTCGGTCTCGACGGGGGTGAACCCCTCGGGAGCCTCGACGTACGGGTGCGACATGAGGTGCGCGGTCAGCAGCTGCCGCACGGCCGCGTCGCTGCCCGCCCGCTCACCCAGCAGCCGGGCCGCCCGTCGCGGGAACGCCGCCATCGCCGCCAGCAGCGCCGGCCGCACGTACTTGGTGTCCAGCCGGTCGAGCAGGGCCGTGAACGCCTCGTCGCACGGCAGCTGCTGCAACACCCTCAACGCCTGCTTGCGCCGGTCCGACCGCTGGTAGGTGCTGTCGAGGTCGGCGGCGAGCAGCGGCGCGACCGCCGGTCCGAGCACGTACACCGCCGTGTACAGGACCGTCGTCCCCGTGTTCAGCGACGCGTGCGACCGGTCGACCTCGTCGAGCGTGCTGGCGCTGCAGATCGTCATCCACCAGCTCGCCCCGGACTGCGCCCGGCACGCCCGGTCGAACCAGTCGGCCCGCCACGTCACCAGGTAGGCCCGCACCAACTCCGTGTCGGGGGTGCTCAACCGCTCCAGGACGGCTTCGGCCTCCGCGCGCTCCGCGTCGTCGGCCACGGCGAGCGCGTACCGGGTCGCCGTCAGCATCCGGCCCGTCGTGCTGTCCACCCGCGGGTGGACAGCGGCACCGTAGCGGTACAGGTGCGGCTCGCTGGGCGCGCTCCGCTGGGGCAGCCACTTGCTGCCGGCCTGGATGCCGAGGCTCTCGACCACGGCCTCCACCGCGAACGCGAGCCCGTGGTCGGCGATCCAGTGGTGCACCGTCGCCACGTCCTTGGCCGTCATGGCGGCCACGCAGGCGGCACCGACGGGGTTGTGCCGGCCGGCGAGGTGCTGGCGGGTGGCCTCGACCAGGTCGGGGTGGGAGTCCTCGGCGGCGAGGAGGCGGTCGGAGGTGGCGACCTGGTCCGCGGCGCGGGCGCGGGCGGTGGCGGCGAGCTCGGGGTCGAGGGTGAACTCGGGCGCCGGGTCGAAGCCGCGCTGGCGGATGGCCTCGCGCAGCCACGCCTTCGGCATCCTCCAGGTGTCCTCGTCCACCACGGGAGGTGGGGAAGGAGGCGTGGAGGTGGGGGCGGTGCTCGGCTGGGACGGAGCGGGGGTGGCAGCCGCGGGCTGTGCGGCAGGTTGGCCGAGAGGCGCAGTGGCCGTCAAATGGCCGGTGGTGTGCGCTGTAGTGGCTGCGGGCCGGCTGGACGTCGACGGTGCGGCACCGGGCTGCACGGCCTTGGGAGAGGCAGCCGACGTGGAGCGGTAGCCCTTCTTCTCCTTCTCCGCCACCAGCTTCGCGACGTGCGCCGCGGCTGCCTCCGCCGAGGCGAGCTCCTTGGTCTGGGTCTGCCCGGCGGCGCCGAGGCGTCCGAAGCGGACGGTCACCGCCGACCCGGTCAGCTCCACCTCCCAGAACTTCGCCGAGCCACCGGAGACGAGCTCCCACCTGCGCACGCCGTACCCCCTGAGTCCAATCCGGAGTTGATGTCCTGGACCGTACTCAGGGGGTCTGACAATTTTCGGTGAACCGGGAAATCCGGCTGGTCAGAACCAGATCGCGGTGTCCGGCGGGAGCAGCAGCGAGCCGTCGCGCACCCCGTAGTACGACGAGGCCAGCAGCACGGCGCCGGGGTCGGGCAGGGCGACGACCTCACCGGACAGGTTCACCACGCACGACACCCGCCGGTCCTCGCGCGTGCGCGTGAACCACAGGACGTCCGCGGGTCCGTCCACCCACGTCACGCCGTCGCCCGCGCCCAGCGCCGGGTGGTCGCGCCGCACGCGCAAAGCGGTGCGGTAGAACGACAACATCGAGTCCTGGTCGGCGGCCTGGACCTCGACGCTCAGCTTCGCCCAGTCCGCGGGCTGCGGCAGCCACGAGCCGCCGGTGCCGAACCCGAGCGACGGGCCCGACGCCGACCACGGCAGCGGCACCCGGCAGCCGTCGCGGCCGCGTTCGGTGTGGCCCGACCGCTCCCACATCGGGTCCTGCAACACCTCGTCGGGCAGGTCGAGCACCTCGGGCAGACCGAGCTCCTCGCCCTGGTAGATGTACGCGGAACCGGGCAGCGCCAGCATCAATGCCAGCGCAGCGCGCGCACGGCGCACACCGGTCTCACCGCCGCCGTACCGCGTCACGTGCCGCTGAACGTCGTGATTGGACAGCACCCACGTGGTGGGCGCGCCCACCGGTGCCACCGCCGCCAGCGACGAGTCGATCACCGAGCGCAACGCGCCGGAGCTCCACTCGGCCGTGAGGTAGTGGAAGTTGAACGCCTGGTGCATCTCGTCGGGACGCAGGTACATCGCCGTGCGCTCGGCGGACGGCGTCCACGCCTCGGCCACGAGCACGCGGTCGCCGGGGTAGGAGTCCACCACCTTGCGCCACTCGCGGTGGATGTCGTGCACACCGTCCTGGTCGAAGAACGGCAGCGGCTCGGTGCCCAGCAGCTTCAGCTGGTCGGTGTGCCCGATGTCGGGCAGCCCGGCCGCCTTGACCATGCCGTGCGCCACGTCGACCCGGAACCCGTCGACGCCGAGGTCCAGCCAGAACCGCAGCACCGACAGGAACTCCTCGCGCACCTCCGGCAGGTCCCAGTTGAGGTCCGGCTGCTCGGGAGCGAACAGGTGCAGGTACCAGGACCCGTCGGCCACGCGCGTCCACGCCGGGCCGCCGAACACCGACTCCCAGTCGTTGGGCGGCTGGTCGCCGACGCCCTCGCGGAAGACGTACCGCTCCCGGTTGCGGCCGGCCAGCGCCTCCTGGAACCACTCGTGCCGGTCGGAGCTGTGGTTCGGCACGATGTCGACGATCACGCGGATGCCGAGCCCGTGGGCGTCCTCGACCAGCGACCGCACGTCGTCGAGCCCGCCGAACGACGGGTCCACCGCGCGGTAGTCGGCCACGTCGTAACCGCCGTCGGCCATCGGCGAGGCGTAGAACGGCGTGATCCACACCGCGTCGACGCCCAGGTCGCGGAGGTAGGGCAGGCGTGAGCGGATGCCGGGCAGGTCACCGACGCCGTCGCCGTTCGAGTCGGCGAAGCTGCGCACGTAGACCTGGTAGATGACGGCGTGTCGCCACCAGTCCTGGGACATGTCCTTGCCTTCCGTGGGTGCGGTGTCAGCGAACCAGGAAAGTCGTTGCAAAAGTTTTCCGCAAGTCGCCAGGAGGATTACTTGAGAAGCAGGCGTAATCCTGCAAACTTTTTCATAGATTTTCGCAGGCGTTGACCCGGTCGAGCGACGGACGGCTTCTCAGCAGCTGAGACGGGGAAGGCGCTGCGCGAGCAGATCGTTCGCAATGACATGAGCGGCTTCGCGGAAAACTGGCAGACGTGGAAGACGGAACGGGAACGCGGCCTGGCCGATCCCTACGGATGGCTGGCGCTGGTGTCACTCGACTGGCTGGAGACCAAGCCTCGCGCCTATGACGGCATACCGGGGCTGTGGTGGCAGGACGACGACGAGGCGCACTTCGACCCGCAAGGTGCCGAGGTCACGCACGACGGCGTGCCGATCACCGAACCCACGAGCTTCAAACTGGTCCAGAGCGGCCCCGGCACGCGCGTCCGGGCGGGTGACGTGGACATCGAGATCGCCCGGCGCGGCGGCTACCTGGTGCGCGTCCACGACCCGAAGGCCGAGGTGCTCAGCAGCTTCCGCGGCGTGCCGGCGTACGAGCCCGACGAGGCGTGGGTGCTCGAAGGCGTCTTCGAGCCGTTCGACACCCCTGTGCCGACGACGGTCGGTGCGGTCGTGGAAGGGCTCAGCCACGTGTACGAGGCACCAGGGCGTGTGCGGTTCACGCACGACGGCGCCGAGCACACGCTGACGGCGTTCAACGGCAAGGACGGTGGCATCACCATCCTGTTCACCGACGAGACCAGCGGCGTCACCACCTACGCGGCGAACCGGGAGATCTCGGCCAAGCCGGTCGACGGCAAGGTCGTGCTCGACTTCAACCGGGCCGTGAACCTGCCGTGCGCGTTCACGGCCTACGCCACCTGCCCGCTGCCGCCCGCCGGCAACCACCTGCCGTTCAAGGTCGAAGCCGGCGAACGCACCCCGTACGAACAGGGTTAGGGCAAGCGGTACCCAGTAGAGCCCGAGGGGTCGGGAACGAGGCCGTAGTCGCGGTTGACCGCGGCTGCGGCCTCCTCGTCCAGCTCTCCGGCGCACCAGCACGTTCGGCCGGCAGACGTCGCCGTGCACCACGGCGGCAGCGGAGCGTTACCGGGTCTGTGGCGAGATTGGGCCGAGCGGGTGTTAACCGCCGGTACGCGTCACGCCCCGTGCCGGATCTGTGGTGAAACCCCTTTCCCCACGTCCCCTGCTGAGACGGCGATCTGTCCGGAGAGCGCTTTCGGATTAGGTTCGGTCGTGGATGGGGTTTCGACCAGGAGCGGGTGCGCATGGCCGTCTTGTGGGGAGTGTCCTTCGACGCCACGGCGATGTCGGGCGTGGTGGTCGAGTTCGTCAAGACCGCCGCGCTGTTCGCCGGACGTGGTCACCGGGTCCACCTCGACCTCGGCTACGACATCAAGGCCGACAAGGGCCCGTTCTTCCGCCCCTACCAGGACGAACAGGTGCCGGACTGGATCACGCTCGACCGCGTCGACGGCCTGGACGAGGTCAGCGGCTACGACCAGGCGTTCGTCACCGCCACCCTGGAGGCGGTGCAGCGCGACGAGACTCCCCGCGTGCAGGAGGTCGCGGACCGGATCGCCCGGCGGATCGAGCAGACCTGGGAGGACCGCGGCGTCACGACGGTGATGGTCGAGAACGGCACCCTGCCCGAGAACGTCGCCTACACGACCGCCCTCCACCAGGCGATCGAACGCTACGGCGCCCGGCACGCGCTGGGCCGCTTCGTGTTCTGGCGCGACCACGACATGATGTGGCAGAGCGAACCCGGCAAGTACGGCACGTTCCCTTTCCCGGGCACGCCGCCGATGCGCGACTCACCGCACATCCACTACTTCGCGCTGCACGAGGAAGCCCTGTGCCGCACCCTGGAGTGGCAGCCGCACCTGCGCAACATCGACGTCCTGCCCAACACCTTCAGCCCGCCGCACCGCGCGGGCCGCGCGGACTTCAAGCGCCACCACGGCATCCCCGACGACGTCCGGCTGATCGCCCGGTTCACCCGGATCATCCCGCAGAAGCGCATCGACAGGGACCTGCACCTGCTCCGGCTGCTGCCCGACGACGTGCACCTGTTCATCGCCGGCGACACCGGTGAGCACCCCGCCGAGACCGTGAAGCTGCGCGCGCTCGTCGACGAGCTCGGCCTGACCCGGCGCGTGGTCTTCGGCGGCACCCTCGCCCAGGCCGAGTCGGCCGGCGACGCGTTCTCCGTGCGAGACCTGCTGGCGCACGCCGACATCGTGTCGTTCCTGACCTCGTACGACTACGAGAGCTACGGCAACCCGATCAGCGAGGCGGTCGCGGCCGGCGTGCCGTACCTGACCAGCCGGTACGCGTTGTACGACACCGTCTACCCGGGATTTCGGGCGCCGGTGCTGGACGTCCTGGCCCACGACCTGCCGACACCGGAGTTCGCAAGAGACGTCCACGAGCTGATGACCAACGCGGAGAGGAGGGCGGAAGTGGTGGCGCACAACCAGGAGCTCGGCCTGCACAGCAGGACCGCGGCGAACGAACTGGTCGACCGGCTGTTCCCGCCGGCCATGGGGGAGGACGTGCGGCTCAGCGTCGTCCTGCCCGTCTACAACGAGGCGGCCAACCTCGACGCCGTCCTCACCAGCCTGCACGACCAGGAGGGCATCGAGCGCGACCGGTACGAGATCGTGCTGGTGGACAACAACTCCACCGACGACACGGTCGCCATCGCCCACCGCTTCGCCGCCGACCACCCCGGTCTCGCGCTGCACGTGATCTCCGAACCCGAACAGGGCGTGGCGTGCGCGCGCAAGGCGGGCATGGACTACGCGGCCCAGCGCAGCCGTGCCCGCAAGGACCCCGGCGAGCGGTTCTACCTGGTCTCCGCCGACGCCGACTGCCGCGTCGACCGCCGGTGGCTCGCCGAGCTGTTCGCCGCCATGGAGGACGACAAGGCCGCGATCGGCGTGTGCGACTACTACTACAACGCCGAGCACTTCACCGGCCGGCCGCGGTTGTGGGACGCCATCCAGCGCACCCTGCGGTGCCGCGCGGTCACGTTCGCGTTGTTCGGCGGCTTCCCCGACGGCAAGGGCTTTGCCGTCGAACGCGAGGCCTACGAACGCGTCGGCGGCATCGAGATCTGCTACCAGCTGCACAACGGCCGGTTCGTGAACCACCTCTCCGACGACTGGGACTTCGGCATCAAGGTCCGCGGCTCCGGCTTCGACATCACCTACGCGCCGCTGTCGAAGGTCGAGATCAACCCGCGCCGGGTCAACCACGCCATCGACGAGGTCATCACCGGTCGCGCCTACGGGTCCGACGGCATCATCGTCATGCGCGACATCCGCCCCGACACCGAGGCGCAGACCGCGGACCTCACCGAGGAGGAAGCGCTGCAGGCGTGGGAGTTCTCCATCAAGGACTTCACGCCGAAGAACACCATCCTGCCCGTGCTGCTCACCCCGTCGTTCCTCGACGACGACGCGGTGGTGGCGTTCTTCGGCGCCGACCTGGCCGAGCGCCTGGGCCGGCGGATCGCCGAGATCAAAGACGAGATGCGGGTCGTCGACCTCACCCCGATCCACTCCTACAAGACGCCCTCCTACCGGCTCTACCTGGAGTTCCGCGACGAGCTCTTCGAACGGCTGCGCGCGGCGGTGGGGGAGGACATCGGCTACCCGCCGCCGCTGCCGGAGTGCTTCGCCGACGTGCCGCAAGAGCGGTTCGCGGAGTTCGTGAAGTACTACTGCGAGGACCGCGAGTCCGGCGAGGCGCACAACTACTTCGGCAACGGAGGAGTGTTCTGATGGACCGCGAACCGAGGGTCTGGCGTTCGTTGCAGGACCCCGCCAACGCCCACCTGCTGGAGTACGTCACCGAGGACCCGTTCGGGGCGCACGTCTTCCCCGGCAACGTCCCCGGCTATCCGGTCGACGGCTTCCTCGACGACCTCAGCGACCAGCTCGTCGGCACCGCACCCATCCACCTGTGGTCCTACATCCCCACGTGCGCCTACAAGTGCCGCTTCTGCCAGTACCCCGTCGTGCTCGTCAAGGGCGCGAACGCGACGGAGAAGCTGACGAGGTGGGTGGACTGGAACATCCGCGAGGCCCAGCTGTGGCTCGCCCGCGTGCCCGAGCTGGCCAAGGCGCCGGTCGGCGAGTTCAACGTCTTCGGCGGCACGCCCTCGTTGCTGCCGCTCGACCAGATCCGCCGGCTGCTCGACTTCTACCGGGACAACTTCGGCTTCACCGACGACACCACCATCCGGTTCGAGGGCGACCCCAGCACGTTCACGCCGGAGAAGCTGGCGGCGTTGCGGGAGCTGGGCTGCACCAAGCTCTCCAGCGGCGTGCAGTCGTTCGACGACCCGGTGCTGCGCGAGTGCGGCCGCGAGCACACCTCGCAGATGTGCGTCGACTTCGTGCGCAACGCGAAGAGCGCCGGGTTCGAGTGGATCAGCATCGACCTGATGTACGGGCTGCTCGACCAGACCGTCGACAGCGTGCGGCGCGACCTCGACGTCGTGCTGGAGGAGGAGATCACCGCCGTCGTCTGCACCAAGCTGCACCTGAAGTCCTACTCGGACACCCGCACCGGTGTCGCCGGTGAGCAGCCGGCGCCGTGGCAGCTGCCCGCCTACCGCGACAAGCTGGTGCAGAACGGCCACTTCTGGCCGACTCTGGCCGAGCAGTACCGGATGCGCGAGGTGCTCACCGACGGGCTGCGCGCCGCCGGCTACACCGAGCACCCCACGATGTACTTCGCACGCGACGGCCTCGGCCCGGAGAAGTGGAAGTCCATCATGGTCGACCAGGACCGCCAGGAGGCCGAGGTCGCGATCGGCCTGGGCGGCAGCTCCAGCTGCCGCGCCTCGGAGGCGATCACCGACGTGCAGTGGAAGTCCTACGCGGAGGCCGTGGACGCCGACCGCGTGCCGCTCGGATCGGCGACCCGGTTCACCGAGGAGGCGCAGGAGGCCAGGAGCGTGAAGATGGCGCTGTCCACGTTGCAGCCGGTGCGCGACGACCTGCACCGCGCCCGCTTCGGGCGGTCGTTGTTCGACGAGCCGTGGCTCGCCAAGTTCACCTCGCTGCGGGAACGCGGGCTGCTCACGATGGACGCCGACGCCGTGACCCTCACCGACGACGGCGAGGTGCTGGTGGAGGCCATCATCAACACCGAGCTGTAGGACCGCATCCCACGAGCGCGGCGCCGCGCGGCCTTCGTACCGTGTGCTCATGCTGCAACCGGACCGCGAGACCAGGGCCGAGTGGATGAAGGCCGTCACCGCGTTCGTCGACGAGTTCGTCGAGGGACTGGAGGCCGCGCCCGCCTCCACACCGGGCCGGGCACTGCTGCCCCCACCGCCGGCGGAGGCCCCCGGCGAGCTGGCCGACCTGCTGGCGCAGTTCGGGGAGGCCGCACGCCAGTCCGTGGAGACCGCGGGCCCGCGCTTCCTCGCCTACTTCCCGGCCGGTGGCCTCTACAGCTCGGCGCTGGCGGAGCTCCTGGCCCAGGTCACCAACCGCTACACCGGCGTCGCCTCCACCGCGCCCGCGCTCGTGGCGCTGGAACACAGCGTCATCCGCTGGTTCTGCACCGAGTTCGGCCTGCCCGCCGGCTCCAGCGGTGTGTTCACGACCGGGGCCTCGCTCGCCACCCTGTCCGCCGTCCACACCGCCCGCGAGGACCGCGGCGCCACCGCGGACGGGACGATCTACGTCACCGCGCACACCCACCACTGCGTCGCGAAAGCCGCGCGCATCACGGGCTTCCCCGCCGACCGCGTCCGCGTCGTGCCCGGCCTGCGCATGGACGTCGACGCGGCCCGCGCCCTGATCGCCGAGGACCGCAGGGCGGGCCTGAAGCCGTTCCTGGTCGTCGGCACCGCGGGCGCCACCAGCACCGGCATCGTCGACCCGCTCGACGCCATCGCCAACCTCGCGCACGAGGAAGGGCTGTGGTTCCACGTCGACGGCGCGTACGGCGGCGCCTTCCAGCTGACCACGCGCGGCCGGGAGGCCTTGCGCGGCATCGAACGCGCCGACTCCATCGCCTGGGACCCGCACAAGAGCCTGTTCCTGCCCTACGGCACCGGCGTGCTGCTCGTCCGGGACGAGGCACGGCTGCGCGCGGCCCACGTGGCCGACGGCGACTACCTGCAGGACCTCGACCACGACACCGGCGTGCCGAACTACTCCGACCTCGGGCCCGAGCTCACCCGCGAGTTCCGCGGCCTGCGCGTCTGGCTCCCGCTGCACCTGCACGGCGTGGCCGCGTTCCGTGAGGCGCTGGACGAGAAGCTCGACCTAGCCGCTGAGGTCCGCACCGCCCTCGCCGACGTCGAAGGCCTCGAAGTCCTGCCCTCGGAGCTGAGCGTCGTCGTGTTCCGGGCCGCTGACGACCCGACGAGCGAGCGGCTGTTCACGGCGATCAACGACTCGCGGCGGTTCTTCCTGTCCAGCACCCGGCTCGACGGCCGGTTCGCGCTGCGGTTGTGCGTGCTCAGCCACCGCACCCACCGTGAGCACGTGGCGGAGTTCGCAGACCTGGTCAGGCACTTGGTCTGAACAGCGGCAGCCGGGTTTCACCTGTTCGATGCAGCGTTCTGCCGTTGACAGCGCCCGCCCTCTGCTTCATTGTGAATCGTGATGACTCAATCTGAATCAACGCAGACCCTGGGGACCTAGGTGGATGACCGCGGATCCGCGCGGCACGTGCTTGCTCGTGAGCTGAAGAAGCTCCGCCTTCTCCAGGGCCTGTCCGGCAGAGAGCTCGGGCGCCGGGCTTCGATCAGCCAGTCGAAGGTGTCCCGCGTCGAAGCGGGGACAGCGTTGCCCACCGTGCCGGAGATCGAGGAGTGGGGGAGGGTGCTTGGAGCGCCATCGAAGACGGTGCGACGGCTTGTGGAGCTTGCCGGAACGGCTCGCTTGGAGACGCTTTCCTGGGCGACGACCCTGCAAGGTGATCGGAAGCACCTGCAGCACGAGATCGGTGGCTGGGAGTCCGCGGCTACGCGCGTGTGCACCTACCAGCCGTCGGTCGTTCCTGGGCTCTTGCAGACCGCGGAGTACGCGCGTCGCGTGTTCTTGTTGTCCACTCCGCCTTATGACGACCAGGCTCTGGCCTCAGCCGTTGCCGGACGCATGGATCGTCAGCTCATCTTGCACGAAGAAGGTCGGCAGTTCGATTTCCTCATCACCGAGGCGGCGCTCCGTTGGCGTCCTGGACCGCCTCATGTGCTGATGGGGCAGCTGGATCGACTGGTATCTCTCTCCTCATTGGAAAACGTCAGCATCGGACTCATTCCTCTCGATCGAGAGGAGATGGCCGCCACCTACTCGCACGGTTTCGTCATTTATGAGGAGGCCGACGAAAAGATGGTGACGCTTGAGCTGATCCACGGCCCTCTGACTGTGGAGTCGGTGGAAGAGGTCAACCAGTACCAGCTGCGGTGGTCGCTCTTGAAGAACATGTCGTTGTTCGGTGACGAGGCGCATCAGCTCCTTGACGACCTCATCGGACGCACGAGGCGTCACGCTGCCCTGGAGGGTGGCAGGGCGTGACGCCTCGGCGTCCGCCGGTCAGCTCAGGCCGAACTCGCCGGCCAGCACGCCGTACAGGAACGCGATCCACTCGAACTTGGTGAACCACAGCACGGGGCCGGCGGGGTTCTTCGAGTCCCGGACCAGCACGCCACCGTTGGCCATTGCCACCTCGACGCATTCGCCCTTGGGCTCGCTGAAAGTGCTCTTCTTCCAGATGAGTCCCTGGTCGTCCATTTCTTCTCCTGGGTTTCGCGGCTGCCCGTTGCTGCCGTTGAGAGCAACGATGGACGACGCGATTTCCGAACAGCTTGGTATCGAACTTCCGGTCAGTTGGCAAAAGACTTCCATTCGGTTGGTGAACGGAGACAATCTTGGTGGGGAGCGAAGTGAAGTTCCGCGTCTGGGGAGAGGTGGGCGTCTACGTCGATGGGCGGCGGGAAGGGCCCAAGGTCAAGAAGGCTTCTTGGTTGCTGGCTTTTCTGCTGCTCAACAACGGCAAGGCAGTGGAGTTGGACTCTCTGCGCGAGTGGTTGTGGGACGACGTGCCCGCGAGCGCGGACGGCGAGGTGGCCAAGCTCATGAGCGACCTCCGAAAACTGCTGGAGCGGGTGGGGTATCCGGACGCCCTGTGGAGCAAGGACGGTCTGCGCTGTCTGAAGGTCCCGGATGAGCTCGTGGACAACCGTCGATTCGCCGAATTGATGGCCAAGGCGCATGCGGCTGACAGGCGGACCCCGGTCGGCCTTCGTGAGGCTGGTGCTGCACTGGAGCAGGCATTGGGTCTTACCGAGCGCGGGCCGCTGACAGGGGTCTTCACCTCGCGGGCAGAGCTCCAGCGAACACGGCTCAGGGACGATCGTCACGACGCTGAAATCCTGGCTGTGCAGGTCGGCACGGAGTTGGGCAAGCACCAGGCGTTGATCGGGACCGCGAGGCGCATGCACTTGGAGAGTCCCGAAAACGAGGAGGTGACCCTGCTCGCGGCTCGTGTTCTGCACCTGTGCGGCCGCACCAATGAGGTGGGAACCGTCATCAAGCGGCACCAGGATGCCCTCGCCGAGCTGGGGCACATCCCGACCAAGGAGATCAGAGAGATGCACACTCGCATACTTCAGAACGATGCGGGACTGCAGCCGCTCGTGCAGAAGCAAGCGGCTCCGGTGTCGAACCGACTCGTAGTCGCCTTCAAGACGGACCCGCGCGACGTGGAGTTCCTGCGCAGGTTGGTGCCCGATGCCTTCGAACGCAACGACATCGCGATGCGGGCCGAGGGCGGGAACCTGACGTGCGATCTGCCCGCACAGGCCACTCCGCTGCTCGTCATCGAACGCTGTCTCAGTCGTCTGTCCGAAATGGTCGATCGGCCGGTGAGCACTGGTGTCGCGGTGGACGACGCACAGCGAGCGCACGACCTCGCCGGCTCGCGGACCGCTCAGGAACGGCTGCAGACTGCTGCGGGCAGGTATCTGGTCGTCGCCATCAGCGAAGAGCTTTACGAGTTGGTCGAGAAACCCGATCGGGAGACCTACCGCCGTGCGGCCGACGTGAACGGGTGGGTGTGCGTTCCAGGGCTCTCGCCTCAGCCGGACGAGCCGTCGGTCGAGGCGAAGCCGCAGGACGAGAAGGCGGCGCAGAAGTCGTACTCGTTCGCCTTCAACGGGACCACGTCAATTGGTACGCAGCACAACGGAGACGCTGTCCACCACCACTACCTCGGCGGTCGACGATGAGTGACGACAAGTCCGGTGGGCCCTCGTCGAGCTCTGAGCCGTCGGGATCGAAGGACAGCGACGCCAACGAATCATCGAATGGTCCGCAGCCGGGCGCGGAGGGCGGGCAGAGATCCGATTCGCGTCAGCACGACCAGGCTTACCTGCACGGCAGGAAGATGACGACGTCGGGCGCGATGAACTTCAACCGGGAGGCGTCGATCGACGACCTGCACATCGGTGACAGGCACACCCACTACTACACTTACACCTTCGCCGGTGAGGGTGGCGATCTGCGTGCGATCACTGTTCGCGAAGATGAGCTCAAGCGGGTGCGCAAACGCTACATGCCGGTACAGGACTACGCCGACTTGCTGGAGGGTTTGGCGCAACGTCGACTGTTGGTGCTTGACGGTGAACCGGGTACAGGACGGTCCACCACCGCGTTGCGATTGCTGGATCGGCTTGCCAAAGGCAAGGTGAGCAGTTTTGGAGCTGTGGCCGATCTCTCCAAACTCGACGAGTCGCGCTTTGAGGAGAGAACCGGCTATGTCTTGAAGCTGGCCAGCTCTCAGGCGGAGGCGTTGAACGAGTGGCAACTCGACCACCTGGCCGAAGTCGTCGTGGCCAAAAGCGCCTATCTGGTGCTGGTCTGCCATCGAGGAGTGCACCGACAACAGCTTGGCGAGCATGTGCTGCCGTGTCCGCCGCCTGATGTGGACGGCTTGGTGCTGAAGCACTTGTCTGAGGAACTGCGGGATGGCGACCATGATGTCGCACAGCTCCTGCAGCAGGCCTACTGCAACGCCGGTTTGCGTCAATCGCTCACGTCCAACCCGCGACCTGCGGAGGCAGCGCAGATAGCGGCACTCCTCGCGCAGATGGCCGACGGCCGGTTGACTTTGTCCGACGTGGAGGTCGGCGCCGGCAAGCTGCTGCGCAAGCAGGTCGACGAATGGTTCAAAGAGCTGTCAGGCCCTGCCAACGCATTGCCGGAGGCGATCAGGCTCACGGCGTTCCGAATCTCCCTGGCCGTGCTCAACGAGTCAGAGTACGACATCGTGATGGATGCAGGGACAACCCTGGCGGCCAAGCTGTTAAAGGAAATGAAAGGCGAGTACGCCGTGAAGTCCGAGGAGTCAGTGTTCACGGACGATCACGCCGTGAACCTGCCGGCGTCACGTGCGACCACGAGGGACGGGAAGTACTCGTTCGGTGGACTCTGGATCCAGACGCAGCTGGTGATGTTCCGCGATGATCGCTTTCCGGTGGTGTTGCTGAGCCAACTCTGGCACCAGCACCACAAACTGCGCAAAGTCGTCCTGGAGTGGCTGACCGAGCTGAGCAACGATGATCAACCGATGGTGTGGGTACGCGCAGCGCAAGCGATGGGATTGTTCTGTTCGCTGTCGTTCGGAAGAACGTTTGCCAAGCAGATCGATCCCCTGGCTGGAGCTGAGGGCGAGAAAGGAGAGCAGCGCAGGAGGTTCGCTGCCATTGCACTCGACCAGGCGGCTCGCGACGAGAGGATGTCGGCTGCGGTCTTCGAGAGGGTTCAGGTCTGGCGGCGGCATGGCAACGAACACCAGCAGTGGACGGCGGCGGCCGCACTCGGCTACGACTTGGGTCTCGACCGCATCGACGACGCGTTACACGAGTTGCGTGTGCTCGGTACTCCGGCAGAGCGTCGCACGAGGTCGCAGGAGACGGATTCCGGTGACCTGGTGCACGTGGCGGGAGAAAGCGTCGCCAACCTCCTGGCCTTTGGTGCCGTGACCACGGTTTTGCGGCAGCTCACGGAGTGGACCCGGAGTGACCGCCAGAGCATCCGCCAGCTCGCACGTGCCTCCCTCTCTTGGCTGATCTACCTGCGTGGGTACGACCGCGGAGTACTGCTTCACTCCGCAGGCCGAGACGACCGGCTGGGTACTGCCGACAGGGAGGACTGGCCTCTGCTGCTCACTTTGCTCGAACAAGACACCGCTCGCACGCACGAGGTAGCGGAACTCGTCAGATGGGCGCTCCGCAGCAGGGATCCCCTTGAAAGCGTGCAACACCGGTTCCGGCGCTGGGTCTTCGCAGCGGAGAAGGACGAGAGTTGTCTGCGCGCACTCACCGCGTTCATGCCTCGCCTCGTGGTCGGGCGAGACGACTTCCGGTGTCTTCAGCACCTGATCGATCGAATGCGGCGCGACTGGTCCGATCCCATCGATGAGACAACAGCGCTCGCTCTTGAGAACTCCATCCACGCGCACAGCGAGAGGACGGCTTCATGACCCGCCAGTTGTCCAACGACGATGCTGTCTCACTCGCAAGGCATTACACCATGCTTCAGAACGAGGACGGTTCAGATGAGGAGACCGAGCCGCAGGATGTCGTGAACCTGGACGAACGACCTCGCGAGATCACCGGTCCGATACTGGGCGACTGTCCGCTCGGCAGGTGGGATGCGTTGCGCGGGCAACTGCCCGCCGACGGCCGGACGGCGAGGTTGTTCGTCACCGCCTCGGGCAGGAGGCTGTGGTTTCCGCCGGACCAGCAGCCCACGGCACGCGTGCTGATGAGGCAGCGGGTGTGCCACGTCTACGAGATCGACATGGGCGTCCACCTGACCCGAGTCGAGTTGACGCTGCCGTGTGCGGGGGACGAGTGCTTCTTCCAGGCGGTCGTCGAACTGCGGTGGCGGTTGACGGACGCGGTGACAGCTGTTGCTTCCGGTTTGTCGAACGTGGCCAAGGCCCTCATGCCGGAGATCACGGCTCGTCTGCGCTCCGTCACCCGCAAGTTCGACATCGAGCAGGTGAACGACGCCGAAGCGGCGGCGGTCCAAGCGCTCGCTGTGGAGCCGCTCGGCGTCGAGTTCGGGCTCGAAGTGCGGACGTACATCTCGCTCACGATGGATCAGCCCACGCTGGCCCACGCCGCGTTGATGCGTAAGGTCGAACGTCTGCGGCGAGTCCTGGTCGAGGGCGACTACCACCAGTTCGCGTTGCAGCTCTCCTTGGACGAGGACAGCGTCACCGAGGTGATGCAAGCGTTGATCGACGAACGCAAGACCAGCCGACAAGCTGTGCTCGAGTTCCTCAGCAGGATGCTCGAGTCGGATGCGATCGAACGGTGGGAGGTCGAAGACGACCTGCGCGTGCTGCTCCAATCGCTGCGGGAGTGGAGCAACAACACACTCGCGGGCGTTCGAGAGACGCCCTCGACCTCTCTGGGAACCGGGAAGCGAGCCACCATCCCCGGCGGGGAGAAGCGGTGATCAGGCGCTTGTCCGCAGCACCAGCGAGGTAGGCAGCAGCACCGACGGCGGCAGTCCCTCCTCGCCGTCCACCTCGGCGAGGAGGCGCCACGTCAGCATCCGCCCGAACTTCTCCACGTCCTGCCGCACGGTCGACAGCGGCGGTACGGCGGGCACCGAGTCGTCGAACCCGATCACCGCCACGTCACCGGGCACCGACCGGCCGCGGGCGTGCAGCACCTGCAGCGCGCCGAGGGCCATGATGTCCGCGGCCACGAACACGGCGTCCAGCGCCGGGTCCCGGTCCAGCAGCGCCGCCATCGCGGCCGCACCGCCCTCGGACGTGAAGTCGCCGTGCACCACCAGGTCGGCGGCCCGCCCGCTCATGGCGCGGCGCCACCCGGCCAGCCGGTCGAGGCCCGCCGCCATGTCCGCGGGGCCCGCGATGGTCGCGATCCGCCGCCGTCCCGACGAGATGAGGTGCTTGGTCGCCTCCTGGGCGCCGGTGAAGTTGTCCGAGTCCACGAACGGCACCGCGCCGCCCGACAGCGGACGGCCGCCGACCACGACGGGCAACCCGTTCTCCTGCAACACCGACAGCAGCGGGTCGTGGCCGTGCAGGCTCACCACGAGCGCGCCGTCCACGTGCCCGCCGGTGAGGTAGGCGGACACGTCACCGGGCTGGCTCATCATCAGCACGAGCTGGGTGCGGCCCGCCAGTTCGGCGTGGACCCCGCGCATCAGGCCGGCGAAGAACGGGTCGGACAGCACCCGGCCGCTCGGTTCGGACAGCACGAGCGCGATGGCGTTGGCCCGGTGCCCGGCCAGCGACCGCGCGGCCTGGTTCGGCGTGTAGTCGAGCTGCACGACGGCGCGCTTGACCGCAGCCTTCGCCCGTTCGCTCACGTGTGGTGCGCTGTTGAGGACGCGGGACACGGTGGACTTGGACACCCCGGCCAGCCGGGCGACCTCGTCGATGCCGGCTCGTCTGTTCACTTGGCGACTTCCTCTGGCGGCGGCGGCGTTCTGGGAACGCTCCCAGAAACAGTGAGGAGTCTTTACCGCAGCCGGGTGGCGCGTCAAGCGAACGAGGGGGTGCTCTCAGTTCGTCAGGCGGTGGCGCGGCGCACCAGCGAGGTCGGGAGCAGCAGCGACGGCGGCAGACCGTCCTCACCGGCCAGCTCCGCGAGCAGCCGCCACGTCATGGTGCGGCCGAGCTCCTCCACGTCCTGGCGGATCGTGGTGAGCGGTGGCGTCGAGGTCGCGGCCAGCACCGAGTCGTCGAACCCGATCACCGCCACGTCGTCGGGCACCCGCTTGCCCTGCGCGTGCAGCGTCTGCAACGCCCCCACCGCCATGATGTCCGCCGCCACGAACACGGCGTCGAGGTCGGGCGCCTGCTCCAGCAGCTCGGCCATGGCCCGCGCGCCGCTCTCCGGCGTGAAGTCCGCGTGCGCCACCAGGTCCGTGGCGATCTTGCCCTCGCTCAGCCCGCGCCGGAACCCGCTCAGCCGGTCCGCGCCCACCGCCATGTCCTTCGGGCCGGCGACCGTACCGATCCGCTTGCGCCCCAACGAGACCAGGTGCCGCGCGGCCTCCAGGCCACCGGTGAAGTTGTCGGCGTCCACGAACGGCACGCTGGTGTTGCCCAGCGGCCGCCCGCCGACCACGACCGGCATGCCCATCTCGTGCAGCATCGGCACCAGCGGGTCCTCGCCGTGCAGGCTGACCAGCAGCGCACCGTCGGCGTGCCCGCTCGCGAGGTAGGCGACCAGGTCGTCGGTGTCCGACGGCTGGCTCATCATCAGCAGCAGCTGCACGTGCCGCCCGGCCAGTTCGGAGTGCACCCCGCGCAGCACGCCCGCGAAGAACGGGTCGCTCAGCACCCGCCCGGTCGGCTCCGACACGACGAGCGCGATGGCGTTCGCCCGGTTGCCGGCCAGCGCGCGGGCGGCCTGGTTGGGGGAGTAGCCGAGCTGCGCGATGGCGGCGTGCACGGCCTCGCGCGCCTTCGTGCTGACGTACGGCTCGCCGTTGATGACCCGGGAGACGGTCGACTTCGACACCCCGGCGACCCGCGCGACCTCCTCGATGCGAGGCCCGGGTCGTCTTTTCGCCGTCTCCGTCATGACGTCATCCTAGGGCTCCGGCGGAATCCGGCGGCGGTGCGGCGCGCTCATGTCGGAAATCGGACAGTTCAATGACATCGGCGGGCGCGGCTAATCGGGCTCGAATGCCGCGTTGCGCATTCGGGTCTGGGCAACGACATCGTCCTGCGCGCGCTTTACCGGGGCGCGACCCGCTGCTCCGCGCGGGTCCGCCATGGCGGCCACCGGCTGCCGGCGCGTTTGTTCACGCCGGAAATGGTGCGGTTCCGGCGGCGGCACGCGGGCCGCAACCGGTATCCGCGCACCGTCGGATTTCCGTCGCACCCCGTGATCGAGACCAATCCCGACCTGTTCGACAACGACGACCGCGTCACCCTTTTGCGGATCGGCCGGGTGCCCGGGCGTCGGTCTTGCCGGCGAACCGGGTGCGGCTACTTCGGCGTGATCGTCACCCGGATCTGCACCCGCAGCCCGGTGTTCGTGACCCCCGTGATGACCCCGCTGCTCGCCTTGGGCCCCGCCTGCAACCGCAGCACGAACCGCACCGACTCGTTGGCGGCCAGTTCGCCCGCCGAGCACGTCACCTGCCCCTTGCCGGCCGGGCAGCCGACCTCGCCCGCGCCCGTGGAGCCCGCCCCGACGGTCTTGAGCTCGGCGGGCAGCGTCAGCGTCAGCGTGGACGGGGGTGCGGTGCCGGAGCCGACGTTGCTCAGGGAGATCTCCACCGGGGTGGGCGGGCCGTTCGTGGTCATGCCGACGTCCGGGGGCGAGCCCATCACCAGCGACGGCTCGCCGTTCGACGTGTCCTGGCCGGTGGTCGTGGTGGGGGCGCCGGGGACGGGTGCGTTCGCGGCACCGGAGGTCTGGGCCGCGCCGGAGGTCGCGGTTTCGGTTGCGGCGGTGCCGGACGTGGTGGTCACGACCGAACCCGAGGTGGTCAGGCCGGTGGTGGGCGCGGTCGACGTGAACGAGGCGGCCGGGGGAGCGGTGGTGTCGGCCCTCGGCGGGTTGAGCGGGGCGCTGACGCCGGCGGTGACGACGATGACGACGGCGGCGGTCGAGGCGGCGGCCACGGTGAACCACGAGGAGACGCCCGCGGAGGCCAGTGCGCTCGCCTTGCTGAAGCCGAGGTAACCGGCGGCGGCACCGCCGAGGACCAGGGGTGCGACGACGGAGCGCAGGGCGGCGTTGACGTCGGCCAGCTCACCGGCGATCGCGCGGCACTCGACGCAGCGGTCGAGGTGGGCGTCGAGCTGCATCGACTCGCGCGCGGACAGGCCGCCGCGGGTCCAGGCGCCGAGCTTGGCGACGGTCGCGCGGCAGCGTTCCGCGGGGTCGCGGGCCACGTGGGCCTGCAGGTAGGCGCGGCGCAGGCCCTCGCGGGCGCGGTGGGCCATCGCGGAGACGCCGTTGGCGGACAGGCCCAGGATCGGCGCGACCTCGCCGGGCGACTGGCCCTCGATGGCGGTGTGCCACAGCACGGTCTGCCAGCGTTCCGGCAGCGACTCGAACGCCGTGGCCGCCAGCGACTGGTTCAGCGAGGCCACCGCCGTGTCGCTGAACTGCACGCTCGTCACGCGGGTCGCGCCGGGCACCTCCTCGACGTCACCGGCCAGCTCCAGCCGCTTGTCGCGCCGGGTCTTGTCGTAGGCCGTGTGGCGCACCGCCGTGAGCAGGTAGGGCCGGAACGACGCGTCGGGGCCGCCACCCGTGCGCAGTGCCGAGAGCACCTTCGCGAACGCGTCCGAGACCAGGTCGTCGGCGTCGGCGGACGACCCGGTGAGCTGCAGGGCGAGGTTGAGCGCCGCGCGCACGTGCCGTTCGTACAGCCGGCCGTAGGCCTCGACCGCACCGCGGCGCACGGCGTCGATCAGCTCCGCGTCCGAAGGCGGCCGAGGAGCGCCTTCCTCGTCGATCAAGCTTTCCGCCTATCTCCGTGCAACGGGTGATAGGCGGACCTTATCGAGACACGTCAACCCGAACAATCCACGCATCCGAACCAAATGCATTGGGAGTCCACAATGGACGTTGTTTGGGCTGGTCTTCCGCAGCCGCCGCCGTCGGGGCGCGATCCACATCGCGGGACGGCGGTCCTGTTCACCGCGCGCCGCGGCCCGATCCCCGGGCTCGAAGACGGGTCTTGTTCCTCTGGCGGACCGGCCGTGCCCCTGCTCAGGCCAGGTCGGCGGTCAGCTTGGCGGCCATCGCGCGCACGGCGGGCGTGTCGTAGCGGTCGCATTCGGCCAGCGCCCGCACCCGCAGCTCGCGCGCCTGCGCGGCGTCACCGGCCACGTCGGCGAGCTCCACCAGTCGCGCCATGACCTCGATCCGGTGGTCGGACAGCCGGGCCTCCTCCAGCGCCGACAGCAGCTGCTCGCGCGCCTCGCCGAGCCGGCCCGCGTCCATCAGCACCAGACCGCGGTTGTGCCGCACCCGCGCGACCCCGGCGGTCGTGCCGTGCCTGGAGAACAACGACTCCGCCTCGTTCAGCAACTCCAGCGCCCCGTCCACGTCGCCCGTGGCGGCCAGGCTGGTCGCGAGCCGGATGAGCATCATCGCCAGCAGCTCCTCGTCGCCGCCGGCCGCGCGGTGCTGCTCGACGCTGCGCCGCTGCACCTCGACCGCCTCGCCGAGCTCACCGGTGCCGTGCAGCATGAGGCCCAGCAACGACAACGCCAGGTTCTCGCCGATCGGGTACCCGGCCTCCTCGAACAACGCGAGCGCGCGCCGCCCCAGCTCGACCGCCCGCCGCGGTTCCCCGTTGCGCCGCAGGATCGCCGAGCCGTAGTACCACGTCCACGCCTGCGTGACCGTGTCGTCGACCTCGATCGCCGCCGCCTGCTCGTGCGCCACCAACGCCTCTCTCGGCTGCCCGCACAACGCGTACTGCGCCCACGCCAGGTAGTTCAACTGTTCCACCGTGTCCCGCGGGGTGCCCAACGCGCGCGCCGCGTCCGCTCCCGCCTGGAACACCTCACGCCACAGCTCGCCGACCCCGTGCAGGTCCGAGTACCAGTGCATCGCCTGCGCCAGTGCGAGCACCCGCTCGTGCTCGCCGAGCCGGGCCGCCGCCCGCAGCGCACCGCGCCAGTGCTCCAGCTCCATCACCAGCCACCGGCCCGCGGACTCCTTGTCGGGCAACGACTCTGAGCGCACCGGCGGGTCGTCGTGGTCGAAGTGGCGCGCGGCCGTCGTGGCGATGTCGAGCAGCGAGTGCCGCAGCCGGGTGCTCAGCTCGCGCACCACGGCGGGGTCCTCGTCGAGCTCCAGCCGTTCGGCGGCGAACACCCGCAGCAGGTCGTGCCGCCGGTAGCGGCCGGGCGTCTCGCTGACCCCCAGCAGGCTCGCGTCGGCCAGCTCCTCCAGCACCTCCTCGGCGCCGTGCCCGCCGTCCTCGCCGGCCACCACCGCGGCCAGCTCCACGCTCGTGTCCGGCCCCGGGACCAGCGCCAGCCTGCGGAAGAGCCGTGCCGCGTCCGGGCTGAGCTGGTGGTAGGAGTTCTCGAACGCCGTGCGCACCTGCAGGTCGCCCGCCTTGAGCAACGACAGCCGCCGCCGTTCGTCGGCCAGCTGCGTCGCGAAGTGCTCGACCGTCCACTGTGGCCTGCTGGCCAGCCGGTTGCCCGCGATGAGCAGCGCCAGCGGCATGCCCCCGCACAGCTCCGCCACGCGCTGGGCCGCCTCGGGCTCGGTGTCCACCCGGTCGCCCGCCACCGCGCGCAGCAGCGCGACGGACCGCTCCAGCGGCAGCAGGTCCACCGCGAGCCGGTGCCGCGCGTCCAGGCCGGTAAGCGTGTTCCTGCTGGTCACGAGCACCATCGTGCCGGGGCTCGACGCGATCAGCGGCCGCACCTGGGCCTCGCCGGCGGCGTTGTCGAGCACCAGCAGCACCGTCCGGTCCCGCAACAACGAGTGGTACAGCGACAGCCGGTCCTCGGGGTCCGCGGGGATCTGCCGCTCGTCGACGTTGAACGACCGCAGCAACCGGTGCGCGGCCCGCCCCGGTGACAACGGCTCGGCGTCCATCCCGCGCAGGTCCAGGAACACCGCGCCGTGCGGGAACCGCGCGCCCAGCCGGTGCGCCGCGTCGACGGCGAGCGCTGTCTTGCCCGCGCCCGGCGGCCCGTGCAGCACCGCGATCTGCACCAGCGCCGACGACTCCGCCTCGCGCGCGAACCCGTCCACGGCCCGTTGCTCGGCCTCCCGGCCGGTCAGCTCCAGCAGCACCGGCGGCAGGCTCGCCGCCGACAGCACCGCGCTGGGCGGCTCCGGCCGGACCTCCGCCTCCGGCACCCGCCCTGCCCGCGCGAGCGCCGCGAACTCGGCGGCCTCGTCCCCGGCCAGCCCGAGCCCGCTCACGAGCAGCTGCACCGTGCGTGACTGCGGGGTGAGCGTCCGGCCGCGTTCCATGTCGCTGATCGCGCGCATGCTGAGCCCGGTGCGGTCCGCCAGCTCCTCCTGGGTCAGCGGCACGCGGGATCGGTAGAAGCGCAGGAAGTCCCCGAACGAGCTCACCGGGCCATGTTGCCACGACCCGGCAGTTCTCGTTCGCGTCCTCGTCGCTTCGGTGAGAATTTCTTCCGGAGGTTCTGCCGGTCAATCGTCAAGGTGGTGCGCGCATTCCGCGGATAGCGTCGGGGTAATCGTTCTTCTTTGTTCGAACCGGGGAAAAGACGTGTCAGAGTTCAATGGGTTGCTCCAGCGTGCAGAAAATCACCCAATTCGTCCGGTGGTGGGTCTGGCTTGGTCGTTGGCGCTGGTAGGGCTGCTGATCCGCTGGCACGACCACTACCCGATCGACCTCGACGTGTACCGGCTCGGCGGCCTCGCCTGGCTGACGGGCAATCCGCTCTACTCCGGGTTCACCGGCCCGCCACTCGACCCGGGGCTGCCATTCACCTACCCGCCGCTGGCGGCCGTGTCGTTCAGCGCGATGAGCTTTGTTCCGGGGTGGGCGCTGAACCCGCTTCTGCTGACCGCGGGCTTCGTCGCTTTGACCGCCGTGTGCGTCACCGTCGCGGGCCGGGTGCGGCCCGGCCTGCGGTGGACGCTCGGCCCGGTCGCGCCGATCGCCGCGCTGGCGCTGGACCCGGTGGAGTCGACGTTCGGCTACGGCCAGATCAACCTCCTGCTGCTGGGCCTGGTCGTGGTCGACTGCCTGGCGGTCACGGACCGTCGCTTCCGCGGCGCGCTGGTCGGCGTGGCGGCGGCGGTCAAGCTGACACCGCTGATCTTCGTGCTGTACTTCCTCGTCCGCCGCGACTGGCGGGCCGCGCTGACCGCCGCCGCCACCTCCGCCGGCCTGGCCGTGGTGGGCTTCCTGGTGGCGCCGCGCGACTCGGTGCAGTTCTGGTTCCACGCGATGGTGAACCCCGAACGGATCAGCGGCGTCGCGCTGCAGGCGAACCAGTCGATCCAGGGGCTGCTGCGCGGCCTCGGCCTGGAGCCCGGCACCCGGTCGCTGCTGTGGGTGGTGCTGTCAGTCGTCGCCGTGGCCGCGGCGGCGTTCGTGGCGTGGCGCACCGATGATGACGTCGTCGCGTTGTTCGTCATCGCGGCCGCTGGCCTGTTGGCGTCCCCGGTGTCGTGGCTGCACCACTGGGTGTGGTGCGTGCCTGTGTTGTTGTTGCTCGCGCTGCGCGGTCATTGGCCGATGTTCGTCATCGTCACCGCGGTGTTCATGATTCCTGTGCACGAGGTTGACGGTTATGTGGCGCTGGCGGCTGTGGCGTTGAGCGTGCTGGCGTACCGGTCGCGGATCGTCGTCCAGGACCGGTGCGGGTACCTCCAGTCGCAACATCAGCCGCCCCCACACCGTCGCCTCGACCTGTCTGTGCAGCCGCAGCTGGGAGAACGCGGTCAACAGCGTGCCAACACCGCGATAGCGCCGGATGCTCCGTAACGCTCTCGTTCCGGGCTACGACTGTCTGCTTGTTGCTCAGACCAGCCAACGGAGAGGCCGAACATGTCGTGGAGCACGGTGGATGCGCTCGGCTCCATCTTGGGGGGCACGTTCAGTGGTTGCGCCTTCCTCGCAACACTCTTCCTGCTAACCCGGGAAACTCGTTTACGTCGAGCCGAACAGCACGCTGCGATGGTGCGGCAAGAGGACGAGAACGCCAGACAGGCCAGGCTCATCGTCTCCGCCATCGCCAAGGAGTCCTACCCGCTCAAAGACGGCTTCAAGGTGCTTGAGATGGACGGTGTGGTGACGAACTACAGCGACATGCCGATCTTCAACCTAGTCGTCCAGATGGAGGACATCGGTGGCGGCCAAGAAGGCTTCCGGATGGTGAAACCCGGCGAATCCGTGCGCACTCAGCTGCATGTGCATCGTCCCGCGGACAGTGGATCAATGGATATGTCGTTGCCCCGCAAGGTTGGACTGAGCCTGCATTTCCTCGATGCCAACGGCCGTCACTGGCGCAGGAAGGGGTCCGGCCAGCCGGAGCACGTGCTGAGCGACGCCTTGTCGGAGGCGGTCCCGATGGAGCGCTACCGCCCTGACGCCGCCAGGTGATCAGAGCGCGTCGCGCGGAGCAGGCTGTGAGGGGCGCGTGTAGCGGTGCTTCACCCCCACCGGGAAGTACTCCGGGTCCCCGGCCGGTCGCAGCACCACCTCCGGCAGCTGCCGCTCCACCGGCACGTAGTTCGCGAACTCGCTGTTGAGCCGCAGCAGCTGCGCCCGCACCGACTGCGCGATCGCGGGTGCGTCGGCGGTGGCGCCCGGCGCGACCTCCACCGTGATCCGCAGCGACCGGTCGCGGTCCGCGTCCTCCACCGACTCGATCACGAACTTCCCGGTCACCGTCGCGCTGATCTCCGGTTGTTCCAGCCCCACCGTCACGTTCTCCGGGTACACGTTCGCCCCGAAGAACGACACCGTGAACAGCGAGCGCCCGAACACGTAGACGAACGGCAGCGGCGGGCCGTCGGGTGGTGTGAAGCCGTGTTCGGCGCACAGCGCGAGCAGTTCGGCGTGGGGGAGGAGGCCGCCCTCGTCGCCGATGCGGTAGCGCACCAGCGGGATTCCGCCGTCCGCGGTGAACACCAGGGTGTCGTCGATGACCTCGAAGAAGCGGCTGGCGGGGTCGTACTGCACCAGGGTCGGCAGGCGCGGGTCGCCGAACACCAGCCGCGCCAGGTCGGGGCGGTGGGCGAGGAAGCGGCGGATGCCCACCGACAGCGCGGTCTCGGTGCCGAGCACGCCCGCGTCGGCAGTGCCGTAGAGCGCGGCGATGTCGTGCACCGGGTCCGCGATGCCGGCCCTGGTGGCGACCAGGTCGCGCCACTGTTCGCTGAAGACCTCGCCGGCCAGCACCAGCTTCACGTCGAACGACCAGTCGGTGCCGGAGTCGACCACGTCCTTGACGAACGGCGGGTAGCCGAGCAGGACGGTCTGCTCGAAGTGCGGTGCGAGCTCAGGCAGGACGCGCAGGACCTCCGCCTTGTTGTTGCCCGGCGCCACCACCGTGATGGGGCAGCCCTTCGCGGCCAGGTGGCGCACGCACGCCTGCGTGAACAGGCCGCCGACCCACGTGCCGAGCGGGAAGCACACGACCGCCAGCGTGCTGCGCTCGTCCGCGCCGAAGCCGTCGACGAGCACCTGCTCGAAGCGGCGGGCCACGTGCAGCTCGTCCTCCAGAGACCGCGGCCAGATCGTCGGCCTGCCGCTGGAACCGGACGAGACGGCGATCATGTCGCAGGCCGCGAGGGTGCCGTCGCGGCACAGGTCGGGCAGCGGGTGGCGCTGGTGGTAGTTCGCCTTCTCCGTCAGCGGCAGGCGCTGGAAGTCCGCGAACGCCTGCACGGACTCCGGCTCGATCCCGTGCTCGGCCAGGAAGTCCCGGTAGGCGGGCACGGTGGTGGCGGTGCGGCGGAACAGGTCGAGCACCCAGGACGGGGACGGCTCCGCCGCCGGGGCGAAGAACGTCTCGAACGCGCGGAGCACACGGGCCTGCCGATCACTCATGGTCCTGACCTTGCCAGACGGCGGTTCGGTGCGCGTGCCCGGCGCGGGAAGGCCGGCCGCGGAACCCGCGACCGGCCTTCCCGCGCCACCGGCTCAGCCGACGCTGTCGACGACCTTCGTCGTGATCGCCGTCGAGGTCAGCACCGTGCCCTCGGGCAGCCAGGTGTACTCGCTGCCGGGACCGGTGAGCCTGCGGTCGCCGATGAAGTCGCCCGTCTCCGGGGAGATGACGAGCTCCACGCGCTCGTGCCGGTCCGTCAGCGTGATGCCGACGCCGGTGCGGCCGTCCATGGTCACCTTCTGCGGGGAGACCGTGACGCCGTCGATCTTCGCGATGGCGCGGTACCAGCCGGCGCGCAGGTCCGCGGGCATCAGGCCGGCGCGGAGGATCTCGGTGGCCTTGGCGAACATGGCCGCGGGCGTCGAACCGCGCTGGCTCGTGGTGCTGCGCAGCCACTCGTACAGCGCCGCCGGGTCACGCGGCAGCGCGGCGTAGAACGCGGGCGAGTCCCAGTCGGTCGGGTCGCCGCACACCTTGCGCGGCTGGGACTTCGGGAAGAAGTCACCGCACTTGCCGCGGCGCTCGCCGGTGTCGGTGTCCTGGTTGGTGTAAGGCGCCTCGGACTGCGGGACGTTGCCGCCCAGCCACTTCGCCTCACCGTTCTGGGTGCGGCGGTTGACCCACTCCTGCGTGACGTCCGCGGGGATCCACGTCTGGTAGGTCAGCTCGACCGCGTAGGTGGCGCCCCTCATCGGCTGGGGATTGTCCACGGAGGACCCGAACATCATGCCGCGCGCGTACGTGCCGTGCTCGGTGATGAGGCGGTACTGGCCGGGCCCGACCGGCTGGTCGACCGGCGTGATCTTGCCCGCCGCGTCGTCGAGCAGCTCGGCCGCGGACAGCAGCGCCACCTGCTGTTCGGTGGGGCTCGGCGACGCGGACACCGGGGGTGCGGCGGCGGGCGGTGCCTGGGACGGTGCGTCGGTGTCGTGGACCACGACCACCCCCGCGGCGACGAGTGCCACGGCGGCCGCGGCGACGGTCACCGGTAGCAGCTTGCGGCGGCGCAGCGGGACCACGGTGCCCGTGGCCGCGGCTTCGACGACCCTGGCGCGCACGGCGTCGAGCGGGCGGGTGCTCGTGCGGTCAGCCCGGTGCAGCAGGTCCAATGCTTCGTCCAACTCGGTCATGACGACTCCCCTGTGAGCAGTGCCTGCAGTTTCGTGCGCACGCGGTGCAGGCGTGAGCGGACCGTGCTGGCAGGCAGGTTCAGCGCGGTCGCGACCTCGGACGGGTCCAGCCCGGCCCAGGACGTCAGCAGCAGCAGGTCCCGCTCCTGCGCCGACAGCCTCGGCAACGCCCGCGCGAGCTGGCGCTGGGCGTCCACCCTGGCGGCGACCTGTGCGTCGTGGGAGTGCTCGGTCTCGGTGTGCAGCCGTTCGGTCGCCCGGTAACCGCGCAGCTCCGTGCGCACGTGGTTGCGCAGCAGGTTCGTCGCGATGCCGTACAACCAGCCGCGCACCGGCGCCTGGGCCGGGTCGTAGGCGCCGCGCCTGCGCAGGGCCACGAGGAACGTCTCCGCGACCAGGTCGTCGGCGGTGTCGAGCCCGACGCGGCCCGCCAGGTAGCCGCGCAGGGCAGGGGCATGGGTGTCGAAGAGCGCGGTGAACGCGGCGGCCGGGTCCTCACCGTCGAGGTCCGGCCTGCTGCCGTCCACGGCGCGCTCCTTGGGCTTGGTCACGCTGGTACTTGTCCGCTCCGGCTCCGAGCGTCCCCGACCTGTGACCGCCGTCACCACTGCGCGCTGATGAGTCCGGAGTGGACGTTATACCGCCCGCGCCGCGGGTGTGCTGCTCAGCGCCGGTGCGCGGGCCGCGGCCAGCACGACCGGCAGGAGCAGCAGACCGGTCAGCGGCCACAGCCCCGCCGCGAGCTGCTGCCACACCGTCAGCCCGCCGGACAGCGGCGGCACCTCCGGCACGTCGAGCAGCGCGAACCACCGCACGGCGAACACCACGAACACCACGGCGGTGAGCACCGCCAGGCCCGGCGACCGCCGCAGGTGCGCGTGGGCCGCCAGCCACACCAGCAGCGGCACCACCCAGACCCAGTGGTGCTCCCAGCTCACCGGTGACACGAGCAGGCTGGTGACCGCCGCGGCCGAGAACCCCAGGAAGTCCGACCCCCGGCGGTGCGCGGACCGGGCCACCGCCAGGCCGCAGACCGCCACCAGCGCCAGCACGGGCAACCACGACCGGTCGAACCCCACCGTGCCCAGCGCCCTGGCCAGCGCGCCCGGCAACGACTGGTTCGGCGTCACGTACACGTCGGCCACCCGCGACGACTCCAGCACCAGCCCACCCCAGTACCGGGCCGAGTCACCCGGTGCGACGAGGAAACCGGCCGCGACCGTGCCCAGGAACGCCAGCGCCGCAGTGCGGGCCGCCGCCCACTGCCGGGTCACCAGCAGGTAGCCGATGAACAGCAACGGCGTGATCTTCAGCCCGGCCGCGATGCCGATGCCGACACCCCGCCACCGCCCCGCGCCGGGGCGGAAGTCCAGCAGCACCAGCAGGAGCAGGAACGCGTTGATCTGCCCGGCGATCAGCTGCACGCGCACCGGCAGCAGCAACGACACCAGGACCAGACCGGCGACCACGAGCAGGCCGCGGTGCCGCCGGACCCCCGCGATCCGCACCGTCAGCCACACCACCGCGCCCAGCGCGGCCAGCGACGCGGTGTTCCACAGCAGGCCCGCCGCTCCGGCCGGCAGGAACGACAGCGGCGCGAAGATCGCGGCGGCGGCCAGCGGAGGGTAGGTGTAGGACATCGGCCCGTACAGCGGCGACAGCACCACCAGGTCGTAGAGCGACCGGCCGTCGCGCACCGCCTGCCCGCTGGCCAGGTACACCTTGAGGTCCACCGTCCAGCGCAGGCCCCAGTACGGGTCGCGGGTGTAGACGGCGTGGGCGACGAGCGCCAGTGCGACCGAGGTGGCCACGACCGCTGCCACGAGAGCCGCGGGGCGGGCGAAGCGCGCCCTGGGAGCGGTGGGGGAGGCGGTGGTGCTGGGCTTGGCAGGGCTGAGCATCGGCGTGCACCCTCTCGTCCGAGACCAGAGCGCTCTCATGCTCTCGGGGCCGGCTCGAGCGCCGCTCACGTCCGCCGCTCACGTCCGCCGTTCACACCCGCCGGGCGCGCACGAAGCCCCAGCCGACGAGGGCGGCCGACAGGGCGGTGAGCGCGAGACCGCCGATCGTGACGGCCCGCTCGAACTGCGCGGTCTGCGCGGCACTCCACCCCGGCTGGGCGATGCCGCCCGCGAACAGCACCGCGAGCACCGTGCCGCTGACCGCGACCCCGGCGGCGGCGGTGACCTGCGAGGCGGTGTCGACGAGCGCCGCGCCGATCGAGGTCCGGTTCTCCGGCAGGCCCTTCAGCACGTTCACGCCCGCGACCGCGCCGACCACGCGGATGCCGATGGCGACGAGCACGAGAGCGGCCGCGACCGGCGCGTAGCCGAGCCGCCCGAGCAGCGCGTACACCGCGAGGCCCGTCACGACGCAGCTCCCGCCGAGCCACGCCGCCCGGTCCAGGCCCACCGCGCGCACGAACCGGGTGACCAGCGGGCCACCGGCGATCAGCACGACGACCTGCGGCAGCATCCCGGCCGCCGCGAGCGCGGGGGACCAGCCCCAGTCGAGCTGCAGCTGCAACGTCACGAGGTAGGTGAGACCGGCCGCCGCCAGCCCGGTCGCCGCCTTGTGCGCGAGACCGCTGGCGACCAGCGGCCGTGCGACGAGCTTGAGGTTCAGCAACGGATGGCTGGCCGTGCGCGCGCGGACGACGTACAGAACCGCTGCCACGACCGTTGCGGCGGAGGCGGTCCACGGCAGCCACGACGAGGCGCCCCGTTCGACGAAGAACGTCGGCACGACCAGGGCGAGCACGATGGTCGCGGTGCCGAGCACGCCGCCGAGGAGGTCCGCCGGGTCGCGGTGCAGCTCGGCCGCGGTGTCGGCCTCGACGCCGCGGCCGATGCAGGCGAACGCCAGCACGGAGATGGGGACGTTGACCAGCAGCAGCGCCTGCCACGGCGCCACGGTCAGCAGGGCGCCGCCGAGCGGCGGGCCGATGGCCAGGCCGACGAGACCGACCGTGGAGATCAGCGTCATCGCGCGGACGCGCAGGTCGTCGGCGCGGAACAGCCGGAAGGCCAGCGCGATCGAACCGGGTGTGGTCATCGCGGCCGCGACGCCCGTGACCGACCGCACCGCGACCAGCTCGCCCACGGACGTGACGAAGAGCGTCGCGAGGCTCGCGGCACCGAGCAGGACGAGCCCGGCGAGCATCACGCGGCGCCGCCCGACCCGGTCGGCCACGGCACCGAACACGAGCATCAGCCCGCCGAACACGACGGCGTAGGAGTTCGACACCCACTGCAGCGCGGTCGTCGAGGCGTGCAGGTCGCGGCCGATCGTGGGCAACGCGACGGTGAGGATCGAGCCGTCGAGCATCTCGAACAGGAAGACGGCGGACAGCCCGGCGAGGGCGATCCACGCCTCCCGCAGGGAACCGGGGGAGCGCAGGCGGGGCTGCGCGGTGGAGGTTGACACGAACACCGTTCTACTTACGAACGCTGTTCGTGTCAACTGTAGGCTGAGTGCCATGAACCGGAAGAGCGCCTCGGCACGCGACGAGTGGGCGGCGCAGATCGCGGCACTGGACGAGCAGCCCGCGGCGCGCAAGGAACCGATCACGGTCGGCCGCATCGTCGACACGGCCCTGCGGCTCGTGGAGACCGACGGCTACGCCTCGTTGACGATGCGCCGGGTCGCCGCCGCCCTCGACACCGGTCCGGCCTCGCTCTACGCGCACGTGCGCAACAAGGCCGAGCTCGACGACCTGCTCATCGGCGCGCTGGGCAAGCGGGTCGCGCTGCCCGCACCGGACGCCGAGCGGTGGCGGGCCCAGTTCGCCGACGTCTGCGGGCAGCTGCGCGACGAGTTCCTGCGCTACCCCGGCATCGCGCAGGCCGCGTTGTCGGCCGCGCCGAAGAACCTCGACACGCTCCGCATCACCGAGGGCATGCTCGGCATCCTGCTGGCCGGCGGCGTGGACCCGCAGGCGGCGGCGTGGACGATCGACGCGGCACTGCTGTACGTCAGCGCCTACACCGTCGAGGCGTCCCTGCGCCGGCACCCCGACGGCGGCCGGGACACGCGCGTCGTCGACCGCGCCGAGGCCCTGGCGCGGCTGCGCATGCTGCCGATGAGCCGTTTCCCGCACACCGTCGAGCACGCCGACAAGATCGGCGCCGGCGAGGGCCACGACCGGTTCGACTTCGCCCTGGAGCTGCTGCTGCGCGGCCTCTGACCACCCGGCGGACGCGATCTCGCCGCGGTGCTCCGGTTCAGGACAGGTCGGACAGGTCCAGCACGAACCGGTACCGCACGTCCCCGCGCGCCAGCCGGTCCAGTGCCTCGTTCACCCGCGCCGACGGCAGGACCTCGACGTCGGCGGTGATGCCGTGGGTGGCGCAGAACTCCAGCATGGCGGCGGTGGCGGCCAGGCCTCCGCTGCCGGCGGAGCTGAGCTTCTTGCGGCCCACCAGCAGGTCCAGCGCCTCGACCGTGATCGGGCCGAGGTGCCCGACCTGGCTGAGCGTGCCGTCCAGGGCGACCAGGCCGAGGTACGGGCTCAGGTCGTGGGCGACCGGGATGGTGTCGAGGACGACGTCGAAGCGGTCGCGGGCCGCGGCCATCTGCCCGGGGTCGGTGGAGACGACCACGTCGTGCGCGCCGAGGCGGGTGGCGTCGGTCGCGCGGTCGGCCGAGCGGGTCACCACCGCGACCTCCGCGCCCAGGGCTGCCGCGAACTTCACGGCGAGGTGGCCGAGGCCGCCCAGGCCGCTCACCGCGACCCGCGTGCCGGGGCCGACTCCCAAGGCGCGCAACGGTTCCCACACCGTGATGCCCGCGCACAGCAGCGGCGCGGCGGCGGCCGGGTCCAGGCCGGGCGGCAGAGGATGGGCGAAGCTCTCGCGCACGACGTACTCGCGGGAGAAACCGCCCAGCGTCGTCGAACCGTCGTGCCGGTCCGTGCCGCCGTAGGTCAGCGTGGGGAACTCGCGGCAGAAGTTCTCCTGTCCCGCCAGGCACATCGGGCACGTGCCGCACGAGTCGACGATGTTGCCGACCGCGACCGGGTCGCCGACGCGGAAGGCGGTCACGTCCTGGCCGGTCTCGGTGACCACGCCGGTGAACTCGTGGCCGGGCACCAGCACGGTCCCGCCGTCGTGGGCGCGCAGGGAGTGCAGGTCGGTGTGGCAGACACCGCAGTGGTCCACGCGCACCGCGATGTCGTCACGGCGCAGGTCGCGGCGGGGGATCGGGGCGGCGCGCACCGTGGTCGCGTCGTGGGCCCGCCAGCCGGTGGTGGTCCTCATGGGCTCTCCTCCAAACAGACTGTTCTGTCTATTTCACGCTAACCCCAGGCGCCCGGCAAAGCAAACCAACTGTTCTGTCTGTAGGCTGGCACCATGTCCGACCAGCGGTTGACCGCCCGCGGCGAGGCCACGCGGCAGCGCATCATCGACGTCGCCACCCGCGAGTTCGCCGAGTACGGCATCGCCGGTGCCCGCATCGAGCGGGTCGTGGCCGCGGCACGGACGAACAAGGCCCAGCTCTACGGCTACTTCGGCAGCAAGGACGGGCTGTTCGACGCGATCTTCTCCGGGTCGCTGGAGCGGATCATGGACGTCGTCCCCATCGACGCCACCGACCTCGCCGGCTGGGCCGTGCGCCTGTACGACGAGTACCTGGAGCGGCCCGACCTGATCCGGCTCGCCACCTGGGCCCGGCTGGAACGCCGCCCCACCGGCCACCTCGTCGCCGACGCCGACCGGGTGGACGCGGGCAAGCTGGAGGCCATCGCGCAGGCGCAGGCCGCGGGGCTCGTCCGCGCCGGCGAGCCGTTCGACGTGATGGCCGTGGTGATCGCCATGTCCATGGCGTGGTCGCCGGTCAGCAACGTGTACGCGGCCACCGCCGACGAAGCCGCCGAGGAGCACGAGCGGCGCCGGGCGTTCCTGCACGACAGCGTGCGCCGCGCGGTAGCGCCCTAAGACCGTCCACGTACCGGATAACGGACAACGGTCGTTCGCCCGCCGTTAGCGGTAGGTGGTGCGGTACGTGGTCGTCCCGGCCGCAGCTTTGAGTGTTGTCGGCTGCACAACCGCACTTTTACGTTCGTGGAGCGGAGCAACCGCGGTCACCACCGCGGTCCCTGAACCCGCATCCCCTGCGAAGTAAAGGTGCACGTCGATGCGCAACAAAATCATGAGGGCGGTCGCCTGCGCGGCCGCCGCGGCCGGTGTGGTGGCGATGACCGCCGGCACCGCCGCGTCGCAACCCGAGGCCGGACCCGCGATCCTGAACGCGGGTGCCTCGGACGCCGTGGCCGACCGCTACATCGTGGTGTTCAAGGGCGAGGACAACGTTGACGCCTCGGCCGCGGCGATGGTCCAGCGGTACGGCGGCACGGTGCGCAAGACCTACGACCGGGTGGTCGACGGCTACTCCGCCACCATGTCGGCGACCCAGGCCGCGAAGCTCGCCAAGGACCCGAAGGTCGCCTACGTCCAGCAGGTCAACCGGATGTCCACGATGGACACCCAGACGCCGACGCCGAACTGGGGCGTGGACCGGATCGACCAGCGTGACTACCCACTCGACAGGAGCTACAGCTACCCGTCGAGCGCGGGCCAGGGCGTGCGGATCTACATCCTCGACAGCGGCATCAACGCGAGCCACAGCGAGTTCACCGGCCGGATCGCGGCGGGCTACGACTACGTCGACGACGACCGCACGCCCCAGGACTGCAACGGCCACGGCACCCACGTCGCCGGCACCGCGGCGGGCACGAAGTACGGCGTGGCCAAGAAGGCGACGATCGTGCCGATGCGCGTGCTCAACTGCAAGGGCGACGCCTACGACGACGACATCCTCGCGGCCGCCGACTGGGTCGCCAAGAACGCCGTGAAGCCCGCGGTGGTCAACTACAGCATCGGCTGCCGCCAGCGGTGCAACACCCCCGCCATCGACAACGCCGTCAAGGCCGTCGTGGCCAGCGGCGTGCAGTGGGTGCAGGCGGCGGGCAACTCCACCGACGACTCCTGCTACTACAGCCCGCAGAAGGTCGCGGCTGCCGTCACCGTCGGCAACGCGACCTGGGAGGACGAGCGCCGCTTCGACAGCAACTACGGCTCGTGCCTGGACATCTGGGCGCCGGGCACGGACATCGTGTCGGCCTCCTACTCCAGCACCACCGGCACGGCGACGATGTCGGGCACGTCGATGGCCTCGCCGCACGTGGCGGGTGCGGCGGCGCTGTACCTGGCGCGCAACACCTCCGCCACGCCGGCGCAGGTGCGTGACGCGCTCGTGCGCAACGCGACCACCAACCGCCTGACGGGCATCGGGTCCAGCTCGCCCAACGCCCTGCTGTACACCGCGTTCCTCAACGGCGCGGCGTAACACCCCCTGAACGCACGGCGCCCGGCGAGACCAGGACTCGCCGGGCGCTGTGCCACCACGCGACCGTCCACATCGCGAACCCCGCACTTGAACTCCCGCACGAAGCCGCCGACCATACCGGGACGACGAGTTCCAGGAGGCCGGTGATGTCCCAGGAGGTCGGCCGGGAACGGCTCGCGTCGTTCGCCGAGGCGCTGGACGCCGCGATCACCGCCAGCGGGCTGACGCTCGACCGCGTCCGCCACCGGCTGGCCGAGCAGGGCACCGAGATCGGCATCGCCACCCTGAGCTACTGGCGCCGCGGCCACCGCCGCCCCGAGGGGCCGGAGTCGTTGCGCGCGGTGCAGCTGCTGGAACGGGTGCTGGGCCTGCCACCGGCCTCGCTGGTCGTGCTGCTGGGCGCGCCACGCCCGCGCGGGCGCTGGGTCACCCGGCCGGACAGCCCGCACGTCGCACCGCTCGTCGCCGAGCTCGACGACCCGGACGAGGGCCGGTGCGGGCTCGTGTCGGCGCACGACGTCTTCACCGTGCGCGCCGACCGCACCGAACGCGGTGTGCGGTCCAGGGTGGTCCTGCGCGGGCTGAGCGGACTCGTCCACCGGTACCTGGTGCGCTACGAGGCCGACGAACCGGGCACCACGCCCGCGTTGACGGCCGTCGACTTCTGCCGCGTCGGCCGCACGGTGGTCGACGCCGCCTCCGGGCTGATCGTGGCCGAGCTGCTGCTGGACCGGCCGCTCAAACCCGGCGAGCACACCGTCGTCGAGTACGGGCTGTGCGCGCCGCCCGGTCCGCCGGTCGAGTTCTACTCCCGGCGCTTGCGCAGTCCCGTCGGCGAGTACGCGCAGCTGGTCCGGTTCGAAGGCGACCCACCGGCCGGCGGGCACACGTTCCGCAAGGACGGACCGGCCGCACCCGAGCACACCACCGAGCCGCTGCACGTCGGCGCGTCCGGCACCAGCGCGCTGGTCGTCCACGACGTGCGGCCGTGCGTGGTCGGCACCCGCTGGCACTGGTGACCGGTTTTTCACAGCATTGAGGCCGCGTCCCGGCCGTGGCGGCACCTTTTTCACACAATTGGCGAGGGCGTCCCGACGTCATTGCCGCGGCGGGCCCCGCGACCCATCCTTTCGGTCGTCACAACGGTGTGACCAGGCCCGGAAGGCTCCCCTGCAATGGTTCCCCACCTCATCACCGCCCTGGCGGTCGCGTCGGCGGCCGCGCTGGCCGTCCCCCTGCCCGCGACCGCCGCCGCCGCCGAGTGCCCGCCGGCACCCGAGTCCTGTGTGGACACGGAGCTCGCGCTGGACCGGCTGCCCGCCGTCGGCGAGTCCGCGACCGCGACCCTGCACCTGCGCCCGAAGGCCCGCGTCGACCGGGCCCAGCTCGTCGTGCGGCTGCCGGCCGGGTTGCGGCTGACCGACCGCGGCGGGCTCTCCGCACCGCGCACGGCCGGGTTCGGCACGGTCGCCGAGCAGTCGATCGGCCTGACCGCCGAGCGGACCGTGCGCTTCGGCGTCACGGCCGTGCAGGCGGGTCCCGCCCAGGTCGAGGCGACCGTGCGCACCGACGCCAGGCTGCGCCCCGCCCGGTCCGCCGCGACGCTCACCGTGGCCGGACAGCCCGGTGCGTCCAGGGCCGGTGCGGACGGCGCCGACATGGCCACCGTGTCGCGGACCGCGGTCCAGGACGCGCAGGCCGCGGCGAACCAGGTCTGCGCGAAGGGCAGCTACAGCCACGCCACCCCGGACAACACGTGGAAGCCCGTCCGCAACGCCGGTGTGCGCGTCGAGGGACGCATCACGGCCGGCAGCCAGGTCACGACCTACGGCACCGGCCTGACCAGCGCCCAGGACGGCTCGTACCGCGTGTGCTTCCCCGCCACGACCACCCTGTCCCAGGTGTGGGTGCGCTTCACCGCCGACTCCGGCCTGTGGCAGGTGCGGCCGTTCACCACCAGCACGCCCTACACCAGCTACACCGCGGCCAGGACCTCGGTCGCCACCGGCACCGAGGTCGACTTCGGCGCGACCGCCCCCGCCGACTTCCAGATGCGCGGCTGGCGGGCGTTCGACACCATCACCCGCCTGTGGGGCGTGCACGGCCAGAGCCGGTGCTGGACCGGTGCCGAGACCGGGACCTGCCGCAAGCTCTCCCTCTGGTGGCACCCGGACAGCACGGTCGGCGCCCACTGGGACAACTCCGTCGCCCTCCCGGACCGCCACGTCGAGCTGGCCGCCGCCGACCCCGATTCCGAGCACCTCGTCATCCACGAGGCCGGGCACGGGCTGATGGACGTGCTCCACCAGGGGTGGTGGCCGCGGGACGACTGCCCCAGCCCGCACTACCCGAACCGGGTCAGCGGCACGAACTGCGGGTGGACCGAGGGCTTCGCCAACGCACTGGCCGGCTACGTCATGGGCGACGGCAAGTACGTCTACGTCAACGGCGTCGAGGTCGACCTGATGAACACCCGCTGGTTCGACCCGTCCCAGCCGACCTCGGCCACCAACCTGCAGAACGGCGACCAGGTGGAGGCCAGGGTGGCGGGCGCGCTGATCCGGCTGTGGCGCGAGGTCGACAACGGGCCGGTGCGCACGTTCGACAGCCTCGCCGGCAACCGCACCAGCAACCTCCGCGAGTGGTTCCTCTCCCGCAGGCCCGCCGCCGGGCTGGACGTGTCCGCGTCGACCCGCAACCTCGTCTACCGGCACACGATCGACTACCGCAGCGCGTAGGCGGTGAGCGCGGGACGTCGCCGGTGGGCTCACGGCGGCGTCCCGCGCTGCCGGGTTTCCGGCGGATTCTGCTCCCGCGCATCCCGTTCCGGCCCCGGGCGCCTCTACACCGGTGAACGCACGTTCGTCCGGAGGGACCACATGCCAGGAGCCCAGTCGTCGTCCACCCCCGCGGCCCTGGTGGGCCGTGCCGCCGAGCTGGGCCTGCTGCGGGCCGCCGTCGTGGGGCGCAGACCGGCGCTGGTGCAGGTGGAGGGCGAGGCGGGGGTCGGCAAGAGCCGGCTGGTGCGGGAGCTGGTCGCGGCCGTCGCGCCGGTGCTGCCGACCGTGCTGACCGGGCGGTGCCAGCGCACGCCGGAACCGTTCGTGCTGGGGCCGGTGCTGGAGGCGTTGCGCGGGCTGCGCGGGGTGCTGGCCGGTGGCGGGCTGTCGCCGGTCACCGCCGCGCTGCGGGCCGTCGTGCCGGAGCTCGCGGACGTGCTGCCGGCACCGGTCACCGCCGCCGACCCGCGGTTCGACCGGCACCTGCTGTTCCGGGCGGTCCGCGAGGTGCTCGCGGTCGCGGGACCGGCGGTGCTCGTCGTCGAGGACCTGCACTGGGCCGACGAGGCGACGCTGGCGTTCCTGCGGTTCCTGCTGTCCGACCCGCCGGCGCGGCTGGCGGTCGTGATCACGTTCCGGCGCGAGGACGTGACCGGCGGGATGCCGCTGGGGACCGCGTTCCGGCCGGCCGCCGGGGTGACGACGGAGATCGTCGAGCTGGCGCCGCTGGACGTCGCGCAGGTCGGTGAGCTGGCCGCGGCGGTCCTGGGGGTGCCCGCGGTGGGCGAGGCGGTCGCCGCCGAGCTGCACGGACGCACGGCGGGGCTGCCGTTCGTCGTCGAGGAGGCCATCCGCGGTCACGGTGCGGGCCACGGCGGGGTGCCGGTGCTGGTGCGGGAGTCCGTGGCGGAACGGGTCGCGGCGCTCACGCCCGACGCGCGCCGGCTGGTCCGCGCGGCCTCGGTGTTCACCGAGCCGGTCACCGCGGAGCAGCTCGGCGAGGTGGCGGACCTGGCAGGACAGCGGCTGCGCGCGGCGGTGGACGAGGCGCTGGCCCGCCCGGTGCTGCACCAGACGGGGGAGAACACCTACTGGTTCCGGCACGCGCTGGCCCGGCAGGCCGTGTACTGCGCCGTCGGCGTCATGCACCGCACCGAGCTGCACGCGCGGGCGGTCCGGTCGCTGGCCGCGGCCGACCCGCCACCGCTGGTGCAGCTGGCCGAGCACAGCCGCCTCGCCCACCGGCGCGACGAGTGGCTCACCTACGGCGAACGGGCCGCCGACCAGGCACTGGCCTCCGCCGACGCCACGACCGCCACCGCGTTGCTGCGGCTGCTGCTCGCCGAGGCGTCGCTGTCCGGTGCCGACGTCGACCGGTTGGGTGCCAAGCTGGGGGAGGCGTCGCTGCTGGGCCTGGACGTCGCCGCCTCGGTGGCGGTGCTCAAACCGCTGCTGGCCGACGAACGGCTCTCGCCCGCCGCGCGCGGTGAGGTGCGGATGCACCTGGGGCTGCTGCTGGCCCGCCAGTCCGACACCCTCGCCGAGGGCCGCGCGCAGCTGGAGTTCGCCGTCGACGACCTGGCAGGGCGCCCGGAGCTGGCCGCGAAGTGCGTGAGCGCGCTGGCCCAGCCGTTCAACGGCGACGCGCCGCTGCCGTCGCTGACCAGGTGGCTGCGCGAGGCCGACGCCATCGCCGGTCGCTGCGAGGACGGTGAGCTGCGCATCTCGCTCGTTGCCAACGTTGTCGGCTCCCTCGTGGCGGTCGGCGACCGGGCGGTGCTCGACCGGCTCGACAGCCTGCCGCGGGCGGGCCGCACCCTCGGCGAACAGCGCCAGGTCGCGCGGGCGCACTGCAACCTCGCCGACTCGCTCACCATCGTCGGCCGCTTCGACCAGGCGGGCGACCACCTGCGGTTCGGCACGCAGGCGGCACGGGACAGCGGCGCGCGGTACGTGCTGAGCACCGCGCACAGCACCGAGGTGCGGCTCGCCTGGTTCACCGGCGAGTGGGACGGGCTGGCCGAACGGGCGGCGGCGCTGCTGGCCGAGCACCGCGGGCTGGTGGCGGTGGCGGGCGAGCTGCACCTGGTGCTGGGCCTGCTCGCACTGGCCCGCGGCCAGTGGGCCGCCGCCGCGGCGCACCTGGAGCAGACCGGGGTGCGCACCCCGCGCGACGCCGTCACCCCGGTCGCGCTCGCCGGCAGCGCCGGTCTGGTCCGGCTCGCGCTGCGCGACGACGTGGCACGGGCCGGCCACGAAGCCGACGCGGGGCTCGCACTCGCGCGGCGCAAGCAGGTGTGGGCGTGGGCGGGAGAGCTGGCCGAGGCGGCGGTCGACGCCTACCTGGCCGCTGACCGCGTCCACGACGCCAGGGACGTCGTGCGCGACCTGGAGGAGGGCATCGCACAGGCGGCCGCACCGCTGGCCGCCGCCGCGCTGCACTCCTGCCGGGGCGCCCTCGCCGCGCACACCGGCGGTGACGGGACACCGTGCTTCACCGCCGCCGCCCGCGCCTACGAGGAC
Organism: Lentzea sp. NPDC042327; assembly: GCF_040647275.1. Classification (NCBI taxonomy): domain Bacteria; kingdom Bacillati; phylum Actinomycetota; class Actinomycetes; order Pseudonocardiales; family Pseudonocardiaceae; genus Lentzea; species Lentzea sp. NPDC042327. The sequence continues at coordinate 98,069 of NZ_JBEZBX010000007.1, forward strand.
TGCCGGGCCCCCTACCTCGCGGCACTGGCGTGGGAACGGGCCGGCTCGCACCTGCTGCGCCGCGGTGGCAGCGCCGCGATCACCGCCTACACCCGCTGCGCCGACCGGTTCGAAGCGCTCGACGCCTCCCACGACGCGGCCCGCTGCCGCCACCTGCTGCGCGGCCTGGGCGCGGTCACCCCGTCCCGGCGCGGCAGCCGCGGCTACGGCGACGACCTCTCGCCGCGGGAACGGGAGGTGGCGCGGCTGCTGGTCGCCGGGCTCACGAACAACGAGATCGCCGAGGTGCTGTTCCTGTCACCGCGGACCGTCGAGCAGCACACGTCGAGCGTGCTGCGGAAGCTCGGGCTGGGCTCGCGGCGGGACATCCGGTCCGCGCACCTGGCCTGAGCACGCTCACCGGACCGCCGCGCTCGGCCTCGACGGGGTGCCGGCGTTGGCCGGAGGCCGTTCTGCGATGCGGTGCCCGCCGGACCCGGCGCGACCGCGGTCCGTGCGCGTCCGTTCAGCGCCGCTCGGACGGTCTGGACGTGGACGGGCCGCCGCGCTCGGCGGCGGCCCGGACGACCACCCTCGGCCTCGACGGCGAGCACGGCCCGCACCCGAGCTGAGACCACCGGCGAGAACCGCGTCAGCCGGTGGGCGCGGAGGACGGTGGCTCCTCCGCCGGCGAGGACACCGGTGCCACCGGCTCCGGCCGCGGCGCGGTCGTCTCCGGGGTCGTCGGCGCTGCCGGGGCCGGCCGGGGAGCACCGTTGCTGACCGACAGCGTCACCGCCGTGCCGCGGATCGCGATCCCCTGCGGCGACTGGGAGATCACCGAGCCGGACGGCTTCGTCGAGCTGACCGACACCGTCGACACCTGGTACCCGGCCTCGCGCAGCATCGCCGTCGCCTTCTCCAGGTCCGCGCCCACCACGTCCGGGATCTTCTGCTGCTGGTCGCCGTGCCGGTAGCGGTCCTCCACCTCCGGCAGCGGCTTCTCCGGCAGGTCCGCGTGCACCGTCATCATCGTCTGGTACCAGGTGGCCGCGGGAGCCGTGCCGCCGTAGATGTTGCCCTCCGGGCACAGCCGCGGCGGGCCCGAGCTGATGCAGATGCCCTGCGGCGAGGTGCTGTCGTTGAACACCTGCACGGCACCCGCGTAGTCGGGGGTCGCGCCGATGTACGCGGCGGACTTGTACTCCTCGGTCGTGCCGGTCTTGCCCATCATCGGGCGCGTCCAGCCCGCCTGGCGCGCGGCGTACGCCGTGGTGCCCATGCCCTTGTTGTCCTCGCTCAGGCCGACGGCCAGCGCGTTGGCGAGCGGTTCGGCCACGGCCTGCTCGCACGGCGGCTTGACCAGCTCCACGGGCTTGCCGTCGCGGTCGTAGACCTTGCGCACCGGCGTGGGCTTGCACCACTTGCCGCCGCTCATGATCGTCGCGGCGACGTTCGCGAGCTCCAGGGTGCTCGACGGGGCCGGGCCGAGGGTGAACGACGCGTTGGCGTTGGCCTTGTAGTACTCGGCCTGGGAGACGCGCAGCTCCTTGACGGCCTTGGGGTCCGGTGCCACACCGGCGATGTTCGTGGCCATCGTCTTGCGCATCCCCAGCCGGGAGGCCATGTCCACCACCGCGTCCAGGCCCGTCTTCTCCTCCAGGATCACGAACGCCGTGTTCGGCGAGGTCGCGAGTGCCTGGCGCAACGGCATCTGCGGCGGGTAGCGGTCGTTGTGGTTCGACAGGCAGTACCAGTAGGTGTTCGGCTCCCCGGTCGACGGGCAGGACGCCGCGCCGCCCTTGAACACCCGCGAGGTGTAGGAGTTGGGGGAGGGGATGACCGTGTCGATGCCGATGCCCTTCTCCAGCGCGGCGGCCGCGGTGAACACCTTGTACACCGAGCCCGTGCCGAACTTGTTCTCCACACCGCTGGGCAGGTCGAACTGGGTCTGGAACTTCTCCTTGTCGAGGCCGTAGTCGCGGTTGGCCACCAGCGCCACGACCTCGTGGGAGTCCTTGCCGGGCTTGACGATCGCCATGGTGTTGGCCACGCCCGGCGTGTTCTTGGGCGCCTGCGCCTCGACCGCCTGCTTGGCCTGCTCGGTGATCTTCGGGTCCAGCGTGGTCTCGATGCGGTACCCGCCGATCTTGAGCTCCTCCAGGTTGAACCCGGCCTCGGTCAGGTACTCGATGAGGAACGAGCAGAAGAATCCGTGCGACGGCCCGGCGCCGACGCACCCGGTCTGCAGCGGACGGACGGGTTCCTGCAGCCCGAGGGGCGCGGCCTTGTGCCGTTCGGCCTCCTCCTTGGGCAGCTTGTTCTCCGCCACCATCGCGTCGATGACGATGTTCCTGCGCTGCAGGGCCTTGTCCGGCCGCGCCTCCGGGTCGAGCGCGGTCGGGCTGTTGACCATGCCGGCGAGCGTGGCCGACTGCGTGACCGTCAGCTTGTCCGGCGTCGTGTCGAAGTACGCCTGCGCGGCGGCACCGATGCCGAAGATCGTCGAACCGAACGGCACCAGGTCGAGGTAGCGGGAGAGGATCTCGTCCTTGCTCAGCGCCACCTCCAGCCCCACCGCGATCCGCGCCTCCCGCAGCTTGCGGGACAGGCTCTGCTCCTGCGCGTCCTGCTGCGCGCCCTTGTCGGTGCGGGCCAGCACGTGCACGAGGTAGTTCTTCACGTACTGCTGGGTCAGCGTCGACGCGCCCTGCTCCACCTCACCGCTGGCGTTGTTGCGCGCGGCGGCCCGCAGCGTCGCGAGCCAGTCGACGCCGTTGTGCTCGTAGAACCTGCGGTCCTCGATCGCGAACAACGCGTCCTTCATGTGCGACGAGATCTTGTCCGGTGGCGTGCGCACCCGGTACTGGTCGTACAGGTACGCGATCGGCGTGCCGTCCTTGTCCACCACCGTCGTCATCAACGGCGGCTGGGTGTTCAGCATCTGGGCCAGTGTGGACTTCACCTGGTCGCTGATCCGGTTCGACACCGTGCCGATCGTCCCGGCGGCCGGGAAGAGGAGCCCCGCCACCAGAAGGCCGGCCGCCAGGCACAGCCCGGCGAGCTTTCCGACGCACGAAGCGATCCTCCTGCGGTCCACTGTCGACTCCCCTCGATGGTTCGGCCTCCGACGGTTACCCGCCGTCCCCGTGATCAGGCGCCCGCTTCGAATGAACCCGGTTCACGAAACCGGTCACCGAGAGTGCTTTCCGGGCCGTCCGTCCACCCGCTCGTGTCAACCCGTGGGTGTCCGGTTTTTCCGTTACCGGCACGGGTAGCTGGCCATCAGACGATTCACACACGGGGAGGAAGTCCAATGCCGTCGCAACCAAGTGCTGGCCACCTCGTACTTCGCGCCGCCGCGGTCGCGCTGGTCGTGGGCGCGCTGTGCACCGCGCCCGCACAGGCGTCAGAAGGCGCCGAGGACCACTTCGCGGGCTCGCAGATCGCCAAGCACGAGGGCACCGGCGAGATGCTCATGACACCACCGGACCTCGGCGTGGGCCGGGTGGACGGGATCGACGTCAGCAGCCACCAGGGTGCCGTCGACTGGGGACACTGGTGGAACAACGGCAAGCGGTTCGCCTACATCAAGGCCACCGAGGGGACGAACTACAAGAACCCCAACTTCACCCAGCAGTACAACGGTTCCTACAACGTCGGCATGACCAGGGGCGCCTACCACTTCGCGTTGCCCGACCGCTCCGACGGCGCCACGCAGGCGCGGTACTTCGTCGCGAACGGCGGCGGCTGGTCGCGTGACGGCCGCACGCTCCCGGGAACGCTCGACATCGAGTACAACCCCTACGGCGGCGACACCTGCTACGGCCTGAGCCCCGCCGCGATGGTGGGCTGGATCAAGAGCTTCAGCGACACCTACCAGGCGCTCACCAAGCGCTGGCCGGTGATCTACACCTCGACGCTGTGGTGGGACAGGTGCACCGGCCGCACCGGTGACTTCAGCTCCACGAACCCGTTGTGGGTGGCCAGGTACGCGCCCTCGGTGGGCCCGATGCCGTTCCAGTGGCCGTTCCACACGATCTGGCAGTTCACGTCCTCACCGATCGACCAGAACGTCTTCAACGGCGGCGCCGACCGGCTAGCCGCACTGGCCACAGGATGAGCCATGAGCCTCTCGGCAAGCAGGTCGAACCTCATCTTGCTCGTGTTCCTCGCCGTGGTCTTCGCGGTGTCGTCGACACTCGTGGTGATCTCGGTGGTGCACATCGAGCGAACCGGCCTCGTGGTCGAGGGGATCGAGGACGGGTCAGTCGTGCCCGTCTCGGCGATGCGCAACGTCAGCGTCTCCGCGAGCGACCCCAGCGTGCTGAACGAGGTGGAGGTCCTCGTCGACGACACCGTGGTCGCGACCCGACGGGTCGGCGAACGGCTGGTGCTGAACGAGGTCAAGCTCGCGGAGGGCGACCACGTGCTGGTCGTCCGCGCCCCCAGCCCGACGTCGCTGTCGCTGACCGCGGAGGTCGCGTTCGAGTTCACCGTGGACAACACCTCGGAACCGTGGCGGGCCGGGCTCCAGGTGAGCACGCCCGCCGGCGGCTCCTGACAGGTGCCGGGTCTGTGCCGAGGTCCCGTTCGACGGGCGTCCCGCCCGTGCTCCCGGGCCGCCTCAGGCGTCGGCGGTCTCCGCGCACGCCACCACGGCGCGCGCGAGGTCGGCCGCGCGGTGCATCGCCTCCGCGTAGAGCGCCATCAGGCCCAGCGACTCGACGTGCCCGGCCAGCTCGCCGGTGTCGGCCACGTCGAGCCGGGTCTGCGCGGTGGCGCGCACGATCGAGGCCGTGGCGGCACCCATCCGCTGCGACAGCGCGGCGATGGCGCGCATGACGTCCTCGGCGTCGGCAGGGCTGATCGGCACCTCGGTGTCGTCGCCGACCAGGAGCCGCCCGAGGTCGGCGTCCCACGTGGCCGCCGCCGTGCACAGGGCGGTCGTGAACGGCCGCCAGTCGGCGTTGTCGAGTGCTCCGTGTTCGCTCACCGCATCCACCTCCAACCGGATTTGAACCGGGATACCCGAGGGTCACCGCCCTGCGCCCCCGTGACGGATGAACCGTCCACCAGAATTGATGACACTCCGTGAGGAATTCACTAGAGCGAGTGCATACCTGGTCCGGAACGACTGAATGGCCAGGTCGCGGGTACCTGCCGACCACGACACGACCACAGCCCACGTTCAGGGAAAGGACAGGGGCAATGGCTATCGACGAACTCCTGAACGAGGGCCACGACGGCTTCCGCACCCGCTGGCCCGGCTACGACCGCGCGCAGGTCGACGAGGCGTTCGCCCGCCTCGAGGAACAGCTGGAGGTCGCCTGCGCCGACCGCGACGCCGCCCTCGCCACCGCGGAGGACCTCGCCCGGCACCTCGAGGAAGCCCGCTCGGAGCTCACCGAGTACCGCATGATCCACGCGGGGCACAGCAAGGAGAACGCCGTCTCCGGCTGCATCCGCTACCTGCTGCACGTCGCCCGCCGCAAGGCGGAGGAGATCGAGACCGACGCCCGCGCCCGCGCCGAGAACGCCGTGCAGCGCGCCGAGGAGGCCGCCGGCCGGCACGCCCGGCTCCTCGACGAGACCGAGCAGGAGACCCAGCGCCGCCTCGCGGAGGCGAGCCAGCGCGCCCGGCAGATCGTGGGAGAGGCGCTGGAGCAGTCCCGCTCCCTGCTCGCCGCTCTCGGGGAACGGCAACGGTTGCTGGACCAGTGGTACACCGAGCTGGCGACCGTGCAGGGCCTGCCACTGCCCCGGCAGGCGGAACCGGAGCGGAAGCCGGGGGAGCAGGCACGTGCCGCGTGGGAGGAGCCCGGGCTGGGGGAGGCCGGGGTGGACGAGTCGCGCCGGGACGAGTTCCGGCGGGGCGGGGACGACCGGACCGAGTCCGGGATGGACGGTTCCCGCCGGGACGAGCTCGCGCGGAGTGGGATCGGCCGGGGTGGGTCCGGAGTGGACGAGCTCCGGCGAGGTGAGTCCGGGGTGGGTGAGTCCGGTGTGGACGAACCCGGGTCGGGGAAGACCGGACGGGCGGAGCCGGGGCGGGTGAGGCCGGGTTCGACCGAGCTCGCACCGGCTGCGCTTGTGCGGACCGAGGCCGAGGACGCGAAGCCCGCGGTGGTGCGGCGCAGGCTGCGCAGGTCGGCGCTGGCCGAGCCCGCGTGGGCTGAGGTCGCGGTTCCCGAGCCCGCACAGGCCGAGTCGACGCTGACGATGGCCGCGTTGACCGAGCCCGCGGCTCCCGAGTCCGCGCCGCTCGAGTCGACGCTGACCATGGCCGCGGCGACCGAGTCCGCGTCGATCGAGCCCGCATCGGCTGGGACCGCGCTGGCCGCGGCTGCGCCGTCCGCGCCGCTCGACTCCGCTCCGGCCATGGCCGCGCTGACCGAGACCACCCCGGGCCTGCCCCTGCTGGACGAGCCCGCACCCGCGCCGGCCGAGTCGACGCTGGCCGACCCGGCCCTGGTCGAGAAGCTGTTCACCCACCCCGCACCGACCGACATCGCCCAGCCCGACACCGCTCAGTCCGACGCCGCACCGGCCGAGACGACGCTGGCCGACCCGGCCCTGGTCGAGAAGCTGTTCACCCACCCTGCCCAGCCCGACACCGCTCAGTCCGATGTCGCTCAGTCCGACGCCGCACCGGCCGACTCCACGGCCACCGAACCCGGCGCAGAACCCGGCACCGAGCCTGGCGCCGAACTCGACGCCGACCCCGCGTCCGGCCCCGCCGCCGTCACCGCGCCGCCCGAGGCGCCCGCCGAGACCACCCGCACCACCACCGACCCGCTGAGCGTGACCCGATGACCGCCATCGCCGACCGCCCCACCACCGACGACCTCACCACCGACAACCTCACCGCCGACCCGGCCGACGTCACCGCCACCTGCGTCGTCGTCGACCTCCAGGACTGCGGCGGCACGGGCGTCCGCTGGGCGGCCACGTGCGCCGAGGCGCTGGGCGTCGGCCTGGTGGTGCGGGCCGGGAACGCCCCGCACCGCGTGGCACAGCTCCTGGAGGGCCACCCGGACCTGACCGTCCACGTCGAACACCCCGACCAGCCGCCCGCGCGCTGGGAAGGCGGCCTGGTGGTCATCTCCCGCGCGACCGCCCAGGCCGCGCCGCCGCTCGCCGGACGGGACTGCCGCGACGTCGTGGTGGTGTGCGGGGAACCTGCCGCGCTCGCGGGGCGCTACGGTGTCGTGACCGCGGTCATCGACCCAGTGGGCGGTGAAGGTGTGCTGCGGCGGGCGGTCGCGCACTGCCGGGCGCGCCGGGCCACGCGCTTGCGGGTGCTGACGCGGCCGTACGCCGGTGTCGTCGACTCGCTCGACGCCGCCGACGTCGTCCACTCCGCGTGCCCGGACGTCATCGTCGAGCTGGTGCACGAGACCAGGTCCGTCGACGACGAGACCCGGCTCTACCCGAGCGACCTGCTCGTGGTGTCCGGGCGGGAACGCGGGCCGGCGGAGGGTCTGCAACCGGCCGCGCTCGCGGCACTGCACCGCGCGCCCTGCCCGGTGCTGTTCAGCTGCTCATGACGGGGGAACACCGATGACCACCGGCAGGATCGTCATGTACGTCTTCGCCGCGATGCTGGCGGGGGTGACGCTCGGCCTGCTGAGGAGCTGGCCGCCATCGGACGTGCAGAACGGTGTCGCGCAGCCCCAGGTCCCGGTGATCGACTCGCGCATCTCCGTGCGCCCTGGACCCTCCTCGACCAGCACGCCGCCGAGCCCGTCGAGCACACCGAGCCCGGCGCCCGGCACCGAGGTCCTCGCGCTCACCAGCCCGGACACCCCGAAGCCGGGACCCGACCTGCCGCCCGGCGAGTACGTGCGCGAGACGGGCGAGGGCTGGTGGCGGACCATCGCCGGCACCACCCCGCAGGTCGGGCGCGGGCAGGTGCACACCTACTCGGTCGAGGTGGAGCAGGGCGCGGTGCTGCCCTCGCAGCACCAGCCGTTCGCCGCCGCCGTGGACGCGGCGCTGGCCGACCCGCGCGGGTGGACGGCGTCGGGGACCGTCGCCTTCCGCCGGGTCGACGTCGAGGAACCCGACGTGCGCATCCGGCTCACCGCATCGGCGACCGCCAGGGCCACCTGCGGGTTCGAGCTGCCCTACGACACGTCCTGCTACATCGACGGGGTCGTGTACGTGAGCGCTCCGAGGTGGTTCCGCGGCGCCGAGTCGTTCGGGGGAGACCTGGCGGGCTACCGGAAGTACCTCGTCAACCACGAGGTGGGGCACCACCTCGGTCACGGCCACGAGGTCTGCCCGCAGGACGGCGCGCTCGCGCCGGTGATGATGCAGCAGACCCTCTCCGTCTCGAACGACCGGCTCGCCGAGGTCACCGCCGCCACCCCGCAGGGCAGGACGGTGCCGCGCGACGGCAGGACGTGCCGGCCCAACCCGTGGCCGAACCCGGAGGTGACCAGGTGAAGATCGCGATGGTCTCGCTGCAGACCAACCCGTTGACCGCACTGACCGACCCGGACGCGGCCGGCCCGCGCCTGCACGTCGCGAAACTCGCCGGGGCGCTGCGCCGGCAGGGCCACGAGGTGACCGCGTACACCCGCCGGACCGACCGCAGGCTGCCGCAGCGGGTGCGCGTCGCCGACGGGTTCGCCGTCGTGCACCTGCCGGCCGGCCCGGAGCAACCGCTGGAGGAGGACGTCGTCGTCGCGCACATCGGGGAGTTCGTGCGGCGGCTGCAGGGGTGCTGGTCCGGTGCGGCGGCACCCGACGTCGTGCACGCCCACCACTGGACGTCGGGGCTCGCGGCGGTGCTCGCCACCCGGTCGAGTGGAATCCCGGTCGTGCAGAGCTTCCACGCACCCGTCGGCGGCGACTCCGCCGGACCGGAGCGGCTGGTCGGGCGCACGGCAGCGGCCGTGATCGCCACGTCGGGGCACGAGGTGGACGAGCTCGTCCGGCTGGGCCTGCGCCGCTCCGCGATCACCACGGTGCCGTGGGGTGTCGACGCGGACGTCTTCACGCCGACCGGCCCGGCCGCACCGCGCACCGGGATGTGCCGCGTTCTCGCGGTGAGCGAGCTCGGCCCCGACGCGGGGGTGGACGACCTCATCGGCGCGCTGCCCGCGGTGGCGTGGACCGAGCTCGTCGTCGCCGGCGGCGCGGACGGCCCCGAGCTGCGCCGGCTGCGCGCCCTGGCCGTCAAGCTCGGCGTCGCCGACCGCGTCACCTTCCGCGGCCCCGTCCCGCACGCGGAGCTGCCCGCCCTCTACCGCTCCGCGGACGTCGTGGCGTGCCCGCAGCGGCGCGAACCGTTCGGCGTGGCCGCGCTGGAGGCGATGGCCTGCGGTGTGCCGGTCGTGGCCTCGGCGGTGGGCGGCCTGGCCGAGAGCGTCGTGCACGGCGCCACCGGACTGCTCGTGCCACCGCGGGAACCCGGCCTGCTGGCACGGGCGCTGCGGTCACTGCTGCGCGACGACGTCCGGCGCCAGGAGCTCTCCTTCGCAGCCCAGGACCGCGCCCGCGTGCGCTACGCGTGGGAGCGGGTGGCGCTGGAGACGGCCACGACCTACGAACGGGTGATGTCCGCGAGCGGACCGGTGGTCACTCGGTGGCAGAAGACGCCGGTGTGAACGCCCCGACCGCGGTCGGCACATCGGCGAACATCGTCAGCAGCTCGTGCAGCCCGGTCATCTCGATGGGCTGCCGCGCGGCGCGTTCGCTCGCCACGACGCCGAACGCGACCCCGGACTCCGCCGCGAGCCGGTTGACCGCCACGAGCACGGACAGGCCCGCCGAGTCGAAGAACTCCACCGCGAGCTCCAGCACCAGACCCCGCGGGCGCGCCTCCAGCTCCCTCGCCAGTGCGCCGTGCACCTGGTCGGCGTTGGTCATGTCGACCTCGCCGGCCAGCCGCACGACGGCGACACCGTCCTGCGCCGAGACCGCTATCCGCATCACCAGTCCGCCTTCCGCTCCCGACAAGCATCCCGGTCGCGGACGCGCGATGCACGACCGGTGTCCGTGATGACGCGGGACACCGACCGGCGGCCGGCGCACCGGCCATCCCCGCCGCCATTTCCGGCACCAGTCCGGTTCCTGTGCCGAAAATTCCCCAAACGCGGGAAACGCAAGATCACTCGATCGAGTGGTGAATTGTATTCGTTCACACCATCGCGTGATGTCTGATTTTGCGTTCTGAGTGCACTTCGATACGGTTCTCGCGGAGTTGCGGCCGGTTCGATTTTCTCGGCGCATTCCGATCGATTCAATCACTCAAGGAGATTTTCGTGCTGAAGAAGGCAGGGGCGGCCGTCGCTATCGCGGGCGCTTTCCTCGGTTTCGGTTCGCAGGCGCTGGCCGACACCCCCGAGCTGGACATCACCGACCAGGTGGGTGTTGCGGACCTGAACGACTCCGAGGTCCTCAGCGACCTCAACGCCTGCTTCATCGACGTCAACGTCATCGCGGTGCCGGTCCTGTCGGACAACGACAGCGGTCTGTGCGGCAACCCCGACGACAAGTGACGCGACGGCGCAACCCAGGTTGCGCCGTTGTCGTGGGTGGGAGCGGGGCCGAGGCCGGGGTGCCGCACTCCGTTCCCCTTCTCCAGCACCTGCACGTAGTCAGACCCAACCACGAGTGCTCGAAGAGGAGCGATTCTCCATGCTGAAGAAGACTGTTGCCGCTGCTGTTGTCGGTGCTGCTTTCCTGCTGGTCGGCACGCCGGCGTTCGCGGGTGAGTCCGAGGACTTCGGCCACATGATGGCGATGGCCGCCGAGTACGACCACACCCACCAGGTCGGCCTGCTGAACCTGGAGGACTCCGAGGTCCTCAGCGACATCAACGTCTGCCACGTCGACGTCAACGTCATCGCGGTGCCGATCCTCTCGAACAACGACAGCGGCGTCTGCGCGAACCCGGACACCGACATCGACGTGGTCGAGGCCCACGCCCACGACGGCGACGACGACTGATCGTCTGACCGCTGCGTGACCCCGACCGTTTCGGCGATGTCCGGACGTCCGGTTCCGTTTTCTCGAACACGACGCGGGTGACCTGGGCGAACATCGCGACTGAGGTCGGCGGGTGCCGGTTCGCGGTTCAGCGGACCGGTGGTCCCCACCAAGCAGCGCCCGGCTGGGCAAACCAGCCGGGCGCTGCTTCGCGTTCGGAACCCGTAGATTTGCCGGTGACCTTTGCAGCCGGGCAACGACATTGTTCCGCTCGCCACGACGTGGCGTCACCCGATCTCGCGGTTTGCAGGTTTTCGGTCTTTTTCCGCGATTCTTGCCGCCACAATGTCCGCATGACTGGTACGCCGATCTTCGATGAGCTGTACGCCAAGTACGTCACCGGCGCGCCTCGCGCCGGGGCGGCGGTCGCGGAACGGCCCGTCCTGCCTCCTCCGGCGACGGCGAGAGACGAGCGACAGCACCCGCCCGCGGCGCAGCACCACCACGCGGCCAAGCACGAGGCGTTCGTGTGGCCGAGCTGAGCACCCGGTTCAGTCGGACTTCGTCGTGACACCCCGGCACGCCGCGACCCGTTCGTAGACCGCCACGGCCTCCCTCGCGATCCGGTCACCGCAGTAGCGCGCCAGCACCCGGTCACGTCCGGCGACGCCGAACTCCTCCCGCCAGGTGTCGTCGGCCAGCAGCCGCCGCAACGCCCTGGCCAGTGTGGCGGGCTTGCCGGCGGGCACGTGCAGGCCGGTGACGTTGTGCACCACGACGTCGAGCAACGCGCCGACCGCGGTGGCCACCACCGGGACGCCGCACGCCATCGCCTGCAACGCCGCGACACCGAACGGTTCCGCCGACGGCACGCACACCACGGCGTCGGCCGAGCGCAGCAGTCGCGGCAGCTCGGCCCGCGGCACCGCGCCCGCGAACACCACCCGGTCCCGCACGCCGAGCCGGCCCGCCAGCTCGCGCAGGTCCGCGTCGTCACCGCAGCTCCCGGCGACCACCAGCTCGGTGTCGTCCATCGTGGACACGGCGGTGAGGGTGTCGGCGACCCCGCCGCGGTGCGCCGGCCCGCCGGTCACGAGGACCCGCCGCAGGGCGTTGCGCACCGCAACCGGGCCCTCGGGGCGGAACAGCACCGGGTCGACCCCGCACGGCAGCACGGAGACCTGCGTGCGGCGCAACCCCAGCCGCCACAGCTCCTGCGCCTCCTGCGCGCTCATCGCCACGATCGCCGACGCCCTGCGCGCGACCAGCACCTCGGCATCGGCCCGCCGGCCGGTCCGCTCCGCCCCCACCGCGGTGTACGTGTGCACGACCGGGACCCCGACCAGGTGGGCGCCGATCACGCCCACCAGCGCGGAGGTCCAGTGGTGGGTGTGCACCACGTCCGGCGGACGCGCCCGCCACTCCCGCGCCAGGAACTCCGCGAACTCGCCGAGGTGCGGCACGGTCTCGTCCTCGGTGAGCGGGTGCTGTGGCCCGGCCGGCACGTGGACGACGTCGTAGCCCTCGGCGGTCCGCACGCGGTCCAGGGGTGAGGGGCCGTTCCGCCGGGTGTAGACCACCACCTCGTGCCCCAGCCCGCTCAACGCGGCCGACAGCTGTCCGACGTGCGCCCCCTGCCCGTGGTCGGCCACCAGCGGGCTTGCCTGCTCCGACACCAGGGCGACGCGCATGCGCCGCACCACCGCCGGGCCGGCCGAGCGGAACGCGTCGAGCAGCGTCCGGTGCCGCGGCACGACGTCGGCGAGGCCGCTGACCTCCAGCGCGTGCAGCACCTCCGGCCCGGCGGCGACCAGGTGCAGCGGAACGCCCCGGTTCGCCGTCTGGTCGTGCGCGTCGAGCAGGGCGCTGACCCCGCACGGGCTGAGCGAGACGACCTGTCCCAGGTCCACCAGCAGGGCACGGGGTTGCTGCTCGGCCTGTGCGGTCAGCTCGGCCGCCAGTGCCGGGGCCGCGGTTGTATCCACTTCGCCGGCCACGGCGACCACGGTGATCCCGTCGTGCGACGTCGAGTGGAGCGACCAGCGGTCGGTCAGCCCTGGAACGGGGTGCGGCATCTCGGGTTCTCCCTCGCACGAGGCCGGTCACCGAGCTGCAGGCTCAACTCGCACGTCAGGTCGTCAGGACTCCGAACCTAGGCCCGGAACGGCAGGGCCCACAACTCGACGTGCGACTGTCACCCGGGAGGGGTGCGCACTTCCGCCCGACCGGGAGGAAGGGGTCACGCGTGGTGATCTCGACGCGGGAGGCAAGTCCACTGTGGAGTGTTCAAGAACCGGCCCGCCGCAACGGTCAGCGACGCGCCCGGTCGTCTTCCTCTCGCCGGGTCCGTCCGGCGGACGCGCGCCGGGTCCGCAGCGAGGCGGGGCGGGCCTTCGCGGACGGGTCGCGCTTGGTCTTGACCAGGCTCGCCACCGTGACCACCAGCAGCACCACGGCGATGACCGCGAGGCTGAGCAGCGTGGGGATCTCCGGGACGCTCTCGTCGACGTCCTCGTGCAGCCACTGCAGGATCAGCTTCACGCCGATGAAGGCGAGGATCAGCGACAGCCCGACCGACAGGTACACCAACCGGTCCAGCAACCCCTGCACGAGGAAGAACAACGCGCGCAACCCGAGCAGCGAGAAGGCGTTCGCGGCGAAGACGACGTAGGGCTGGGCGGTGATGCCGAAGACCGCGGGGATCGAGTCGAGCGCGAACAGCAGGTCGATGGTCCCGATCGCCACCAGCGCCACGAACAGCGGCGTGACCATGCGCTTGCCGTTGTCGCGGGTGAACAGCTTGCCGTCCACGTAGTCGTCGGTCACCGGCAGTACCCGGCGCGAGGTCTTGACCACGACGTTGTCCTCGATGTCGGGGTCTTCGTCGCGGTGCCGGAACAGCTGCACGGCCGTGTAGATCAGCAGCAGCCCGAACAGCAGGAACACGAACGAGAACAACGACAGCAGCGTGGCGCCGAGCGCGATGAAGATCGTCCGCATGATGAGCGCGAGCACGATGCCGAATGTGAGCGCCTTGTGCCGGTGCTGGTCGGGCACCGCGAACGTCGACATGATGATGACGAACACGAAGAGGTTGTCGACCGACAGGCTCTTCTCGACCAGGTAGCCGACGAAGTACTCCGAACCCGGCCCGCCGCCGTAGTGCAGCGTGAACCAGACGCCGAACCCGAGGGCCACCGCCACGTAGAACACCGACCACGCCGTCGCCTCGCCGAACCCGACGTGGTGCGGGCGCTTGGCCGCGACGAGCAGGTCGACCGCGAGCAGCAGCACGACCAGACCGACCGTCACCGCCCAGGTCAGGAAGCTGATGTCGAGCTGCTGGGCGTTCACGGGGCCGTCGCCGTTCGCGTGTCCATGTCGCACCGGGTTCCCGGTGACCGGTGTTCGCGAACCTCCGGGGCCTCCCACGAGCGACCGGGACGCCCGGCGCGGGCGTCCCGGCTCGCCGCGGTTACCTCTTGAGGTTCTTCGTGACGCTGTCGACGATGCCGCCGACCGCGTCCTTCACCTTCTCGACACCGTCGTTGAGCGCCGCCTTGGCCTGGTCGGCGCGGCCCTCGTCGGCGAGCCGCTCGTCGCCCACGGTCTCACCGGCGGCCTCCTTGGCCTTGCCTCCCAGGTCCTCCGCCTTGTTGCCGAACTTGTCCGCCAGCGACATCGCGTCCTCCTCAGTCGAGTTCCGGATGTCTTGAGGACGCGTGCTCCGCGGCGGGCGTCACGCCCTGATCAGGTGAACACCGGGTGAGCGTCGTCACGGGCCGGCCGCGGACCCCTGCATTCCATTATGGACGAATTCGTCGCCGTTCCCGGTTTCCGGTGGGTCCCGCGCGGGAAAGCTGGAGCACCACCGCCTGCCGCCGGCGGGCACAGCAATCGGAGAGTCGCATTCCCATGAACAACCAGATGGTTTCGCAGCGTGCCTCGGCGCAGTCGACGGCGGACGTCGTCGCGGACGGGCTCTTCAGCCACCCGGACGTGCAGCCGGCCACCACGAAGACCGCCGTCGCGGCCAAGCAGGGGTTCTACACCGACCTGTTCCGCGAGCCCACTTCCTGAACAGCGCTTTCGACGTCGCTGACCCGCTCGTCGTGCACACCGGCCCGGTCACCCATACGGTCGACCAAAGGGCTTGGGGCTGGACAGGAGCAGCGGTGAGGGATCGCAAGGCGGTGCGGATCGCCGCGCCCGCGGGACGGCCGGGGTTCACCGACGACGTTCCCGCCGTCGTCGTCGTGGGTGGCGGGATCGCGGGGCTCTCGGCGGCCACCGTGCTCGCCGAGCGCGGCGCGCGGGTGGTGCTGTGCGAACGCGAGGACTACCTCGGCGGGCGGGTCGGCGGCTGGAGCACGCGGCTGAAGGACGGCAGCGAGGTCACGATGACCCGCGGCTTCCACGCGTTCTTCCGGCAGTACTACAACCTGCGCGCGTTGCTCGGGCGGGTCGACCCCGGCGGCAGGGCGCTCACGCCGATGCCGGACTACCCGTTGTGGCACGCCGGTGGCGACCGCGACTCGTTCGCCGGGCTGCCGACGACCGCGCCGTGGAACGTGCTCGCGTTCCTGCGCAGCAGTCCCACGTTCCGGTGGCGCGACCTGCCCGGCATCAACCCGGAGGCGGCGCTCAAGCTGCTGGACGTGTCGGTGCCGGAGGTCTACGACGACTTGGACCGCATCGACGCCGTCGAGTACCTGGAACGCGTCCGGTTCCCGAAAGCCGCGCACGCGCTGGCGTTCGAGGTGTTCTCCCGCAGCTTCTTCGCGCACCCGCGGGACATGTCGGCCGCCGAGCTCGCGGTCATGTTCCACATCTACTTCCTCGGTTCCAGCGAGGGCCTGCTCTTCGACGTCGCCGCCGACCCGTTCCCGCACGGCCTCTGGGACCCGCTGGGACGCCGGCTCGTCGAGCTCGGTGCCGACGTCCGCACCGGCACCGAGGTGCGGTCGGTGGCCCGCGGCGGGAAGCGGCGGTTCACCGTCACCACCGCCGGCGGCACGATCGACGCCGACGCGGTGGTGCTCGCCGCCGAGGTGCCCGGTCTGCGCAAGGTCGTGGCCGCGTCCCCGGACTTGGGCGACGCCCCGTGGCGGGAGCGGATCGCGGCGCTGCGGACCGCGCCGCCGTTCCTGGTGTCGCGGTACTGGCTCGACGAACCCGTGGACCGGCCCGGTTTCGTCGGCACGAGCGGGTACGACCTGCTCGACAACGTCAGCGTGCTCGACAACTACGAGCACGAGGCACGGGCGTGGGCGGCGCGCACCGGCGGCTCCGTCGTGGAGCTGCACGGGTACGCCATTCCGGCCGACGTGGACGAGGCCGAGGCCCGCCAACGGCTCTGGCAGCAGCTCACCGAGATCTACCCCGAGACCAAACGGGCCACCGTCGTCGACGAACGGCACGAATGGCGCGAGGACTGCCCGCTGTTCCCCGCCGGTGGCTACGAGCACCGGCCGCGCGTGCGCACACCGGACGACTTCGTCGTGCTGGCCGGTGACCTCGTGCGGGTCGACCTGCCGGTCGCGTTGATGGAACGCGCGGCCACCACCGGGTTCGTCGCCGCCAACCAGCTGCTCGGCCGCTGGGGCGTCACCGGCACGGACCTGTGGACCGTGCCGTCCGAGGGCCGCGTGCCGTTGCTGCGCGCCGCGGCCCGCCGGCGGAGGTCCGCGTGACCGCGGCCGGGCAGCCGACCGGCAGAGGGGCCACCGGCGCACGGGCGGCGGCAGCGGTCGCGTGGCTGTTCGGCGCGCTGGTGGTGCTGGCGCAGATCGTCTACTCCATGACCGACCCGGCCGACCGCCTGTTCACGACGGTCGGCTCGGTGCTCGCGTTCGCCGTCGCGTCGGTGTGCGACGCGTACGCGCGGTTCGGCCCGCGTGCGGCGGGGCTGCTGGTGGCCGTCGCCGGTGGTGGCGGTCTGCTGGCGGAGACGATCGGCGTGCACACCGGGTTCCCGTTCGGCGAGTACCGCTACACCGGCACGCTGGGCCTGGAGGTCGCCGGAGTGCCGGTGGTCGTGCCGCTGGCCTGGGTGATGATGTGCTGGCCCGCGCTGCTCGCCGGCCGGGCGCTGGCGCGGTGGCTGCGCGCGGACCGGCCGGTGTGGCCGGTGGTCGCGCTCGGTGCGTGGGCGCTGGCGGCGTGGGACGTGTTCCTGGACCCGCAGATGGTCGACGCCGGCCACTGGGAGTGGGCGCACCCCACCCCGGCGCTGCCCGGCGTGGCCGACGTGCCGCTGACGAACTACGCGGGCTGGCTGCTGGTCGCCGTGCTGATGATGACCGCGTTGCAGCGCACCGTCGGGGAGGCGCGCGAGCTGCACCGGGTGCCGCTGGGGCGGCGGGTCGTGGAGCTGATCCGGACGCGCGAACCGGTGCCCCACCGGGGCGTCGGGACGCGGTCGGGTGAGCTGGACCGGGCGTCGGTGCCGCACCGGGCTGCCGAGGCGCGCCGGTCGGGTGAGCTGGACCGGGCGTCGGTGCCGCACCGGGCTGCCGAGGCGCGCCGGTCGGGTGAGCTGGACCTGCGGTCCGGACCGGCGCCGGTGCTGTACCTGTGGACGTACGGGTCGTCGGTGTGGGCGCACACGGCGTTCTTCGGCCGCCCCATGGTGTCCGTGGTCGCCGGCCTGCTGATGGGTGCGGTGGCGGTGCCGTTCGCGGTGGCGCTGTGGCGAGCGCACCGATGAGGCGACTGGTCACCGCCGCGGTGCGCGGTGCCGCTGTCGGGGCCGTTGCCGCCGCCGTGCACACCGTGGTCAACGCGCGGCTGATGCGCGTGCCGCCCGCCGACCCGCGCGAGTGCGTGGAACCGGTGTCCGTGCTGGTGCCCGCACGCGACGAGGCCCATCGGATCGCGCCGACCATCCGCTCGGTGCTGGAGCAGGAGGGCGTGCCCGACCTGGAGGTCGTCGTGCTCGACGACGGTTCGGCCGACGGCACCGCCGACGAGGTGCGCCGGGTGGCGGCCGGCGACCCGCGGCTGAAGGTCGTCACCGGTGACGGGCCACCCGCCGGGCTGCCGGGCAAGCCGCACGCCTGCGCGCAGCTGGCCGAGCTGGCCCGCGGGCGGGTGCTGGTGTTCGTCGACGCGGACGTCGTGCTCGCCCCGCACGCGGTGGCCGCGGCCGTGGAGCTGTTGCGCGCCAACCGGCTCGACATCGTCTCGCCGTTCCCGCGGCAGCTCGCCGACGGTGCCGCGACCCGGCTCGTGCAGCCGCTGCTGCAGTGGTCGTGGCTCGTGTTCCTGCCGCTGCGGCTGGCCGAGACCTCGCCGCGGCCCGCGCTGTCCGCGGCCAACGGCCAGTTCCTCGTCGTGGACGCCGAGGCCTACCACCGCTGCGGTGGCTTCGCCGGTGTCGCCACCGCCGTGCTCGACGACATCGCGCTGATGCGTGCGGTCAAACGCAGCGGCGGCCGCGGTGTGGTCGTCGACGGCAGCACGGTGGCGGCCTGCCGGATGTACGAGGACTGGGCGGACGTGCGGCAGGGCTACGAGAAGTCGCTGTGGTCGGCCACCGGCACCCCGTCCGCGGCGGTCGCCGTGTCGGCGTTGTTCGCCTGGCTGTACGTCCTGCCACCGCTGGCGGCGCTCACCGGGTCGCGCGCGGGTGCGGTCGGGTACGCGGCGGGGGTGCTCAGCCGCGTGGTGGCCGCCCGGCACACCGGTGGCCGGGTCTGGCCGGACGCGCTCGCGCACCCGGTGTCGGTGGGGGTGTTCCTGACCCTGGTCGCCCGGTCGTGGCGGGCCCGGCGGGCGGGCAGCCTGCACTGGAAGGGCCGTTCGTTGAAGGGGAGCAGCTGACGTGGCACGGGTGGTGGTCATCGGCGCGGGCATGGGCGGACTGGCCGCGGCCGCACGGCTCGCGAAGGCCGGGCACGAGGTCACGACGTTCGAGCAGGCGGCCGGGCACGGCGGCAAGCTCGGCACGGTGCGGCGCGGCGGTTACACCTTCGACACCGGGCCTTCGTTGCTGACCCTGCCGCACGTCTACCGCGACCTCTTCGCCGCCACCGGCGCCCCGCTCGACGACCTCGTCGAGGTCGTGCCGGTGGAACCGACCTGCCGCTACCGCTTCCCCGACGGCTCCGAGCTCGACCTGCCGCACGCCGAGAAGCAGGTGGACGACGCGATCGCCGACGCGTTCGGACCGCAGGCCGCCCGGCAGTGGCGCGCGGTGATGACCGACGCGGAACGGTTGTGGGACCTCGTCGGCGAACCGGTGCTGCAGAACCCGCTCGGCGGTGTGCGCGACCTCGTGCGCCGCTCGGCGAGCGTCCGCGACCTGATGGCGATCGCGCCGTGGCGCACGCTGCGCGGGGCGGGGGAGCGGCGGTTCACCGACCCGCGGCTGCGGATGCTGCTCGACCGCTACGCCACCTACAGCGGGTCCGACCCGCGCCGCACCCCGGCGCTGATGACGGTCGTCCCGTTCATCGAGCAGCGGTTCGGCGGCTGGTACGTCCGCGGCGGGCTGCGCCGGCTCGGCGACGCGTTGTTCGAACGCTGCGCCGAGCTGGGCGTGCGCTTCCGGTTCGACACACCGGTCGTCGGCGTCGACACCGACGCGAGCGGCGTCACCGGGGTGCTGCTGCCCGGCGGCGAACGGCACCGCGCCGACGTCGTCGTGTCCGATGTGGACGCCGAACACCTCTACGGCGAGCTGCTCACCGAACGGCGCGCCCGCCGCCCGCGCCGGATGCTCGCCAAGACCCAGCCGTCGCTGTCGGGGTTCGTGCTGCTGCTCGGGCTGCGGGGCCGGACACCGGACCCGGCCCACCACCGCGTGCTGTTCCCCGCCGACTACGACGCCGAGTTCGACGCGATCTTCGGCAGGCACCCGCACCCGGTGACCGATCCGACGGTCTACGTGTGCGCACCGGACGACCCCGCCGTGGCACCCGAGGGCGACGAGGCGTGGTTCGTGCTGGTCAACGCGCCCCGGCAGGGCCCGGTCGACTGGACGGAGCCGGGGCTGGCCACCGCCTACGCCGACCGCGTCCTGCGGGTGATGGCCGACCGCGGCCTCGACGTGCGCGACCGGGTGCGGCTGCGGGAGATCCGCACCCCGGCCGACTGGGCCCGCGACACCGGCTCGGTCGGCGGGTCGATCTACGGCTCGTCGTCCAACGGGCCGCGGGCGGCGTTGCTGCGCCCGGCCAACCGGTCGCCGGTACCGGGGTTGTTCCTCGTCGGCGGCTCCGCCCACCCCGGCGGCGGGCTGCCGCTCGTGGCGATGTCAGCGCAGATCGTCGCTCGGCTGGTGGGCCCGGCCTGACCCGGTCCACGGCCGGCCGGCGAGCTCCCGCCGGACACCGGCCGCGAGCTGACCGAACCCCACGACCGCGCACACCGCCCACAGCACCACCGACACCGCCGCCCAGCCCCACCCGGTGACGGGCGTGCCACCGGGCGACAGGGCCGTTCCCGCGCAGGCGACCGCGACCACGACCACCCGCGTCGGCCGCTCCGCGACGGTGATCGCACCCGCCGACGTCATCCCCACGGCCTGCGCCTTGGCCCGCGCGTACTCGTGCAGCAGCAACGACATCGCGATCCCGGCACACCACCACGCCTGCGCCCCGAGCACCAGCAGCACCAGCACCAGGCACACGTCGGCCAGCCGGTCGGCGACCGCGTCGACCACCGCACCCAGCGGCCGCACCCGGCCGGTGCGCAGGGCGACCGCGCCGTCCAGCCCGTCGAGCACCCCGGTGCCCACCACGAGCAGCAACGCCAGCAGGGCCCACCACCCGCCCGCCGCGGCGGCACCGACGGCACCCAGGGCGACGACGACACCGGCCGCGGACAACACGTCGGGGTGGACCCGGTCGAACGGGCGGGCCAGCGCGTGCACGAACCGCAGCCAGCCGACGACCAGCCGGCTGCCGGACACGTCCTCGCCGTGCACCCGCGACCACTCGGCGACGGGATTTCGCTCAGCACCGGTCACAACCACAACCGTAGGCGGAGGGGTGACATCACGCAGGTTCGGGTACCTCCCGATCATGCAGGTACTCCGCGCTGTGGTGGCAGCCACCCGCTCGGCGCTGCACGGCCGGGACCTCCTGCTGTGGGCGGCCGGTCTGACGTTCTTCGCCGGCCTGGGCCTGGTCCCGCTGCTGCTGCTGGCCCTGCGCGGCGCGGCACTGCTGTTCGGGCCCGGGTTCGTGCTCGACAGCGCCCGCCTGCTCGGTGACGCGCTCCCGGCGGCCGCGCGGAACCCGACCGAGGGGCTCGTGCGGCTGGCCGAGGCGGCGGTGACCGCGCCGTGGCCGCTGCTGGCGGCGTCGTTGCTGCCCGCGTCGCTCTACGGCGAGGGGTTGCGCCGCGGCCTGGGCCAGGCGGCCGGTGAGAAGGTGACCAAGTGGACCGGGTGGGCGGGCCGCATCGCGTTCCTGCCGGTGCTCGCACTGGCGCCGCTGCTGATCGCGCTGCCGCTCGCGGTGACCCCGGTCGTCGCCCCGCTGTACGCGGAGGGCGGCTGGTCCGCGGTGCTCGGGGTCGTGCTGTCGTTCCACGCCGACCTCGTGCCGGTCTGCGCGACCGTCGGCCTGGTGTTCGCCCTCGCCGGACCCGTCGACCTGCCAGCCAGGACGAGCTTCGCGGCCGGTGTCGCCGTCGGCGCGGTCCTCACCGGCTTCCTGCACGGTTTCGTGCTGTTCCTCGCCATCCCGGTGGACTGGGCGATTCCCTACGGCGGCTTGGCCGGTCCCGGCGTCGTGGCGGCGCTTGCGCTGTGGCTGTTCCTGCTGCACGCCCTGCTGTTGTTCGGGTACCGGGCGACACTGAGCACGCACGAGGTGCTCACCGCCCAGCCGCAGGGGGTTCGTTGCCCGTCTCGCTAGCGCTCTTCACGCGCGACCTCCGCGTGCACGACAACGCGATGCTCACCGCCGCGGCCACCGCCGGCGAGGTGCTCCCGCTCTTCGTGGTCTCTCGCACGGACTTCGCCGGGCCGAACCGGGCCGCGTTCCTCACCGGCTGCCTGCGCGACCTCGCCCGCGGCCTCGCCGACCGCGGCGGCGCACTGGTCATCCGGTACGGCGACCCCGCGGCCGTCGTCGCGAACCTGGTGCGGGAGCACGACATCACCCGCGTCCACGTGTCCGCCGACGCGAGCGCGTACGCCCACCGCCGCGAGCGCGCCCTGCGCGAGGCGGTGGGGGACCGGCTCGTGGTGCACGACGACGTCGTTCCCGCCGTGGCACCGACCGGTCCGTTCGAGCCGGTCTTCACACCGTTCTTCCAGCGCTGGAACGAGGTCCCGCCACGCACCCCGCTGCCCGCACCCGGCGGCCTGCGGCTGCCCAGCGTCGACCCCGGCGAGCTCCCCTCGGCCGAGACCTTCTCCCGCGGCATCCCGGCACCCGGCCTGCCACCCGGCGGCGAACGCCACGGCCGGGCCCTGCTGGACTTCTGGGCGCGAACCGGAGTGCACCGCTACCCCGAGGACCGCGACGACCTGGCCCGCCAGGGCTCGTCGCACCTGTCCGCACACCTGCACTTCGGCTCGCTCTCCGCGGCCGAGACCCGTCACACCGTCGGCGCGCACGCCGGCCAGTTCGTGCGCCAGCTGGCGTGGCGCGACTTCTACCTCCGGGTCCTCGCCGCACGACCGGACGCCGCGTGGCAGGACTACCGCGACCGCGGTGACCGGTGGCGCCACGCCCCGGCCGACCTGCTCGCCTGGCAACGGGGCCGCACCGGCTACCCGGTCGTCGACGCCGCCATGCGCCAGCTCACCACCGAGGGCTGGCTGCCCAACCGCGCCCGCCTGCTGGCCGCGAGCTTCCTCTGCAAGACCCTGTACCTCGACTGGCAGCCGGGCGCCGCGTTCTTCCTGCACCACCTCGTCGACGGCGACCTCGCGAGCAACCAGCTCAACTGGCAGTGGGTGGCGGGAACCGGCACCGACACCCGCCCCGGCCGGGTGTTCGACCCGGTGTGGCACGGCGAGCAGCACGACCCGGACGGCGCCTACGTCCACCGGTACGTGCCCGAGCTGCGGTCCGTGCCCGGTCCGCTCGTGCACCGGCCGTGGGAGCTCGACGCGTCCGTCCGCAGTGGACTCGACTACCCCGGACCCGTGGTGGGGCTGGAAGAGGGGTACGCGCGGTTCGTCAGTGCCCGCAGGAAGCACAAGCAGGGCAGGCAGCAGAAACGCAGGCGCTGACCGCTCAGGCCGCCGCCGCGCCGAACAGCCCCGCCAGCCGGTCGAGCGACCGCTTCATCGCCACCTCGTTCCGCCGGGGAATCCCGGACAGCCCGAGCAGCCACGCCGTGCGCGCGGTCGACCAGTCGAACGTCTCGGTCACCTCGGTCGTGCCGTCGCCGAGCGGGACGAGCCGCCACCGCCACCGGTGGCCGTTGAAGTGGCGCCAGGCGATGAGCCGGTCCTCCTCGAACTCCACCACGGTGTTCTCGATCCGGTACGCCACGCCGATGCGCATGTCCATGCCGAAGGTCGCGCCGAGCGACAACCGGGCCGGCGCGCCCGGCCGGGGAGCGCGCACCGTGCCCGACCCGTCGATCAGCGGGTGCTTCGCCGGGTCCGCCAGCAGGTCGAAGATCCGCTCCGCCGCCGCGGGCACCGTCCTGGTCACCGAGGTGCTGCGCACCGGCTACCCCTCCACGCCGCGGACGGTCGTCATCGACGTCAGGCCCGACATCTCCAGGATCGGCGTGAGTAGCGGCGTCGCGATCAGCTCCGCCCGTTCGGCGTGCGCGAACAGGACGCTCATGCCGGCGCTGTCGATGTAGTGGACCTCGGTCAGGTCCACCACGAGCGGGCCGGTGGTGCCGGAGAGCGCGGCGGCGAACGCCCCGGTGTTGCTCAGGTCGATCTCACCCGCTGCCTTGACCACCGATCGGCCGTCCGCGGCGGTGGTCTTGGTCAGCTTCAGCGGCGTCGTCATCAGGAATCATCACCTGCATCGTCACGGTCGTACCGGTCGGTTCGGGGAGGATGGCGACCTCGTCCATCATCGTCCGCATGATCGTCGTGCCCATGCCGCGGCGCGCGGCCGGGTCGGTGTTCGGGGTCTTCCAGGTGCCGGTGTCGACCACGGTCACGAGCAGCCCGGTGTCGCCGGCGGACTCGACGCGCACCCGCACGTTCTCGCGGGTCTCGTCGCGGTAGGCGTGCTCGATGGCGTTGGTCCAGGCCTCGCCCACGGCCAGCAGCACGCCCTGCGCCAGCGTCGTGGACAGTCCGCATTGGCCCAGCCAGGTGCGCAGCGTGTTGCGCGCGCCGTGCATCTGGTTCGGCTCGGCAGCGAAGTTCAGCTCCAGCGGCGCCGGGTGGCGGTAGAGCAGCAACGCGACGTCGTCGTCGTAGCCGCCGGCCGGGGCCAGGGTCTGCATGATCTCGCCCGCGAGGTCCTCCAGGCCGCTGGACCGGCCCTGCTGCACCGCTTCCGCCGCCTTCTCGATGCCCTCGGTCAGCGAGCGGCGCCGGCGTTCCACCAGGCCGTCGGTGTAGGTCAGCAGGGTCGAGCGGGGCGGCAGGGTGCACTCGGCCTCCGCGCGCCGCACGCCCGGCTTGACCGCGAGCGGGATCGACCGGCCGTCCTCCAGCAGCCGGGTGGTGCCGTCGTGCAGCGCCAGGATCGCGGGCGGGTGCCCGGCGCTGGAGTAGACGAGGTGACCGGTCGTGGAGTCGAGGACACCGCAGAACACCGTGGTGCACAACGCCCCCGGCACCCCGGCGGCGAACTGGTCGAGCGCCTCCAGCGCGCGGGCGGGACCGATCTCCTGCAGCAGCAGGGCGCGGCAGGCGCTGCGCAGCTGGCCCATCACGGCCGCCGCGGTGAGCCCGCGGCCCACGCAGTCGCCGACGACGATGCCGATGCGCCGGTCCGGCAGCTCGAACGTGTCGTACCAGTCGCCGCCGACCTCCAGCGGCCGCGCGGCCGGCTCGTAGCGCACGGCGAACCCGCCCGGCAGGAGCGACGGACCGAGGATGGCCCGCTGCAACGCGATCGCGGTCTCCCGCTGCTGGTCGATCTGGTGCGCGCGGGACAGGCCTTGCGTGAGGTGACCGGCCAGCACCGACAACAGCAGCTCGTCCTGCTCGGTGAACTGCTGCAACGCGTCGATGCGCAGCCACAGCACCATCGGTCCGTCCGGGTGCTCGACGGTGACCACGACGCTGCCGTCGCCGAGCACGACCGGGACCAGCGCCTGGTGCTCCCGGAACGACGTCAGCACCACCCGCTCGTGCTCCGGCATGTCCTCCCAGACGAAGCCGGCGGACCCGTTGACGACCAGCGGGTCGTGGTGCCGTGCGAACACGACGGCCAGGACGTGCTCCGTCCGCCAGAGACCCTCCAGCTGCTCGATCGCACTCGTCAGCGCGTCGCCGGTGTCCGTGGCCTGCGACAGCCGCATGCTCATCTCCGCGAGCGCGGCCTCCCGCCTGCGGGCGTGGTGCTCTGCGGTGACGTCGCGGAAGGTGCCGACCGTCATCGTGTCGCCGCTGTCCGGGTCGCGAGCCGGGTTCATCAGGGCGCTGAGCCACAACCGCCGGCCGTCGCGGTGGGTCACCGGCACGGTGTGGCTGCGCTGGTCGCGGCCGGACCGCTGCTCGAACGCGGCGGCGAACTGCTTGCGCGCCTCCGGGTCCGTGGGCCACCACGGGTGCGGCACCGGGTAGGGCAGCCCCTCCGGCCCGTAGCCGAGGATGTCGGTGAACGCGGCGTTGATCTCCACGACCGTGCCGGCGCCGTCGCAGACGAAGAACGCCTCCTGCAACGAGTCGATCAACGCGTCCCGCCAGCGGGCGTGCCGGCCGCGCAACCGGGCGAGGTCCACGTTCGCCCGCACCCGCGCCAGCAGGTCCGCAGCGGCGAACGGCTTGACCAGGTAGTCGTCCGCCCCGGCGCGCAGGCCCTCGCCGGAGGCCTCCTGACCGGCCCGCGCGGACAGCAGCAGCACCGGCACCGCCAGCGTGCGCTGGTCCGCGCGCAGGGCCGCCACCAGCGACAACCCGTCCATCCGCGGCATCATCACGTCGCTGACCACCAGGTCCGGCGGCCGGGCGCGGGCGGACTCCAGCGCCGCCAGGCCGTCGTCGACCGCGCGCACCTCGTAGCCCGCGCGGTGCAGCAGCCGGGTCAGGTACTCGCGCATGTCCGCGTTGTCGTCGGCGACCAGCACCGTCGCGGGCAGCTCCGGCGCGGCACCGGCGGCCGTGCTGGGCAGCAGCTCCTCCACCGTCAGGCCGGGCTCCGGCAGCCAGCGCAGCGCCTCCTGCACGTAGGGGGCGGCGATGTCGGACGTGGCGGGCGCGGTGGAGTCCTGCGCGAGCGCGTCGGCGGGCAGGTGGTGCGTGCCGAACGGCAGCTCGACGGTGAAGGTGGTGCCGGCGCCCTCGGTGCTCTCGGCGCGGATCGTGCCGCCGTGCAGGCCGACGAGCTCCTGCACCAGCGCGAGCCCGATGCCGCTGCCCTCCTTGGACCGCGACCACGTGTTCTCGATGCGGTGGAAGCGCTCGAACAGGCGCGGGATCTCGTGCTCCGGCACCCCCACACCGGTGTCGCTGACCGTCACGACCGCCCGGTTCGACCCGGCCCGCACGGACACGCCGACCGATCCCTCGACGGTGAACTTGAGCGCATTGCTCAGCAGGTTCAGCACGACCTTCTCCCACAGGCCGAGGTCGACGTGCACCGGCTCCGGCAGTGGCGCGCAGTCGATCTCGAAGCGCAGCCCGGCCTTCTCCACCGCCGAGCGGAAGACGCTGGCGAGCTCCGCGGTCACCGCGGCGAGGTCGACCGGCTGGAAGTGCGCCTGCATGCGGCCCGCTTCGAGGCGGGAGAAGTCCAGCAGGGTGTTGACGAGCTTGCCCAGCCGCAGGCCGTTGCGGTGGATGACCTCCAGCTCCTGACCGGCCTGCGGGTCGGCGGCGGACAGCCGGTCGCGCAGGTCCTGCACCGGACCCATGATCAACGTCAGCGGCGTGCGGAACTCGTGGCTGATGTTGGAGAAGAACGCGGTCTTGGCGCGGTCGAGCTCGGCCAGCTCCTCGGCCCGCCGTTGCTGGGCCTGGAAGTTGCGGGCACCGGCGATGCCCGCCGCCAGGTGGCCGGCGACCAGCTCCACGAACCCGAGGTAGCCGTCGTCGAGCGGCCGGTGCCGGTTCAGGCCGGCGACCAGGAACCCGTACGGCGCGCCACCGGGCCGTTGCAGCGGCACGACCAGCGCGCTCGTGGGCGGCCGGCTCCACGTCCCGGTGGGCAGGCCGTCGTGGTCGTCGAGCCCGACCACGACGGACTCGCCGCGCTTGGCGGCCGCCAGCGGCCAGTCCACGGCACCCGGCGGCGCCGGCAGGTCCTCCGGCGCGGCAGGGTGGCCGTGCTCGATGCCGGTGGCGCAGGCCAGCCGCGCGTGGCCGTCGTCGAACAGGTAGGTCAGGGTGAACGGCAGGTCGCGCTGGTTGCGCCCGAGCTGCGTGCACGCGAACGCCAGCACCTCCTGCTCCTCGCGCGCGACGCTCGGGTCCGAGCCGAGGTCGCGCAGCGTGGCCATCCGCCGCTCGGCGATGACGCGGTCGGTCTCCTCGCTGACCACGCACAGCATCCCCGCCACCGCGCCGCTCTCGTCGCGCAGCGGGCTGTAGGAGAAGGTGTGGTAGCTCTCCTCGGAGTAGCCGGACCGTTCCACGAACAGCAGCAGCGCCTCGTCCCACGTCGCGTGCCCGGTGGTGAGCACGCTGTCCACGCGGGGACCGATGTCCTCCCAGATCTCCGCCCACACCTCGGCCGCCGGTCGCCCCAGCGCCCACGGGTACTTGCGGGCGAGCGTGTTGCGCCGGTAGGCGTCGTTGCAGAAGAAGGTCAGCTCCGGACCCCACGCGAGCCACATCGAGAACCGCGACGACAGCAGCACGCTGACGGCGGTCTGCAGGCTCTGCGGCCACCCGGAGGGCGGGCCGAGCGGGGTGGCGGTCCAGTCGACCGCGGCGAGGTCACGACCGACCAGAGGGTCCTCGGCGAAGACACCGGTGAGCGCGGGCCGGTCGTCTCTTCCACCGGTGTCGTCAGAGCGGGTCACCGACCGTCCCTTCGCCACACCTCGACAGTTGACCTGTCCAGGGTGCCCAAACCCGGCGACGGCTGCACAACCAGATCCGACGGGTGTGCCCCGCGCCACGGCGTGGAGGGGGACCGGACCGCCCCGCCGCGGCGAAGGCGGGCGGCCTCCGCCGCCGGTCGCGCCCGCGCTCCGGTGGCGACCCACCGGGTGCCGGGAGGGCCTGCCCGGTGCCCTCGAACACGACCGCGGAGTCGGTGCGCGCGGTCGGTCCGGCGGCGGGGGGCGTCAGCCGAAGCGCATGCGCAGGTTCGTCACCGCGAGGTGCAGCAACGGCCTGCCCACGCGGAGCCAGCCGAGCCGCCCGCCGGGCGTGAGCCGCCAGCGCACCCGCGTCGGCCGCACCCGCGCCGAGGTGCGCAGCGCGGTGCGGTGCGCCTTCCCGTGCAGCGACTGCCACACCGACGTCCCCGCCCACACCGGCAGGCCCGGTGCCCGGAGCGGTTGCTCGTCGGCGGCGGCGATGGTCGTGTCGTCCACCAGCGCCACGGCGTCGAGCGGGCCGGCGGAGAGCGTGAAGTCCGCCAACTCCTTGGGGATGCCCCACATCGCCCGCGCGCCCTGCTGCGACCGGGTGTCGTCGACCCAGATGTCCGTGATGGACAGTCCCGGCCGGAACCCGCGCCGCACCACCACGGCCGTCATCAGCTCGTGGTAGGAGAGCAGTCCGGGCGGGCGGTAGTCGACGAACGCCGACACCACGAGCACGCGGCCGAACAGGGACAGCGGCACGACGCCGCCCGGCAACCGCAGGGTCGTCGCCGAACGTGGTGCCGTCCACACCGTGAGCCAGCCCTGGCCGCACAGGTTCCACGGCGCCGGGGGGAAGTCAGCGGACATCGGTCACCTCGCCCGCGGACCGCAGCGCCGCCGGCGCCCCCGCCGGAACCGCCGGCCGGTGCGGTGCCACGGCGCTGAGCCGGGCGTAGGTCGCTCCGAGCGGGGGCCGCGGGTCCGGTTCACCCTTGTTGGGCCACAACGACATCGCGCGCTCGGCGAGCGCGGTGATCGTCAGCGCCGGGTTCACGCCGAGGTTCGCCGGGATCGCGGAGCCGTCCACCACGTGCAGCCCGGGGTGGCCGTGGACGCGGTGGTACGGGTCGACGACGCCGGTGGCGGGGGAGTCGCCGATCACGCAGCCGCCGATCAGGTGGCCTGTCAGCGGGACGTCCGCCAGGTCGTTCCACGCGCCCCGCGCGACGCCGCCGGCGCGGGCCGCGAGCCGGCGGGCCACCTCGTGCCCGGCCGGGATCCACGACGGGTTCGGCGCGCCCTCGCCCTGCCGGGTCGTCAGGCGACCCCGCCGCAACGACGTGGTGAGCGAGTTGTCCAGGCTCTGCATCACCAGCAACGCTATCGTCTCCTCCGACCACCTGCGCGGCGAGTGCATCCGCAGGGCCGTGCGGTACTCGGCCCGCAGCTGGGCCAGACCGCGGCGCAACCGGCCGGGTCCGCCGTCCACGAGCGTGGTCATCAGCAGGCCCATCAGGTTGCTGCCGCGCCCGTAGCGGACCACCTCGACGTGCGTGTCGGCGTCCGGGTGGATCGACGACGTGATCGAGATGCCGAGCGAGTTGTCGATCCGCCCACCCGGCACCCGCACCGCCACGACCGCCTCGGAGTTCGTGCGGCACAACGCTCCCAGCCGCGGCGACAGCCCGGGCAGACCACCGCCGGCGCGGATGCGGTGCAGCAGCTGCTGCGTGCCCAGCGACGCCGCCGAGAACACCACCTGGCCGGCGGTGAAGATCCGCTCCGCCCGCCCGCCGGTCCGCCGCGTGCGCACCGCGTACCCGCCGCCGGGACGGGGCCGCACGTCCGTGACCGTCGTCAACGGCCACACCCGCGCACCGGCCTGCTCGGCCAGGTGCAGGTAGTTCTTCGGCAGCGTGTTCTTCGCGCCGTGCCGGCAGCCGGTCATGCACGCGCCGCAGGCGGTGCACCCGGTGCGACGCGGCCCGGCACCGCCGAAGAACGGTTCCTCGCCGTCGGGTCCGAAGTGGACACCCACTCGGGACGGGCGGTGGGTCGACGGCACCCCGAGCTCGACGGCGACCTCGCGCAGCAACCGGTCGGCGGCGGTGCGGCAGGGGTTCTCCACCACCCCCAGCACCCGGCTCGCCTGGTCGTAGTGCGGCGCGAGCTCGGCCCGCCAGTCGGTGACGTGCGCCCAGCGCGGGTCGCGGAAGAACGCCTCGCCCGGCTCGTACAGGGTGTTCGCGTACACCAGCGACCCGCCGCCGACCCCGGCGCCGCTGAGCACCAGCACGTCGCGCAACGGCGTGATCCGCTGGATGCCCGTGCACCCCAGCCGCGGCGCGAACAGGTAGTCGCGCAGCTGCCAGGACGTGCGCGGGAACTCGTCGTCGGCGAACCGGCGCCCCGCCTCCAGCACGCCGACCCGGTAGCCCTTCTCGGTCAGCCGCAGGGCGGTCACCGCGCCACCGAACCCCGACCCGACCACCAGCACGTCGTGGTCCACGGCGTCACACCCCTTCCGCTGCCAGGTCACCGGTGTGCGTCAGCACGTGGTCGCCCAGCCGCAGCTCTGCGGTGCGCCGCAGGTACTCCCGCGTGCTGCCGGGCCAGTTCGTCGTGACGGACCCGTCGCCGGCGCGGTACCACGACCCGCAGCCGCTCCACAGCCCGCCGGTCAGCCGCGCCCGCATCTCCGCGTCGAACGCGTCGGCGACCCCGGGCCGCACCTCCAGCGCCGCCGTACCGGTGTGCGCGAGGTGGCGCACCGCGGCCACGACGTAACGGCACTGCGCCTCGATCATCGTGATCACCGAGCTGCCGCCGAGGTTCGTGTTCGGCCCGTACACCAGGAAGAAGCTCGGGAAACCGGGCACCGACAGGCCCAGGTGCGCCCGCGGCCGCCCGCCCCACACCCCGGCGAGCTCCCGGCCCCGCCTGCCGGTGACGCGCATCGGCAGGGCGAAGTCGGCGACGGTGAACCCGGTGCCCCAGATCAGCACGTCCGCGGCGTGCTCGCGGCCGTCAGCGGTGCGCACGCCCCGCGCCGTGACCTCGGCGATCGGCTCGGTCACCACGTCGACGTTCGCGGCGGTGAGCGCGGGGTACCAGTCGTTGCTGAACAGCACTCGCTTGCAGCCCACCGGGGTGGTCGGCCGCAGCCGTTCGCGCAACGCCCGGTCCCGCACCCGCACCCGCAGGTGGGCGGCCGCGAGACCGGCGACCAGGCCGCGGGAGAACCGGCCGGAGTGCAGCAACCCGGTCAACGCCTCGCCCGCGAGCCACACCCCGCCGCGCGCGGCCCGTGCCGCCAGCGGACAGGCCCGGCCGCGCAGCCGCCCGTCGGGCTTGGGCAGCACGTGCGGGGCGGTGCGCTGGAAGACGGTCAGGTGGTCTGCCCGCGGCTGGATCCGCGGCACGAACTGCGCCGCGCTCGCCCCGGTGCCCACCACCGCGACGCGCGTGCCGCGCAGGTCCACGTCGTGCCGCCACCGGGCGCTGTGGAACACCGGGCCGCCGAACAGGTCGAGACCGGGCAGCACCGGCACCGCCGGCCGGTTCAGCTGGCCGACCGCCGACACCAGCACGTCGGCCTCCAGCACCTCGCCGTCGGCGAGCTCCACCCGCCACCGGTGCCGTGCCTCGTCGAACGTCGCGGCCACGACCCGCGCACCGAACCGGATCCGGTCGCGCACGACCGCCGCCGCCCGCCGCAGGTAGTCCAGGACGTCGGGCTGGGCGGCGTAGCGGCGCGGCCACGACGGGTCGGGGAAGAAGGAGTACGAGTACAGCGAGGACGGCACGTCACACGCGGCGCCCGGATAGGTGTTGTCCCGCCAGACGCCGCCGACCTCGTCGGCCCGCTCCAGCACGGTCACCCGGTCGGAACCGGCTCTGTGCAGCGACAACGCCACGCCCAGGCCGCCGAAACCGGCACCGATGACCACCACCTCGGGGTTTTCTCGCACGTCACCGAAGCTAGGAACAACCACCCGTTCGCACCAGGACAACACCGGCCGCGCGATTGACAATCGCGGCCATGAGGACGTTGGCCCCACCCGCGACCCGGCACTGGGACTTCCCCCGCGGCATCGCGAGCGCGGCCCTGCTGCTGCGCTTCGGCGCCGGGCAGGGCCTGTCCCGCGCGGAGCTGCTCGACGGCAGCGACCTCACCGCCGAACAGCTCGCCGACCCGGTGGCGGAGATCGGTGCCCGGCAGGAGCTGGCGGTCGTGCGCAACCTCGCCGCGCGGCTGCCGCACGCGGGGATCGCCGCGGGCCGGCACTACCACGCCACCACGTTCGGCGTGCTCGGTCACGCGTTCCTCAGCGCGGCCACCGTGCAGGACGCGGTCGACGTCGCGTTGCGCTTCCTCGACCTCAGCTTCACCTTCACCGCGCCCGCCGCCGTGCTGGACGGCGACCGGATGGTGATCACGCTCGACCCCGGCGCGCTGCCCGCCGACGTGGTGCCGTTCCTCGTCGAACGCGACCTCGCCGCCATCCACACGGTGATCGGCGAACTCCTCGCCGGTGCCGTGCCGGTGCTCTCGGTCGACCTCGCCCACCCCGCACCGGCCGACACCCGCGACCACGAGCAGGTCTTCGGCACCCGGCCGCGGTTCCGCGCACCGCACAACCGGTCCGTGGTGGACGCCTCGGTGCTCGTGCGGGCGTTGCCGCTGGCCAGCCCGGAGGCCACGGCGCTGTGCGAACGGCAATGCGAGGACCTCGCCGCCCGCCGCCGCAGGACGCCGGGCATCGCGCGGGACGTCCGCCGGCTGCTGGAGGGCTCCGCCCGGTTCGAGGAGACCATGCCGGTCGTGGCGCGCGCCCTCGGCGTCAGCCCGCGCACGCTGCGGCGCAGGCTGACCGAGTCCGGAACCAGCTACCAGGTCCTGTTCGACGAGGTCCGCGCCGAGCGCGCCGCGGTCCTGCTCACCCGCGGCGGGCTGTCGGTGGAGCAGGCGGCCGGTCAGCTCGGCTTCGCCGAGGCGGCGAGCTTCATCCACGCCTTCCGCCGCTGGTACGGCACGACACCGAGCACCTACGCCCGTTCAGCGCTCCGGCCGTGACCAGTCGCTGCGGTGGTGCAGGTTGGTCTTGGCGACGTTGCCGACCGCGGGGGCGTCTCGACCACCGTCGAGCACCAGGCCCGCTTCCGCCGCGGGTGCCCGGTACCAGCCGGAACACCCGTTGACGCACGGGTGGCTCATCTCCGTCAGCGTCATGCCGCCGTCCGCGCCCGGAACGGGTTGCATCCACGTCATCGAGCCGCTGCCCTCGCACAGCTCGCAGGTGCCGTCCACCGCTCACCGCCCCAGCAGGTGGCGCAGCGCCGGGTCGAGCCGCGGGTAGCGGAACACGTGCCCCGCCTTGGTGAGCACCGCCGGGCGCACCAGCTGGCTGGCCTGCGCCAGCTCGCGGGCACCCTGGTCGCCGAGCAGCACCTTGGGCGCGAACGACGGCACCGGCAGCAGCGCCGGCCGGTGCAGCACGTGCGCCAGCACCTCCGTGTACTCGCTGTTGCGCACCGCCTCCGGTGCCACCGCGTTGACCGGCCCCGACAACGCGGTGTCGTAGAGCGCGCGGTGGTAGACGTCCACGAGGTCGTCGATGCCGATCCACGACTGCCACACGTGCCCGTCGCCGAGCTTGCCGCCCAGCCCGGCCGCGAACAGCGGGTGGAAGATCCGCAGCGTGCCCCCGGCCGGTGACTGCACCAGCCCGGTGCGCACGGTCACCACGCGCACCCCGTCCGCCTTGCTCGCCGCCTCCCAGTCAGCGACCACGTCGGCCAGGAACCCGTCGCCGCGCTCGCTCTCCTCGGTCAGCTCCTCGTCACCGCGGTCGGGACCGTAGAACCCGATCGCCGACGCGCTGACGAACACCTCCACCCCGGCCGCCGAGGCCAGGTCCGCGAGCGCGCGGGTGGGCCCGATCCGGGACGAGCGGATCGCCGCGCGGTGGGAGTCGGTGAACCGCCCGGCGATCGACGCGCCGGCCAGGTGCACCACGGCGTCGACCCCGGCCAGCAGGTCGGGCGCGGGCCGGTCCGGGTCCCAGCGCCGTTCGCCGGGACCGTTCACCTGGCCGCGCACCAGCCTGACCACCCGGTGCCCGGCGGTGGTCAGGAACGGCCCGAGCGCGCGGCCGACCAGACCGCCGGCACCGGTCAGCGCGATCGTCCTCGGCCGGTCGCCCGCGAGCCGGGCGGCCCGCTGGGCGGCGAGGTCGGCCGCCACCTGGCGGTGCCGGTAGGCGAACGTCGACCGCAGCAGCGCGCCGGGCACCTGCGTGTCCACCCGGTCGGTCATCCGGGTGCCGTCGCCCTCGGCCCGGAACTCGTGGCTGTGCCGCCACTTCAACGCCCAGCGCAGCGGCGCCGAGTCGAGCTCGTCGACGAACCGGTGCGGCGGCGCGTACCCCGAGTGCTTCGCGCCCCAGCGCAGCCCCAGCGGGAAGCCGAGGACCGCGCGACCGCCGTCCAGCGTGCTCGCCTCGCGCACGACGCTCATCGGGTGCCACGGCGGCGTCAGCCGGTGGATGGCACCGGGGCGCTCGTGCCAGGCGAACACCTCGTCGAGCGGTGCGTCGACGACGCTGGAGTAGATCAGGGACATGCACCAACGCTAAGCAGGCCCTGCGGGATCTGCACGATGAGCGGAACCAGTCCCGCGGGGCGCCGCCCGGACCGCACCTCGTTCGACGCCGCACAACGGGCGGCAGGCGTCTCAGGCCGGGCGGAGGTGGTCCCACTCGTCGTCGTCGAAACTGCCCGACAGCACCATCTCCCGGTTCTCCGCGGGCCCGCGGGTGCCGAAGACCTCGTCGAGCCGCAGCGGCCGCCGGGTCGTCGCCGCCGTCTGCACCTCCACCCGGACGGGGACGTGCGGGTACGTCTCCTCCAGCCGCCCCAGTGCCTCCGCGGCGTTGTCGGCGATCGACCACACCCGCGGCGCCGGGACCGCGGGCAGCACGAGCAGGAACTCCGTGCGGCTCATCCGCACCGCCCGGTCCACCGGCCGCAGCTCGCGGCGCAGCAGGTCGGCGACGTTGTTCTCGGTGTGCACCGCGGCGCTCGGCCCGTGCCGGCCCTCCACGTCCTCCAGGTCCGGCACCCGGACGCGAATCAGCCCCAGCTCGACGGTGTCGGCGAAGTCCGTGCCGAGCCACGAGTCCAGCGACTCCGGCGTGTGCAGCCCGGTCCACGGGTCGCGCGCGTCGCGCACCTCGTCGGCCCGCCGCGCGGTCAGCCGCTCGACGCGGTCACGCGCACGGGCCATACCGGTGACCAGGTGCACCACCGCCGCCTCCGCCCGCCGCTCCACCTCGGTCGCGGGCGGCTCGACCGTGCTCGCCAGCACGTCGTCCAGCCGCCGGCGCACGTCGGGCGGCACCCGGTCGCCCAGCTCGTCGCGCAGCCGGACCGCCTCGGCGTAGGCCTCCTCGCGCCGGAACCCCCAGCGGCCGTGGAAGAGCCGCGCCGGCTCCAGCGAGGTGCCGTCGAGGGCCACCTCGCCGAGGTCGGTCGCCACGACGCTCGCACCGAACCGCGCCGACAGCACCACCACCGACCACTCGGCGGCCAGCTCCTCGTCCTTGCGCAGCAGCACCGGCGTGACCCTCGCCGGAAGGTCCGGCCTGCGGTCGGCGACCATGCCCACGACCGTGACCTCCGCCAGCCCGGCGATGCGGCGGTAGACCTCGCTCTCGCGTTCGAAGTAGGGCAGCCGCTGGAACATCGCGATCACCAGCAGCGGTTCGGAGCCGTCGCCCGCGAGCGCGGCCCGTTCCACGGCGTGCGAGGCGATCACCAGCGTGCGCTTGGTCAGCAGTCCCGCCCTGGCGTCCCGTGCTGACGCGTTCACCCACCTGCTCCTGTCGTCGTGGCCCACCTCGGCGGCACTTCGAACCTAGTTCGGGCGCCCCTCCCGGCAGAACTGCACGAACGGGTGACGTCCGGCCGTTGTGCGGGCCGGGCACCGGACCCCGACGATGGAGGTGCAGCGGTTCGCCGAGCGGGGAGGAAGGCAGTGCTGACGACCACGAGGACCGGTACCGGGCTCGGGTGGCGGGTGCTGCTCGCCGTGCTGGCGGCCGGGCAGGTCGTGAGCCCGTTCGTCGTCACCGCGCTGGGCGGCGGGGAGTTCCGCACGTCCGACCGCGCGGGGGAGCCGCCGATCGTGCCCGCCGGGTACGCCTTCTCCATCTGGGGCCTGGTCGAGGCCCTGTGCCTGGGGTACGCGGTGTGGGCGCTGGTCACGAAGGCACCGGGCGGTGAGCTGCGCGACCGGCTGGCGCGTCCGCTGGCGGTGGTGTTCGCCGGGTTCACGGTCTGGCTCGTCGCGGCCGAGGTGGAACCGGTGTGGTCGACCGTGGCCGTGTTCGTCGTGATGGTCGTGTTCCTGCTCAAGGCGTTGCGGCTCGCGCTCGCCCACCGCGCCGAGATCGCGCGCTGGCACCGGTCACCGCGGCTGCTGCTGTGGACCATGCTCGGCGTCTGCACCGGCTGGAGCACCGTGGCGATCTGGGTCAACCTCACCACGGCGCTCACCGGGAGCGGGGCGCCGATCGACGGCACCGCCGGTGTCGCCGGCCAGGTCGCGGTCCTCGCCGGTGCGACGGCGACCGCGGTGGCGTTGCTGTGGCGCACCTCCGGGCTGCTGTCCTACGGCCTCGCCGTGGCCTGGGCGCTCGTCGCGGTGGTCATCGCCGCGGCCGACGCCGGACAGCCCGCGCTGGCGGTGGTCGCGGCCGCGGCGCTGGTGCTCGTGGCCGCCGCGACCGCGTGGTTCCGCATGCGCCGCACCGCCGCGGCGTGACCGTCAGCTCAGATCGCCCCGCCTCGTGCCGGTGCCGTCGGTGAGAACGCCGAGCGTGGCCGCACCGTCGTGGAGCCACACCCGCTAGAGCCCTTCCGGTGCGTCTCCCGGCCCAGTCCGGCCATCTCGCGCGGCGAGCCCGGACCGGCACGCCGCACAGGTGCGCAGGTGGTCCTCAGTCGACCCGCCCGCCGCCCAGGGGGTGTGTTCCACGCGGCCGCGCATCGAAAGCACTCCGTCCGGCGTCGTGTGGAACCGGGCGCCGTGGGTACGACTGACAAGGCCGCCGCAGGCGTACCTGATGCGAGCTCCTCCGGGGATCGCCGCAGTGACGCACAAGACACGAACCCGATCGGTCCCCGTGCCGAACCACTAGGAGAACGGAGGTATCGGTTGTGAACTCGCATCGAAGCGAACACCCCGTGCTGATCACCTCGGCGGCGCCGTCCTACTCCGACCAGCTCGCGGCCCGGCGGCGCCGGTACGCGGTGATGATGAGCCTGCGCATCCCGTGTTTCGTGCTGGCCGTGCTGTTCGCGAAGGTCTGGTGGCTCGCGCTCGCCCTGATCCTGCTGTCCGTGCCGCTGCCCTGGATGGCGGTGCTGATCGCCAACGACCGGCCGCCGCGCAAGTCGGAGTCGCCGGAGAAGCTCACGCCGTCCCGCAAGGCGCTCGGCGCGGGTGACGAGAGGCGGGGTGCGCTGTGATCGGGCTGACCGTCGTCGTCGGCTACGGGGACGCCGCGCTGGACGTCTTACGCCACTTGCCGTTGCGCCACGGGCACACCGAGGTCGTGGTGGTCGACCCGGACGCGGTCGCGCTCACCGGCGCGCTCGCCAACGGCGCCAGGGTCACCCGCGGCGACGGGCGCGACATCTGTGCGTTGCGGCACGCCGGGGTGCCGTTCGCGGGACGGGTGGTCGTCGCCGTGCCCGACGACCTCGACGGGTTGCAGATCACCCTGGCGGTCCGCAGCCTCAACCGGACCGCGATCATCGTCGCCGCGGTCCGCGACCCGGCCAACCAGGACCTGTTCAGCAGGTTGGGGGCCGACGAGGTGTTCGTGCGGGTCAGCTCGGCGTGACCGGTCCGGCCGCCAGCCGGCGGTAGAGGTCCGCGAACGGTTCCGCGACCGCGTCGATGGCGAACCGTTCGCGCACGGTCGCCCGCCCGGCCACCGCCACCGGTGCCGCCGCCGCGCCGAGTCCGACGACGTGGGCCAGCCCCGCACCGAGCGTGCGCGCGGTCGAGGTGTCGACGAGGAACCCGTTGCGCCCGTGGTCGAGGTAGCAGTGCATGCCACCGCGCTGCGGGCCCACCGCGAGCAGCCCGGCCTCCATCGCCTCCAGCACGGCGATGCCGAACTCCTCCTTCACGCTGGAACACGCGTAGACGTGCGGTCCGCCGGTGGCCGCCAGCTCGTGCTGCAACCGCCGGACGTCGTCGTTGGACCACGCGGGCAGGACCGCGATCCGGCCGCGTGCCGACGGCGTGGACTCGGCCAGCGCCAGCACTTCGTCGAGCACGGCCTGTTCGTCCGGCGTCCGGTCGGTGCGGGAACCACCGATGACCACCAGCGCGGTCCGCTCGTGCAGACCCGCCTCCAGCCACGCCCGCACCAGCAGCGGCTGCTGCTTCATCGGGTGCAGCCGCCCCACGTTGAGCAGCACCGGCAACCTGGCGGCCGAGTCGTCGAGCCGGGGGAGCGCGGACGGCCCGAACAGCTCGGCGACCAGCGAGCGGCCCACCGGTGCCGGTGGTGGCGCGATGCCCTCCTCCAACGCGCACAACGCCGTCGCGTCCAGCTGCGGGAAGTGCGCCAGGACCTCGTCCTGCCGGCCTCCGATGGTGATCACCTGGTCCGCGCGTGCGACGAGGTGGTCGGCG
Organism: Lentzea sp. NPDC042327; assembly: GCF_040647275.1. Lineage (NCBI taxonomy): Bacteria > Bacillati > Actinomycetota > Actinomycetes > Pseudonocardiales > Pseudonocardiaceae > Lentzea > Lentzea sp. NPDC042327. The sequence goes on from NZ_JBEZBX010000007.1 coordinate 136,791, forward strand.
GCCCGCACCCGGTGCAGGTCGAACCGCATCGCCGCCACGTCCGCGGTGCCGTCGAGGTGGCGTTCGGCGAGGTGGCGGTGCGGGTCCGGGGTCACGGTGAACACGAGCCGCGCCCCGAGCAGCCGCGCGGCGTCGGCCACGGCGAGGGACCCGTCGTCGGAGTAGCGGACGTGCACGACGTCCGGCGCCAGACCGCACCGCAGCAGCAACCGGCTGAGCCACCACGTGATCCCGGCCCGGTGGCGGGCCATGTCCGGCTGGGCGAGCGCGACCGGCGAGTCGACCGGGACGTGCACCGTCCAGTGGTCGAGCCCGGCGTGCCGCGTCACCGTCACCGCCGTCGGTTCCGGCGCCAGCACGACGGTGACGACCCGGCCGACGTCCGGCCGCCGCACCAGCGCGTCCGCCAGTGACGACAGGAACACGGTGAGCCCACCGCTCGCGCCCTCGCCCGGCCGAGCCGTGCCGCCGATGAGCATCGACTGGGCGATGACCGGCCCGTCCGCCGGCGGTGCCACCGGCAGCGCGAGGTCGTCGTGCAGCAGGTCGAGCATCAGCTTCTCGTAGGGGGACCGCGGAGAGGCGTCGACCGGCTCGCCCAGCGCGTCCAGGTACCGCCACAGCGCCGGGCCGCGGAGGAGCGCCCGTGCCTCGTCGGGGGTCAGCGGGGTGAGGCGGTGCAGCGTGGCGGCGTCGAGCAGCCACGTGCCGAGCTCGCTGTCCTGAGTGGACCGCAACGCGTGCCGCAGTCGCTCGGTCACGGCCGCTGCGCCGTGTGCCCGCACGATCGCGGGGAGTTGTTCGCACAGCAGGGAGAAGGAGGCCGGGTCGCTCGTCAGTGCCGCGACCACGGACTCGGGGGCCGGCGCCGCAGCGGTGTTCTGCCGGGCTTCCAGCGCTCGCTGAACCTCTGGATGTGTCCGCACACCCGGTGTTCGAACCGGGAGGCGCGTTCGGATCGAACAACTTCCGAGTTCTGCCAAGGAGGAGGAGCCAGGTGCCGCGCTTTGTCGTTGTGAGTCCCCCTTTCCGCTCGCACGCCCAGCCCATGTCGGTGTTCGCCACCGCGCTGGCCGCGGCTGGTGCCCGTGAGGTGACGTTCGCCTGTGGCGCGGAGTTCGCCGACCTGGCACGCGATGTTCGTTTCGCGGCAATGAGGACGACCCGCGAGTCGAACAGCGGCATCGCCGAGAGGACCGCGCAGGACGCCCGCGCGGCCCGTGGTGTGACCGACTTCCTCGAAGCCACGAAAGGAGGTGCGGTTGCGGTCCTGCTCGCGCAGACCCGGCGGCGCAGGACGGAGCCGCTGACCGCGCCCGCCCAAGTGCTGCAGGACATCCGCGCACTGCACCAGGATGTGCGACCGGACTTCTACGTCGTCGACCAGATCGACTACGCGACCACGCTCGCGTTGCACGCGCTCGACCTGCCGTTCGTGTCCTACGTCACCGGGCACCCGACCTACCTCGTCACGCGCGACGACCAGTTCTTCGGCCTGCCGCAGCTGTGGCCGTCCGCGGTGCGCCCGTCACCGGCCGAACTCGCCGAGCTGGCAACAGAAGTGCGGCTCACCGACCGCGCCCTCACCGCCGCGTTCGCCGAGTTCCTGGCCGAGCACGCACCGTCCCGGCCGGTGCCGCCCCGCGCGTTCGCCTCGACCTCCTCCCACGCCGCCGTCGTGAACTACCCGCACCTGCCTTGGCTTCCGCCGCTGCCGTCACCGCAACAGCAGGTGTTCCTCGGCCACTGCACCACCCCCGAACCGCTCGACGACACCTGGCTCGCCCGCGTCCGCGGCCGCCGCGTCCTGCTCGTCGCGCTGGGCACGTTCCTGTCCGCACGCCACGACGTGCTGCGCACGGTGGTCCGCGGCGCCCTGCAGGTCCCGGACCTGACCGTGGTGGTCGCCGCCGGTGGCCGCGTCGCCGAACTCGCTGACCTGGCAACGGATCCACGCGTGGTCGTCGAGTCCGTGGTCCCGCAGCGCGCGTTGCTGCCGCACGTCGCCGCGATGGTCCACCACGGCGGCAACAACTCGTTCACCGAATGCCTGCAGGCGGGGGTTCCCGCGGTGGTGCTGCCGTTCTCCAGCGACCAGTTCTGCATCGCCCACGACGCGGAACGGGCGGGCGCGGGCGTGTGCCTCGACCCCAACGCCGCCACCCCCGAGGACGTGACGAAGGCGCTGCTGTCGGTGCTGGACCAGCCCGAGCCGTTCGCCTCCCTGCGCGCCGCGGTCCGCGCGGCCGGTCCGGACCGCGGCGCCGCACAGCTGCTGGAGGTCCTGGCGCGTCATCGCTCGTCCGCGAGCCGCGCGGCGGCCCCACGGCCGGACCACGGCTCGCACCGGTGACAAGACACGCCTCGGCGTCCATGCGGTCCATGGTTGCCCGGCCCTGCCAGGCCTGCACGATGAGCGTCGTGTGATCCCAGGTTGCGGGTTCCGCGTGTCCGAGGAGTCGCGTTGTCCCGCTCCACCAGCCAGGCGGTCCCTCCACGCACCAGATCCGCGCCGAGGGCGGCGCTCGGGGGCGTGTCGGTGAGGGGCGACGTGGTGGCGATGGCGTACCTGCGGCGGTCAGACCTCCGGCAACAGGGTTGCGCCGCCGGGGTAGTGGTCCTTCCACCTGTGGAGGATCATCCGCGCCTGGAACAGGTCGTCGTGCTCGTACAGGTGGGAGGACGGCAGGAGTTCGTCGTCGGTCGGAAGCGAGGTCCGCATCCCCCACCGCTCGACGAGCGTGCGACCGTCGGGCTGGAGGTACCTCTTCTCGCTCCAGCCCGAGGTCTCGGTGAAGCTCTTGTGCTCGTCGCGCACCGGCCATCCGAGGGTGATCACCGGGTTCCGGCGCCGGTCCCACCAGGAGCCGTCGTTGTTGGGGCGCGTTCGCGGCGGTATGCGCGTGATCTGGAGCGCTCTGAGCAAGCGCGCACCGTCGACCGGCCCAGGCCGCATCACGAGTGTCTCGCCGTCCAGGCCCGGACGAGTCGTGAGCCAGGTGGCGAGGGCCAGCGGGTCCATCAGCGGAAGTGCCAGGTACTGCCGCTGTCGTTCCTGTTCCTGCAGCTTGCGAGCCGCTTCCAGCGCGGGCGCGGCCGCTTTCCGCTCTTCGCTGTCCGCGACGGCGCACGAGGTGCACAGCAACGGGTCCGCGTAGATCGGAGCATGGCGGCTGCACAGGGGTCTTCGGCACCGAACGCACGCCCCGATCGCTCTGATGCCGCACTGGCACGACTCGGGTTGAACGTTGATGCCGCCGTGGACGACGCCGGCCTGCAGCGCGGTCCCGTAGTTCGTGCCCGAGAAGTTGTTCCCGGTGACTTGTCGCGCGTGCTGCTGGGGAGATGTCCCGGTGCGGTTCGGTTCCTCGGGTTCGGCAGCGCTCAACGGGCCACTCCGCTCTCGCTCGGATTCGCCTGGCTCGATCTGGATCGGAGGCACGGCATGCGTCGTTACCTCCGCCCGTCATGCAGGCCTGAGCCCACCTCACCAGATTCCGCAGGTAGTCAGCCACGGGAGCTTTCGATGGTCGAACAACGCGCAACCGACTGCGTCGTCGCCGGCGGTGGGCCGGCCGGTGTGGTGCTCGCCTACCTGCTGGCCCGCGCCGGGCTGAGGGTCGTGCTGCTGGAGGCGAAGAAGGACTTCAACCGCCGGTTCCGCGGCGACACGCTCGCCCCGGCGGTGCTCGACTACCTCGACGAGCTCGGGCTGGCCGACGAGCTGCTGCGGACCATCCCGCACACCACGGCCCGCACGTTCGACTGGCACACGGCGAAGAAGACGTACACGATTGCCCGCTACGACAAGACCAGCGCCAAGTACCCGTACTACGCGCTGATCCCGCAGGCGTTGTTCCTGCCGCACATGGTCGGGCTCGCGAGCGCCTACGACGGCTTCGAGGTGCGCATGCAGGCCAAGGTGAGCCAGCTGCTGCGCGACGACACCGGACGCGTGTGCGGTGTGCAGTACGCCGACGCCGACGGACGGCACGAGCTGCGGGCCCGGCTCGTGGTGGCCGCAGACGGGCGCAACTCCAGGGTGCGGGTGCTCGCCGAGGCGCGGACCATCGAGCTGGGGGCGAGCCTCGACCTGCTGTGGCGGGAGTTCCCGCGCCGCGGCGGCGATCCGGCGTTGTCGGGGTTGCAGCTGTTCGGGCACCGGCTGGGCACCATCGCCGTGCTCAACCAGCTCGACCGGTGGCAGGTCGGGTTCACCATCGAGGCCGGCTCGTTCCCCCGGTTCCGGGAGGAGGGGGCCGGGCCGGTCGTGGCGGCGTTGCGGGAGAGCCTGCCGTGGCTGGGCGACCGGGTCGACGCCGTCGCCGATCCGGGGGAGTTCACGCTGCTGCCGGTCCGGATCACGGCGGTCGACCGCTGGTACCGGCCGGGGGTGCTGCTCATCGGCGACGCGGCGCACGTCATCTCGCCGGTCGGGGGCAACGGCATCAACTTCGCCATCTGCGACGCCGCCGAGACCGCGAACCAGGTCGTGCCGGTGCTGCTCGACGGCGGGACTGATGCCGAGCTCGACGCGGCCTGCGCCGAGGTGGAGGTGCGGCGGCGGCCGCCGGTGCAGGCCGAGCAGGAACGGCAGGTGCGCATCGAGCAGAGCAGTGCCAAGCGGTTGCGGCGCGGGCTCGACGGGCCGGCGCCGGTGCTGCGGCTGGTCGCCGCGGTCAAGCCGCTCGCCACCCTGTTCGGGTCGCTCAACGCCAGGCACGTCATGGCGCCGTCCGACGTCGTCCTGCGCCGCGAGGTGCCGGTGCGCGACTGACGGTGTCGCCGAGCGGCGCGCGTGGTCGTAGGCGGCGGTGGTGCGTGTGCTGTGAGCGGCCAAGCGCTTGCGCAGCAACCACGCCGACACCAAGTCACAGCAGCACCCGCGACGCGCGCGGCACCGGTGACCGAGGGGTCCTGTGTGGACCGTGCGCCGTGACCGGGCAGGTCCTGCGTGAGCGTGCGGTACCCGGCCTCGGTGAACGCGGGCAGCACCGGGAAACCCGGTCAGGCCTTGCGGACGGAGCTGAGCAGCTCGTGCACGACCTCGCGCAGCTTGGTGTTCTGCTCCTGGGAACGCTTCACCAGCAACGCGAACGCCTCGTCCGCACTGCACCCGTGCAACGCCATCAGCATGCCCTTGGCCTGGTCGATCTCGGCGCGGGAGAACAGCGCCGTCTCCAGCTGCGTGACCCTGGAACGGGTGTCGTGCCACAGCCGGGCGTTGGTGATCGCCGCGCACGCGGCAGTGGTGAACAGCCGCACCACCCCTTCGTCGAACGGGTCGAACGCGCTCGCCGTGGCGCTGTAGATGTTCAGCGAGCCGAGCAGCTCGTCGCCGTTCGTGCTCGTCACCAGCATCGGCACGGCCAGGTGGGCGCTGATGCCCAGGCGGTGCGCCGCCTCCTCGAACTCCGGCCACACCTGCTCGTGCTCACCCACCACCGCGCGGACGGTCTCACGGGCGTGCGCGGCCTGCAGGCACGGACCGCGTCCGGCGGCGTACTGGGCCTGGTCGATCTCGGCGAGGTGCTCGTCGGTCGCGGCCTCGGTGTGGCTGCCGCTGTCGGTCACCACGGTGATCGTGACGCCGTCGGCGTCGTGGAAGGCCTGGACGGCGCTGTGCGCCACGCGGTCGAGGACGGCGCCGAGCGGCTCGGCGAGCGCGAAGACGTCGCGCAGCGCCTCCAGCGCGACGGTGGCCTCGTCCAGCCGTTCCAGCGTGCCGGGCCGGCCGACGAGCAGCGACTCCTGCTCGCCGCCTGCGCCGGGCTCCTCGGGTCTTCCCATGTTCGGCCACTCCCTGTCGGCGCCACCGGAGGTGGCTGTGATCCACCGAACCGGATAGTAGCGCCGTTCGTACCAGGTGGGACCCCGCGGAGCCGTGCGCTACCGCCTGCGGGTGACGACCCCCGACAGCGTGCCAGCGACGACGGCGGCCACCAGGAACCACGCCGGCCTGCGCGTCACCACATCCCCCTGTGCCAGGTCAGGAAACCGGGGACTCCGTCTTGAACCGGTCGCGGCGCAACGCCGGACTCGGCAGCGCCGTCGCCTCCGCGAGCCCCGCGAGCTGCTCCCGCGCACACGCCGCACTGGACTTGCGCGGCACCCACCCGAGCTCGGTGCGCGCCCGTGCGGTGTCGACGAGCGGCGAACGCGTGCCGACGTCGAACCAGCCCGGCGACATCCGCAGCACCCGCAGCCGCCACAGCAGGCTCACCAGTGCACGAGCGATGCCCGGCCGCACCGGCACAGCGCGCGCACCGGCGGTGGAAGCCAGGTCGGTGACGTCGAGGGTGTCGGCGGCGATGTTGAACGGCCCGCGGGCACGGGTCTTCAGAATCCGCACGATCGCGTCACCCACGTCGTCGGCGTCCACCAGCTGCACCCGCAGCGAGGACGGCAGCGGCAGCAGCGGCAGCTTCCCCCTGCGCAGCAACCCGAACAGCTGCCGCGGCACGACCGGGTCGAGGAACAGCGCCAGGAAGCTCGCCGACGCACCGGCCTGCGCCACCAGCGCCGGCCGCACGAGCGCCACCGCGATGTCCGGGTTCTCCTGCGCGAACCGGGCGACCTCGCTCTCCACTTCGGACTTCCCCGCGCCGTAGCTGGAACCGGGAATGCCCGTCGTGGCGGCACTTTCGTCCACCGGTGCCGGCGCGGGCGCGTAGGCCGCGATCGAGGACCCGTGCACGACCTGCCGCACACCGGCCCGCCGCGCCGCCCTGAGCACCGCTGTGGTGCCTTTGAAATTGGTGCGCTGCAAGCGTTCGCCATCGCGCACCGGCTGGAACATCCACGCGAGGTGCACGACGGCGTCGGCGCCGCGCATCGCCTCCTCCAGCACGTCCGGCGCCGAGTCGCCGGCCAGGTCGCACGCCACCCAGCGGACCGCGGCGTAGGGTGCGACGGCATCCGGTGGCCTGCGGCAGACGCCGATCACCTCGTGGTGGGTGCTGTCGGCGGCCAACGCGCGCACCAGCCCGGTGCCCACGTTCCCCGACGCACCGGTGATCACGACCTTCACGATCGACCTCGATCCGCCTCGGCGTCCACTTCCGTCCTACGGCGTGTACCCGTGCGACCTCCCGGTATGCGCCACCACCTCGTCCGGGTGCGAATCCCGCGCGCCGTCCAGCACGGCGACCGCCCAGGACGACTCCGGCCCGCTCTCGACCGGCACCTCCACCAGGCCCTCCCCGCTCACGGCCGGGCTCACCCCGGTCTCACGGGCCCGTTCGGACAGCTCCCGCAGGTTCGCGCCGACCGCCGTGTAGAACCGGTGCTGCGCGCCCCGGCCGAACACCGCCCACCCCAGCCGCACCAGCGGGTGCGCCCGCGGGTTCACCTGGTTGTAGCTGTTCACCTCCAGGGTGACCACACCGGACTCCAGGTGCTTGACCACGCGGTAGTCGACCCGTCCCCGTTCGAGGTGCCCCTGCAGCGTCTCGTAGCTCCAGCCCCAGCTGTACCGCACACCGTCCTCGTCGAACGCCGTCTCGGTGATCCGCACGCCCATCAGGAACCGGGCGAACGCGAACCGGCCCACGAGCAGCAGGTTGCGCCCGAGCAGCGGCTCCTCGGGCACGTAGTGCGCGCGCAGGAGCTTCTTCGGCGTGAACGTGTACGCACCCAGCTCACGGCAGGCGTGCCACCACAGCGACCCCTCCTCCGGCCGTCCCGCCGGGTCCTGCCCGAGCACGAACCGGTGGTGGTCGAAGTGCCAGGCGGACGCCCGGATCTCGGCCGGGTCGTAGTTGAGGCTCTTCTCCCGCAACCCGAGCACGACCTCGCGCACCGGCACGTTCCCCGCCCGCATCAGGCGCATCGTGGGCATCTCCTCGGCTCGTCCTGGTCGGCCGGACGCCTGCGGGTACCCGCTGCCCGCCGAACGACTCGGCTTCGCGCCAGCGGGTGCACCGGCTACCGTCGAAGATCCACACCCGAGCCCGGAGGACACCCGTCGTGGACGACCTGCTGGAGATCGCCGCCGCCCTGCTGCCCGGCGTCAACCTCGACCGGGCCGTCCTCGCGACCGAGGGCAACGTCCACCGCGTGCTGCTGGTCCCCGGCACCGCCGCCGTCCGCGTCAGCAAGCGTCCGCTGGCCGCGGCCACCATGCCCCGGCGCGTCGCCGTGCTGCACGCGCTGGCCGCCGCCGACCTGCCGTTCCAGGTCCCGGTGCCGCTGACGCCGGTCACCCCGTTCGGCGATCAGACCGCGGTCGCCGTGTCGTGGCTCGACGGCACCCCGCTGCCGAAGGGCGAGGGCTCACCCGACCAGGTCGCCGAGGTGCTGGAGGCCGTCCGCTCCGTACCGCTCGACGCCGGCCTGCTGGCCGCGGTCGACGGCCGCGCCGAAGGCAGGCACTGGTCGGACGTCATCGGCACCGACGTCGTGCCCCGCCTGCCTCGGCGCTGGCAGGCCGAGGTCTTGCGCCGCCTGGACGCCGCACTGGCCCTCGACCCCGTCCCCGACGCCCTGGTGCACGGCGACCTCGGCGGCGGCAACGTCCACTGGTCGGCCGACGGCAAGCTCCTCGGCGTCCTCGACTGGGACACCGCCATGCCCGCCGACCCCGCGATCGACGCGGCGCTGATGGCCTGGCACGGCTGGGACACCGTGCGCAGGGCCGTGTCCGCGCAGACCTACCACCGGGCCCGCACCTGGGACGCGCTGCTCGGCGTCGGCCACCTCGTGGCGTGCATGAACGGACGGCCCATGACCAGTCCCGACGGTTTCGTCCAAGCGGTCGTGCCGTGGCTGGAGGCCGACGGTCAGCCTGCGGCGGAGTAGGGCGTCACGCCGGTGGGCTCAGCGCGGTGATCCTCCTCAGCCCGACCCGAAGGCGGTCCGGCGTGTCCTCGGCCAGCGCCGCGGTGAGCTCGTCGAGCAGGTCCCAGTAGCGCCACTTCTCCCGCCACTCCAACGGAATCGACGCAACCCGCACAGCGCACATGCGCACCGCCACCCGCGTGCGCACGACCGCGTGCTCCCCGTCGTACGCGGGTGCCTCCCACAGGCTCTCCGCCGCGGACAGTTCCGAGACCAGCGCGGCGTGCTCGTCCCGGGCAGCGCTGTGCCGGCCCTGCCTGGTGCGTTTTCCCAGCACGTGGTCCACGCTCATCTGCAAGGCGGCGGCGACCAGCGCGACGACCCCCGTCTTGACGACTTCCTTGAGCACCGACTCGCTCACGGCGAACGCGCCCGAGGCCGCCGAGGCGAGGACGACGAACCCGAGCAGGACGAACTTCGACACGAACGCCAGCAGCCGGTCGAGCAACGAGTGGTCCCGGGTGGCCACCACCTGCCGCAACTGGCCGCGCAGCCACCTGATCTGCTCCAGCGCCCGCTGCCGCTGGGCGGGACTGATGCCACCGTGCCGGGCCAGCGAGTCCAGCACGGCCGCGACCCGGTCGGGTGGCAGGTCGAGGAACTCGCCCACCTCCGCCCAGGGCAGCGCGGAGATCGCGGAGATCGCCACGAGGTGCGGCATGGCCTCCCGCACCCGTTGCCGCGACCTGCGGCGGGAGGTCTGGCGCAGGTGGTCCTCCACGCTGTCCAGCAACACGTCCAGGTCTTGGACGACCCCGACGAGCGCGGTGGCCGCGAGCCGCAGGTCACCGGAGGCCCGCGCCGCCGCGCGCTCTTCCTCGTGGTGCAGCAGCAGTTCGAGCACGGGTGGCGCAGCGGCAGCCGGCTCCTCCTTCTGCCGCAGCGGCCGTGCGGCGACCCTGTCGTCCGCGGGAGGTGCGGGGAGCTGCTCCGCCGCCTGCCGCGCCTGGGCGACCACCGACGTGTCCTCCTGCCGCTTCTCGCGGTGGAAACCGTCGTCGCGCCGGAACGGGGTGGAGTAGCTCATCGCGCTCCTCTCACAGCACGCCCAGCCTACTGACCGGTGCTCCGGTTCGGAGGCGAACGATCGTTCCGGGGCATCCACCTGACGGGGACGTCCCCCACCACTCGGGGGGTCCCCTTACCCCCTGAGGTGTACCGCTCTTCAGACCGCGGACCGATGTGCGCGCAGCGGCCGCTCCGGTGAACTGTCCGCAAGTCCACCGTCGAGCCACCGCGCCGACGCCTGCCGCGGGAGAGTTCATGGCCTTCTTGACCGACGCCCTCGAAGGCCTGGCCGGTCTGCCGCAGCCCGCCGTGCTGGCGGTGACCGGTGCGCTCACGCTGGCCGAGTGCACGCTCGGCGTGGGGTTCCTCGCGCCGGGGGAGACCGCGTTGCTGCTCGCCTCGACGACGGTGACGAGCGTGCCCCGGTTCGCGGTGATGTGGCTGGTGGTCACGGTGTGCGCGGTGGCGGGCGACAGCATCGGCTACTACCTCGGGCGCCGCTACGGCGACCGGCTGCGCGACAGCCGGCTGGTCCGCGGGATCGGGCGGCAGCACTGGGACAAGGCGAGCGACCTGCTGCGGCGGCGCGGGGCGTGGGCGGTGTTCGTCGCCCGGTTCATGCCCGTCGTGCGGACGCTCGTGCCGGCGTCGGCGGGTGCGTCGAAGCTGGAGTACCGCAGGTTCCTGCCTGCCTCGGTCGCCGGTGCGGCGTGCTGGTCGGCGCTGCACATCGGCATCGGCTCCGCGGCGGGTGCCTCCGCGAAGTACGTCGAGTCCGTCTTCAACGGCGCGATGTGGGTGCTGCTGGGCATCGCGGTGGTGGTCGGCGCGGTCGTCGTGCTGCGCCGCTGCGGCAAGGCAGCGGCGGAACCGCGGGAGCTGGAAGAGGTCGCCTGAGCCGTCGCTCACGCCGGGGCGAGGTGCTCCCAGGCGGGGCCGGGCGTGGTGAGGCTCAGCAGGAGGGCCTCGAGGTCGACCAGCGGCTGCCGGTCGGGGTGGTGGTGCCAGGTCGGGATGGCGCTGATCCCGTCGGCCGCGGCCATGACCAGTGCGGTGACGTGCGGCGGGAGGCCGTCGGCCGCGAGGTCGCCGTGCCAGCGCAGGGTGTCGTCGCGAGCGAGGTCGATGATCTCCGGGATCGCGACCAGGTGGCTGAGCAGCGGCACCAGGTCGCGGAAGTTGCCGGGGTCCTGCGAGAAGGCGGCGCTGACCCGGACGTAGGCGCGGGTGAGGCGGCCCGGCCCGGTGTCGGCGGGGTCCACGGCGGCGAGGACGTCGGCGCGGAACCGGTCGAACAGGTCCTGGGCCAGGGCCCGCACCAGGTCGTCCTTGGTGGCGAAGTGGTGCAGGAGACCGCCCTTGGACACGCCCGCCTCCCGCGCGATGTGGTCGAGGGTGGCGGAGGTGCCGCGGGCGCGGATGCACACGCCCGCGGCGTCCAGCAGCGCGCGGCGGGTGTCCTCGGGGGTGCGCCCGGCTACACGCGGCATGGACTACTCCTCGATCGGGGCCGTGGTGGTGCCGCTCTTCCTACCGGAGGGGATCGTGCGCCAGGCGATGAGGGCGGCGATCACCGTGGTCGCCGCGGCGACCACGGACGTGACCTGCATGGCGGTGGTGAACGCCGCCCGTGCCGCCTCCAGCACGCCCGCGTTGTCGCGGACGGTGTTGACGGCCGCCGCCAGCGAGTCCTCCACGGCCGCCCGTGCCGTGCCGGTCAGGCCCGCGGGCAGCTCCAGCGCCGCCCGGTAGACCAGGCTCACCGTCGAGCCGAGCAACGCGATGCCGAGCGCGCCGCCCAGCTCGAAGGCCGTCTCGGAGATGGCCGAGGCCGCACCGGCGCGTTCGGACGGCACCGCGGAGACCACGGCGTCGGTGGTGAGCGTCATCGCCACGCCGATGCCCAGCCCCAGCGGCACCAGCGCCGCCGCCAGCCACAGGACGTGGTCGGAGCTCTCGGCGACGGCGACGAGCGCCAGGCCGAGCGCGGCGAACAGCAGGCCCGCCGCGACGGCACGGCCGGTGCCCAGCCGTGCCACCAGCACGCCGACCACCGCCACGGCCAGGATGGACGCGACCGTCGTGGGCAGCTCGACCAGCCCGGCGGCGAGCGGGCGCAGACCGCGGACGAGCTGCAGGTACTGGGAGAAGAAGAACAGCACGCCCATGAGCGCGAAGATCGCGACGAAGTTGGCCAGCACCGCTCCGCTGAACGCCCTGTTCGCGAACAGCCCCACGTCGATCAGCGGTGTCTCCAGCCGCCGCTGACGGCGGACGAACAGCACGCCCGCGGTCACCCCGGCCACCGCGGTCAGCACCGCCGCGAGGTCCACCCCGGAGCCGATGGCGTGCTTGACCGCGTACACCAGCGGCACGACCGCGGCCATCGACAGCGCGGCGGACAGCAGGTCGAACCGGCCGGGCCGCGGGTCGCGCGACTCCGGCAGCAGCACCGCGCCCGCCACCAGGAACACCAGCACCACCGGCACGTTGATCAGGAACACCGAGCCCCACCAGAAGTGCTCCAGCAACACCCCGCCGACCAGCGGCCCCAGCGCCATCCCGCCGGCAGAGGCCGCCGACCAGATCGCGATCGCCCTGGTGCGTTCGGCCTGGTCGGGGAACATGTTCCGGATGATCGACAGCGTCGACGGCATGATCGTCGCGCCCGCCACGCCCAGCAGCAGCCGTGCCGCGATCAGCATCTCCGCGTCCGGCGCGAACGCCGCCAGCGCCGACGCCGCACCGAACGCCGCGGTGCCCGCCAGCAGCACCCGCTTGCGTCCGAGCCGATCGGCCAGGGTGCCCGTCGTCACCAGCAGACCTGCCAGCGCCAGCGCGTAGACGTCGCCGATCCACAGGACCTGCGTCGAGCTCGGGGCCAGGTCGGCGGTCAGCGACGGCACCGCCAGGTACAGCACCGTGCCGTCGATGGCCAGCAGCAACATCGAGCCGACCAGCACCGCCAACGCCGCCCACCTGCGGCGATAGAGAGTCGGCGCTGTCGCCGCCGCAGGGGTGTTCTCAGGAGTCACGGACTTATTGTACCGGCTGGACGGTTTAATACCGTGGGTGTCGCCGGTCCGTTCGCCCTGACGAGTGTCAGCGGATCAGGACGAGGAACTTCAGGCGGGCCTTGCCGAACGCCACCCGCGGCAAAAGCGGTGGACGAAGAACGCGCCGGGCTTGTAGCTTCCCGGCGAACGTGATGCTGACCGAGGAGGTGAGACCCATGACCGCAACGCCGTGGGCGCTCTTCCTCCCGTCACGGCCGGGCGACTGACGCAGGTGTCGCCGGGAGCGCCTCGACCACCGAGCCACTCCCGAAAGGCCCCACTGATGCATCCCACCGACCACCCCGACGTGATCATCGCCGGCTGCGGTCCGACCGGCGCCGTGCTGGCCGCCGAGCTCCGCCTGCACGACGTGCGCGTGCTCGTCCTGGACCGCGACACCGAACCCGCCTCGGTCGTCCGCATCGTCGGCCTGCACGCCCGCACCCTCGAACTGATGGCCATGCGCGGCCTGCTCGACCGCCTCCTCGACCGCGGCCGCCGCCGGCCGGCCTCCGCGTTCTTCGCCGCCATCGACAAGCCGGCACCCGCCGGCCTCGACACCGCGCACCCCTACCTGCTGGGCATGCCGCAACCGGTCGTCGTCGACGTCCTCGAACGGCACGCGGCCGACCTGGGTGCCCTGGTCCGGCGCGGCTGCGCGGTCACCGGACTCGACCAGGACGACGACGGCGTCACCGTCGAGCTGGCCGGCGGCGAACGGCTGCGCGCCCGCTACCTCGTCGGCTGCGACGGCGCGCGCAGCACGGTCCGCAAGCTGCTCGGTGTCGGCTTCCCCGGTGAACCCTCGCGCAACGACACGCTGATGGGCGCGCTGGCGGTGAGCGCCCCGCAGGACGAGATCGACGCCAAGGTGGCCGAGGTCAGGCGGACCTGCCGGTTCTTCGACGTCAACCCCTTCGGCGACGGCGTCCACCGCGTCGTCGTCCCCGCCCCGCACGTCAGCGACCGCGGCGAACCGCCGGTGCTCGACGACTTCCGGCAGGCGCTGCTGGCCATCGCCGGCACCGACTTCGGCGTGCACTCACCGCGCTGGCTGTCCCGCTTCGGTGACGCCACCCGGCTCGCCGAGCACTACCGGGTCGGGCGGGTGCTGCTGGCCGGCGACGCGGCGCACGTCCACCCGCCCGCCGGTGGCCAGGGCCTCAACCTGGGCGTGCAGGACGCGGTCAACCTCGGCTGGAAGCTCGCCGCGCAGGTCCGCGGCCGGGCACCGGAGGGGTTGCTGGACACCTACCACTGCGAACGGCACCCGGTCGCCGCGGACGTCCTGGACAGCACCCGCGCCCAGGTGCTGCTGGCGTCCCCCGAACCGGGCGCGCGGGCGTTGCGCCGGCTGCTCACCGAGCTGATGGACTTCGACGTGGTCAACCGCCACCTGACCGAGAAGACCACCGCGATCGGCCTGCGCTACGACCTCGGAGGAGGCCACGACCTGGTCGGCCGGCGGCTGCGCGACCTCGACGTGGCGCAGGGCCGGCTCTACGACCGGCTGCACCGCGGCCGCGGCCTGCTGCTCGACCGCACCGGGCGCCTCGGCGTCGGTGGCTGGGCGGACCGGGTCGACCTCCTCGCCGATCCCTCCGCGGACGTGGACGCGCCGTGCGTGCTGCTGCGCCCGGACGGGCACGTGGCGTGGGCGGGGGAGGACCAGCACGACCTCGACGCGCACCTGGCCCGCTGGTTCGGCCCGGTCACCGCACCAGCCTCTCCCTGAACGCCGGCAGTGCCTTCCCCTGGGCGCCTCCGACTTGATCGCAAGGCCGGGTGGTACTTGCAGACGCCGGTAGAGGCAGGGGTGGCGGGCGCGGCTGGCGACCCGCCTCAGCACGTCACCAGGGAACGGGGCCCCCGTCGTCGAAGAACCCGCCGCGCGGTCCGTCGTCGGGCAGCGTGGCGAGCCTGATCGCGACCGCCGCACCCTGCTCGGGCGTCCGCGGTGCGTTGAACCCGGTGAAGTCCGTCGCGACGTAACCGGGGCAGACGGCGTTGACGATGACGTTCGTGCCGGCGAGTTCGCGCGCGTACTGCGCGGTGATGCTGTTGAGCATCGACTTCGACGGCGCGTAGGCGGCCAGCACCGGCCCGGTCTGCAACGTCAGCGACCCCATGGTGCTGGAGATGTTGACGATCCGCGGCGACTCGGCCCTGCGCAGCAGCGGCAGCACCGCGTTCGTCACGCGCACGACGCCGAACACGTTGGTGTCCAACACGGTCCGCATGACGTCGAGGTCCAGTGTGGACGGGTTCTGCGCGCCACCGTCGAAGCGGCCGGCGATGCCCGCGTTGTTGACGAGCACGTCGAGCCCGCCCGCGGTCTTCTCGATCGTCTTCGCCGCAACGGTGACGCTCTCGCCGGACGTGACGTCCAGCGCCACCCCGAACGCGTCGATGCCCTCATCTCGCAGGCGCGCAACGGCTTCCTCGCGTCGTGCGCTGTCACGTGCACCCACCGCCACCCGGAACCCGATCGTCCCGAGCCCGCGCGCGATGGCGAAACCGATTCCCTTGTTCGCGCCGGTGACCAGCGCGGTCTTCTTGTTCACACCACCCATGCTCAGCGCCGCCGCGGACGGCGTCCAAGATCGATCCAGTACCTCGTGATACTCCACGGGTATCAGCGCGCGTACGCTGGACGGGGTGCACGACGTCGAGACCCGCGAGCTGCGCTACTTCGTCGCAATCGCGGAGGAGCTGCACTTCGGTCGCGCCGCCGACCGCCTCGGCATCGCCCAGCCGCCGCTCTCGCGCGCGATCCGGCAGCTCGAACACCGCCTGGGCGTCCAGCTCCTCGACCGCGACCGCCGCGGCGTGGCCCTCACTGAACCCGGTCGCGTGCTGCTGCACGAAGCCCGCCTGGCCCTCGACGCGGTCTCGGCCGCCGTGCGCCGCACCCGCCAGGCCGCGGCCGAACGCCGCCCGCTGGTGCTCGTGACGAAGGCCGGCGCGTCCCACGAGCTGTTGCAGCGCCTGCTCGACGCCGTCGGCAGCGCGCCCGACCCGGTGCCGGTCGAGGTGCTGCTGTGCGAGGTCGGCGAGCAGGCCGGGCTGCTGCGCGACGGCACCGCGGACGTGGCGGTCATGCACCGCCCCTACGACGACCTGGCCGGGTTCGACACCGAGGACCTGGTGGTGGAGGGGCAGGTCGCGATCCTGCCCGCCGCCCACCCGCTCGCGGCCCGCGCGGAGCTCACGCTCGCGGAGGTCCAGCACGTGCCGGACCTGCCGATCGCGCGCTGGCCGCGGCTGGACGGGTCCTATCCGGACGGTCCGGGGCCGGAGGTGCGCACCCAGTCGAAGCTCGCGCAGCTCGTGGCGCTCGGCAGGACGCTGCTCGTGATCCCCGCGTCCAGCCGGGCGTGGCAGTGGCCGGAGCACGTGGCGGTGCCCGTCGTGGACGCGCCGGAAGTCACGACGGTGCTCGCCTGGCGGCCCGGCAACCGCTCGCCGGCGCTCGCGTCGTTCGTCCGCACCGTCACCGAATCGGTGCGAATCCCAGGGTGAACCGTTTCTGAGTCGATTTCTCGGGTATCGCTATAGCGGCGGATGACCCGGTCGTGTCGAGAGGAGACGGGAATGTCCCGTGATGGTGCCGGTGTGGTCATGACACGTGTGCTGGGTGCGGTGACCGCCGCGTACAGCGCCGCGTTGATCGTGTCCCCGCGGATCTTGGCCAAGCCCACGGGCCTGACCACGCGGGGAGATGACGTGCCGGGACCGGTGCGGACGCTCGTCGCCGCCATCGGGGCCCGTGACACCGCGATCGGCCTGGCGATGGTCCTCGCACCTACGGGGCGACCGCTGCGCACGGCCGTGGCCACGCGCGTCGCCGCGGACCTCTCGGACGCGGCGGTGTTCGGCCTGACGCTGCCCGACCCCGCGGCACGGCGCAAGGTCGCGGTGTTCGCCGTGACCTGGGCGGTGCTGTGCGGGGTCTTCGGCCTGCGCCGCTGACCGCCGGTCGTCCGCGTCCGCCAACGCGTTCACCTCAACCGCAGGGAGTTCCGAGCATGAGCACGATCACCAAGTCCGTCGACGTCGAGGCGGACGTGACCAGCGTCTACAACCAGTGGACCCAGTTCGCGGAGTTCCCGCGGTTCATGGAGGGCGTCGACCGGATCGACCAGCTCGACGACACCCACACGCACTGGACGGTCAGCATCGCCGGCGTGAAGCGCGAGTTCGACGCCACGATCACCGAGCAGCACCCCGACCAGCGGGTCGCGTGGCGCTCCGACAGCGGCCCCGACCACGCCGGTGTGGTGACCGTGCACCGCCTCGACGACCGCCACACGCGCGTGACGGTGCAGATGGACATCGACCCGGAGGGCTTCGTCGAGAACGTCGCCGACAAGCTCGGCGTCCTCGACCGCCGCGTGCAGGGCGACCTCGACCGGTTCAAGACCTTCATCGAGGAGCGCGGGGGAGCCGAGACCGGTGCGTGGCGCGGTGACGTCGACCGCCCCGGCCAGACCGCGCCCGGCCAGACCGCGCCCGGCCAGACCGCGCCCGGTACCGGCCAGCTCTGACCGGGCCGCACGAGTCCGCCGCGGTGTTCCGGCCACGGCCAGGTGGGGCCTTTCCGTGGCCCTGGGAACACCGCGGCACCCTCGTGTCCCCGGCCGGTGTCTTGCCGGCCGCTTCCCGGCCCGCCACCTCGGCGGCCCGTCAGCCTGACCCCGGCTCGCCCCCACCGCCCTGACCGGCGCGGGCGCGGGCCTTCTCGCCGAGCTTCGCCTCGATCCGCCGCAGCGTCGAGATCATCGACTCCACGTCGTCCTCATCGGACACCGCGTCGTCGAGCAGATCGCTCCACAGCACGCTCAACCGCCGCAGGTTCTCCTGCGCGCGGGCGGTGGGGTAGAGGCGCACGCGCCGCGCGTCCTCCGCATCCGCCTCGCGGTGCACGAGCCCCTTCTTCTCCAGGCTGCGCAACGCCCGGCTGAAGTTGCTGGAGATCTGGTGGGTGGCCTCCGCCGCCACCCCCGCCGACGTGCCGGGGTTGCGGTCGATGAACCGCATCGCGGCGATCTCCACCGGTGTCAGCGGTTCCCGGTGCAGCACCTCCTTGGCGGCGTGGATCTGCCGTCCGACCGCCGCGATCAGGTCGGCGAGCTCGAACAACCGCGCCTTCTGGTCCTCGTCCACGGCCACATGATAACTTCGCTGTCAGCTGATAGCTATCAACCGATAGGAGAGTGCGTGGACACCCCCGCGCGCGGCGCCGTCCCCACGCCGCTCCTGCTCGTGCTGGCCCTGCTGGCAAGCGTCGCCCCGTTCGGCATCGACCTCTACCTGCCCGCGTTCCCGCGCATGGCCACCGACCTCACCACCACCGACACCGCCGTCCAGCTGACCCTCACGACGTTCCTGCTCGGCCTCGCCGCCGGCCAGCTCGTCTTCGGTCCCCTGTCGGACCGCTGGGGCCGCCGCGGCCCGTTGCTGGCAGGCTCGGCGGTGTTCGTGGCCGCGAGCCTCCTCGTCGCCACCGCACCGACGATCGAGGTCCTGCTGGCCGGCCGCCTCTTCCAGGGCCTGAGCGCCGCCGCGGGCATGGTCATCGGCCGCGCGGTCATCGCCGACCTCGCCACCGGCCGCATCGCCGCGCGCGCGTTCAGCCTCATGATGATCGTCAGCGGCGTGGCACCCGTTGTCGCCCCGCTGCTGGGCAGCCTGCTCATCGACGGCATCGGCTGGCGCGGTGTGCTGTTCGTCCTGGCCGGTCTCGCCGTCGCGATGCTCGCCGGTTCCGCGGTCGTGGTGCGCGAGACCCACCCGCGCTCACGTCGGGGTTCGGCGCGGTCCGGCGGTTTCCACGCGTTGGGGCGCAAGGCTTACCTCACCGCCACGGCCACGTTCGTCTTCTCGTTCGCCGTCCTGATGGCCTACATCTCGGCCTCGCCGTTCCTGTACCAGGTCGTCATCGGCATGGGGCCGGTCAGCTACGGCCTGCTGTTCGGGCTCAACGCGCTCGGTCTGATCACGAGCAGCGCGGTCGCCTCCCGCCTGCTGCGTCGCGGCAACCCCCGCCGCATCCTCACGATCGGTGTCACGTGGCTCTTCTCGGCCGCGGTGGTGCTGCTCGTGCTGGCGCTGCTGCCCATCGGCGCGGGCTGGCTGGTGGTGCCGATCTTCTTCGCGGTCGCGTCCCTCGGGTTCGTGCTCGGGCCGGCCACGGCACTGGCCCTCGACGCCGTTCCGCAGGCGGCGGGCACGGGGTCGGCGGTGCTGGGAGCGTCGCAGTTCGGGCTTGCCGCGGTCGTGTCACCGTTGGTGAGCGCGGGGGAGGGCCACTCGACGTGGCCCATGGCGGTCACGATCGCGGTGCTGGCCACGATCGCGGCGGGTTTCTGCGCGCTGCTGCGCCGTGCGCCCCGGCAGGTGGACGCGCCCGAGGTCGACCGCCTGCCCGTGCGGACGTGACGGGGCCGGACGCGCGCGAAGCCTGACCGCAGCGCGCGCCGGCGGCGTCATGGAGGACGTGGCTCCCGGCAGTCGGCGGCTCAGCGGTTCGAGGACGGGAACTGACCACCGGCACTGCCGAGCGCGAGGAGGTCGGTGTACTGCTCCTGCCAGGACCTCTCGGTGGCGAGCAGGTCCGCGAGTCGTTGCACCCACTTCGCGTCGACCGGGGCGCCGACTGCCGCCGCCAGGTGCCGTTCGGTCTCCCCGCGAGCGCTGAGCCACTCGGACAACGTGGGACCGAGCGTGGGACCGCCCTGTGCATCAGTCATGGGGCGACAGTACTGCCGGCGCCTTCAGCGGGCGCGCGAGGAGGGGCCGTCCGCCACCGGCGAACCGGCGGAGAAAGCGGACCACCCGGTGGTGGCCCGCTTTCGGATGCCTTGTCCTGTCAGAGAAGGCGGACCGACGTGGCCTGCGGCCCCCTGTCGCCCTGCCTGATCTCGAACTGCACCGGCTGGTGTTCCGGTATGCCCTGGTAGGCGTACTCGTGGACCTCGGAGTGGTGCACGAACACGTCCGGTCCGCCGCCCTCGGGGGCGATGAAACCGAACCCCTTGCTGCCGTTGAACCACTTCACGGTTCCCTGGGTCATCGACGTGCTCCTTCGGTCGTCCGGTGCACGCCGAGCGCCTCCGGGGAAGTCGTGGTCTTCTGCTCGTCCCGCGTCGGACCTGCGGTACGCGGTGCGAGTTCGGACAGGCCCAGCATCGCGAGCAGGTCGCGGCAGTCCTGCGCGTCGTGGCAGTGCTGCGCGACGAGGCGGGCCGCTTGGCGTTGCCGGACGACCCCCGTCTCGTCGGCGGCGAGCCTGGCCTCGGTGAAATCCGCGGCGGCACCGGTCTGCCTGCCGATCTGACCGGTCCGTGTCATGAGCGCACCTGCTCGTCCGGTGCGGTGCGGTGGCTTCGGGAGGACGAGGTGAAGAGCTGGCGGTCCGGCGGCAAGCCGGTGCTCCGATCTCCGGCCGAAGGCGACAGCGCCGGATTGGATCGGGGCCCGCGGCGGCTGGATGCGGCAACTGGAACCCCAACCCCGCCGACAGTACTCCATCGCGCACCGGTCTGCTCCTGACCGGTTTCCCCGCACCGGTTCTCGTCGCCGCGATGTCACGGGCGTGGGGCGGGGGAGTGCGCGGAGACCGGCTGCCCGGCTCACCCCCGCGAACGGCGAGGGCCGGGTCGCGCTGCTCCGCGAACACGACCGGTGGCGGGCAGGAAGACCCCGATCACGGCACAGGAGACGGGTGATCCGCGATGTCCGTCCACTTCGGACGATGAGGGCTGGGTGCTCCTCCGGCTCGACCTCGCGGGGACGTGCGGTGGCGGCCGGACCGGCGCCCACGTTCAGCGCGAACGCGGTGCGCCGCGCTCGGAGGAACCCGCCGGGCCCTGGTGCGGGGTGCGCCGGGGTCCCGGTCGCGGCGCGAACTGTCCTAACAGGACCGAACTTCGCCGCGGACTCGCGGGCGCGTCGCGCTGTGCGGCGGCACCGGCGAGCCGGGCTCCGGGACTGGCGTAGACTGGGGAACACCGAGGGCATGTCGTGCAGCAGCGGTCGAGCTGGTGCCGCCTTGGGCGCATCACGAGACCCGGCCGTCCGGCTGGAGGTTGGGAGCGCCGGGGCGACCTCGGACCCGTTTCGCGGCCCTGGTGTCCTCGCGCCTCTTCCACCGGCGTCCTCTTCCTCGCAGCACCGTTCATCGGAGTTCCCGCATGACCACGTCCGAGCCACTGACCATCGACACCGAAGCCGAAGCCGGTCGCGTGTGCGGCGTCTGCCCGCACCTGTGGCGCGAGCACGACCCCCTCGGGGTGCGGTACTGCACCGCCACTGCGGCCTCCGCGTTGCCCCGGGGGTGCATCTGCTCATGACGACCACCACCGTGCTCACCACCGGGCGGCTGACCCTGCGCCCGTGGAAGCTCGAGGACACCGCCGCGGCACTCGCCGTGTACGGGCGCACCGAGGTGACGCGCTGGCTCAGTCCCGAGATGGACCAGGTTCCGGACCGGGCGGCCATGCGGCTGCTGTTGCAGCAGTGGGCCGCGGAGAGCGTGCGGCTGCCCGCGCCGTCGGGCCGCTGGGCGATCCAGCGCGACAGCGACGGCCTGGTGATCGGCGGGGCAGTCCTGCTGCCGCTGCCGCCGGGCGAGGAGGACCTGGAGATCGGCTGGCAGCTGCGTCCCGACACCTGGGGCAACGGCTACGCCACCGAGACGACCCACGCCCTGGCCTCCTGGGCGTTCAGCCAGGACGTGAACGAGGTGTTCGCCGTCGTCCGGCCGGGCAACACCCGCGCGGCGGCCACCGTGCGCAACAACGGCATGCACTGGGTCGGCGAGACCACGAAGTACTTCGGCACCGAACTCCAGGTGTTCCGCCTCCGCGCGGCGGACCTCGACGCGGCCGCGCCGACCTCGCCCCACCCGCCAGACCGCGACTGACCGCATCGGCACCGAACGCACCTCGTGCCGGCGGACCTGGCCCCCACCAGGCGTGCGGGTGGTCAGCCCCGGCCGCGGAGGTGGAAGCCCAGGAGGCTCGTATGACTGCAGGCGCAGGGCAAGCCAACCACTTGGCGGAGCTGTTGCGGACCAACGCCGAAAGGGTGGTCGAGGAGTGGGTGGACGCCGTGGCGGCCCCGCTGCGCGGGCGTTCGACCAGGGCGGAGCTCACCATCGACTTCCGTGAGCTGTTGCAGCTCGTGCTGCCGCTGGCGGGATCGGACGGCCGGGACGTCTCCGGACCGGCGTTCGACGAGGTCCGGTCGTTCCTCCAGGAGTACTCCCGCTCCGGCGTGCGGGGCGGCTTCACGCCCACGGAGACCGCGTCGAGCGTCTTCTCGCTCAAGCGCGGGGTCTTCGCGCTGGTGGAGAACGGCGAAGATCCGGCTTTGTTCCGGCAGGCGCTCGCGTTCTCCGCGCTGCTGGACGCATTGGGGTTGTGGACGTTCGAGTCGTACGCGCGGGCGCGTGAGGAGATCATCCGCGAGCAGTCGGAGCAGTTGCTGGAGCTGACCACGCCGGTCGTCAAGATCTGGGAGGGCGTCCTCGCCGTGCCGCTGGTGGGCACGCTGGACTCCGCGCGCACCCAGGTGGTGATGGAGAAGCTGCTGGAGATGCTGGTCGAGACCGGCTCCGAGCACGCGATCATCGACATCACCGGGGTGTTCGCCGTCGACACGCAGGTCGCGCAGCACCTGTTCAAGACCGTCGTCGCGGCCCGGCTGATGGGTGCGGAGTGCATCGTGTCCGGCATCCGCCCGCAGATCGCGCAGACGATCGTGGCGCTGGGCATCGAGTTCGGCGACATCGTCACCAAGGCCTCGCTCGCCGACGCCCTGAGGCACGCCCTGCGCCACGAGGGCGTCGGCGTCCCGGACCACGAGGCCGTGTGATGGAACGCGTCCCGATTCTCGAGATCGGTGGCGTGCTGCTGGTCTCCGTCCAGATCGACCTGCGGGACCAGGGAGTGCTCGCGCTGCAGGAGGACCTGGCCGAGAAGATCAGCTCGACCGGCGCCCACGGTGTCGTCATCGACATCTCCGCGGTCGAGATCGTCGACTCGTTCATCGGGCGGATGTTCGCCACGATCGCGTCCATCTCCCGGCTGTTCGACGCCGACACCGTCGTGGTCGGCATGCGCCCGGCCGTGGCGATCACGCTCGTGGAGCTGGGCCTCGCGCTCGATGGTGTGCGCACGGCCCTGGACCTCGAACAGGGTGTGCGGCTCCTCGGGCGACCGGGCCGGGGTGCGCGCTCCGGTCACGCCGCGCAGGACGCCTGAGGTCGCCCGGCCGGAAGCGCCCGCCGGGGTCTGCCCGGTCGGCATGAAGAGCTACGGCCGTGCGCCGACGTTCCTGTCGCTGACCGGCTCCGGGCGGGCCCGGTCTGCCGTTGGCGCGGTCTCCGGTGACCTCGCGGCCACCCGGCGGGTCGAGCTGGTGCTGCCCGAGGCCGGTGTGTGCGGCGGTGCCGGTGTGTTCGACGCGCCCGATGAGCAGGCCGACGGCGGAGGGTGCTGCGAAGCGCCCGGAACGGCCGACGTGGCGCTCGGCCTCACACCCGGCCCATGCCGAGGTGTTGCGGCAGTGCCGCGGCCGGCTGGGAACGGCCCGCGTTGTGGACGCGGACGACCAGCACCTCGGGGGTGTCGGCCACGGCGGTCCTCCTCGGTCCTGGTAAGGTCCTCCGTCGCAGATCACACCTGTTGTATCGACTTTCGTCAATCCAAGTGGCCGGGGTCGTGTCATGACGAGTCCGGAACGGCGTGCTGAGCGGGGAGAGGCGCGGGACTTGAGCCGGTACCGCGTCGAGAACACCGCCATCAGCCGCAGGCTGGGGGAGCGGTCGAAGGGCCGGGAGTCGTACGAGTCGGAGTACCTGCCGCGCGGCGGCCCGATCGCCCTGTACGGGCTGCTGTTCACGATCGTCGTCCTGTTCGCGCTGCGGGGCGGGACCGTCACGAGCCGCCCGCTCGACGTCGTCCGGATCGCGGTGCCGCTTCTGGTCTCCTTCGCGATCATGTAGGCCGGTTCGTACGCGCTGGGCAAGGCGTCCGGACTGTCGTACGAGCGGACCACGACCCGCTCGTGTGCGTGAGCCTGTGGCTGCGCAGTCGGTGGAGGAAGCGGGAGCAGGCCTGACGGCGTGGTGGCTCCTCGCTCGACAGCCTGGCCGCCACCTCTGGGACGCACCACACGGGATCGCGCCGACGTGATCGGCCCGAACTCGACGCCGCGCTCGCCGACCAGCCCACCCGCCGGTCGGCGCTTCCCGGCACTTCACCGCTCTCTCCGGCTCCGCCCGGTCATCGCGGTAGGAGCGCAGGCGGGCACCGAGAGCCGCCAGGCGCTCGACGACCCAGTCGCGTTCGGACGCCGGGAAGCCGATGGCCAGGTGCAGGCGCTGGTCGACCGCGGACGCGTCCCGTCCGCGGACACGGCGTTCGCCGGCGTCTCCCCAGGACCGGTCATCGTGCTGTGCCGCGCAGCGGCGCACCCGCGTCGTGCAGGTGCCGCAGGACCTCGGCGTACGACCGGACCATGGTCGTCTTGCTGTACGGGATTCCGTGGCGTCCGCAGAAGTCCTCGACGACGGGTTGCGCGTGGCGCAGGTTGGGGCGGGGCATGTGCGGGTAGAGGTGGTGCTCGACCTGGTGGTTGAGCCCGCCGAGCAGCGCGTCGACCCACCGGCCACCGGTGACGTTGCGGGAGGTGAGCACCTGCTTGTGCAGGTGGTCGAGGCGTTGTTCACCGGTGATGATCGGCATCCCCTTGTGGTTGGGTGCGAACGAGCACCCGAGGTACACGCCCATCAGGCCCTGGTGCACGGCGATGAACACGACCCCCTTCAACGGTGAGAGGACGGCGAAGACCGCCAGCAGGTACGCCGCCAGCGGCACGATCTGGAGCGCGGCCTCGCGCCACGGGTTGCGCAGCTCGTTGCGGCACAGGGCGACGATGCCGGAGATCCGCAGCACGACCGCTTCGGCGAGCAGCAGCGGGAAGAACAGGAAGGCCTGCCGTTTGGTGATCCAGGCGTTCAGGCCGCGTTTGTCCTTGGCCTGGGCGCGGCTGAAGGCGAGGGCGTGGATCTCGATGTCGGGGTCGTGGTCCTCGTGGTTGGGGTTGGCGTGGTGGCGGTTGTGCTTCGCGACCCACCACTGGTAGCTGATGCCGGTCAGGCTGCCGTGCAGATGCCCGACCACGTCGTTGGAACGGTGGCTGCGGAAGATCTGCCGGTGCCCGGCGTCGTGCCCGATGAACGCCAGCTGGGTCGAGGCCACGGCCAGGGCCACGGCGAGCAGCACCTGCCACCAGGAGTCGCCCAGCAGCACGAAGGCGGCGGCGATGGCGCCGAGCAGGACGCCGTTGACCGCCATCCGCAGCACGTAGTAGCCGTGACGGCGCTCCAGCAGTCCGGCGGCTTTGATCTCTTTGGTCAGAAGGGCGAAGTCGCTGCCGCGAGGACGGTCGGCCGTCTTCGTCAGCACGTCGTGCGTCGAGGTCATCTGCCTGCTCCGGGTTTCGGTGTGTCGGCTTCGGTGTCCAGTCCGGGTTCGTCCGGTCCGGACTCTTCGGGTTCGCTGGTGTGCACGTCGGCGGGTGCCACGTGCTCGTCGGCCTCGCTCAGCAGGGAACGGATCGCGGAGTTGAGCACCGCCAGCAGCGGTACCGCGAGCAACGCGCCGGCGATGCCCGCGACGAGGAGCCCGCTCGCGATGGCCAGCACCACCGCGAGGGGGTGCAGCTTCACCGCCCGTCCCAGCAGGAACGGTTGCAGGACATGGCTTTCCAACTGGTTCACCGCGATCACGATGACCAGCACGATCGCCGCGGTCACCGGGCCGTTCGCGACGAGCGCGACGAGGACGGCCACACCACCCGCCACCACCGCGCCGAAGATCGGGACGAACGCGCCGATGAACACCAGCGCCGCCAGCGGAACCGCGAGCGGTACCCCCAGCACGGCCAGTCCGATGCCGATGCCGAGCGCGTCCACCACGGCGACCGCCCCGGTCGCGCGGACGTAACTGACCAGCGCGGCGAGACTGCGCCTGCCCGCGACGTCCACCCTGCGGCGAGGGCCGTCGGGGACGACGCGGATGAGGAACTGCCAGATCCTCGGGCCGTCGTAGAGGAAGAACGCGAGTGCGAACAACACGAGCAGCATCTCCACGAGGGTCTCCCCGACCGTGGCGGCCGTGGTGATGGCGCTCGACGTGATGCCGGACTGGTTGTCCTGCAAGGTTTTGACGACCCGGTCGGCGAACTCGCGCAGCTGGGTCTCGCTGAGGTGCAGGGGGCCGTCGACGAGCCAGCCGGACACGGCGTCGATGCTGCGGACGAGCTGCGCGGCCAGGGCCGGTATGCCGTTGACGAAGGTCGTCACGACGAACGTGAGCAGTCCGCCGAGGACGACGAGCCCGCCCACCAGCACCACCATCGTCGCGACACCTCGCGGAAACCGCTTCGACATGAGGAAACCGA
Source organism: Lentzea sp. NPDC042327 (assembly GCF_040647275.1). Taxonomy (NCBI): domain Bacteria; kingdom Bacillati; phylum Actinomycetota; class Actinomycetes; order Pseudonocardiales; family Pseudonocardiaceae; genus Lentzea; species Lentzea sp. NPDC042327. The sequence goes on from NZ_JBEZBX010000007.1 coordinate 163,166, forward strand.
CCGCCGGTGTGAGCAACGCGGCCAGCAGCAACGCGATCGCGAGCGGCACCACCAGCGATGCCAGCCGGCCGAAGATGACACCGATCACGTACAGCGAGGCCACGACGACGAGGAAGCGCCAGCCGAGAGCCGCGCTGACGCGCAGTGTGAAGGGGACTGCGGTCCGCGTGGGCGACGAATCCCCGCGGTCGGTGATCACGACGGCTGTACCTCCGGTGTCGGTCGCCGACGCCGGGTCCGGGGTCATCGGTGGGGCAGCGGTCTGCCCGCGCACCTCTGCACGGGATTCCCCGCCGCCCGGACCACAAACCCGGATGAGCTGTGGCGTTGTCGGGTCTCGGCGGCGCCGGGCATCCGGGGATCGACGTCCCGCCGGGGGTCAGGTGGGAGGAAGGACCGGCTCCAACGCCGAGTCCGGCGGCTTGAGGAGCCGGTGGAGAAGATCGGCGCACGCTCCACCCGCGGTCAGCCGAGCACCCCGGTGCCGACCAGTCCTGCCAGCAGCAGCGCTGCGCTCACGAAGGCGCCGAACAGCTCGACCGGCACGAGCCGCCTTCCGGCCCACCGCACGAGTCCCGTGTTCACCAGCAGGTGTGCGAACGCCGTCACCACCACCCACCACGGACCGGTGCTCAGCAGCAGCGTCGCACCGAGGTGGAACGACATGGTCGTAATGCCACGAGCTGCGCTGTGCGCGGGGTGCGTGCTGACGAACCCGCCCTGTGCCTTCAGCTGTTCGGCGGCCAGCCGTCCGACGGGCCCGCTGAACCTGGTCAGCTCGGTGGCGGCGAGGAAGACGAGCTGAGCCAGCGCCCAGCCGAACCCGGCCCAGAGCGCGGACTCGACACCGCTGACGACGATCACGACGAGCGCGAGCCGGACCACCTCGTCGGTGGCACCGGACACCACCGCGATGATGGTCTCGCGCCGCCGGAGGGCGTGCAGCCGCCCGGCTGAGCCCAGCACCGGGAGCCGAGCCGCCAGGGCGACCAGCCAGCCCAGGACCCCCAGCAGCACCACACCGGCCTGGTCGAGGCCGAGCAGCACCGCCAGCACCGCCGCGAGGAGCGCGAGGAGGACCGCCACCACGGCGACGCCCGCGCGGATCCTCCCCCTGACCTGAGTCGGGCCCGCGGCCGGTCGTTCTTCGTGCTCGGAGTCGTTGATGCCTCCGACGCTACTCCACCTCCGCGGGACCGGTGTCCTCGATCATCCACTGTGGATCTTCCGGTGCGGCGGGGGAGACGTCGCGGCACGCGGAGCTTCCGCCTCGGTGGTACTGCGGTGTAACGTCAGCGGCACGTGCCCTGGACCCGGCGTCGCGCCAGCCGACGAAGGAAGTTCCTGTGGTGCACATCGATCTCACCGGTGCCGGCGGCCTGCGGGCGGCCCGGCCGAGCCGGTGCCCCGCCGAACTGCTCACCACCACCGCGCGAACGACCCCCACCGGAGCGGTCGTGGTCGCCGTGCGCGGTGAGGTGGATGGGATCACCTGCGCGGTGCTGCACGATCAGGTCTTCGGGCAGTTGCGGCTCACCCACCACCTCGTTCTCGACCTCGGAGGGGTGGACTTCCTCTGCGCGGCCGGACTCACCGTCCTCGTCGCCCTGGAGAAGACGGCACGGCAGGCCGGCGCGGTGCTGTGCGTCGTCGCGCGCAACCGCCAGGTGTGCATGCCCCTGACGATCACCGGCCTGTCAGCCGTCCTCGACCTCCACCTCGACGTCGCCGAGGCGGTGGTGTGCGAGCACGCGGCCCCGGCGTCGCCACCGGCGAGGTCGCGGCTGGCCGCCCCCCGCCGACCCGGCGACCTCCGTTGATCCGCCGGGCGGCTGTTCCCCCGTCGGCGAGCCCGATGAACGTTCGTGCTCGTCGGCGATTTCTCGCGAGAACGGAACGGCCGCCGGCGTCCGGCGATTTTCCGGCTCAGCCAGGAAATCGCCGGCCGAAACCTCCTCGGATCATTTCGCGCACCGTGGCGAGAACGTTCCGGTGGGCGCGGTGGAATTCTGCGGGCGGACGGCCGCGCAACGGGTCTGCCCCTGCGTGCCACCTGCCGGCAGCGCTGTCGGCAGGTGGTGGCGGTCAGAAATCAGTGGACGTGCAATCGGTTGAGTGCGAAAAAAGAGTGTAGTGTCAATTGTGCCGAGAACATCTCGTACCTGAGCGGTCAAGCTCACGTCGTACTCGGCGAAACCAGAACCGGCCGTTTCGGCCGGAGACGGGAGTCCCGGCATGACGTCGGCTCCGCACCGGTCCATCGCCCCGCCGGCCGTCACGGCCACGGAGCAGCCTCGGCATCACCAGCTGCGACTGCGGTTGCGGCCGAAGGCGCTCGTCACGGGGCATGTCGACGGTGCGTGGTGGCCGCGTTCCCGGGACCTCGCCGCCGAACTGCCGGCACTGCTCTCGGTGCTGGCAGTTCGGCTGGGCGACATCCCGCGGGTGAGCTACGACCTGACCGGCTGGGACACGGCGCCGCGCCAGATCGCGGTGGACGGCGTCCGCGTCCGCCTCAACGGGTTCTGGTCCAGGCCGGCGCACACCCTCGACCTCGTCGCGGGTGACCGGAGCCGCCTCGCGCTGCTGGTCGTACCGCCCGGTACCGACCCGTCCGCCGCCCACCACACGATGATGCGCGCTGTCCGGCGCGACAACACCGACACCGTCGAAGACCTGTTCCGCATCGGTGCCCTGGAAGCCGAGGAGTCCACTGTGGACTTCTGGGAAGCCGAGGGCGGCCGGGTACCCCAGCAGAAGACGAGAGATGCAGAATGACTGAATCGACCTTCACGTCCGCCTACGACCGCCGGCTCAAGATGGTGGAGGACGTGCTGACCGGCCGCACCGAGCTCGGCGGCAAGGCCGCGCGGGCTCTGGCCGTGCACGTGTTGCACGCGCTCGACCACATCCCCGAGCGAGTGCGGTGACCTTCCGCCACAGCGGCGAGGCACGACCGACGCGGAGCACTCGCCTGCTCCGCGTCGGCTGCGTGTTCACCTACCGCGCCGAGGTGCCGACCCCGGCGGTGTTCCTGGTCGGACCGGACCGGCGGGACCACGTGCGGGTGAGCGGTGAGGACCTGTTCACCGAACCCGACCTGCCGGTGCGGGAGCACTTCGACGTGTACGGCAACCGGCTCGCGCGCCTGGTGCTGCCACCCGGACTGTCCACGGTGAACTACGTCGCGTGGGTGGACGTGCCCGACCGCGTCGAGGACGTGGACGAGGACGCGCCGGAGCTGTGGCCCGACGACCTCCCCGATGACGCGCTGCTCTACACGTTGCCCAGCCGCTACTGCGCGTCCGACGCGCTGGGCGACGAGGCCTGGTCGAGGTTCGGCGCCCATCCGCCGGGATACCGCAGGGTGCGAGCGATCTGCCGGCACGTCCACGAGTCGCTGGAGAGCGGCTGCGGCACCTCCACGGCGTTGTCCGCCGGCGTCAACGCCGCGGAGATCGGGCTCTGCCGCGACTTCACGCACCTGGCGATCTCGTTCTGCCGCGCCCTCGACATCCCCGCCCGCTACGTCCTCGGCTACCTGCCCGACCTCGACGCGCGGCCGGACGGGGCGTCGATGGACTTCGCGGCGTGGATGGAGGTCTGGCTGGGAGACCGCTGGTGGACCTTCGACCCGCGCAACGGCGGGCCCCGCAAGGGCAGGGTCGTGGTCGGCCGCGGCAGGGACGCCGCCGACGTCGCGATGGTCACCACGTTCGGAAGTCCTGTGCTGGAGTCGATGGTCGTCCACGTGGAGGAGGACCTGGCGCCCGCGTGGCGGTGAGTCAGGTGGTGGCCACGACCCGCCGGCCGTGGAGCCGCCACGTCGACCCCGCCGCCGCGGAAGGACGACCGCCTCGCCCAGCGCGATCCGCGGGTGCCCGGCGAGCACCACTTCCGCCCGGTCGGCGAGCACCCTGCTGCGCAGCGCGTGCCGCACCCGGCCGGATCGTCCACCCCCTTCGCCCGGAGCCGGTGGACTGGCGCGACGTCCGCCGCACCGCGCCGAAACCCGCCGCCACCTGCGGTCGTCCTCGCGGAGGCGGGCGGGTCGACCGGCACGACCGGGCCGGTACGCGGACCTCGGTGCCGCGACCGGCCGCTCGTCGCTCACGACGCCGCCGTGGCGTTCCCGAGTCGATGCGGTGGGCGAGGTCGAGCGCCCCGGCGTGGGACGGGTGGCTGCGCGCCTGCGCGGCGAGGGGGCGGAAGCGGTCGCGCACCCTGGCCGAGCCGACCGCGGTCGCCGACTCGACGGCCCGCAGGCCGGTGGCGACACCGACATCCAGGTCTCCCCCGACGAGATGACCGGTGGCCGGCAGCACCAGGCTGAGCACCCGGCTGCGGAGCATGTCCTCGCCGTAGCCGTCGACCGCCGTGAGGAGCAGCGGAACGGCGGTGTGCGTGGTGCCGGCCAGCACGGTGTGCACCGCTCCGCCCATGGCCGACAGGTCGGGCTCGGTGAGGAACCGCGCCCAGCCGACCACCTCGGCGCGGTCCGCGGCGCCGAACTCCTCCCGGCCGCGGTCGAGCAACGTGAGGGCGTTGTGCTCGACGCCCTTCTGCGCACACGCCCACGCCGAGTTGACGGCCAGGACGCCGGTCGAGAGCCGGTCGCCGGAGCGCGCGGCCGCGAGACGGCCGAGGTCGAAGTACCGCAACGCTTCGTCGAGCTGCCCGTGGCGCAGGGACACCCGCCCGAGCCGGTGGCACGCGTTGGCGATCAGCCCGTCGTCGCGGGCCACCTCGGCCGGCGCCGGCGCGTGCGAGAAGTGGTTGCGCAGCGGTGACCAGGCCGGCGTCGAAGCACACCCAGCCTGCCAGGTTCCGCAGGTCGGCGAAGGCGACGCGCAGGCGGCGCCGCACCTGTTGCGGTGCCGGCGCGACGAGCAGTGGCAGGCTCTCCCGGCTCCGCGCGACCGGCACCGGAGCGGCGATCCCGGTCGTGCGGAACAGCTTTCCGGCGAGCGCTCGTGCCGGTCAGGCCGGTCGCTCGGGTGCCGTCGCGGCACGCGCGCAGGACGGTGTCACGGGACCATCGCGGCGATCACCTCGGTCACCGACGTCGTGGCCAGAGCGATGGTCGCGTCGCTCGCGCCGTACGGGATCACGAGGGTGTCTCCGTGCAGCAGGCCGCCGCACGAGTAGACGACGTTCGGCACGTAGCCGTCGCGCTCGGAGGGACTCGGCGTCAGCAACGGTTCCGGCAGTGCGCCGAGCACCTTCGAGGGGTCGTCGAGGTCGAGCAGCATCGCGCCCATGGAGTAGAGCCGCATCGGACCCACTCCGTGGGTGAGGACCAACCAGCCCTCGGGCGTCTCGATCGGCGAGCCGCAGTTGCCGACCTGGACGAGCTCCCAGTCCCTGGCCGGTGCCGCCACGGCCTGGGGTCGCTGCCACGTCCTGAGGTCCGCGGAGGTGGTCACGGCCGTGCTCTCGCCATCTCCGCGGGACAACGCGGCGAACCTGCCGCCGATGCGGCGGGGGAACAGCGCCATCCCCTTGTTGCGCGCGGCGGGACCGGTCAGCTGCGTGACCTGGAACGTGCGGAAGTCGTCGGTCTGCAACAGTTGCGGCGCCACGTCGACACCGTCGTAAGCGGTGTACGTCGCGTAGTAGGTCTGCGAGCCGTCGTCGTCGGTGAAGCGCACGAACCTGGCGTCCTCCATGCCGTGGCGTTCCGACGGGCCGGCCGGCCAGAGCACCCGTCCACCCACCGACGACTCCTGCGGGAACTCGGTGGTGTAGTTGCACGCGGCTATCCACCTGACCAGCTCGACGGTGCGGTGAGCGGCCTGCCGCTCGACCAGCTTCGGGTGCAGACCGGTCAGCAGCTCGTCGAGCTCCGCTCCGGTGAACCGCACCGGCAGCCAGCGGTTCAGCACGGCGGAGACCTCGTCGTCATGACCGCGTTCGGCGAGCTTGCCCTGGAAGAGGCCCTTGTCGTAGACCGAGTCCCTGCGCAGACCGGTGCTGGTGGTGCCCGGCTGCGGGTCCACGGTGAGAACGCCATCCGGACCGGCCGTGCCGGTCCGGAAACCGATCGAGGACAGGTGCCCCTCACCGATCCCGCGCACGCTCAGCACGAACCTCAGCTGTCCCTGCGCCATCCCGCTCTGGTCGGGGTGGGGGACCATGGACGGGTTGCACAGCGCGGCACCCTCGACGGCGTACTCGTGGGTGAAGTACGCGCCGATCAGCAGACGGCGGGACTCGGACAGCTCGACGTCCGGGGCCAGCCGGTGGCTGACGCTCGCGAAGTTGTCCGCGAAGGTCGCGCGGACGTCGCGGTGCCGTCCGGCGAACAGCCGGACCGTGCGTTCGAGCGCGGCGCACGCGGTCGTCTCGTCCAGCGCCATCACCCGCCGGATGACGGCCGCCGACCGGGACTCGTGTTCGGGAACCTCCTCTCCCGGCACGAACAGCTTGGTGATCACCCGGCGGGGGTCCGGGCGCAGCCGCACTGGGCTGCGCGTGACGCGGGCGTTCACCCGGCGCTCCGCTGGAGCGTGCGGAGGTGTTGCCGGGTGGAGATCAGCGCCAGGGTCGACTCGGCGCCCTGGTTGGTGTTCGGGCCGTGCGGTGTCAGGCCGTCGTAGCCGCCCCCGGTGTGCTCGTCCTGCATCAGCGAGCCCAGGTCGTTGTCCCCGCTGAACCACGCGATCGCGCGGCGGACACCGGTGAGCCACGCGGAGTCCCCGGTGACCCGGTAGGCGCGGGCGCAGGCGTCGGCCAGGGCGGCCGCCTCGATGGGCTGCTGGTCGAACGCCGGTCGCGGCTCGCCGAGGAACCACCCGCCGGTCGGGACCGGCGAGAGGTGGCGGTCCTTGGACTCCACGGCCAGCAACCAGTCCAGCAGCCGCAGCCCGTCGTCGCGGACCTCGTCGCTGCCCAGGAGGTCACCCGCGGCGATCAACGCCTCCGGCAGCACGGCGTTGGCGTAGAACAGCCGGTTCTCCGGCCACGGCCAGTTCGGGTCCGGACGGGGACCACCGATGTAGGAGGTGATGTCGCCGAGCAGGGCGGCGGCGGGCGCGTGGAGGGGTTCGGAGCTCAGCACCTCGGCGGCACCGAGTGCGGCGAACGCCATCGTGCGCACCGACGGTGGCCTGTGGTGGGCGCTGCGGTCGAAGCACTCCAGCGCGGTCCGCCGGATCGCGGGCACCGTGCTGCGCGCTGCGGCGGTGCCGAGCCCCCACAGCGCGCGTCCCCACCAGTCGCCCAGTCCCGGTTCGTCGATCCACCGGCGATCGGGGCTGAGCCGGTTGTGGAAGCGCCCGTCCTCGGCCTGCGCGTAGGCGGTGAAGGCCAGGAAGTGTTCGGCCAGAGCGGCCAGCTCAGCCGACAGGGCTGGTTCGCGGCTCAGCACGACCAAGCCCCGCGCGACGTCGTCGAGGCAGTAGCCGTGCTCGCGGCGCGGCAGCGGGCCGTCGGCGTGCTCGTGCAGACCGGTGTCGTCGCTCAGCCGGATCAGGTGGGCGAAATCGAGGCCGCTCATCGCGTCACGGCGACGCGGTCGGCGAACAGCCTGTCCGCCACGAGGGTGTCGCAGAGGCTGCGGTAGCGGTTCGCCACGGCGGGCCAGCTCAGCACGGCACCCAGTTCCGCGGACCGGTCGCGCATGCCCGCGGCGACACCCGGTTCGGTCAGCACGCGGCGCAGCGCCGCGGCGATGGCGGCGGGATCGCGGTGCGGTACCAGCAGTCCGGCGCCGTCCGCGAGCAGTTCGACCGCGTGCGGGAACACCGTCGCGACCACCGGTTTGCGCGCGGCGAGGGCTTCGACGAGCACTCCGGAGGTGACCTGTTCGGACGAGTCGTACGGCAGCAGCACGACATCGGCCCTGCCCACCAGGTCCGCCAGCGCCTCGGCGCTGAGGTAGGCCGGGTCGAACTCGACCAGGTCGGTCACCCCGGCGGCGGCGGCCTGCTCACGCAGGTGCGTCCGGTACGCCTCGCCCTCGTGTGCCAGCACCTTGGGATGGGTCTGACCCGCCACGAGGTACCGCGGCCGCAGGTCGCGCAGCGCGGCGAGCGCCGCGATGCCCCACTCGACGCCCTTGCCGCGTCCGAGCAGGCCCCAGGTGAGGACCAGCGGGCCACGGCCCGGTGCTGCGGAGGCCGGCCTGTCGGCGGGCACGGCGCCGTGCGGGATCACCACGACCTCGCCCGGCCGTTCGACCGCGTAACCCGCCAGGAGGCGGCTCTTGGCCGCCTCCGACATGGTGATGACGGCGTCGGCGCGGTCGACGACCGCCTCCAGCACCCGGCGCTGTCCCGGCGTGGGCGTGGTGAGCACCGTGTGCAGCACGACGGCCACCGGGACCCGCAGCCGGGCGAGCACGTCCAGCGCCTCCTCGCCGTCACTGCCGGCGTAGATCCCGTACTCGTGCTGGACCAGCGCGACGTCGCACCGGTTGAGGACCGCGGCCGCGGCCTCCACCCCACCGGGACGCATGGGGTGCCCCGCCGACGGTTCCGCTGTGTGCGGTTCGACGTCGCTGAGGACGCGGACGACGCGGCTCCCGCTGCCGGGGGTGACGGCGGCGAGGTGGCGCTGGAGGGAGGCGGTGAACGTCGCGAGCCCGCATTGTGTTGGTGGATAGGTGCTCAAGAAGCCATAGGTGCGAACCATGGAGCGGTGGGCCTTTCGGATCGGGGCAGACGGCTTCGCGCCCCGGCGTGAGGCCGGGGCGGGGCGGTGTCTGTTCAGGAGTGAGGCGGTGCGGAGGTCAGACGAGCCGGGTCACGGCCGCGTGCACCAGGTCGGCGGGTTCAGCGCCGGAACGGTGGTGGCGGGGTCGGTGGCGAGAGGTCGCCAGCCGCCGGGGAACCGGCCGCCGGACAGGGCGTCCGGCTTCCTCGTCACCCGCAGCCCGCGTGGCGCGGTCAGTTCGGTGCTGGGACTGGTGCTGGTCGGGCCCGAGATCATCCCGGTGCTCCCGCCTCCGTCCGGACCAGCCGGGCGGGGTCGCTGACACTCCGGAGGGGGCACCTGGCTCGGACGCCGATGCGCGAGGTCCCCTCGGACCACTCACTCTACGCCCCTGACCGGGACGCGCCGGTCGCGCCGGAACGACGTCGGCGGCGGCACAGGGCACCGGGACGTGGCCCTCGCCCGGTGCCCCGTGCACCGCCACCTGCCGCCGAGACCCGGCAGCACCAGGACCAGCTCCGGTGCTCTGCCGCCCTGGCACGTCACCCGCAACACCCGCCCGGCGCACCGGGCGGGGCAGGCGGCTTCGCGGACCGGCGCCGTCCCCGAACCGCCGAGGTGCGCCGAGGCGGTCAAGCGGAACCTGCGCGGAGCCACCGGTGTGCCCGAGGCGGTCGCGACAGTGCTGCGCGCGTCCCCGTGGACGAGCGACCGGCTCAGGTCCCGCAGTCACCCGGTCCGCCGGTTCCACCACATCGGCGACACCGAGGTGCACGGCGAGTTTCGGCGGCCCGATTGCGGCTATTCGCGTGGGGAAGCTTCAACAGCCGCCCGGACCCGCGACTTCGTTGATCCAGCACGTGGACGCACCGAGCTCCGGGAAGGCCTCGACAGATGACACGCACGGCCACCGCACCACTTCACCGCGACCCGTCCCTGCCGCTGCCGGTCGCGCAGGCCGCGGGCTGGACCGACGCGGACGTCCGTGCCGTGGACACCGTCCGCGTGCTGGCCGCCGATGCCGTCCAACAGGCGGGGAACGGCCACCCCGGCACCGCGATGAGCCTCGCACCGTTGGCCTACCTGCTGTTCCAGCAGGTGATGCGGCACGATCCCGCCGACGACCAGTGGCTCGGCCGCGACCGGTTCGTCCTGTCCTGCGGCCACACGAGCCTGACGCTGTACGCGCAGCTCTACCTGAGCGGCTACGGGCTGGAACTGACCGACCTGGCCTCGTTGCGCACCTGGAACTCCGCCACGCCCGGCCACCCGGAGTACCGCCACACCCGCGGTGTGGAGATCACCACCGGACCACTGGGCCAGGGGTTCGCCTGCGCGGTGGGCATGGCGCTCGCTGCTCGCCGCGAACGCGGACTGCTCGACCCGGACGCCGCGCCGGGGCAGAGCCCGTTCGACCACCACGTGTACGTCCTGGCCTCCGACGGCGACCTGATGGAGGGGGTCACCGCCGAGGCCTCCTCGCTCGCGGGGCATCAGGAGCTCGGCAACCTCGTCGCGTTCTACGACGCGAACCACATCTCCATCGAGGACGACACCGACGTCTCCTTCAGCGAGGACGTGGCCGCCCGCTTCGCCGCCTGCGGCTGGCACGTCCAGTCCGTCGACTGGACCAGCACCGGCCGCTACGTCGAGGACGTGGACGCGGTGCTCGCCGCGGTCGAGGCGGCGAAGGCGGACACCGGCCGTCCGTCCCTGATCGTGCTGCGCACCGTCATCGGCTGGCCCGCGCCCACCCTGCAGAACACCGGCAAGGCGCACGGGTCCGCGCTCGGCGCCGAGGAGGTCGCCGCCGTCAAGACCCTGCTCGGCTTCGACCCGGAGCGCAGCTTCGCGGTGGAGGACGAGGTGCTCGCGCACGCCCGTGCGGTGCTGGACCGCGGTGCGGCCGCCCACGAGCGCTGGGAAGCCGGCTACGCGCGCTGGCGCACCGCGAACCCGGACCGCGCGGCGCTGCTGGACCGGTTGCGCGATCAGCGGCTTCCGGACGGCTGGACCGACGCCCTGCCGGTCTTCCCCGCCGACCCGAAGGGGATGGCGACCCGCACGGCGTCGGGCAAGGTCCTCTCGGCACTGGCTCCCGTGCTGCCGGAGCTGTGGGGTGGATCGGCCGATCTGGCCGGGAGCAACAACACCACGATGGACGGCGAACCGTCGTTCGTCCCGATGGGCAAGCAGACCACGAAGTGGCAAGGCGGTCCCTACGGGCGCACCCTGCACTTCGGCATCCGCGAACACGCCATGGCCGCCGCGCTCAACGGCATCGCGTTGCAGAGCCTGACCCGCCCGTACGGCGGTACGTTCCTGGTCTTCAGCGACTACCAGCGGCCCGCGATCCGGCTGGCCGCCCTCATGCAGCTGCCCGTCACCCACGTGTGGACCCACGACTCGATCGGGCTGGGGGAGGACGGACCCACGCACCAGCCGGTCGAGCACCTCGCCGCGTTGCGCGCGATCCCCGGTCTGGACGTCGTGCGCCCGGCCGACGCCAACGAGACAGCGGTGTGCTGGCGGCGGATTCTGGAGAACCGGGACCGTCCCGCCGGTCTGGTCCTGACGCGGCAGGACGTCGCCGTGCTCGACCGCGGTCCCGGCGGCCTGGCCCCGGCGGAGGGCGCCGCGCGGGGCGGATACGTCCTCGCCGGACCAGGAGAGCCGGACGTGGTCCTGGTCGCGACCGGGTCCGAGGTGCAGATCGCCCTCGACGCCCGCGCGTTGCTCGCAGAGGACGGCGTCGAGGCCCGCGTGGTCTTGATGCCCTGCCTCGAGTGGTTCGCCGCGCAGGAACCGTCCTACCGGGACGAAGTGCTCCCGCCGGGCGTGCGGGCCCGCGTGAGCGTCGAGGCCGCGGTCGCCCAGGGCTGGCGCGACGTCGTCGGCGACGCCGGCCGGATGGTGTCGCTCGAACACTTCGGCGCCTCCGCCGACCACCGCCGCCTCTACGAGGAGTTCGGCGTCACCGCCACTGCGGTCGCGGAGGCCGCGCACGACTGCCTGCACGACGCGGTCACGTCGGTCCGCCCGGGAGGTGTGCAGCGCAGCACCGCGCCCACCACCGGCGGCACCGGCGACCGCCCCGCCTGAACCACCAGGATTTCCCGACCACGGAGGCATCATGGCCACGGGCCACGACCCGCTCACCGAACTCGCCGCCGCAGGCGTGTCCATCTGGCTCGACGACCTGTCCCGCGAGCTCCTCTCCGACGGCCGCCTGAAGGCGCTGGTCGCGGACCGCGGGGTCGTCGGCATCACCACCAACCCGACGATCTTCGCCTCCGCGCTGGCACGCGGCGAGCGCTACACACCGCAGCTCAGGCGCCTCGCGGAGGCAGAGGCGAGCGTCGAGGACACGGTCTTCGCCATCACGACCGACGACGTCCGGGCGGCCTGTCAGGTCCTGCGCCCGGTGTACGACCGCACGGGCGGTGTCGACGGCAGGGTGTCGCTGGAGGTCGACCCCGGCCTCGCCCACGACCCGCAGGCCACCGTCGACCGCGCCCGTCTGCTCTGGTCGGTGGTGGACGAGCCGAACCTGCTCATCAAGATCCCGGCCACCACCGCCGGACTGGACGCGATCACCGCGGTCATCAGTGAGGGCATCAGCGTCAACGTCACGCTCATCTTCTCCCTGGACCGCTACCGCGAGGTGGTCGACGCCCACGTCACCGGTCTGGAGGCGGCCCGGCTCAACGGGCACGACCTGGCCGGCATCCACTCGGTGGCCTCGTTCTTCATCTCCCGCGTGGACACCGAGATCGACGCGCGCCTCGACGCCATCGGCACCGACCGCGCGCTCGCGGCCAAGGGAAAGGCGGCGATCGCCAACGCCCGCCTCGCCCACGAGATCCACGTGTCGAGCCTGACCACGCAGCGCTGGCGCCACCTGGCCGAGGCGGGAGCCCGGCCACAACGGCCCCTGTGGGCCTCCACGGGGGTGAAGGACCCCGCCTACCCGGACACGATGTACGTGTCCGAACTGGCCATCCCGGGCACCGTCAACACCATGCCCGGGCCCACCCTGGAAGCCTTTGCCGACCACGGCTCGGTACCACCTCTCGTGCCGGGGGAGCTCTACGGCCCCGCCCGCGACGTGCTCAGCGAGATCGGCCGGCTCGGGATCGACTACCGCGAGGTCACCGACGAGCTGGAACGCCAGGGGGTCCGCAAGTTCACCGACAGCTGGGACGAGCTCGCGGACACCGTCCGCGGTCAGCTCGGCCGTGACCTGACCGAGGAGATGTCATCAAAGCGCTGACATGGCAAGGCAATGAGAACGTCGAGGTCGTCGACGTGCCGGACCCGCGCATCGAGGAACCGACCGACGCGGTCGTCCGGGTCACCTCGACCGCCATCTGCGGATCGGACCTGCACCTGTACGGGGTGCTGGGGCCCTACCTGAAACCGGGTGACGTGCTCGGCCACGAGGCGATGGGCGTCGTCGAGGAGGTGGGCGCCGAGGCGGCCGGCCACCTCAAAGTGGGCGACCGGGTCGTGGTGCCGTTCAACATCTCGTGCGGGCACTGCTGGATGTGCGAGCGCGACCTGTTCGCGCAGTGCGAGACGACGCAGGTGCGCGGCGAGGGCAAGGGCGCGAGCCTGTTCGGCTACACCTCGCTCTACGGTTCGGTGCCCGGCGGCCAGGCCGAGTACCTGCGGGTGCCGCAGGCCCAGTTCGGGCCGATCGTCGTTCCGGACGGCACGCCCGACGAGCAGTTCCTGTTCCTGTCCGACATCCTGCCGACCGCGTGGCAGGCGGTGCGGTACGCCGACGTGCCACCGGGCGGCACCGTCGCCGTGCTCGGCCTCGGCCCGGTCGGGCAGTTCGCCGTCCGGATCGCGCGGCTGCTCGGCGCCGGCCGTGTGATCGGCGTGGACCGGGTGCCCGAACGTCTCGCGCTGGCCGAACGGCACGGCGCGGAACCCGTCGACTTCGACGAGTTCGGCGGCTCCGACGAGCTCGCCGCCGCGCTGGTCGAGATGGTGGACGGCCGCGGTCCGGACGCCACCATCGACGCCGTCGGCATGGAGGCGCACGGCGGGGGTGCCGTCGCCCTGGCGCAGAAGGCCGCGGGACTGCTCCCCGACGCGCTGGCGCAGAAGGTGGTCGACAAGCTGGCCGTCGACCGGCTCGACGCCCTGCACACCGCTCTGAAGGGCGTGCGGCGCGGCGGCACGGTGTCGGTGTCCGGTGTGTACGGTGGAGAGCTCGACGCGATGCCGATGATGGAGATGTTCGACCGCGGTATCCAGCTGCGCATGGGACAGGCCCACGTGCGCCGCTGGACCGACGACATCCTGCCGTTCGTGCTCGACCCGGCCGATCCGCTCGGCACCCTGGACCTGACCACGCACCGCCTCCCGCTCGCCGACGCCGCGCACGGGTACGAGGTGTTCCGCGCCAAGAGCGACGGCTGCGTGAAGGTGGTGCTGAACCCGTGACGGGGCGCGTCGTGCTCGTGGTCGGGGCCAGCAGCGGGATCGGGCTCGCCGCGGCGACGGCGTTCGCCTTCCGCGGGGACGACGTCGTGCTGGTCTCCCGCAGCGGAGAGGCGCTCGACGCCGCGGAGAAGGCCTGCCGCGCGGTGGGCGTGGCCGCGGTGGACGTCGTCGTCGACGACGTCGGAGATCCCGCCGCCGCCGACCGGATCGTCACGAAGGCGCTGGAGCTGCACGGCCGCATCGACGTCGTCGTGCACACCGCCACGGTGATGGCCTACGGACCCGTCGAGTCGATGCCCGCGGCCGTGTTCACCTCGGTCGTCGACACCGCGGTCCACGGCACGCTCCACCTCGCCCAAGCGGTCCTGCCGGTCCTGCGGCGTCAGCGCACGGGGGTGTTCATCGGGGTGAACTCACTGCTCGGCTCGATCACCGTTCCGCGGATGGGCGCCTACACCGCGGCCAAGTGGGGCCAGCGCGCGCTGCTGCGCACCCTCCAACAGGAAACCCGCGACGAACGAGGCGTGCACGTGTGCATCGTCAGCCCCGGCAGCGTCAACACCCCGGTGTACGACCAGGCCGCCAACTACGGCGGACGTGCGGCACGCCCACCGGTCCCGGTGCTGAGCCCGGATCGCGTCGCCGCCGCGATCGTGCGCCTGGCCGACCGGCCGCGCCGGCACGTCTCCGTGCCGGTCGGCCCGGCGAACCCGTTGATCGTCTCGGCGTTCCGCTGCCTGCCGGAGCTCTACGACCGGCTCGTCGGGCCGCTGTTCCGCCTCGCGGCACTGACGAGGGAGACGGTCTCACCCACCTCCGGCAACGTGTTCGAGCCGGTCGCGGCACGGGAGAGGGCGTACGGGCGTTGGCCGGCCAGGCGGCGCCGGTGGTGACGGCGGTGCCCCCGTGACGTGCGGTGGTGGTCGGGGGCGGTGGCGTCCGGCGTATCGGTAGTCCGGGGCGGCGGCGGGGGGAGCCGCCGCGCTCACCTCGGTGTCGACCCCGTCCGCGCGCGGGAGGACCGCGACCCGACCACCGAGGTACCGGCACTGCGGGCGTTCACCGCCGTGGAGTAGGTGCGCACCAGGTCGGAGGCGACCCGCTGCCACGAGTACCGCGCCTGTGCCCTGTCGTGTCCTGCGACGCTGAGCAGATCGCGGTACGTGCCGTCGGCAAGCAGGGCCCTCAACGCCTTGGCGGTCGCCTCCGGCCGGTCGCGCGGGACCAGCACCCCGGTCAGCCCGTCCACCACGAGGTCGACCAGACCGCCGACCGGGGTGGCGAGAACAGGAGTGCCACAGGCCATCGCCTCCAGCGCCACGCCACTGGACGACTGGTGCCTCGGCGTGCACACCACGACGTCAGCGGACCGCAGCAGCACGGGCAGCTGCGCGTAGGGCACGTGGCCCGCGAACACGACGCGGTCGCCGACACCCGTCGAACGGGCCAGCGCGAGCAGCCGCCTGCTCTCCGCGTCACCGCGGACGTCGCCCTGCGCGCCCCCGCCGGCGATCACCAGCTCTGTGTTGTCCACAGTGGACAGGATGCGGATCAGGTCGTCGAACCCCTTGTGCGGCAAGAGCCTGCCCACCGAGACGATCCTGCGCGGAGGATTCCGGTCGGTGGTCCCCTGTCCTGCCGCGAACAGGTCGAGATCGACGCCGGTGGGCACCACGACGAGCTTCGACCGGTCCACGCCCATCCCCAGCACGGCCCGCGCCTCCGCGGACGAGGTCGCGACGACACGGGTGGCCTCGTGACCGACGAGCCGCTCCACGGTGCGGCGTTTGGTGGAGTCGCGGTCCGTCGCACAGCGGTCCTGCGGTTGCGCCGGGCCCAGCGAGTGGTACGTCTGCACGACGGGCACCAGGCTCCTCCGCGCGCTCAGCACGGCCGCGATGCCGGACTGCCAGCCGTGGGCGTGGACGACGTCGGGGCGCTGCGAGGTCCAGGCGCGTTCGAGGAACTCGACGAAGTCGCCCGCGTGGCCGAGGACCTCCTCCGCGTCCAGCGCCGCGGCCGGCCCGGCCGGCACGTGCACGACCTCGTAGCCCTGCGGGGTCTGCACGTGCTGCGGAAGGTGCGGGTGGTCGCGCCGCGTGTAGACGACGACCCTGTGGCCGAGCGCGGCCAGGGCGGCGGCGAGCCCCGCCACGTGGCGGCTCTGGCTCCCGGAACCGGTCGCACCCGGATCGGTCAGCGGACTGGCTTGCTGGGACACGAGCGCGATCCTCTTGCGCGTGAACGCGATCGACTCGGTGCTGACGCCCACGGCGTTCTCCTCACGACGAGGTGATGAGACCGCGGGTCCGGGCGGTTGTTCCTTGTTACCAGCGAAATCAGACTACCCGGACCCGGTGGGTCCCACACGCGGTGACGCGGTGAGCGCAGCCCGCGGTCGGCGTGCGGGCGACGTGAGTCGGAATCACACGTCGGAAGGACGACGCCGCACCGAGAGCAGGTCCTCGGGCCGCAGCTCTCCGACGACGAGCTCCCTGGCCACGTCGGCCAGGCGGCGACCGCCGTTGCGCGCATAGCTGCGCAGTGTGTGGAACGCCTGCTCCATCTCAATATCCCCGGCGAACGCCAGCACCCCCTTGGCCTGCTCTATGACGACCCGGCTGTTCAACGCCGTCTGCAGCTGCTCGGTGACGACCTCACCGCGCCGGATCGCGCGCTCCTGCAAGATCCCGATCGTCGCCGTGTCCGCCAGCGCGCGCACGACCAGCAGGTCCTCGTCGTTGAGCAGCCCGGTCTCGCGGCGCAACCTCATCGGCACCGCGTGCACGGAGGCGAAACCCTCCTCGACGGCGCGCGGTGCGAACCGGGGCCACCGCCGCACCTCCGTCGTCAGGTCCGCGACCAGCACAGCCTCACCGCTGTGCACGCAGTCCATGCACGGGCCCTCGCTCGCCTGGAGCTGGAACAGCTCGAGCATGTGGGTCTGGGCCGACGAGTAGGCCACCACCCGCAGGCCGCCGTGCTGGTCGGACAGCATCAACCCGGCCGCCGTCGCATCCAGCAGGTGGACGCAGTGCTCGACCAGCCGGTGCAGCACGTCCACCACGTCGTAGTCGTCGACGAGCGTGTCCGCCAGCTGGACGAGCGCCCTGAGCAACCGCGACTCCCGCTCTGTCGTGGACAGTGCGTTATCGCTCATCACCAGCTCCTGTCTTGGTCTTCCTGCGGTGGGTGCCGCCCAGGACGGGAGTGCTGTGTCGTACGTGGTCATGTGGCGAGCTCCAGCGGTGACAGCTTGCGGCTCGTGATGTCCCTGGCGATCTCGTCCAGCGACCTGCCCCTCGCGAAGGCGTAGCCCCGCAACCGGGACAGCGCCTCCTCCGCGGGGACGCCGAGGGCGGCGATGAGCATGCCGGTCGCCTGGTGGACCTGTTCGCGACCGGGTGCCATGACGCTGCGGAGGCCGGTGGTGTCGTCGACCTCGCTCAGGAGCAGACCGAGCAGCACCGCGGTCACGACGTCGACCACCTCCAGCGCCATGGTGAGCTCGTCAGCCGAAAGCCAGCCGGGCTGCCTGCGGTAGAGGTCGAGCGCGCCGATGCCGATCGCCCCCGCCTGCAGCGGGAACGCGAAGATCGCGCCGATGGGCAGCGTGGCGATGGCAGCCGCGAACACCGGCCACTCCAGGACCGACGCACGGGGCAGGTCGGGAACCAGCACGGGTTTGCGGCTCGCTAACGCCTCGAAGCACGGGCCCTCGCCCAGGGTGAACTGGACGTCCTCGATCTTCGTCGCGATCTCGTCGCTGGCGTACAACGTCTCACGTTCCCGCGGGCTGCTCATCACCGAGATCGAGGCGCCGTCGACCGGCAGCACGTCCACGCACGCGCGGATCACGCGCGCCATGGTGTCGAGCCCGCTCCCGCTGTCCCGAAGCGCGGCCATCACCGCCGCTCGTGCGTCGCTCACCGACCGATGCGGCCCATCAGGTGCGCGCACCTTCGCTCACACCGCCGAACAACGGCCGGTCGTCCACGGCTGGCACAGCATTCCTCCACCACGTCGACTGATTCCAGTCGCTCGTGGACGTAGCGAGGTCTGGGCCCACGCCTTGCGTGACCGCATCAGGTTTAACTTCTTCTCCGTACTGCGCGCATGCCCGCGGCGCGCAGTACGGTCTCGCCGGCGGCTTGCGGGCGCGTCGCCGGGCAGGCTCCGCGGTCGCCACCCCGCCGTTCCTCACCCGCCGACCAGGTCGTGCCGTGTTCTCGCACTCCCGGTGCGAGAACACCGACAGCGGCATCAGCGGGGAAAGGTGTGGGGGTCGCGGCCGCGGGGGTAGACGTCGTGCTCGCTGATCACCCCGTCGCGGCCCCGGACGATGTGGTCCACCGCGTGCACGATCGCCATCTCACGACCGTTCGCGGCCGCGTCCTGCTTGGTGAGGTGTGTGCTGGAGACCTGGTCGTTGCCCTGGACCTTGTTCTTCCACCGGCCGTCTTCGAAGTAGGTCTCGATGTCGCCACGCATGGGCTCTCTCCCGTCGGGGTCGCTCGGTCGAGTACCCCGGACGTCGAGCGGCACACCACTCGCGCTCCATCGGCGTGATCAGCCGTGCCGGCGGTGAACGAGGAGTACGCGAAGTCGGTGGCCTGCTCGACCAGCGCACGACGCTCGGTCCGGCTCGGCGCGGCGGGTGGTGGCACCGGAGCCGGCGAGCGGCCACCGCGCACGTCAAAGCCCGGCCGGGATCGGTGGACCCAGGCCGGGCTTCGGTGTGACCAGCTCAGTCCGACGAGCGGACCGGCAGCCGACGCAGAACTAGGCGGGAACGACGTTGTCCGCCTGCGGGCCCTTCTGACCCTGAGTGACCTCGAAGGAGACCTTCTGGCCCTCCTGGAGCTCCCGGTAGCCCTGCGCGGCGATGTTCGAGTAGTGGACGAACACGTCGGCGCCGCCGCCGTCCTGCTCGATGAAGCCGAAGCCCTTTTCGGCGTTGAACCACTTCACGGTTCCGGTAGCCATGTGCACTCCTGTGATGAGTTGGCATCCGCACTGTCGCGGGTGCCTGGGGATCATCCGCCACGGCCTGCGGAAACGCTGAAACAGCAAAAAGCCCGTGATACTGATCACGGGCGAGTTCTACTTCGTAACCATGACTGATGGGGACCACCCTACACCATGATCTCCGGTTGGCGCGAACGCCCGGCCGAATTCGATCAAGTCCGCAGGTCGTGGTCGTGTCGTACGCCCTCGCCGACTGGAGCCGCTGGGGCCGGTGGTGACCTCAGGTCGAGGGTCACGAGGACCGAGTTCGACACCGCCGCCGCACCGAGGCGGCAGCGCGGGACCCGACGTCCCGCTTCTGCATCGCGCGGGCGACGTGGTGTTCGGCGGGGCGTGGTGACAGGAACGGCTCGTCGGTGATCCGCCGGTCGGTGCGCCCTGTGAGGCCGTGGAGCACCCACCGGTACCGGCGCGTCCGGTGTGCGTCCAGTCGAGGGCCGTCTCACCTCGGGCGCCCGGCGCGGGCCTCTACGGTGATGCCGTGGCCGACACCCGACAACGCCTGATCGACGGCGCGATCGAGACCATTCGCACGCACGGTTTGACCGGCACCACGGCGCGCAGCATCGCGGCCACCGCCGGGGTCAACCAGGCGCTGGTCTTCTACCACTTCGGCACCGTCCACGACCTGCTCCAGGCCGCGTGCCTGGCCGCCACGCAGGCGCGGGTCGAGCTGTTCGCCGAGCGGCTCGAGCAGATCACCGACCTGCGCCGGCTCCTGGAGCTGGGCCGCGCGCTGCACGCCGAGGAACGGGCGCAGGGCAACGTCATGGTGCTCGCCCAGCTGCTGGCCGGCGCCCAGGCCGACCCCCGGCTCGCCGAGGCCACTGCGGCGTCCCTGCGGTTGTGGATCAACCCGATCGAGCGGGCGCTGACCCGGTCGCTGGCCGGCTCCCCGGTCTCCGACCTGATCGACACGGCGGGTCTCGCCCGTGCGGTGAGCGCCGGGTTCATCGGGCTGGAGCTGTACGAGGGCGTCGACCCGGACGGGTCGAAGGCGGCCATGGACGCCCTCGACCGGCTGGCCGTGCTCATCGAGGTGGTGGACGACCTCGGGCCGATCGCGGTGCGCGCGCTGCGCTCCAAACTCCGCAAGACGGCCGGGAAGGCGAAGTAGCCCCAGCTCAACGCCCTGTTTGAGCATCTGCTCAAATCCGGCTACCCTCCTGTTTGAGCAACTGCTCAAACAGGAGGGGGTGCCATGGCGCGGCGGCGGACGCTCTACGTGGAGACGGTGATCAGGGCCGACCTCGACGACGTGTGGCTGCGGACCCAGGACCCGCACCAGCACCAGCGGTGGGACCTGCGGTTCACCACGATCGACCACCTGCCGAAGGCGGACCAGGACGCGGAGCAGCGCTTCCGGTACTCGGTCCGCGTCCTGCCCGGTCTGGAGGTGGACGGGACCGGGGTCAGCGTCGGTGAGCGGGTCAAGGCCGACGGCTCGCGGACGTCGGCGCTGCGGTTCAGCTCGGCGCACCCGCTGTCCCCGATCCGCGCCGGGTCGGGGTACTGGCGGTACGTGCCGACCGCCGCGGGGGTCCGGTTCCTCACCGGCTACGACTACCGGCCCGGCTGGGGGCGGCTGGGAGCGCTGGCCGACCGCCCGTTCCGCCTGCTGATGGGGTGGGGGACGGCCTGGTCGTTCGACCGGCTCCGGCTGTGGCTCGAACGCGGCGTCCGGCCCGAGGTGTCGTTGCGGTGGGCGCTGCTGGACGCGGGCACGAGGGCCGGTGTCTGCGCCGTGGCCTGGCTGTCCGGGCCCGCCGTGCTCGCCGCGGCCCTCACCCTCGCCGCCCTGCTGGCCCCGCCGCTGCCGTCCACCCCGGCCGCCAGGAGGTGCCGGCGCACGCCGCCGGACCGCCGGTCGTCGACGGCGCCCTCGACCCTGCTGACCTTGGAGCACCCGTGACGTCGATCTTCCAGCGCGCCCTCGGCGCCGACTTCGACCGCCTGCACCCGCAGCTGCAACGCCGGTTCGGCTTCACCAGCGACGACGGCATCGCCTGCGTCGGCACCGGCACGATGGACCGGGTGTGGCACGGGCGCGGCTTCACCCGGCCGTTCCTGTGGCTCGGGGCCAAGCGCCACATCCTGCTCCCCGGCCACGGCAGCGACGTCCCCTTCACCATCGAGAACTACCCCTACCGCGACTCGCTGGGCCGGGAGACGATGACGTTCGTCCGCACCTTCGCCTTCGAGCGGCCCCGGCGGTGGGACGCCACGATGATCTACAGCCCCGAACGCGGCCGTGTCGTGGACTACCTGGGCACCCACCAGCACGTCTCGGTCGACCTCGACCTGTCCGTGGACGACCGCGGCGGGCTGCTGATCCGCAGCGGTGAGCAGCGCTTCCACGAGGGCCCGCTCCACTTCCGCGTCCCCGGCCTGGTGACCGGCGCCGCGACGGTCCGCGAGTCCTACGACGAGGACCTCGGCCGGTTCCGCATCGACGTCGAGGTGACCAACCACCGGTTCGGGCCGCTCTTCGGCTACCGCGGCACCTTCACCTGCGCCTATCCCGAAGGCGGGCGCGTGCCGGACGCCGTCAGGCCGGTCCGGGAGCAGGCCAGGGTCTGACGGCGCTCAGGGTCGCGGGAGCGCGGCGAGCGCGCTCTCCGCGACCGCCTCCAGGAAGCGCGCGTCCTTGCCCGCCTTGCCCAGGGCCTCCATGCCGCGCAACACCGTGAGCACGAGCGCGGCCAGCCGGTGCGGGTCGGCGCCGGGGGAGAGGTCGCCGTGGCGCTGACACGCCTCGATGTCGGCGACCAGGAGGCGTTCGAGCTCGTCGAACGTCCGCAGCGCGCGGGCCGCGACGACCGGGTCGTGCTCGGCCAGTTCGGCGGTGCCCTTGGCGAGCAGGCACCCGCGGTGCGCGGTGTCCGCGGCGACGGAGGCCGCGATGCCGTGCACGTGGGCGGTCAGTCGCGCGAAGGCCTCCTCGTCGGGGCCGGTCAGCTCGCGGCGGACCCCGTCCTCCGCCTGCGCGCAGTAGTCGTCGAACACGCGGTGGAACAGCTCCTGCTTGCCGCCGAAGGCGCCGTACAGGCTGCCCTTGCCCAGGTCGGTGGCCGCGGCGACGGCGTCCATCGTGGTGCCGGCGTACCCGGCCGACCAGAACTGGTCGCGTGCGGCGGCCAGGACGGCTGACTCGTCGAACTTCCGCGGACGTGGCATGCCTCATCGTACCCAGTTCTTGACTGAATCGTCCATAAGTGCCTACGTTATGGACGAACCAGTCAAGAACTAGGGAGTGGTGCTTCATGTCCGGTGTGCTCGCCGACAAGGTGGCCGTGGTGACCGGCGGCAACAGCGGGATCGGGTTGGCCATCACGCGCAGGTTCGTCGCCGAAGGCGCACGGGTCTTCGTCACCGGCCGCAGGCAGGAGCAGCTCGACGCGGTCGCGGCCGAGCTGGGTGACGCGGTCGTGCCCGTGCGGGCCGACGTCGGGAAGCTCGCCGACCTAGACGCCCTCTACGCCGTCGTGCGCGAGAAGGCGGGGCGGATCGACGTGCTCGCCGCCAACGCGGGCGGTGGCGTGATGGCGCCGTTGGAGGAGATCACCGAGGAGCAGTTCGACAGCACGTTCGCCGGCAACGTCAAGGGTGTCATCTTCGGACTGCAGAAGGCGCTGCCGCTGCTGTCGCCCGGTGCGTCGGTGATCGTCACGGGCTCGACCAGCTCGCTCCGGCCGGACCCGGGGCTGGAGGTCTACGGCGCCTCGAAGGCCGCGGTGCGCAACCTCGTCCGCAGCTGGGCGCGCGACGCGAAGACGCGCGGCTTCCGCGTCAACGTGCTCAGCCCCGGCCCGACCGAGACGCCGGGCCTGGTCGGCCTGGTGGCGGAGGACCAGCGGTCCGGGTTCCTCGACGAGCTCGCGAGCGCCGTGCCGCTGGGCCGGGTCGCCGACCCGGACGAGATCGCCGCGGCCGCGCTCTTCCTCGCCTCGGACGCCGCGAGCTTCGTCAACGGGGCGGAGCTGTTCGTGGACGGCGGCTACGTCCAGGTGTGACCGCGGCACCGGGTGCCGGTGTCCTCCCCGGGGCAGTGGCGGCAGGTCGCAGGGGCCGCTCCGGTGGTCGTGCAGGGCCGGCCGCCGTGCTCGCGGTGCCGCACCCACGCCGGTTTCGTCTTGTCCGTGCGGGACATCTCGTTCCTCCGGAACCAGCCACCCGTGCTCCCGGACCCTCCGGGCGGGCGGCTGGGGCGTCCGCTTCACCGCGCCCACCTCCTGCCGATCCGCACCGCCCACGTCACCGGCGTCGCCGTGCCGGTCAGAGCCCGTCGAGGAGACCTTCGAGGTCGCGTTCCCCCTCGCGGGTCTGCACGCCGGCGGCGAGCTGGCGGTGGGCGGACGCGACCATGTCCTCGGTGAACAGCGAGTACAGGGCGGCGTTCTCCACGGCGTAGGCCTCGTGGGGGATCTTCGGCGCGATGGTCTCGACGGTGGCCTTGATCGCGGCGACGACCTCGGGGCGCAGGCGGGCGATCCGGCGGGCCAGCCGGTCGACGAACGCGTCGATCTCGTCGGCGGGCAGCGCCCGGTTGACCAGGCCGTACCGCTCGGCCAGCTCGGCGTCGACCAGGTCGGTCCCGAGCAGCACCTCCAGCGCGCGTTCCCGGCCGAGCAGCCGGGTCATCAGCACGGTGCCACCGCCGCCGGGGAGGATGTCCATGACGGCTTCCGGCTGCGCCTGACCGGACCGGCCGATGGCCGCGAAGCGCAGGTCGAGCGCCATCAGGAACTCGTTGCCCGCGCCACGGGCGAAGCCGGCGATCTTGCCGATGGTCACCTGCGGCAGCCCGCGCACCTCGTCGGCAACGGCCTGGAGGATGTTCATGCCGTCCGGGACGGGCACGTCCGGCGCGGCGGCGATCGCGGCGGCGGTGGCGGCGGGCAACGCCGCTGGGTCGGTCAGGTAGGCCATGTCGCCGTGTGCGCTGAAGAACTCCGGGTCCGCGCTGTCGAACACCACGACGCGCACGCCGGTGTCGTGGCGCACCCGGTTGACGAAGCCGCGCAACGACGGCACCAGCACACCGTCCATCAGGTTCAGCGGCGGGTGGTCGAGCGTGGCGGTGGCGATGCCGTCGGCCACGGAGATCCGCAGCCCGGTCAGGTCGTCGTAGGTCATCTACACTCCTGCGATAAGTGGGGAGCTTCCCCGGATACGAGTATGTGGGGACACTCCCCACTTTGTCGAGGAGGAGTTGCGTTGGCTGGAACACGCCCTCTTCGCGCTGACGCCCAGCGCAACCGCGACGCGATCCTGGTCGCCGCGCGGGAGACGTTCGAGGCGGAGGGAGTGCTCGCCTCGCTCGACGCGATCGCGTTGCGCGCCGGCGTCGGCAACGCCACCCTCTACCGGAACTTCCCCACCCGCGACGACCTGGTGGCCGCCGTCATCGAGGGCTTCTACGCCCGTGCGCTGGCCGAGGCCGACGAGCTGTCCCGTGCACTGCCTCCGGCCGAGGCACTGGCCGAGTGGCTGGTGCGGGTGGGCTGGGGACTGCGGATCTGGCACGACCTGCCGGTGTGCCTCGCGACCGCGCACGACGACGACAGCTCGGCGTTGCACTCCGCGAACGCGCCGCTGGTGGAACGGGTCGGGGTGCTGCTGGACGCGGCCGAGGAGGCAGGGCAGGTGGCGGGGGAGATCAGCGCCGACGAGGTGTTCGAGCTGGTGCTGGCGCTGTCCTGGGCCATCGACCGGTTCGGGGACGACGAGGAGAAGGCGCGGCGGCGGGTGGTGATGGCGACAGCGGGGATCTTCCGGTGGCCGGAGGCCGGGCGCGGCTGAGGTCAGCTCGCCCGGCGCAGCAGCCGGTGGATGCGGCGCACCGCGGCCAGCCGCTCCTCGCCGTTGAGCGCGAGCGCGCGCACCACCGGGTCGTCGGGGCCACGACGCCGGCGGATCTCCGCGAGCCGGGCCTCGACCGTGATCGCGTGGCCGTCGGGGCAGGTGGACATGTCGGCGTACCAGAGCGCGTCGCGCAGCCGGCCGCGTTCGTCGGGGAACTCCGCCAAGGCGCCGGCCAGACCGGTCAGCTCGGCGACGGCGGCGGCACCGGAGTGGTGAGCGACGAGACCGCACAGCAGCGGGGACATCCCGGCGCGGCGCAGGTAGCGGGCGCCGTCGACCGGGTGCAGGCCCGTGTCGGCCAGCTCGGAGGCGTAGCCGATGTCGTGCACCCAGGCGGCCGCCACCAGCAGGTCCCGCTGGCCGGCGGGCAGGACGCGGGCCACCTGCTCGGCGCGGCGGGCCACGCCGGCGGTGTGCGACCAGCGGCGGGGGAGTTCGGTGGCGAGCAGGCGGCGGGCGGTGTTGCGGGCCCAGGCCGACAGCCACGTGCCCGGCAGCTCCGGTGAGCCGGAGGAGAAGCCCTGCGCGGAGGCCCGCACCGAGCGCTCCACCAGCAGCGGGACGTAGTCGCGCACGCGCGCGCCGCCGAAGCGGGCGATGGCGCGTTCGACCCACTCGTGCACCAGGCTCGGTGGCACCTCGTCGTGGTCGCGGACCAGCCGCGCCTCCAGCCGCCTGATTCGCTCGGCCACCTGATGCCCGGTCGCAGGCGACGTGGTCGTCAGCACGCCGACCACCGTAACCCACGGACCGCTGATCGCCGATGATCCAGTCGGCCGCTCCGCCGCGCTCTCACTCCGCGTTGACCCATCGGCCTCGAACGGTGTCGCAAAGTAGTGGGAAATGCGTGTTTCAAACTAATTCAGATCGCTGACCTGGAGCAAAAGAAAAACTTCCACTTTCGAGTGAACCGGCACCCGTGGGGCACCGAATGCCTCGATGACAGGTGCTGATTCAGCGAAAGGGGGTGATACGCATGAAATCAACATGTTCCACAACGCTGCGGCGAACTCTGGGAGTGGCCGGGTTCCTCTTGGGATTCGGCTTGCTCTCGGCGGGAGTGGCGAATGCCGACGAGAACGACTCGGGCTTGCTGGACGCGCTCGTGTCCCCGGTGGCCGAGGTGGTGGCGCCGATCGCCCAGGTGACCGCACCGCTGCTGACACCCGTGGTCGACACCGCGGCGCAGACCCTGGACCCGGTGCTGGAGCCGCTGCGGCCCGTGACCGCGCCGGTGCTCGCCCCCGTGGTGGGCGTGGTGCGGGACGATCCACCTCCGCAGGTCGTGGAACCGCTGGTGCCACTGCCATCGGCCCCGCCGGAGGTGGTCGCACCCGTGGTGCCGGCCGTTGTTCCCGAGGCGCCCGCGGTGGCGCTGCCCCAGCAGGTCGTGCCGGCGAAGGCCGAGCAGACCTCCGCGCCTGACGTGGCGCCACCGGCCCAGACGCCGGTCCAGACGCCGGTCCAATTGCCGGTCCAGTCGCCGGAAGGGCAGTCGCCCGCTGTGCCGCTCGCTTTGCCCGGCACGACGGGATCGGCGTCGTCGAGCGGATCGACGGGCACCGCCGTCTCGGACCTCCCGGCTCTTTCGGGAGTGCACCCGGACAACGCGTCGCCGATGGCGAGTGGAAAACAGCAGTTCCACGGGTCGTGGTGCTATTACTACGGCCGAAATCATCCCAGCTGAGCAGTCCCGCCGACCAAGCCGACCAGATCACCAGCTTGATTGACGGGAAGGTTCGACATGCACAGCTCTGTGCGACGCGGTCTCGTGGCCGCAGCGTTCTCGGGAGGATTCCTCCTGTTCGGAACAGCGATGGCCAGCGCCGACACGGGTGACCACGGTCTCCTGGGCGGGGTGAACGACATCGTGAGCTCGGTCGTCAAGGGCGGCAACGGCGGTGACTCGGGCAACGGCGGCAACGCCACCAGCTCGAACACCGCGCGGTCCGGCAACTCGGGCAACTCCGGGAACTCGGGTGCCACCGGCGGCAACAGCGCCTACGGGCTTTGTGTGCTGGCGGAGTGCCACACGAACGTGAGCTCGGGTGACTCCGGGAACACCGGTGCCACGGGTTCGACCGGTGACGCTTCCAATCACAGCAACACCGTGGGCGGAAAGTCCGGCGCCGCGGGCAACGGGGACGACGCCACCGCCACGGGTCGTGCGCGGAACACCTCCGCGACCGCCGGCAACGGTGGTGACTCGGGTCAGGGCGGCAACGCCACCAGCTCGAACAACGCCACGTCCGGCAACTCGGGCAACTCCGGGAACTCGGGTGCCACCGGCGGCAACAGCGCCTACGGGCTCTGCGTGCTGGCGGAGTGCCACACGAACGTGACGTCGGGCGACTCCGGCGACACGGGTGCCACGGGTTCGACCGGTGACGCTTCCAATCACAGCAACACCGTGGGCGGCAACTCCGGTGCCGCGGGCAACGGGGGCGACGCCACCGAGGGTCAGAAGTGGGGCCACCACAGCAAGTCCGGCTCCACCAAGGCCACCGCGGGTAACGGCGGCAACTCGGGTGACGGTGGCAACGCCACCAGCTCGAACAACGCCACCACCGGCAACTCGGGCAACTCGGGCAACTCCGGTGCCACCGGTGGCAACACGGCGGTCGTCCGCACGATCGGGTCCGAGCGGGGCCACGGCTGGTCCCGGGACGGCACGAAGTCCTGGACCGCGGTGACGTCGGGCGACTCCGGCGACACGGGTGCCACCGGTGCGACCGGTGACGCTGCCAACCACAGCAACACCGTGGGCGGCAACTCCGGCCCGGCCGGTGACGGCGGCGACGCGTGGGCCGTGACCGAGCAGAAGAAGTCCTGGAACCACCACGGCGACAAGTGGGGCCACCACAGCAAGTCCGGCTCCACCAAGGCCACCGCGGGCAACGGCGGCAACTCGGGTGACGGTGGCAACGCCACCAGCTCGAACAACGCCACCACCGGCAACTCGGGCGACTCCGGGAGCTCCGGTGCCACCGGCGGCAACACGGCCGTGATGAAGAACGAACAACCCGGCCACCACGGCGACAAGTGCCACGGGTGGAAGGGCCACGACTGGAAGCACGGCTGGACGAACCACGGCACCCAGTCCTGGACCGAGGTCAGCTCGGGCGACTCCGGGAACACCGGTGCCACGGGTTCGACCGGTGCCGCGACCAACCACAGCACCACGGTCGGTGGCCACTCCGGTCCCGCGGGCGACGGCGGCGACGCCACGTCCTGGGCGCACGGGAAGCACTCCGTGAAGGCGTGACCACCAGGTGATCACGAGGCGGGGTCGGCTCAGGCCGGCCCCGCCGCTGTGTGCGCCGGGCAGTTCCACCAACCGTGAGAGCGTTCTCATCGAATTCGACTCAGCGGTGTCCGAGGCCGAGTACGTTGGCGCACATGGCACACGTGCACGCGTTGACGCTGTACCCGATCAAGGGGTGCGCCGGTGTCGCCGTGGACCGGGCAGAGCTCACCCCGGCCGGGCCGGCGGGCGATCGGCTGTTCGCCGTCGTGGGGGTGGACGGGTCGACCCAGTGGCAGGGTGAGCTGCCGCGGCTGGCCCTGGTCCGCGGCCGGGTGCTGCGCGAGGGCGCGGAGCTGGAGCTCAGCGCACCCGGCGCCGGTGAGTTGGTGCTGACCGTCGTGACGGGTGGCGCCACCCGGCCGGTGGCGGTGGAGAAGTGGCCCGACACCGGGATCGACCAGGGCGACGAGGCGGCCGCGTGGCTGTCCGAGGTCGTCGGCAAGCCGGTCCGCCTGGTGCGGGAGCCGGACAGGGCCGCTCGGGCCGCCGCGGGCACGGACCCGACCGCGGTGCACGTCCTCTCACTGTCCTCAGCGGACGACCTGAACGCCCGGATCGCCGAGCGCGGCGGGAACCCGGTGGCGCTGGAGCGGTTCCGGCCCAACGTCGTGGTCAGCGGCTGGCCGGAGCCCTGCACCGAGGACAGGGCCGAGCGGATGGCCGTCGGCGGCGCGGAGCTCGGCTTCGGCGAGCTGGCCGTCCGGTGCGCCGTCACGCTCGTCGACCAGGACGAGGGCGTGCGGGCCGGACCGGAACCGCTGCGCACGCTCGCGACCTACCGCCGTGGACCCGACGGCGTCGTCTTCGGCCTGAAGGCGGCCGTGCTGCGGCCCGGCACCATCGCCGTCGGCGACGACGTCACGATCACCGGCTGGCGCTGACGTTCAGCGCACCCGGCCGAGCCCGCGCCGGGCCGGTTTGGGCGCGGGTTCGTCGTCGACCTCGACCGCAGGGCTGATCCGGTCGTACTCCGCCAGCCAGCCCGTGGCCCGGTGGTCACCGCGGCGGGTGAACACCGCGGCACCGGACGCGGCGCCCAGGTCGGGGTCGCCCTCGTCCACGACCGGGTAGCCGATCTCCGTGGTGGCCCTGGTGATCGTCACCGCGGTGCGCTTGCGGCCGGTCCACGCGACCGCCGCCGCGCCCGCGATCCCGGTGACCGCAACGCCTTGCGCGCTCACCGTCAGCACCGCCGACGTGGTCCGCTCGCGCAGCAACGCGGTGTAGGACGCCTGGTCGAGCTGGCAGTGCGCCGGTGGCCGGCCGGGGGCCCAGTCCGGTGCGCGCACACCGCGGCTGACCGCCGAGCGCCACATGCCCGGCACGAGTTCCTTGGCGTGCGCGCGGGTCGCCATCTGCTCGCACATCCACAGCAGGCGGCCCGCGCCGCGGCCGGGAGTGCAGGAACGCCACCGCACCCGCCGGTCCAGGTCCGCCGACACGATCGCCACCCACGGGTGCACGGTGCCCAGATGTCCTTGTGCCGCGAGCCAGGCGAGGTAGCGCGGTGCCTGCTCCAGCACCGGGTGCAGGGAGCCCAGCGGGATGCCCGCGACGGCCCGGCGGCCGCGGCCCGCGAACAGCTCGGGTGAGCGGGCCACGAGCAGCAGCGCCGCCCACGCCAGGTCACCGCGCTGGACGTTCGCCGACGAACCCAGGCCCTGCACGGCGGTGGTGTCGGTGATCCGCGAGGTGCGGCCGCGGGCCCGGATCGCGGTGGCCACGGCCGGGCGGTTGGCCTCGGCGACCGGTGCGTCGGCCAGCTCGGGGACGGTCACGCCGAGCACGCACGTCAGCGCTTCCTCCGCCGTGTCGGCGTCCTCCGGTGCCGGCAGCAGGCCGAGCACCTGCCGCAGCCGGGCGCCGGTGTAGGTGGAGACCATCAGCTGCGCGGTCAGTCGGCCGAGGTCGGTGACCGTCAGCGTGGTACCGCGCTGCACCAGGTAGTCCTTCTCGACGAGGAACGCCACGGCGTCGTGCACCGGTTCGACGTCCTCGTCGCCTTGGGCGAAGGCCAGCGTCTGCCGCCACCACGCCTCGGCCTCGACGACCGTGGTGATGCGGCCCTGCAACACCTCGGCGAGCACGTGGTCGGCCAGGCTGTCGTAGATCTGCGAGTAGACGGCGTACCCGGCCATGAGCCGCCGCTGCCAGTCCGCGCGCTCGGTCTCGTCGGTCACGAGGTACGCCCAGCCCTCGGTCTCGCCGGCGCCGACGCGACCGGCCCGGCCGAACATCTGCATGACCGTGGCAGTGTCCATCGGGTCGGTGCCGATCTTCGTGTCGCGCACGACCACCGCGCGGGCCGGCAGGTTCACGCCCGCGGCGACCGTGGTAGTGGCGACCAGCACGTCGGCCTCGCGCGCCCGGAACGCCTGCTCGGCCGCGTGCTTGCCGTCCCAGTCGGCGTAGTGCAGCCGCACCCCGACCTCGGCGCACACCGTCTCCAGCTTGTCGAAGTCGGTGGGCCCCACCAGGTGCACCGGCGCACCGCGCTCGGCGGCGATCATCAGCGCGGTCGAGCGGACCTTCGGCTTCGACCCGCAGAACACCAGCACGCTGCCCTTGTCGGCGGTGTGCCGCTGCACGAGCTCCGCCACCGCCTGCTCGCGCATCCGCGACGCCTCGGCGTGCCGGGAGGTGGCGGGCAGCATCGGCAGCTGCCAGGTGAGCCGCGACGGCCGCCAGGTCGTGGTGACCAGGTCGCCCTCCAGCCAGTCCGCGACCTCCTGGGCGTTGGCCACGGTCGCCGACAACCCGACGATCCGCACCGGCGACTCGGCCCCGCGCACCCGTGCGAGCAACGCCTCCAGCAACGCACCGCGGCCCGCGCTGCCGAGCAGGTGGATCTCGTCCACGACCATGCAGCCGACCTCGGCGAGCGCCGTCTGCAACGACGACGCCCGGCAGATCGCCTCGAACTTCTCCGTGGTCGCCACCCACAGGTCGGCGGCGCGCACCCGTTCGACGTCGACGGTGTACTCGCCGGACAGCCGTTCGACGCGCAGCCCCTGCCCGCGCCACGTCTCCAGCTCGCGGTCCAGCTCGTCGGTCAGCGTCCGCTGCGGCACCAGCCACGCCGCCTTGCGCCCCTCTTCGAGGATGCTGCGCAGCACCGCGAGCATCCCGACCACCGTCTTGCCCGCACCGGTCGGCGCCGTGACCACCACGTGCCCGTCACCGTCCACAACGGACGGGCAGGCCTGCGCCTGCGCGGGGTTCAGCGTCGAGTAGGGCAGGAACCGCAGCCAGTCGCGCGGCACCAGGTCAGCCGCGGGCACCGGTCGTGGTTCGGTGGCGCGGTCGACCGGCTCGTGCAGGTCCCACAGCAGCTCGAACGCGTCCCGCGCCGCCCGTGCACCGGCGTCGGTGAGCGGCGCCGTCGGTTCGGCGACCATGCCCGCCATCCCGGTCAGCGACGGCGTCACCCGCAACGGCCCCAGCGCGTCCTCGTCGACCGAGCTGACCCACTCCTCCTCGACCCAGTGCGGCACCGCGCGGAACGGGACCCCGGCGGCGCTCAGCCGGGCGCGCAGGTCCGCGAACCCGTCCGCGTCCGGGAACACGACGCGGACGTCGGTGCCCTCCGGCAGCCGCGGCACGGTCAGGTCCGGGTCGACCGTCTTGCACCAGAACAGCATCCGGTGCTCGGTGACGTCCTCGGCCGGGGCCAGCGGCACCGCGACCGGGTGGCTGCGCTCCTCCGCGCCGTCGGCGTCGGCGAGGATGCGGCGGATCTTCGCCGCGATGACCGTGGTCGACGTGCGCCGCGGGGGAGGGGAGATCGGCTCCGGGGAGATCGGCTCCGGGGAGATCGGCTCCGGGGAGATCGGCTCTGTCGCTGCTGGTTCGGGTGGCGCGGGCGGCTGCGGTGCCGGTTCCGCGCGCTTCCCGGTGGGCTTCCCGGCGGGTTTTCCGGTGGGTTCTTCGGCGGGCTTTTCGGTGGGCCGAGGGCGTTCCACGACCGGTGCCGCCCGAGGCTCCGGCGGTGCGGGCCTGGTCCACTGCTCGACGGCCAGCTTCGACAACCGCTCGTCGTCGGCGAGCCGCCGGGCCACCGCCTCCGGCCGCAGCTCGCCGAGCACCGCGCGCTGCGCCAGGTGCAGGTCGCTCAGCTTGAACGACGCCGGGCACCCCGGGCACACCACCGCCGCCTGCAGCCGCGGTTTGCCGACGTTGCCCGCCACCCGGTACAGCCCGTGCAGCTCGCCGGAGCACCGCGGGCACGGCCGGTCGATCGGGTGGGGCGAGGGCTGCCAGCCAGGTTCCGCGTAGCGCGGGATCGCGGGTGCCGGCTCGACGCCCCAGAGGCGGCGAGCAACACCGGCGACGGACGTGTCGCGGCCGGAGCGGTCATCGGCGTCAGTCATGCACCAGTACCTGTACGAGGTGAAAAACGCGACGATACAGCGAGCGGACCCGCCGGGGTGGGGACCGGCGGACGGCAGCGCAGCGTGTCCGGTCGTAACGGTCCGTGACCACCTCGGTAAGGTGGCGGCGTGAACGGTGTCAGGACCCGGTTCGCCGTGCTGGGAACCATCGAGGCGCGGTCCTGCGACGGGCCGCTCGACCTGGGCCCCGCGATGCAGCGCAAGGTGCTCGCGGTGCTGCTGGTCGGGGCGGGCGAGGTCGTGCCGGTCGACCAGGTCGTCGACGCGGTGTGGCACGACGACCTGCCGCACCGGGCGCGGGCCACGCTCTACACCTACGTCGCCCGGCTGCGGCGCGTGCCGGGCGTGGTGATCGTGCGGCGGCCGGGTGGCTACCTGCTCGACGTCGCACCGGACCACGTCGACGTGCACCGGTTCCGCGCACTCGTGCGGCAGGCCCGCGACCTGCCCGACGACGCGGCGGCAGGGCTGCTCGCGGAGGCGCTCGGGCTGTGGCGCGGCGAAGCGTTCGACGGCGCCGACACGCCCTGGTTCGCCGCGCAGCGCGCCGTGCTCGCGGACGAGCGGTTCGCCGCCCGGTTGCTCGGCACGGACATCGCGTTGCGGCGGGGCGGGCACAGCGCGCTGGTACCGGAGCTGATGGCGATGGTCGCCGAGCGCCCGCACGACGAGCGGCTGACCGGGCAGTTGCTGCTCGCGCTGTACCGGGACGGGCGGGCGGCGGAGGCGTTGCGGTGCTACGAGGACCTGCGCGTGCGGCTCGCCGAGGAGCTGGGCGTCGACCCGTGTCCCGAGCTGCGGCGCCTGCACCGGCAGATGCTCACCGACGACGCCGCGCTCGCCCTGGTCACGCCGCCTGCGGTGCCGCGCCAGCTGCCGGCGCCACCGCCCGCGTTCGTCGGGCGGGAGGGGGAGCGCGCCGAGCTGGACGGCGTGGCCGGCGGGGTGGTCGTCGTCGGCGGGCCCGGCGGGGTGGGGAAGACCTCGCTGGTCCTGCGCTGGGCGCACGACCACGCGCACGCGTTCCCGGACGGCCAGCTGCACGTGAACCTGCGCGGCTTCGACCCGTCCGCGCCGCCCGCCGCGGCCGGTGTCGTGCTGCGCGGGTTCCTGGGCGCGCTGGGCGTGCTGCCCGAGCGGATGCCCGACGACCTCGACGCCCGCAGCGCGCTGTTCCGGGAACGGGTCGCGGGACGGCGGGTGCTGGTCGTGCTCGACAACGCGCTCGACGAGGACCAGGTCCGGCCGCTGCTGCCCGGCGGGACCACCTGCCTGGTGCTGGTGACCAGCCGCAACCGGCTGACCGGACTGGTCGTGGCCGAGCAGGCCCGGCCGGTCACGGTGCCGGTGCTCACCGACGACGAGGCGGCCGCGCTGCTGACCCAGCGGCTCGGTGCGGCGCGGGTCGCGGACTCGGGCGCGGTGCACGACCTCGTCCGGCTCACGGCCGGGCTGCCGCTCGCGCTGTCCGTCGTCGCGGCACGGGCGCTGGCGCACCCCGCGTTCGGGTTGGGGGTGCTGGTGACGGAGCTGCGCGACGAACGCAGCCGCCTCGACGCGCTCGACGCCGGGGACCCGGCGTCGAGCGTGCGGGCCGTGCTGTCGTGGTCCTACCACCGACTCTCGCCCGCTGCCGCCCGGTTGTTCCGCCTGCTCGGCGCCCACCCCGGCCCGGACGCCGACCTGGCCGCCGCGGCCGCGCTCGCCGGTGCCGACCCCGGCGTCGTTCGGCCGTTGCTCGCGGAGCTGACCAGGGCGCACGTGCTGGACGAGCCCGCGCCGGGCCGGTTCGCCTCGCACGACCTGCTGCGCGCCTTCGCCCGTGCCGAGGCCGCGCCGGAGGAGACCCGGCAGGCGCTGAGCCGGGTGCTCGACCACTACCTGCACACGGGTTTCGCGGCCGAGCGTCACCTTTCGCCGCACTGGCCGCCGATCGACCTGGCCCCGCCGTGCGACGGCGTGACGCCGTTGCCGATCGACTCCTACGACGACGCGGTCGAGTGGTTCACCGCCGAACGCCCGGTGCTGCTCGCCGCCACCGCTCTGGCCGCGCGGTCCGGCTGGGACGTGCACGCCTGGCAGCTGGCCTGGGTGCTGTCGACCTTCCTGACCCGCGTCGGCCAGTGGGACGACCGGGTCGCCACGCAGCGCACCGCCCTCGCCGCCGCACACCGGCTGGGCGACCGCACGGCACTGGCCGAGGTGTCGCTGCTGCTCGGCCGCGGCACCAGCGTCGCGGGCGACCAGCCGCGCGCCGTCGAGGAGCTCACCGAGGCGCTGACGTCGTTCCGCGCCGTCGGCAACGACACCGGCGCGGGCATCGCGCACTTCTCGCTCAGCGTCGCCCACGCCCGCGGCGCCGAGCCCGCCGCGGCCCTGGAGCACGCCCGGCGGGCGCTGACCCTGTTCCGCGCCACCGGCGACCGCGCGTGGGAGTCGTTCAGCCTCAGCGCGGCCGGGTGGTTCCACGCACTGCTGGGCGACCTCGACCTCGCGGTCGAGCACAGCCTCGCCGCGTTGCGGTTGCAGGACGAGGTGCACGACCGCGACTGCGAGGCGCACACCCGGCGCACCCTCGGGTTCGTGCAGCAGCAACGCGGCGACCACGCCGCCGCCGTCAAGCACCACCGGCGCGCCTGCGCGTTGTTCCGCGAGCTGGGCGACTCCTACAGCGAGGCCGTCACGGCCGACCAGCTGGGCGACGCGCTGACCGCCACCGGCCATGCCGCGGAGGCGGTGGAGGCGTGGCAGCGGGCCGAGGCGTTGTTCGACGCGCTGGACCTCCCGGAGGCGCACGCGGTGCGCGAGAAACTGGCGCGCGTTCTTCCGTGAACCCCGACACCGCAGGTCACGGCGGTGCGGCAGAGCAAGATCGACCAGTGCCGTGTGGAGTCAGGCACCAGTGACATAGGTTCGTGCCGTGAGCATCTACGACATCCCCGTTTCCACGCTGTCCGGCGAACCCGGCGACCTGGGCCCCCTGCGCGGCAAGGTGCTGCTCGTCGTGAACGTCGCCTCCAAGTGCGGCCTCACGCCCCAGTACGCGGGCCTGGAACGGTTGCAGGGCAAGTACTCCGACCGCGGGTTCAGCGTGGTCGGCTTCCCCTGCAACCAGTTCGGCGGCCAGGAGCCCGGCTCGTCGGAGGAGATCGCGACCTTCTGCTCGGCCACCTACGGCGTCTCGTTCCCGATGTACGAGAAGGTCGACGTCAACGGACCCGGCCGCCACCCCGTCTACACGGCGCTCACCGAGCACGCCGACGCCGACGGCACCGCCGGTGACGTCCAGTGGAACTTCGAGAAGTTCCTGCTGTCCGCTGACGGGCAGGTGCTGGCCCGGTTCCGGCCGACGACCGAGCCCGAGTCCGAGGCGGTCACCTCGGCCATCGAGGCGGCGCTGGAGCTGCGCGAGTCCTGACGCGCCGCGGAAGTGGTGCGGTCACGGCCGGGCCGGCTCGCGTTCCACCACCGGCGCACCCGTCTTCGCCACGACCTCCTCCACCGGCACGCCCGGAGCGAGCTCGACGAGGTGGAACGCCCCGTCGGCGACGTCCAGGACGGCCAGGTCGGTGATCACGCGGGCCACGACCCGGCGGCCGGTCAGCGGCAGCGAGCACGACTCGACCAGCTTCGGCTCGCCCTTGCGCGTGGTGTGCTCCATGAGGACGATGACGCGCCCGGCGCCGCTGACGAGGTCCATGGCACCGCCCATGCCCTTCACCATCGCGCCGGGCACCATCCAGTTGGCCAGGTCGCCGTGCGCGGAGACCTGCATGCCGCCGAGGACGGCGGTGTCGATGTGACCGCCGCGGATCATGGCGAAGCTGGTGGGGGAGTCGAAGAACGACGCGCCCGGCAGCACGCTCACGGTCTGCTTGCCCGCGTTGATCAGGTCGGGGTCGACCTCGTCGTCGTAGGGGAACGGGCCGACGCCGAGGATGCCGTTCTCGGCGTGCAGCGTCACGGCCGAGCCCGCCGGCAGGTGGTCGGGGATCAGCGTGGGCAGGCCGATGCCGAGGTTGACGTACTCGCCGTCGCGCAGTTCGAGCGCGGCCCTGGCGGCCATCTCGTCGCGGGTCCAGGCCATGTCAGTTCGCCTCCCGGCGGGCGCGGGTGGTGCGCTTCTCGATGTCCTTGCGGGCGGCCTGCTCCGGGGTGAGCGCGACGACGCTCTGCACGAACACGCCCGGCAGGTGCACGTGGTCGGGGTCGATCTCGCCGGCCTCGACCACGCGTTCGGCCTCGACGACGGTGAACCGGCCCGCCATCGCGGCCGCGGGGTTGAAGTTGCGGGCGGCGGCGTGGAACACGCAGTTGCCCGCGCGGTCGGCGACCGCGGCCCGCACGAGCGCGGCGTCGGTGACGATCGACTCCTCCAGGACCATCTCCCTGCCGTGGAACGTCCGCACCTCCTTGGGCGGTGAGACGACCGCGACGGTGCCGTCGGCGTGGTAGCGCCACGGCAGGCCGCCCTCGGACACCAGCGTGCCGACCCCGGTGGGGGTGTAGAACGCGCCGACGCCGGAACCGCCCGCGCGCAGCCGTTCCGCGAGCGTGCCCTGCGGGGTGAGCTCGACGGTCAGCTCGCCGGAGAGGTACTGCCGGGCGAACTCCTTGTTCTCCCCGACGTAGGACGCGATCACCCGGCTGATCCGGCGGTGGTCGAGCAGCAGCCCGAGACCGGCACCGTCGACACCGCAGTTGTTGGACACGATCGTGAGGTCGTTGGTGCCCTGCTCCAGCAACGCCTCGATGAGGAACCACGGGATGCCGGCGAGCCCGAACCCGCCGACCGCGACGCTGGCCCCTGACCGGATGCCGGCGACCGCCTCCGCGGCTGAGCCGACCACCTTGTCCAGGCTCATGACCGCACCGCCTCGAAGACGGCGGCGAGACCCTGCCCGCCGCCGATGCACATGGTCTCCAGCCCGTAGCGGCTGTCCCTGCGCTGCATCTCGTGCGCCAGGGTGGCGAGGACGCGCGCCCCGGTGGCGCCGACGGGGTGGCCGAGGGAGATGCCGGACCCGTTGGGGTTCAGCCGTTCGTCGGCCGGGTCGAGCTTCCACTCGCGCAGGCAGGCGAGGACCTGGGCGGCGAACGCCTCGTTGAGCTCGATGACGCCGACGTCGTCGAGGGTGAGCCCGGCGCGGTCGAGCGCGGCGGCAGCGGCGGGCACCGGACCGATGCCCATGACCTCGGGCCCGACGCCCGCCACGGCCCACGACCTGAGCGCGAGCAGGGGGCGCAGCCCGCGCTTCTCCGCCTCGGCGCGCGTGGTGACGACGCACAGCGCGGCGCCGTCGTTCTGCCCGCTGGCGTTGCCCGCCGTGACCGTCGACTCGGGGTCGATCTTGAGCCGCACCGGCCGCAGCTTCGCCAGGTCCTCCAGCGTGGTGTCCGGTCGCGGGTGCTCGTCGCGGTCGACGACCACGTCACCCTTGCGGTGCGGGACCGTCACCGGCACCAGCTCGTCGGCGAACCGGCCCGCCTCCTGCGCCGCGCCCCACCGCTGCTGCGAGCGCACCGACAGCTCGTCCTGCTCCTCGCGGGAGATGCCGTACTCGCGGCGCAGGTTCTCCGCGGTCTCCAGCATGCCGCCGGCCACCGGGTGGAACCGGCCACCGGCCGTCTCGCGTGCCCGCACCAGCCGGTCCATCAGTTCGACGCCGCCGCTCTTGACGCCGGTGCGCAGCCCGAGCGCGTAGTGCTCCAC
Organism: Lentzea sp. NPDC042327; assembly: GCF_040647275.1. Classification (NCBI taxonomy): domain Bacteria; kingdom Bacillati; phylum Actinomycetota; class Actinomycetes; order Pseudonocardiales; family Pseudonocardiaceae; genus Lentzea; species Lentzea sp. NPDC042327. The sequence continues at coordinate 201,582 of NZ_JBEZBX010000007.1, forward strand.
CTGCGACATCGACTCGACCCCACCGGCCACGACGACCCGCGCGGCACCGGTCGCGACCTGGCCCGCCGCGTACAGCACGGCCTGCAGCCCCGACCCGCAGCGCCGGTCGACCTGCACACCCGGCACCCCGACGCCCAGCCCGGCGTCGAGCGCGGCGATCCGGCCGATCGCGGGTGACTCGCCGTTCGGGTAGCACTGCCCGAGCACGACGTCGTCCACGTCGCCCTCGCCCAGCCCGGTGCGGCGAACCAGTTCCTTCAGCAGGGTGGCCGCCAGGTCGGTGGCGCTCAGCGGTGCCAGTGCGCCGCCGAACCTCCCGACCGGTGTGCGGAGGGGCGCGCAGATCACGACGTCGGTCATGCCCTCGACGCTAGATCGTCGCGTCCATATCTGGAAATACTCATTTCACGTCGGCTGAGACTCTGTGAGTATCAATGCGTGGAACTCCGCCATCTGCGCTACTTCGTCGCCGTCGCCGAGGAACGGCACTTCGGCCGGGCCGCCGAACGCCTGCACATGGCCCAGCCGCCGCTGTCGCAGCAGATCCAGCAGCTGGAGGCGGAGCTGGGCGTGACCCTGCTGCGCCGCACCACCCGCAAGGTCGAGCTCACCCGTGCCGGCGCCGTCTACCTGGACCGCGCCCGCGCCGTGCTGGCCGCCGTGGACGACGCCGGTGCCGAGGCCCGCCGGGTCGCCGCCGGGCTGGAGGGGCGGCTCGTCGTCGGCTGCGTCGGCTCCGCCACCTACAGCCTGCTGCCCGCCCTCGCCCGCACCCTGCGCGAGGAGCTGCCCGACGTGGACTTCGCGTTCCGCGGCGAGATGCTCGCCCCCGACCAGGTTGCGGCGCTGCTGGCCCGCACGATCGACCTCGCCCTGCTGCGCCCGCCGGTCGACCACCCGTCGGTGCGGCTGAGCACGGTCCGCCGCGACCGCCTGATCGTCGCACTGCCCGAGGGTCACCGCCTGGCCCGCCGCCGCCGGTTGGGCATCGCGGACCTGGAGACCGAGGACCTGGTCGTGCACGCCTCCGGCGGCCGGTCGGTGATGCACGGGATCGTCGCGCGGCTGTGCCGTGCCGCCGGGTTCGAGCCGCGGGTGCGGCACGAGGTGTCGGAGACCTCGACCCTGGTCACGTTCGTGGCGTCCGGTCTCGGGGTGGCGGTGGTGCCGGAGCCGGTGGCCGAGCTGGGCGTCACCGGCACGGTCTACCGGCCGTTGACCGGGGAGCACCGCATCGACCTCGCCGCCGCCGTGCGGGTGGACGACGACTCGCCGGTGCTGGCGCGAGCGCTTGCGGTGCTCGGTGAGCTGACCCGGCAAACCTGAACGCGACCGTCACTTTCGATCTTGCTGTGACTGTCCACATTGGTCCTTACTGGCCGGTAGCCCGCTATTTGGGAGGATTTGGGGAGAATCGGTTTGCGCGGGGCGAAATGGGGTTGCGTTGCCTCAAGCGAATTGCACCCTCCGTTTGGGTGTTCTTCCTGGTCGCGGTCGGCGTGTGACGGCGTTGTCCGAGCGCGGCAGAGCCTGGTGATCTCATGGGTCGTGCACCTGCAGCGCTGGGCTGTGATCAGTGTGGTGACATCGCGGTGTTCCTCGCGCGGTGGTCATCTAGGTGATCCAGAGGACACATCTGGTCACTGAGGACCGGAAGCCGTTCAACGCTTTGACCTGCGGCTTGGCTCGACCGAGCGCAGGTCGGGTCGGTCCGAGGACTACTTATGTGTGAACTATGGCAACGATACCGCGCTGACCTGCGAAAACAAGACTCCTGCAGGTCGGCGCGGGTCTGTTCAGGTCCATTGAGGACCATTGAGGCATGTTCAACGCACGAAGTTGCTCCCAATCTGCTCTCACTCCGTGCTCCCAAGGCTCACGCAGCGGTCCGAACGCGACAAGCCGGGCGATCCCTCTGAATATGCTTGAGGGCCGCCCGCTTGTCATCCGCAGGTTGCGGGCGGCGCGGTGGCTCGATCCCCGAAGCGGTCGATCAGTTCTGCCGGATAATCGTCGAGCACGTAGTAATGCTGAACGCAGGCGATGTACTTCCCGCCGCTGAGGATGTTCTCCAGCCGCCCTGGGAGTCCACGAACCAGGCTGTCTCGTTGGACATGCGCAGCACCCAGTTCCGGGCGTTGATGGGGAGTTCGATGGTCGGTTGGGTGTGGTCGCACTTCACCGGGTAGCCGGACTCCTGCCCCACGGGATCGTGGTTGCGAAGTCTCGCAGCATGTAGCGGCGATTGAGACAGGAAATGGTCTCCGCGTCGGTTGTGCTCATCCACCCCAACCTGGAAGGGCACCGTCAACGTCTTCCAGGGTTGGTGGCGTGGGTGCGCGGTCGGGGCTCGAATGCCCGATCCGGAGACACCGATCTGCGTGCGCAACCTGTAGGTGTCCGTGACCACGTCGAGGCGCCGCGACAGTCGCCGTGCCGCCGTCCGGCGGTAACAGCGTGATGAAGATATAGCTGGGAACGGTCCGGACCACGTGAATTGCCCCATGTGCAATGACTGCGGATTCCGATGATCGGCCTATCAGTCCCACGAACGGTATTTCGTGATGGCGGCAGACGGGTGAATCCTCTCGACAGCGATTCTGGCGGTCTTGGACAGTTCCATCGTGCGCGGTTTCCTGCAACCACTCACCACATGCATTCCGTTCCCACCACGCACAGCGAACGGTATGCCCGGAAGGAAAAATTCCATGCACGACGACGATGAGCCGGTAGGCCGTGTACTCGGCCGACGGCAGGCGCTGATCCTGCTCGGCGCCGCAGGCGCGACGCTCACGGTTGCGGGATCTCCCGTGGCCGGCGCCACCCAAACAGCTGGCGGCCCCGAGGTCTGCGCACCGGCGCTGAACTGCGTGGTCAAGCCGGAGCAGATGGAAGGTCCTTATTTCGTCGACAGGATGCTCAACCGGTCCGACATTCGAACCGACCCGGCCACCGGTCGGCCGTCGCCCGGAACGGCGCTGACGCTCAACTTCACCGTCCAGTCGGTGCGCCCAGGACAGTGCACCCCCCTGCCCAACGCCACAGTGGACATCTGGCAGTGCGACGCGTTCGGGCTTTACTCGGACATCCCGTCACAGGGAAGTTCCGGTCGCCGTTTCCTGCGCGGCTATCAGAACACCAACACGGATGGGAAGGCCCAATTCATCACCATCCTGCCCGGCTGGTACACCGGCAGGACCCTCCACATCCACATCAAGATCCGGACGACCGGCACCAACGGCCGTCCGTACGAGTTCACGTCACAGCTGTACTTCACAACCGCGTTCGGTGCGGCCTACCTCCAGACCCAGCCGTACGCGCGTAAAGGCCCTGCGGACACCACCAACAACAGGGACTCCATTTACCTGAGGGGTGGTGCCCAGATGGTGCTGAACCCCACCAGCACCGGGACCGGCTACAGCGCGGACTTCGCGATCGGTCTCGACCTGTCCAACACCCAGGTCGGCCTCCCCGACTGATCGGGACGTTCGCCGGGCCTTCTTGACTCGTCGTACTCGGCCCTTCCAGTCCGAGTAGGACGGTCAGATCGCCGGCAGGGAAGGGAAGTGGTACCGGCAGGTCCCGACTGCCCTTGACCGGGCACTGGTGCTTCCGGGGTGGCCTTCATGAGTGGGCTGCTGCCGCCGACCGGGATCGCCTTGCAGGTCGAAGGCCGTGGGTTGCGCGGTTTGTCGATGCGCGGTGAGGTCGTCAGCACCGGCTGCGCCGCGAACCGCGCTCACCGGACGACACCTCGACCGGGCACATCCCGATCTCGATGATCTCCGTCGACTCGCCCGGCGGCGGTGTTCCCGCCCAACAGGTCGCCTCGACGTCGACGATCAGCACGTGGTCAACCACCATCACGTGCTGATCGTCCCCGGTGTGTGAAGCCGATCAGTTGAGCTCCACCCCGACAGCGGACACGAACTCACCCGCCGCGACAGCGGCGGCGACGGCCTCGATGTCGTCCGCCATGAACCGGTCCTCAGCCAGAGTGGGCACCAACGACCGGACCTTCGAGTACGTGGCCGCAGACTGCGGGCTCAGCCCGGACCGCCGCCCCGCCACGTCCACGGCCTGAGCGGCCGCCAGGTACTGCACGGCGAGAATCCGGGTGTTGTTGGACAGCACGCGGCGGGCGTTGCGTGCCGAGATCAGGCCCATGCTGACGATGTCCTGGTTGTCCCCGTTGGACGGCACGCTTTGCGTGGACGCGGGGCCGATCGTCCTGTTCTCCGCGACCAGCGCCGTGGCCGGGTACTGCGCCCCGGCGAACCCGCTGTTCAGACCCGGATCGCCGGCGACGAGGAACTCCGGCAGGCCGTAGTTGAGGTGCCTGTTCAACAGCCGGTTCGTCTGCCGTTCGGACAGCACACCCAGCTGCGTCAACGCGATCGTCACGTAGTCCATGGCAAACGCGATCGGCTGGCCGTGGAAGTTGGCGCCGTGGAAGATCTCCCTGCCCTCGAAGAACAACGGGTTGTCGTTCGACGAGTTGAGCTCGATCTCCAGCTTGCGCACGGCGTCGTGCAACGTGTCCCGCACCGCGCCGGCCACCTGCGGGACGGCGCGCATGGTGTACGCCTTCTGCAGGTAGACCTCCGTGCGCTGCACGTCCTTGCCGTCGTGCCCCTCCTCCAGCTCGCGCCGCAGGTCGGCGTGCTCGACGGTCAACAAACTGCCCGCGAGCAACGCCCGCAGGTTCGCGGCCGAGGCGATCTGGCCGGGGTGCGGGCGAGCGATGTCGTGACCCTCGGCCAGAAACGGGCTGGTGGAGCCGCGCAACGCCTCGATCATCAGCGCGGTCACGATCTCCGCCTGCCGCACCTGTTCCAGTGCCCGCGCCACGACCAGCGAGCCGAGGCCGGTCATCGCGGACGTGCCGTTGATCAGTGCCAGACCCTCCTTGAAGCGCAGCTCCAGCGGCTCGATGCCCCTGGCCCGCAACACCTCCCCGGTCGGCACGGGCTTGCCGTCGCGCAGCACGTAGCCCTCACCGATGACCGTGCTCGCCACGTGGGCGAGCGGCGCGAGGTCACCGCTCGCGCCGAGCGAGCCGATCTCCGGGATGGCGGGCGTGATGTCCGAGTTGAGGTACAACGCCAAGCGCTGCAGCACTTCCGGCCGCACCGCCGAATACCCCTTCGCCAGTGCGTTCAGCCGTGCCGCCACGATCGCGCGTGCCTCGTCGACGGCGAACAGCGAGCCGACGCCCGCGCTGTGGCTGCGCACCAGGTTCGTCTGCAGTTCCACCTCCTTCGCCACGTCGACGCGCATGTAGATCATTTCGCCGTAGCCGGTGGTCACGCCGTAGATCGGGATGTTCTGCCGGGCGATGTCCTCGAACATCGCGCGGCTCTTGGCCGCCTTCGCGAGCGCGGCCGGTGCGACCGCGCACTCCTGCTTCAGCTCCGCGACGGCGCGGATGCCCGCGATGTCGAGGTGCTCACCGTCGAACTCGACCAGACTCAACTGATTCCCCTTCTCAGTGTGGTTGCGAGCAGCAGCACGGCGAGCGGGTACAGCAACGCCCACCCGCCGAACGGCAGCACCAGCAGGCACCCCAGAAACGTGACCACGGCGCAGACACGGCCGATGTCGTCGGGTGGCAGCACCTTCACAGCGGCCGCGGTGCCCGCCAGGTACAGCACGAGGAACGTGGCGCTCGGCCACCCCAGCAACTCCCCGAGATCAGGTCGCAGCAGTGCGTCCGCGAGCAGCACCACCGCGAAGAAAACTCCCAGGCACGCCAACGCGACCCACGGCGTGCGGTGCCGGGAGTGCAGCCGCGCCAACGCTTTCGGTAGCTCGCCCACGCGCGCCTGGGCGTACAGAAGGCGGGAGAGGCCCGCGATGTTCGTGTGCACGGCCACGAACGCGCAGGCCAGCGCGAACACCGCCGTCGCCACCCCTGCCGCCCGGCCGAACGCGGACGCGGCGACCACGCTCATCGGTGCCAGCCCGTTGCCCTGCAGGTACGCGCCGGTGCCGATGGTCACGAACGCCGCCGCGCAGTACAGCACCGAGAGCACGATCGACGCGATCCCCATGCTGAGCGGCAGATCGCGTCCGGGGCGGCGGAAGTCCTCCGCGAGGTGCACGACCATCTCGAACCCGATGTAGGACCAGAAGATCAGCAGAGCGGCCGCTCCGACCGTCACCCACCCGTTCGGCACGAACGGCGTCAGGAACCCGGACCGCACATCGGGCAGTCCGGCGACGGAGATCGCCGCGATCACCGCACCCACGGCGGCCACAGCCCCGGTTTGCACCGCCGCGGACGCCTTCAGCCCTCGCGAGTTGAGCCACAGCGACACGAACAACAGCACCAGGGCCAACACCGAGGCGGCAGCGTCGGGCAGGCCGAAGTACGACGTCACGTAATGCGCGCCGACCAGCGCGATCACCGGCACGGACAGCGGCACCGAGGCGAGGAACCACCAGCCGCAAACACGGGCGCACCGAGGCCCGAAGGCGTGCGAGACGTAGGCGATGATGCCTCCGGCGTCCGGGATGCGCGCCCCGGCCCGGCCCAGCGCCACTGCCAACACCAGCCCGAACAACGACATGGCCCCCCACGCGACGAGCGCGGCCGGTCCCGCGGTCCGTGCGGTCAACGCCGGCAGCACCAGCACGCTCGGTCCGAGCACCGCGCCGACGGCGAGCGCGGTCCCGGCGGGCACGGTCAAGTGCCGGCGCAGGCCGGTTTCCCCCATGAAGGATTCCACCCCAATGAGATAACAGTGTGTGATTGACCCACTTCGTACCGTAACCACATCGGGGTTGGTTCGTCGAGGTTCCAACCGAATCAGTCCACGCCTTCAAGCGTTCAGCGACGCCGCCCAGGCACTGGCGAGCTCGAAGAGTGATCAGGAGCGGTGGGCGGGCATCCTTCGACAGTGGGATGTCGTCACCGATCTCAAGCAGCACTCGGTCACCCTGGCCTCCGAACGCGCAGGAGTAGAGCAGGAGATCAAGCTCGCCCGGCAAACGCTGGAGGAGCGGCGCACCCAGGTGATCGAGGCGCTCAGCAAGGAGTTCGCCGACACCGTCAGAAGGATCGGAATCCCCGACGTCAACTCGGCGGCCATCGACCCGAAGAAGTACCTACCCGTGATCAATGAGGGGTGTTCTCCGAGAACAACCAGCTGGCCGGCGGCATCACAACCGCGACGCAGATCGCCTACTGGTGTTCACTCATCTCGGTCGCGCTACGCACCCCTGGCTCGCCCTACCCCATGTTCCTGCTGATCGACAGCCCTCGCATGGCGCTCAACACCGCCACTGACGTCAGCAAGGCCATGTACGCACGGCTCACCACGCTCGTCGGCACTTTGCCTGGCCGACTGCAGGTGATCATCGCCGACAACGAGCTGCCCAACGACTACCGCGGAAGCTACGCCCAGATCAACATCAGCTACAACAGGCCAGCCGTCTACACCATCGCGCACCCAGGCCCGAGCGCAGTCGAACCTATCGGGACAGACGCGAGCGACGACTAAGCACCACCTGCCTCCGTGCCGAGATCGACCGTCCACGGTTGGAATGACTGCGCCGCAACGAATCAGCCTTGTGGTGCGTGCACACCCCGCGCTGATATCCGGCTTCGGCATGATCGACGTGCCGTGATCGCCGAGGGCGGAGTATCGGCGGCTGCTTTGAACAGCCCTGCCGTCCAAGACCGTGCGGGAGTGAACAGGCGACACCGCGCGGCCTGGTGGGCCCAGTTGACAACCTGGGCCCACTAAGCCGCTCGCACTAGTGGACCAACGTGTGCGCGACGATCAGCGCACCTGCCACGGCGCCGAGGCCAGCGAGCACCGCCGCAGGAACGTTGCCGTACGCCAAGAAAGTCAACGAGCCGGCGACAACCCCACAGACGAAGGCGATCAGAAAGATCACCGCCGTGCGGAGGCTGATGAACTCCGGCGCCACAGTGGCGGTGGCCAGGTGCTGCGGGCACGCGCTCCCCACAGAAGGGTGAGCGCTGGGGGAAGAGGTAGGGCCACAGGTCATTTGGTGCTCCCGTCTACTTAACCGCAGCCTTCAGCGACTGCTGAAGTCCACTGCGCATCAAGTGACCCAAAATGGGAGCGCCATCCTGCGACGCCTCTCCAGGTTGGCATGACGATGTAGGTTTGACAAGCGAGCCATTACGGCTCGACATCGGGCCGATTCAACTACCTTATGGATCAAGGTTCGTCACGCGCACCAGCCTGCTGTGCCCACGGCGGGCAAGCGGCCGGCTCGTCACCCGCTCCACTCCGGACCACTGCGTTGTGGCCGACGTTCCCTCCAGGAGTCCCTCCGACTCGAAGAGGGCGTCGGGCCGCACGTCCACCCGTGAGCTGTGGCTGGCACTGCACCTGGCCGTCTGCGGCGAGGGTCTTCATCGTGACGTAGCTGTTCACGGCCGCGACGCTGGGTAGTCCGGCGATCTTGTTGGCGTGGAAGTCCTCGTAGGCGGCGGCTGCGGCCGACCGCGGCGGGACCCACCACGACCCGGTAGCCGTGGATAACGCCGATCTCCTCCAGCCTGCGGATTCGGCGCAGGCAGGGTGACGGCGACAGGCCGACCCGGTCGGCGAGCTCGGCGTTGCTGATCCGGCCATCCTGCTCAGCGATCGCCCCGGCTTCCGCTCGGTCTCGTGCGCCTGGCCGCCGGTGCCGAGCACACCGCCGACCTGGTCGCGGACGCACTGGCCGCGCGCTTTCCTGATTTCACAGAGGAGAACCCCGAAGACAAGAACCCTGATCACCGGCGGCACCGTGATCACCATGGACCTGGCAACCGGCGATCTCGCCAGCGGCGACGTGCTGATCACTGACGGCGTGATCACCGAAGCCGCCGAACAGATCGACGCGCCGGACGCCGAGGTCATCGACGCGACCGGCCGAATCGTCCTGCCGGACTTCGTCGACATCCACCGGCACACTTGGCAGACGCAGTTCTGCGGGCTCGGCGCCGACTGGACGTTCGACGACTACATGACGATGATCGCAAGCGCGGCTCGCGTCGAGCGTTGTTAGGCCTATTTGGCCACAAAGTGGACAGCTCGCGTACTCCGCAAATCCACTTGGCCCAACGTGATTCACTTCTAACATGAAAGGTAAGTCCCGCCGCCGCGCCGCGCGGAAGCAGCGACAGAAGCAGGCACGACTGGCTGAGGCTGTGCCCTTTGACGTGCACACGCTCACAGTTCTCGACTCACTGACGGCGATGGAGAAGCTGATCCAGTCGTTCACGCTGTCTGACGACCCCGCAGCGAGTATCGGCGCGACGTTCGACGAAGCCGTCAACCAACTCGTCGCCGACGTCCGCCAGTTTGAACCGCTGCGGCTCGTCGAGGTCGCCCGACTCATGTTCCTGCCGTCGAGTTTCGGCGGTCCACCTGTGTCAGCTCTCGACGCAGTCGCCGCCCACGTCGAACTCCTGGCCTTGATCGCGCTGGCCGCCGAAGGACCCAATGGTTCCGGTGGCTCCGGCAGCAACCTGTCGACGACCGAATTCGTGCCCGCAGCGAAGAGCCAGCTCGACCACCTGATGCACTTGTCGCAGCTGCGCGTCATGGCGACGACGAATCCCGCCGACAAGCTCGCCATGATCTCGACCTACGTCCGGGGCAACGAGGTCTGGATGCGCAGCACCTCCTACGCTGACGTGGCCGAGGCAACCGTCCACAGCCTCTTCGAGGATTGCCCAGAGGTTCGGCAAGCGCTCCTTGCCGATCTCGGCTTCTCCGCCGCGGATGTCCTGGCGGTGCTGCAAAGTTGTCACGACATCCAGGTCGCCAAGTTGAACACCCGCATGCAGGCGATGTTCGAGTCCGTTGACATCGCGGTGAACTCGACGGCCGAAACCGGGCCGGACCCAGTGCTGCGGGACGCCGCACAAGAGCAGTTCTCCGCGATGTGGGAGCCCGCGATCGAGACGGTCACGGCAGGGATCGAGGAGATCGCAGCAGCAACAGGACAGCCGACTGACCGTGTCAGCGCGATCGTGGACCAATTCCACCTCGATCTCGCCACAAGCACTCCCGCCGAAGTCACGGACGACTTCATGGCCGGCAGGAACCCTCTGCGCACGCACCCTGTGCTGGTCCACGACAGCGGTCGCATCATGCTGCCGCACAGCGCTCTCATCGCGGGGGCGATCAAGGAGAACTTCGAGGAGCACCTCAAGTCCTCGCCGGTTTGGGAAACCTACCGCAAACACCGCGGCGATCTCCTCGAAAGCCGGACGCGGGCCGCACTCGAGAAGGTCCTTCCTGGCGCGAGCCATCGCGGCGGCACAGAGCGCTTCGAGTACTTCATCCCAGCAACCCCGAAGGAGCAAACAGCAGGAGATCCCGACAAGTACACCAAGCGCGTCGAGGGCGACCACCTCTTTCTCCTCGACGACGTGGCGATCATCGTCGAGGACAAGGCCAACGCGCTGAGCGCGCTGTCACGTGGCGGCAAGGTCAACCGCATCAGGACCGACCTCACCAGCATCATCTCCAAGGCAGCCGAGCAGGCCGGCAGACTGCGCGATCTGATCGAAGGCGACGGCGGTGTCCGAGTCGAGGGCGAAGGCTGGGTCGACCTGACGCACATCCGGGAGATCCACACGATCACGGTGAGCCTCGACGACCTGTCGAGTGTCGCCACGGCGACCGCCGAACTCGTTCGAGCCGGACTGCTCGCGCCGGAGAACATCTGCTGGACCGTCTCGATTCACGATCTGGAACTCATCGCGGAGCTCATCGACCGGCCCGCGGAGTTCCTGCTGTACCTACGACGGCGCCGCAACCCACAGGTGACGGTGCTGTACGCCGCGCCGGACGAACTCGACCTGTTCCTCTACTTCTTCGAGTCGGGGCTGTGGGTCGAGCCGGACCCCGACCAGGAGCGCGCAGCGTTTCCATTCCTCCCCGAACCCGAAACCGCTCAACGCCGCCGCTACCGTGGGCAAGTTAGGTCGTTGATCACGTCTCGCACCGACCCGCTCGACCGGTGGCACGACGCCAAGCTGAACGGCGCGGACGCCTCAGCGCTGAAACCCACCATGGTCGAGGCTCCGCTCGCACCACTCGCCGACCTCCTCCAGACGCAAGGCGTCTATGGGTGGCTCAGCATCGGCGCCACCCTTCTCTCGGGAGCTTTCGAAGCCCAGCACAAGCTGGCCGGCTCGGCGCAGCGTCTGCTGTCGGAACCGCGGAGCGACGGCCAAGGCCGCAGCCTCACCTGGCCCGTCACCGGCACAGTGGAACCCGCAGAGGGATGGTTGCTCGTGTGGGCCACTCATCCTCCGCACGAAAGTCTCGCGAAAGCTCACAAGCGTCTGGCCGGATACCTGAAGGTCAAGAAGCACCAGCTGTCCCTGCCGAGGGCGGTCGCCTTCCTGTACGACGAGGCAACCCGACAACTTCAACACGTCCAGTACGACGGCGAGATCGGCCCACTTCCCGATGAACTCAAACCGTGGCTGGGCAGTCTTCAACCGCCGGAGGCCATGTATCCGATTCTGCAGTCTGCACGCGGGCGACGACGAAAGAAAGCGAAGCGCGCCACGAGATGATCTTCCGCAACGGACGGTCTACACTGCTGAAGCAGTGGAAAGCGGCGTCGACGCAGAGCCTGAGTGACTCCCATAAGACCTCTCCGGCGGAGCACCCCCGCCTTCCTGGTTGTTTAAGGCACTCCCACGGTCGCTCTCCTGGAGAGGATCGCCTGCGGTGGGGACGGGTCCGAGCGTCCCGTCCCCCAGGCCGCTACTCGGGCGCGGAGAGGCCGAACGATGCCTCCACCACCAGACTGCCGGAACAAAACCGCTGTTCAGCCCTGTTCCCATCCTTTGGTGCTCCTGCCGGGGACTCGAACGCACACCACGCCGTCGCTGGACCATCGACGACCACTTGATTCGCGTACAGGCGTTCGACGCCCGCAACGGTAGGTACAAGCTGAACATGGGAGGAGATTGGGAGAAGGCAAGGTGTGGCAATAGGATTGAGATGCTTTCAAGTGCATCCAACTGCATCGCCACGACCAGTTGCTTCAGCGTTCGCGCAAGCCAGGCGATGATCTGGCCCACCCTGAAGGTGTGGTTCCTGAGAGGAGAGGTCAGCCGATGAGCCGGTCCGATGTGGACGTGCACGTGCTCGGCGACGACAGCGCGCCGGTGGTCGGTGAGGTGGAACGGATCTGCGCTCACGCCGACCCGGTCGTCCGCAACCTGCAGATCACCCACTGCTACCACCGGTTGTCGCGGGCGTTGGCCGCGCGCACCGGCGGGGGCGCGAACTGGTGCACCTTCGCGGTGTGGGCGTCGAAGCAGGTGGGGCAGTCGATCCGGCAGGAGGACCTGGCGCGCACGGTCGAGCGGCTGCTCAAGGCCTCGCCCGAGGTGGCCGCCGGCGTGGACCTGGTGGTGCGCGGGCTGCGGCGGGGTGTGCCGCGGGAGGTGCTGGAGCACGCGCACGGCGTGGTGCGGCAGGCCGTGCTGACGACCGCGCGGCTTGACGACGTCAGTGCCGCGGCGGCGCGGGGCAACCTCAAGGTCTTCGAGGAGGTCGCGCGGGAGTTCGCCCGGTTCCTGGCCGGGTTCAGCGGCGGTGCGGACGAGCCGATCGGGGAGTTCCGCGACTCGCTGCGGTCCGGTGAGCCGCCGGAGGGGCAGCGGTACCTGCGCCAGGCCTTCGGCCGGTACCACCGGGCGATGACCACCGACGACCCCAAGCAGCGCGCGGAGTTGCTGTTGCTGGCCAACATCGAGGTCGGCCTGCACGAGCAGACGCGGTTGCAGCCGGAGATCGCCGCCGCGATGCAGGCGCCCGTGGTCGACCCCCGCGAGCTCGAACGGCGGCTGTTCGAGCTGCTGCTGCCCGGCAACCGGGTGGTGCGGTGGCTGCGCAAGGCGGTGTTGTTCGTGCTCGGCCGCCGGACCGTCGTGCGCATCGCCACGGAGCAGCTGGCCGACCAGGCGCGTGCGGTGGTCCGCCGTGCGGTGACCCGGCACCTGATGACGCTGGCGTTGCCCGGTGGTGAGGTGCTCGACCTGAGCGACGACCTGCCGGCCGTGTTCCCGCCGCTGCTGGCGGAGCCGGCCGACCCGGAGCTGCTGGCGTTGCTCGCGCAGGTTGACCCGACACCGGACAGCCTGCGTGACACGGCCGCGCGGGACTGGGCCGACCTGCCGGACCGGATGCACTACATCGCCGACATGTTCCGTTGCCACGCGGTGCGCGACGACCTGCTCGGCGCGCCGTTCACGGCCGAGCAGGTCGAGGCGCTGACCTCCGGGCGGCGCCCCGGCGGCCCGCTCTGACCCCCTGCTCCACCCGCATCTGCAAGTACCACCAACTCAAGATCATCGAGCACTTTTCCACTACCAACTCGTCCTCCCGTCACCTGCTGCTTCGGCGACCGGCGAACAGGTTGGGTGCAGTCAGCGGCGGTTTGATCAAGAGTTGGTGGTACTTGCAGATGCCCGGGGCAAGCAGGGGAGTTAGTTCTGGACCAGGCGCCAGCGGTTGTCCGCGCTGCCGTTGTCCGGGTCCTGCACGATCTGAGCGCCGGCGGCGGTGGAGCCGTTGAGGACGCCGAGCAGCTTGCCGCTGTTGGCGTTGCGGACCTTGTAGGTGCCGTCGCCCTGCGGCAGCAGCGTCCAGCGGTGGTCGGCGGTGCCGTTGTCCGACCACTGCAGGACGCGGGCGTTGTCGGCGGTGGACATGTTCTCCACGCCCAGCACCTTGCCGCTGTGCACGTTGCGCAACCGCACGTCGGCGCCGTCGGTGACGATCTGCCAGTTGTGGTCGGCGGTGCCGCTGTCGTGCCACTGCACCGCCAGCCCACCGTCCGAAGTGGACATGTTCTGCACGCCGAGCACCATGCCGGTGGCGACGTTGACCAGCCGGTGGCTCGTCGTGCCACCACCGCCGCCGGCGTTCCAGTAGACGGTGTAGTTGAAGCCGTGCGCGTCGTGGAACGGCCCGAGGTTGACCTGCGTGCCGTTCGCCGTCGCGGTGAACGCCAGTGCCGACGAGCTGGTGCGCGTCACGGAGCTCACGTTGAGCGACGGCAACCCCGACAGGCTGGAGTTGCCGTAGTTGCCCGCCAGCACCGCCGGGCCGTAGGTGAGCGCGACCACGTTCGAGTTGTCGTTGGCCGCCTGGGCGATCACGCGCATCGGCAGCTTCAGCACCACCACGTCACCGGAGGTCCACGACCGGGTCAGCGACGCGTAGGAACCGGGCGTGGCGGTCACGTCCTGCGCGGCACCGTTGACGCTGATGGTCGCGCCCGACGTCCAGCCGGGGATGCGGAACCGCATCGTCCACGACCCGCTGACGTTGCCGGTGACGGTGAACGTCGTCGTGTCGCTCGCCGGGTAGGTCGTGGCCTGGGTGACCGTGATGCCGCGCGCCGACCACGTCAGCACCGACGGCGCGTACAGGTTCACCGTCAGCGTGGTGCCGCTGTAGAAGTAGATCGAGTCGGCGAGCTTGGTGTTGTTCTCCAGGCCGGTGCCCTGGCAGCACCAGAACGTGGTGTAGTCCGTGCTCCAGTTGCCGCCGCCCCACGCCGGTCCGGTGTTGCCGCGCCGGTGACCGGGGTTGAGGCCGGTGAAGTAGCAGATGTGGCCGTGCGGGTCGGCCGGGTTCTGCTGGCCGATCAGGTGGTTGATCAGGGCGCGCTCGTAGTAGTCGAAGTACGCGGCCCTGTTCGGGTCGAGCAGCCACAGCTCCCGCGTCAGCTTCAGCATGTTGTAGGTGTTGCACGCCTCGCACGCGTCGGTGTTGAGGTACGCGGCGATCGCGTTGGGGGAGCGGAAGTGCTCGGCCTGGCTGTTGCCGCCGATCACGTACGTGTGCGCGCCGACGGTGATGTTCCAGGCGTTCGAGGCGATGTCGCGGTACCGGGTCGTGCCGGTCGCCTTGTACTCGCGGGCCGCGCCGATCCACTTCGGCACCTGCGTGTTGGCGTGCAGGCCGGCCAGCCGGTCCTGGTTGGCCGCCAGCGGGTCGAAGACCGAGGCGTGGTCGAACCGCTGGGCCGTCGCGAGCCAGCGGGAGTCGCCGGTCTGCTGGTACAGGTCGGCGAGCACGGCGTTCATGCCGCCGAACTCGGTGCCCAGCACGCGCTGCATCACGCTGTAGGACAACCGGGACGTGCGCCAGTCCACCCAGCCGGCCAGGCGCAGCAGCACGTCGCGCGCCTGGTTGTTGCCGAGGTAGCGCCACGCGTCGAGCAGCCCGGCGAGGGTCTTGTGCATCGAGTAGTACGACACGGCTTTCGGCGAGCCGGACTCCATCGCGTCGAAGTCCGACTCCGGGAAACCGGCCAGGTACCCGGTGTTGAACCCGGCCGCACCGTTGTTCGCCTGGCACTTGGCCAGTTCCGCGACCATGTAGTTCGCTTTGTCACGGCACGTCGTGTCGCCCAGCATCGCCCACGCCTGCGCCCACGCCGTGAGGAAGTGGCCCTGGCTGTGCGTGCGGAACGGGAAGTTCGGCGCCTCCCAGCCACCCAGCGCGGCGGCGCCGTTCGTCGACAGCCGGTGGTTGGCGCGGAAGTTGTAGAGCAGCCGGTCCACGTCGACGAACCGCAGGTACGACAACGTCCGGTTCTGGTTCTCCTGCCACCGCCCGGACGTCAGCCGGACCTCGGACAGGTCGAAGGCGTAGGCCGACACCCCCGCGTCACCGCGCACCGGCGGCACCGCGGCCGCTTGGGCCGCGGCGGAGACCAACGAGGGTGCGGTGGTCGCGACCGCGACCACGCCCGCTGCCTGGAAAAGCCTGCGTCGACTCAACGATGAGGACATGGCGCGCTCCGGTTGCTCGGCGAGTGGTGCGACGTCGCACCGTCGTGGCTCCGCGACCGAATGTAGCCACGACCTCACCGACCGGTCAACGGTTCGATGTGAGCGCTAACGTCTGTGGTGAGGTTTTGGACCAGGGTGCCATCCCGGCTTTACAAGCGCGTTCGACGATTCGATGACCACTTCCGGACAACCTAAATGTTATCGCTAACACGATCTTGCGGTGACCGGTGTGATCAGTCGGCACGGCGCACCGCCGACGGCATGGTGAACGAGATGGTCTCGACGGCGGTGGTGTGCGTCG
The DNA here is from genome assembly GCF_040647275.1 of Lentzea sp. NPDC042327. Classification (NCBI taxonomy): domain Bacteria; kingdom Bacillati; phylum Actinomycetota; class Actinomycetes; order Pseudonocardiales; family Pseudonocardiaceae; genus Lentzea; species Lentzea sp. NPDC042327. The sequence goes on from NZ_JBEZBX010000007.1 coordinate 217,691, forward strand.
ACACGTCGACCACGCCCAGCTCCCGCAACGCGGCGACGACCTCGTCCACCAGTTCCGGTGGCGCCGAGGCGCCGGCCGACAGCCCCACCGCGGTCACGCCCTCCAGCCATGCCGGGTCGATCTCCGAGGCGTCGTCGACCAGGTGCGCCGGGGTGCCGGTGCGGGCGGCCAGCTCGACCATGCGCACCGAGTTGGAGGAGTTCTTCGAGCCCACGACGAGCACCAGGTCGGATCGTGCGGCGACGTCGCGGATCGCCACCTGCCGGTTCGTGGTGGCGTAGCAGATGTCGTCGGAACCGGGTCCGCGCAGCTGCGGGAACTTGCGCTGCAACGCCGCCACGACCTCGGCGGTCTCGTCGACCGCCAGCGTGGTCTGGGTGAGGTAGGAGACCGGTCCGGTGATCTCCAGCGCCTCGACGTCGGCGACGGTCTCCACGAGCACCGTCCGGTCGGGCGCCTCGCCCAGCGTGCCGTCGACCTCCTCGTGCCCGGCGTGGCCGATCAGCACGATGGTGTCGCCGCGCTCGGCGAACCGGCGGGCCTCGGTGTGCACCTTGGCCACGAGCGGGCAGGTCGCGTCGACCACGTCGAGCGACCGTTCCACGGCCTCCGCGCGCACGGCGGGGGAGACGCCGTGCGCGGAGAACACCGCCGTGGCACCGGGAGGAACCTCGGACAGCTCCTCCACGAACACGGCGCCGCGGGCCTCCAGACCGCGCACGACGTGGACGTTGTGCACGATCTGCTTGCGCACGTAGATCGGGCCACCGCGCTGGTCGAGCAGTCGTTCCACGATCTCGATGGCGCGTTCCACCCCGGCGCAGAACGACCGGGGCGAGGCGAGCAGCACCGAGCGTGGCGGGTGTTCGGTCATCAGGGGCCTTCCGATCGTCGTGGGGCCTAAGCGTCGGGGACCTTCGCCTTCGGCAGTGCGCGCAGGGTGGCCTGGGCCTTGAGCAGCATCTCGTCGTACTCGGCGGCGGGGTCGGAGTCGAGCACGATGGCGCCGCCCGCGCCGATGGTCAGCTCGCCGCCGTGGATCACGGCGGTGCGGATGGTGATGCTGAGGTCGGCGGTTCCGTTGCGGGACAGGAAACCGATGGCGCCGGAGTAGACGCCGCGGGCCTCGGTCTCCAGCTCGTCGATGATCTCCATGGTGCGCAGCTTCGGCGCTCCCGTCATGGACCCGCCGGGGAAGCACGCCCGCACGGCGTCCACCGCGGACGTGCCGGCCCGCAGCGTGCCGGTGACCGTGGAGACCAGCTGGTGCACGGTGGCGTAGGACTCGGTGGCCATCAACGACGGCACGGTGACGCTGCCGACCTCGCAGATCCGCCCGAGGTCGTTGCGCAGCAGGTCCACGATCATCAGGTTCTCCGCGCGGGTCTTGGGGTCCATCTGCAACGAGCGCCGCCGCTCGTCGTCGGTGCGCGGGTCGGGGTGGCGGGGCGCGGTGCCCTTGATCGGCTTGGTCTCGACGGTGCGGGTGGCGTCGACCTTGAGGAACCGCTCCGGCGAGGAGCTGAGCACCGTGACGTCGCCCAGCCGCAGGAACGCCGCGTACGGTGCCGGGTTGAGCCGCCGGAGCCGCCGGTAGTAGGCGAAGTCGTCGGCCGGTGCGGGCAGGCGGAGCTTGTCGGTCAGGCAGATCTCGTAGCTCACGCCCTCGCGCAGCCGCCGGTCGCACTCGGCGATGTCGGCGAGGTACCGCTCCTGCGAACGGACGAGAAACCCGGACACGTCGTGCTGTTCCGCCTGCGCGGCAACGGGGTCCGGTGCCGGAGCGGGCAGGTCGGCCAGCGTGCGGACGGTCGTGCCGGTCCACTCCTCGGCCGCTGCCAGGTCCCGCTGCTCGCCCACGGCGACGACGTAGGTGCGGTTCTCCGCGTGGTCGACGGCGATGAACCGGTCCGCCTGCAGCCACACGGCGTCCGGGGTGTCCGACCGGTGGACCCTGTCCGCGCCGCAGTCGGCCTTCAGCTCGTACCCGAAGTAGCCGACGTACCCGCCGGTGAGGTCGAACGGCAGCCCCTCGGTGCCGGCGACCACGCGGCCGGTGCGGCGGTCGAGCGCCTCGAAGATCGTGCCGCTCTCGAACCGCGCGGTGCCTCCGGCCGGGTCCACGACGACGTGCCCGTCCTCCACCTGGTAGGTGAGCATCTCGGCACCGGGTGCGTCGGCGGTGCCCAGGAACGAGAAGCGGGCCAGTCCCGGTTCGACGTGCGCGCTGTCGAGCCAGAACGCCCGCCGGCTCGCACCGAACGCGGTCTGGAACGCGGCCTCGGTGTCGACGGCCTTGTCCAGAATCCTGATGTGCGCCCGCAGCGGTGCATCTGGAGAGTTCACTGTGGACGGTACGTCAGGCAGTGCGGTGCCGGTGCCGTTGCCGGTGAGGCCGTGCCCGTTGGTGCGCCGGTGTGCGCTCAGGGCCAGGTCGCGGAAGTTCGCCACGAGCCGGGCGCCGTGCTCGGTGCAGATCGACTCGGGGTGGAACTGCACGCCCCACCACGGCCGGTCGCGGTGCGCCAGGCCCATCACCACGCCGTCCTCGGCCCGCGCGGTGATCTCCAGGTGCGCGGGCACCGGCTCGGCGACGCTCAGCGAGTGGTACCGCACGGCGGTGAAGTCCTGCGGCAGACCCGCGAACAAGCCTTCGCCGTCGTGCCGGACCGTGGTGAGGTGCCCGTGCCGCGGCTGCGGGGCGGGGGTGATCCGCGCGTCCGCCAGCAGTCCCATGCCCTGGTGGCCCAGGCACACGCCCAGCACCGGCAGCCGGCCGTGCTCCAGCACGTCGCGGGACCGGCCGAAGTCGCGGGACAGCGCCGGGTGCCCCGGTCCCGGCGAGATGACCGCGGCGTCGAAGCCGTCGAGGTCGAGGTGCTCCCAGCCGGCGTCGTCGTTCCGCACGACCACGGGCGCGACGCCGTACACCTCTGCCAGCAGCTGGTACAGGTTGTAGGTGTAGGAGTCGTAGTTGTCGACGAGCAGAACGCGCATGGGTTCATCACCAGCTTCGGTGGGCGCCTGGGGTGGTGGGGCGGGGTCGTCGCGTCACGTCCCGAGCAGGTCGTGGCCGATGCCCAGGTCGTCGAGCAGCAGCTGCAGCAGTCCGTTGTCCCGCTTCGGCACGGGCCGGGCCGCCGCCCACTCGCGCAGCTGATCGGCGCCGATCTCGAAACCGCCCTGTGCCGCGACGGCCACCCACGGCTCCAGGTCGGCGGAGCGGAACGCGGTCAGGCCGCTGACGAGCGCCTCGCGGAACATCCGCTGCTGCGCGGAGTCCAGGCGCCGGTACAGCGATCCGCACAGCTCGCGGAACACCACGGCGTGACCGCTCTCGTCACGCCGGTGCAGGTCGGTGGTGATGCGGTTCATCGGCTGGATGTCCTGGGCCGTGGACAGCGTCGAGAGGAACCCGCTGATCGTCGTCTCCGCGGCCAGGGAAAACGCGATGTCGACGATGTCGCGGTCGAACCCGGACAGCCCGGCGCGTGCCGCCGCGAGCCCCTGCACCACCGACCAGCCGCCCGGTGCGAACCGCACGTCGCTCATGTCCCTGCGCCGCCGCGTGACGCCGACGGCGTTGTGGCACATGAGGATGTGGTAGTGCTCGTCGAGCATCGTCTGGTGCAGCGCCTCGACGGCGGCGTCGTCGCGGCGTACCGGGATGTTCCCGTGCAGCATCAGCCCGCAGGCCGGCAGGATGATCTCGTCCTCGATGGCCGCGGTCTTGGCGTTGTAGGCGATCCAGGCCGCGGACAGGATGCGCTCGCGGGCGTCGCGGTCGAGCCGTTCGGCACCGGGCAGGGCGAGCACCGGCACGAGGTGCTCCGGGAAGTCCGGCAGGCGCGGGTCGAAGTGCCCGTCGAGGTCGAGCTCGTCCTTCTTGACGGCCACCCGCCCGGCCCAGCGGCGGTTCAGCTGGACCAGCAGGTCGCGCTCGTACTCCTCGCGCACCGGGGTGCTGGACATCGGGAAGCCTCCTTCAGGTGGTCAGCTCGGGGACCGGGCACGCCAGGCGCGCAGCGACGCCGCGGCCTTGAGCAGCATCTCCTCGTACTCGTCGGCGGCGTCGGAGTCGAGCACGATCGCCCCGCCCGCGCCGATGGTCAGCCGGTCGCCGACGCGCACCGCCGTGCGGATCACGATGTTGAGGTCGGCGCCGCCGGAGAGGCCGAAGTAGCCGAGGGCACCGGAGTACACGCCCCTGGCCTCCGTCTCCAGCTCGTCGATGATCTCCATGGTGCGCAGCTTCGGCGCCCCGGTCATCGACCCGCCGGGGAAGCACTGCCGGACGCAGTCCAGCGCGCCGACCCCGTCCCCGAGCCGGCCGTGGACGGTGGAGACGAGCTGGTGCACCGTCTGGTAGCTCTCGACCGCGAGGTACGGGTCCACGAAGATGCTGCCCACCTCGCACACCCGGCCCAGGTCGTTGCGCAGCAGGTCGACGATCATCAGGTTCTCGGCCTGCGTCTTGGCGCTGGAGGCGAGGGTGGCGGCGATCTCGGCGTCGCGCACGGGGTCGCTGTCGCGCGGGGCGGTGCCCTTGATGGGTTTGCTGGTGACCGTGCGGTCGCGCTCGACGCGCAGGAACCGCTCCGGCGAGGAGCAGAAGACCGAGAGGTCGCCCAGGCGCAGCAGGGCGGCGTACGGTGCCGGGTTCGCCCGCCGCAACCGCCGGTAGAACGCCGTGTCGTCGTCGTGGAACGGCAGGTGCAGCTTGTCGGTCAGGCAGATCTCGTAGCTCTCGCCCAGCCGCAGCTGCCGCTGGCACTCCGCGATGTCCGCGAGGTACTGCTCCCGGTCGCGGACCAGGAACCCCGCCGCGTCGACCGGTTCGGCGGGCTCGACCGGCGGTTCACCGGCCTGGCGCAGTCCGGTGAGGACGGTCGCGGTCCGGTCCACCCAGTCCTGCGCGTCCTCACGGGTCGCCGGGTCGTGCACGGCGACGACGTAGGTCAGGCCCTCGCGGTGGTCGAACGCGATGACCCGGTCGGCGAACATCCAGGCCGCGTCGGGGGTTTCGGCGGTGTGCCGGTTCGAGGTGCCGCAGTCGGCCTTGAGCTCGTAGCCGAAGTAGCCGACGTACCCGCCGGTGAGGTCGAACGGCAGGGTGGTGCTGGCGACCTGCCGCTCGCGCAACCGGTGTTCCAGGTAGTCGAACACGGTGCCGGGCACGTCGCGTTCCCCGCCGGCGTCGCGCACCCGCACCACGCCGGTACCGCAGCGGTAGGTCACGACCTCGCTGTGCGGCCCGGACACGTCGCCCAGGAACGAGAACCGGGACAACCCCTCCTCGACCCGGCTGCTGTCGAGCCAGAAGCAGTGGGTGGACTCGCCGAACAGCTCCAGGAAGACCGACTCGGCGTCGGCGGTCGTCGGCACGACGGCGCTGACGAGCTCCAGCTCACCGCGGCGGTGGGCCTGGCGGGTCAGCTCGGCGAAGTTGCGCAGGATCTCCGCGCCGTAGCCGGAGGCGACCGACTCGGGGTGGAACTGCACGCCCCACTGCGGCCGGTCCCGGTGCCGCAATGCCATCAGCACCCCGTCGTCGGCCCACGCGATCGGGACGAGCTCCTCCGGCAACGGTTCCCGCACGCACAGCGAGTGGTACCGGACCGCGACGAACTCGCTCGGCACACCGGCGAACAACGGGTCGCCGTCGTGGGAGACCTTGGCGAGGTGCCCGTGGCGCGGTTCGGGTGCGGCGGCCACGGTCGCGCCCGCCAGGTGCCCGATGACCTGGTGCCCGAGGCAGACCCCGAGCACCGGCAACGTGGTGCGGCGCAGCAGCTCCCCGACCAGGCCGATGTCGCGGGGGTGCTGCGGCCGGCCGGGGCCGGGGGAGACGACGATGTTGTCGAAGCCCTCCCGCCACAGCTCGGGCAGCGCCGGGTCGTCGTTGACCACGACCACCGGCTCCCGTCCGTTGATCTCGGCGATCAGCTGGAACAGGTTGAAGGTGTACGAGTCGTAGTTGTCCACCAGCAGGGTGCGCGTCATGGGCCGGCCAAGGTCTTCCCGAGGAGCTGGACGTCCTCCGGTTCCAGGGTGATCCCGAAGACCTCCCCGGGAGCGGCCAGCGCCTCCGCCTCGTCGAGTTCGCGGACCTCCGCCGGCGCACCCGGCCGCAGCTCGGTGAGCGTGGTGCCGACGAGGAGGTGCCGCACGTCCGGTCGCGTGCGTTGCAGGACCATCCGGTGGTTGAACGGGGACCGGGGGTGCGTGAGGCAGAAGTGGTTGAGGAGCTCGAAGTCCGACGGGTAGCGCACGTCGGTGGTGAAGCCGTAGAGCTCCGCCGGTCCCTCCGGCCGCAGCATGCGCAGCACGTGCTCACCGGTCGGCTCGCGCACGAGGTCGAACGACCAGGGGCCGTCCAGCCGCGCGTCCTGCGCGAACCGGATCGGCTCGTGCGGCCCGTGGGCGCCGAAGCTCACGTCGTGCAGCCACCGCTCGCCGTCCAGGTCGACGAGCAGGGCCACGTGCAGCGCCGGACCGACCCTGCTGCCGGTGCGGATGCGGGTCCGGCCGGCGAAGGCGGTGAACGTGAACCCGATGCGGTCCAGCACCGCGGCCACCAGGACGACCTGTTCCAGGCACCAGCCGCCGCGGCCCTGCCGCAGGACCTTCTCCTGGACGCGGTCGAGGTCCAGCGGCACCTCGGTGCGCCCGAGCAGCGGGTCGAGGTTGTCGAACGGGATCGCGTCGACGTGGGCGACGTGCAGGCGCCGCAACGTGTCGAGGTCCGGCGCCACCGCGCCCTCGACGCCCACGCGGGCCAGGTAGGCGTCCAGGTCGACGGCGTCGCCCTGCCACATCGCGGTGCTCACGTGAACTGCCCGGCGATCACGGCGGCCAGGACGATCCAGCCGTAGTTCGTGTTGGCGACGAAGGTGTCCCAGCACGCCTTCGGGTCGTCCAGGTCCACCCGGAACAGCAGGTGCGCCAGGTACGCCGCCGCCAGCACCACGACCGCGTAGAACGCCCACCCGATCGACGTCAGCGAACCGGCCCACAGCACACCGGCCACGCTGAGCACGACGAAGAGCGACAGCCACGCCTTGGTCGCCCCGCCGAACAGCAGCGCCGAGGACCTGACACCGATCTTCCGGTCGAACTCCTTGTCCTGGTGGGAGTAGATGGCGTCGTGCACCATCGTCCAGAACGTCCCGGCGGCGTACAGGCCGTACACCGCGGGCGGGTAGTCGGTGTTGCCGGTCGCCGCCGTCCAGCCGACGAACACGTAGGTGCTCATCACCAGCCCGAGGAACCCCGAGGGCCAGAAGAAGAAGCGCTTCATGAACGGGTACGCGACGATCAGCGGGTACGTGGCGAGCGCGACCAGTGCGGTCTCGACGTTGGCCAGCAGCAGGACGAGCAGCGCGGCCAAGGCCTGTGCGGCGCCCCAGAGGATCCCGTTGCGGACGCTGATCGTCCCCGCCGCGACCGGCCGCCCCACGGTGCGGGCGACGCGGGCGTCGATCTCCCTGTCGGTCACGTCGTTGCTGGCGCAGGCGAAGCCGCGGATCAGCACCGCGGCGACGGCGATGGCCGCCACCGACAGCAGGTCGGGCCGGTGGCCGGAGGCGAACACGACGGCCCACAGACCGGGCAGCAGGTAGAGGACGTACCCCGTGGGCCGGTCCAGCCGCATCAGCAGCAGGTACGGGCGGACCGGGTCCGGGCTCTTCGTGACGACGCCCGCGGATATCTTGTGCAGCATCAGGTTCCCAATCACCAGGTCACCGGGAGTTCGACCAGACCGCCGATCAGCGTGTCGGTGCGCAGCGCCAGCTCGTCCACGCCGACGGCCAGGCGCAGCGACGGGAACCGCGCGACGAGCTGGGTGAGCACCACCTGCAGCTGCATCCGCGCCAGTGCCGCCCCCACGCAGTGGTGCGCGCCGTGCCCGAACACGAGGCTGGCCGCGGTGTCGCGCGTGACGTCGACCCGGTCGGCGCCGGGGAAGACCGCCTCGTCGTGGTTGGCCGCGATGATGTTCAGCAGCACCGGGTCACCGGCCCGGATCGTGACCCCGTCGACGTCGAGGTCGGTCACCGCGTACCGGGGCATGCCACCGTTGTGCGGGTTCGGCATCGACAGCCGCAGCGTCTCTTCGACGGCACCGGGCACGAGACCGGGGTCGGCCACCAATGCCCGCCACTGGTCCACATCGGACAACAGCAGCAGGGTGCTCGTGCCGATCCGGGCCACCGTGGTCTCGTAGCCGCCGAACAACAACAACGCGGTCAGTCCGAGGACTTCGTCGTCGGTGATGCCCTCGGTCGCGCAGATCCGGGAGATCGCGTCGTCACCGGGGGTGCGCCGCTTGTCGGCGACGAGCTGCCGGCAGTAGCCGAACAACCCGCCCAGCCCCTGCTTGGACCGGACCGGGTCACCGACGCCGGCCGCGTCCCTGGTCCAGCCGCCGAAGCGGTCCTTGTCCTCCTGCGGCACGCCCAGCCACTCGCACATCACCTGGATCGGCAACGACAGCGCCACCGCCTCGCGCAGGTCCACCGGTGGCGTCCGCTCCGCGAGCCGGTCGAGCAGCTGTCCGGTCTGCTTCTCGACGTACGGGCGCAGCTCCGCCATGCGTTCGGGCGAGAAGTGCGGTTCCAGCAGCGCGCGCATCCGGGCGTGGTCGGTGGCGAAACCGCCCAGCAGGCTCGCGAGCAGCGCCGAGCTGGGGTCCTGCGCGGCCGGGTCGGGGTTGGTGCGGCTCAGCCGGTCGTCGTCGAGCAGCTGCCGCACGTGGGCGTGCCCGGTGACGAGCCACGCCGCGCCGCCGTCGGGGGTGCGCACCCGGTGGACCGAGCCCTGGGACTGCAGCTCGCGCAACCGCGGTGCGAGCCGCAGCACGTCCTCCTGCTCGAACGGCAGTTGAACCGGGGTACTCACTGACGACCTCCGCCGGGATCGAGGTTCACGGGGTGCGGTGGACGATGCGGTCGAACAGGGCGGCCAGCTCGGCCGCCGCCGCGGGGGTCAGCCCGGCGCGTGCGAGGTGCGCCAGTGCCGAGTCGAAGTGCTGGCGGGAGGTCCGCTCGGCGGTGCGGCGACCGCCGGACTCCTCGACGAGGCCGGCCATCTCCCGCAGGTGCGCCGCGGAGGTGTCGTCGGACTCCCACAGCCCGAGCAGCCGCTCGCCGGCCGGGCCACCGGTCGCGAGCGCGGCCAGCACGGGGAAGGACGGGTTGCGCCGCCCGATGTCGCCGCGGACGGGCTTGCCGGTCACCGCGGGGTCGCCCCAGATGTCCTCGACGTCGTTGGCGATCTGGAAGGCGAGGCCGAGGTGCCTGCCCGCGCCGCGCAGGGCGGCCACGACGTGGTCCGCGCTGCCCGCCCGCAACGCCGGTGTCACCAGTGCGCACTCCAGCAGCGCGGACGTCTTCTCCTCCACGATCCGGTCGTACGCGGCGACTCCGGCGTCCGGGCCCAGCCGGACGGTGAGTTCGCGGGACTGGCCGGAGAGCACGAGCCGGGTGGCCTCGGCGAACGCGCCGGCGATCTCGGCACGGCCGGGACCGGGGTCCTCGACGACCATCTGGATGCTCAGCGCCTGCAACGCGTCCCCGGCGAGGATCGCGAGGCCGGTGCCGAACACCCGCCACGTCGCCGGCCGCCCGCGCCGCAGGTCGTCCGCGTCGATGATGTCGTCGTGGACCAGGGTCGAGTTGTGCAGCAGCTCCAGTGCCGCCGCCGGGGCGAGGACGTCCTCCGGTCGCAGCCCGACCCCCGCTGCCGCCGCCATCATCAGCGACGCGCGGGTCAGCTTGCCGCTCGCGGCGTCGCTGGGCGCACCGTGCTCGTCGGTGAAACCGAGGTGGTAGGAGCTGATCCTGGCCAGCGCCGGTTCCAGCGCGGACACCTGCTGGCGGACGACGGGCAGTACCGCGGCCCGCACCGTCGCCGGCGACAGGAGCGCGGTCGACGAGGTGCCGGGTGTGCTCATCGGATTTCCCTCCGGCGCTCGAATTGAATACCGAAAAAACGCCACTGGTTCGCTGAGTGGTGCTCGGGATTTCGAGCGGTGGTTCCGATCAGCATCCTGAACGACCCGCTCCCGCGGTGTCAACGACTCGGCGCGCACACCTGTTCGACTTTGGGAAAAACCCCAATGTGCGCGGGGTGTGACCGGGAACTGGATATTCTGCGGATTGGTGGCTGCTGGTTCCACTGACAGCTGGAGAGGCGAAATGGCTGTGTCAGCCGATTCCGGGAAAGTGCGCGAAGGCAGGCCGTTCGACCCGTACGGCGAACACCGCGACGACCCGTACGAGTTCCTGGCCGGCATCGGGGACGACGAGCCGGTGTTCTACGCGCCGCTGCTCGACGCGTGGTGCGTCAGCCGGCGCGAGGAGCTGCTCGCCGTGCTGAAGGACGACAAGAGCTACTCGGCGCGCGACCACAACCCGCGTCCGAAGGTGAAGCTGCCCGACGACGTGGCCAGGATGTTCAAGACGTGGCGCGGTGACGGTGGCCTGGGCGTCGGCTCGCTCGACCCGCCCGCGCACGCCAGGGTTCGCGAGGTGCTCAACATCGGGTTCACCCCGGCCAAGGTCAGGGCGTTCGAACCCACGATGCGCAAGATCGCCGCGGAGCTCGTCGAGCGGGTCGCGGCCGACGCCGAGTTCGACCTCATCGAGGCGTTCGCGGTGCCGTACGCCCTTGAGGTGATGTGTGCGCGCCTCGGGGTGCCCGACGACTACCTCGACCGCTGCCGGCTGTGGTCGGAGCAGCGCATCGAGCTGATGATGCTGCAACGCGACACCGACCCCGAGCTGCTGCGGGAGTGGGCGCAGGGACTGGTCGACTTCGGCGCGTTCGCCCGCGAGCTCGCGCGGGACCGGCTGGCGCACCCGCAGGACGACCTGATCAGCGAGCTGCTGCACGACGGCAGGGCGGGCAACACCCTCACCGCCGACGAGGTCGCGGTGCAGATCCCCACGCTGATCTTCGCGGGCCACATGACCTGCGCGGAGGCGCTCGGCACGATCGTGTACCACCAGCTGCGGTCGCCCGGTGGCTGGGCGGAGGTCGCCGACGGCACGGTCGACACCCGCGACCTCGTCGAGGAGGGGCTGCGGTTCGACGCCCCGCTGGCGGGCATGTACCGGACGGCGACCCGTGACGTGGTGGTCGGTGACGTGCACCTGGCCGAGGGGAGCAGGCTGCTCCTGCTGTACGGCACCGCCGGCCGGGACAGCCGCGTCCACGCCTGCCCCGCCGCGTTCAGCCCGGGCAGCGGGTCGTCCTCGCACCTCGCGTTCGGGCACGGCATCCACTTCTGCCTCGGGGCGTCGTTCGCCCGTGCGGAGCTGGAGGTCGCTGTGCAGGCCATCGCCGCCAGGATGCCGGGCCTGACCATGGCGCCGGGGCAGTCGCACCGGCACAAGCCGGTGTTCCCGCTGCGGGCGTTGACCGAGCTGTGCGTCCGGCAGTGACGACGGGAGAAGAGCCCCGGCCAGGAGTGGCCGGGGCTCTTCTCGTCGTCAGGTCAGGCGCGGACCGCGGTGACGTAGATGTAGCCGCTCTCCGGGATGGACCCGAACCGGCGCACGAAGTCGATGAGCGAATCGGCTTGTTCGGCGCCGACCAGGTCGGCGAGCTTGTCGCGGACCGTCTCGAAGGCGTCGGCCATGAGCAGGAGGGTGCGGATCACGTTGTCGGTGATGTCGCGGACCTCCACGTCGACGAAACCGGCGGCGGCGAGGTTGCGCTCGTACTCGTCGATCGTGCCCAGGGTCGTCACGCCGTAGTTGGCCTTGACGTGGTCGATGACCACCTGGCCCTCGGGGGTGATCGGCTCGCGCTGGACGACGTCGGCGACCACGAGCCGGCCGCCGGGGCGCAGCACGCGGGCGGTCTCGGCGAGCACCCGGCCGCGGTCGGGCATGTGCCACATCGACTCGAACGCCCAGGCCGCGTCGAACGAGCCGTCGGGGAACGGCAGGTCCATGGCGTCGGCGAACTGGAACGTGGCCTTGCCGCCGAGACCGGCCGCGACGGCGTCGTCGTTCGCCTGCTCCACCTGCAGGTGGCTGATGCTGATGCCCACCACGTGCACGTCGCTCGTGCGGACGAGCCGCCGCGCGGGGTGGCCGATGCCGCAGCCGATGTCGAGGACCCGCTGGCCGGGCTGCGCGGCCAGGCCCGAGATCATCAGGTCGGTCAGGCGGTCGGTGGCGACCTCGACGGAGCTGTCGTCGGCGTCGTCCTCCCAGTAGCCGTAGTGGATGTTCGGTCCCCACACGGAGCGGTAGACCCGGCCGAACCCGTCGTACACGTTGCGGACCTCGGCGTGATGGGCGGGAGTCTGGTCGATCGTCATGACGAACTCCGAATCGTCGGGAACGGGGTGGACATGCGGACGCTCGGCCGGGGAGTTCCGGCCGAGCGCGGGTGCGGAGCTTTCTCCTTCACTTCTTCTCGAAGCGCAGGAAGCCGAGCGTCAGGCCGCCCGCTCGCCATTCGGCGCCCTGCGCCTGGTTCGCCAGCAGGGAGATCCGCATGTTCCTGCGCTCGACCGCCGAAAGGCTGTCGTCGGTGTCCAGGACCGCCTTCGTCCAGGCGGCGCTCTCCTCCCAGAACGGCGCGGTCTCCGCCGTGACGTCGACCTCGTCGACCAGTGCGAAGCCCGCCGCCTCCGCGGCCTGCACGTACTCGCGCACCGGGACCGGCTTGCAGTAGAAGTACTCCGCCCACACGTCGGCACCGCCGGGCCGGGTCGTGAACACCTCCTCGATGCACACGCTGCCACCGGGGCGGATCAGGTCCGCCAGCCGCTGGAACCACTGCGGGCGGTTGAAGTAGCCGCTGCTCTCGATCGCCACCGCCGCGTCGTAGGGGCCGTCGTCCACGCTGAGCCGGTTGGCGTCGCAGACCAGCGAGCGGACCTTCCCGCCCACGCCGGCCTCCCGCGCGAAGCCCTCGACGATCGGCGCGTGCTCCGGCGCGTTGGTGACCGCGGTGACGTCGGCGCCGTACTCCTGCGCCCAGAACAGCGAGCCGCCGCCCAGACCGCAGCCGACGTCCAGGACCTTGCCCGACAGCCGGTGCTCCGCGCCCCAGACCTTCGCCGCGTACTGCAGCAGGCCCTCCTGGTGGACGCGGATGCTGCCGCGGATGTCCTCCGGGCTCGCACCGGGCGCGTGCGCGGGCGTCCGGCTGTCCGGGTAGTAGCCCACGTGGTAATGAATTCGCGGGCCAGGACCGTACTTGCGCACGAGCTTGGCGGTTTTGCCGTCGTAGTACTGGCCGACTACCCGTACCTCGTCCTGGGGGTCCAGCGCTGCCAGAGGTGAACTTGGAAGATTTGACACGGTCACTTCTCCAGGGCTCGGTTGCCGACGACTGCGTTGGTGGATGGCCTGTGGACCGAATTCCTCGCGAATAGCGAGCGGATTCCATCGTGGAGGCGCCGTCCGGGTGGTGTCAACGACGCCGGAGTGCGCGGGATCGACTTTGGGAAAAACCCCAAAGGAACGCGGAGGTGGGACTGACCGGGACTATTCTGCGGATTGGTGGATTCTGCGCGACACCGGAAAACTGCGTCCGGGAACGGGCCGGGAATGAGTCGCGGACCCGCGTGACCGGTCAGGACCGATCGAGAGCGACCACACCCGATGAGGAGCTCTGTTCGACATGGCGCTGCTGGAAACCGTGCGCGACCCGGCGCGGCTGCGTGAGCTGACCGCCGCGCAGCTGCGCGACCTCGCCGGCGAGATCCGCGCGTTCCTGGTCGACCGGGTCTGCGCGAGCGGGGGACACCTCGGCCCCAACCTCGGCGTGGTGGAGCTGACCATCGCGCTGCACACCGTCTTCGAGTCCCCGCGCGACCGGGTGCTGTGGGACACCGGGCACCAGGCGTACGTGCACAAGGTCCTGACCGGTCGCCAGGCCGGGTTCGACCGGCTGCGCCGTTCCGGTGGCCTCTCCGGCTACCCGAACCCGGAGGAGTCCGAGCACGACCTCGTGGAGAACTCGCACGCGTCCACCGCACTGTCCTACGCGGACGGACTGGCACGCGCGGACGCCCACCTCGGGCGGCGTGACCGGGCGACCGTCGCGGTCGTCGGCGACGGTGCGCTGACCGGTGGCATGGCCTGGGAGGCGCTCAACAACATCGCGGGCGGGCCGGACCGGCCGCTCGTCGTCGTCCTCAACGACAACGGCCGGTCCTACGCGCCGACGGTCGGCGGGCTCGCCCGGCACCTGGCCGACCTGCGCGCCGGCGGCGGGCCCGGTGTGTTCGAACAGCTCGGGCTCGGCTACCTCGGCCCGGTCGACGGCCACGACATCGCGGCCGTGCAGGACGCGCTGCGGCACGCGGCCGCCCTGGCCCGGCCGGTCGTCGTGCACGTGGTCACGGCCAAGGGCAAGGGGTTCCGCCACACCGAGGACAACGACCTGGACCTCGGGCACGCCGTCAAACCGATGGACCCGCGGACCGGCCAGCCGCTGCCGGCTTCCGGCCGGTCGTTCACCTCGGTGTTCGCGCAGGAGCTGGTCGAGCTGGCCGAGCGGCGGGCCGACCTGGTCGCGATCACGGCCGCCATGGCCGAGCCGACCGGCCTGCTCCCGTTGCAGCGCAAGCACCCCGAGCGGGTGATCGACGTCGGCATCGCCGAGCAGCACGCGGTCACGATGGCCGCGGGGCTCTCGCTGGGCGGCGTGCACCCGGTGGTGGCGATCTACTCGACGTTCGTGAACCGCGCGCTGGACCAGGTGCTGATGGACGTCGCACTGCACCGGCGCCCGGTGACGTTCGTGCTCGACCGGTCCGGGGTGACCGGTGACGACGGGCCGAGCCACAACGGCATGTGGGACCTCTCGGTGCTGCAGGTCGTGCCGGGGCTGCGGATCGCGGCACCGCGTGACGGCGCCCGGCTGGCCGAGCTGCTGGCCGAGGCGGTGGCGTGGTCGGAGGGCCCGACGCTGCTGCGGTTCCCCAAGGGACCGGTCGGCCCCGACCTGCCGGCCGTCGCCACGTTCAACGGCGTCGACGTGCTGCGCCGCTCCGGTCCGTCGGACGTGCTGGTCGTCGCGGTCGGGGCGCTCGCGGGACTCGCGCTGGCGGTCGCGGACGGCATGCGCGCCCTGGGCATCGGTGTGACCGTGGTGGACCCGCGGTGGGTCACGCCGGTCAACCCCGCGCTGGCCGACGTGGCCCGCCGGCACCGGCTCGCGATCACGGTCGAGGACAACAGCCGCGCGGGCGGTGTCGGTTCGGCGATCGCGCAGACGTTGCGGGACAACGACGTCAGCACCCCGTTGCGGGAGTTCGGCATCCCGCGGCGGTTCCTGAGCCACGGTTCGCGGGCGGAGGTGCTCGCCGCCTGCGGGCTGACCGCGCAGGACATCACGAGGGCCGTGGTGGACCTGCTGGCCGGCCTCGACGCGGCGCCGGTCGGCATCGACGACGCCGGCGCCGTTCACGCGGGGGAGGAGCGGTGACGACCGCCGGGGCGGTGTCGCGATCAGTCCACGGTGTCGCACGCGACCCGCGGTGGCCACGTGTCGGCGCGCAGGATGTCGAGGACGAACGCCCTGGACACCAGCGCCACCCGGTTCGGCGCCTGCAGCTTGTCCGACATGACGCGGACGTGGTAGTCGACGGTCTTCGGGCTGAGGTAGAGCTCCCTCGACAACCGCCCGCTGGAGAATCCCGCGGCGACACCTTCCAAGATCCTGGCCTGCAGCGAGCTGGGCGTCCAGCAGTTCGCCGGTCGCTGCTCGCGTTTCCACTTGTCGTTCTGCCCGTGGTGCATGACACCCACCCATTCCCGTGCAGCCGGTGACCGCGGGTTGAATCGGGGACCGATCCCAGAATTACCGTGGCGACCAGCAATGGTCAAGTGATGGCGTCAAGTGATCCTGCGGGGCCTCCCGCGGCGTTGTCAACGATGTCGGCGCAGCCGGTCGAATGACTTCCCCTTGGGGATCAGGCCGGTGCCCCTTGGGGAACGAGGTGGGCAAACTCGCAGGTGGGGAGGTTTGAACCGTGATGTTCTGCCGGTCGGCAACGTTGTCGGCCAACCCGGCGAACCGGGCATTCCGGAGGTCCAGGGAGCCGGTGTGCTGTCAACCTGCGCACTCGCGTAGGAAATCAATGTCCGATGCTGCGGACGAGTGGTGCGGGACGCATTCTTCGGGACGCCAATTGATACGACCTTGGTGGCCTCGGTGATGTGTCGTACGCTCGGAGTCGCCTGAATTCTTTTGCGGGAGAGGAAAGAAGAATGGGCGTCACACGCGTCGTCGTGTGTTGTGCGGACTTCATCGCGAGAACCGGCGTCGTCATCTCCCTGCGTTCCTTCCCCGAGGTCGAGGTGCGCGAGGAGGCGGCGCTGGCCGCGGCCGCGGCGCGGCAGGGGGCGGACGTGGTCGTCGCCGTCGCCGACCGGCTCTCCGTGGACGTGGCCGCGGCGTTGCGGCAGCTGCGGCAGCTCCTCGACCGGCCGGTCGTCCTGGTGGTGCGGGAGGTCGAGCAGGTCGACGTGGTCCTGGCGGTCGACTGCAACGTCGTGGCCGTCCTGCCCGCCGCCGAGTTCACCGCCGACCGGCTGCACACGGCGGTGCTCACCGCGGCCCGCGGCGGCGCGGTGCTGCCGTTCGCGCTGGCCGGCGACCTCGTCCGGCACGTCCGGCGGGTGCACGCGGAGCTGCTCGACCCCCACGGCCTGCGCGCCTCCGGGCTCAAGCCCAGGGAGGTGGAGGTCATCGAGCTCATGGCCGACGGGCACGACACCGCGGAGATCGCCGCCAAGCTGAGCGCCTCCGAGCGGTCGGTCAAGAAGCTGATCCACAACGTCACGAGCAGGCTCAACCTGCGCAACCGGCCGCACGCGGTGGCCTACGCGCTGCGCCACGGCGTGATCTGAGCCCGCAGTCCGGCAGTGCCGCCGGTTCCCGGTGTTCTCGACGCTTTCGACGTTCCGACGTGAGGTGCAGCGATGGTCGCGGCGACGGTCCTGGTGCAGGCGCGGGACCCGATCACCCGTGCTGGGCTGGTCGGTTTCCTGCGCGCGAGGAGGGAGGTCGAGGCGCACGGCGACCCCTACGACCGCTACGACGTGGCGGTCGTGGGGGCGAGGCGGTTCTCCGCCGAGGTCGCGGCCGAGGTGTACGGGGTGACGGCGGGCACCGTGCCGGCGGTCCTGGTCGTCGACGAGATCGGCACCGCGGACCTGAGGTCGGTCGGGACCAACGTGGTCACCGTGCTGTCCCGGCGCCGGATGACCGGTGCCGAGCTGGTCCGCGCCGTGTTGGCCGCGGTGGTGAGCGGCGACGAGACGCTGGGCGAGCGGCGCAGGCGGCTCGCCGAGCAGGTCGAGGCGATCACCCGCGCCCCGGCCGGTGCCGCGGAGGCGGAGTTCACCCAGCGGGAGGTCGAGGTGCTGCGGCTCACCGCGGAGGGGTGCAGCACGGCCGAGATCTCCGCGCGGCTGCACCTGTCGGAACGGTCGATCAAGCAGACCGTCTTCGGCATCACGACCCGGCTGAACTTCCGCAACCGGTCCCACGCCGTGGCCTACGCGCTCAGAACCGGGGTGATCTGACCGCCGCCGCCCCGCCCACAGGTGAGGTCTCCGATGAGTACCCATGAGCGCAGCGTGCCCTTCGCGGGCGACGCGCTGGAGGCGGCCGCGGCACTGGCCCGCACCGCCGCCGAACCGCACGTCGTCCACGAGAACGGCGCCACCGTGCACTTCGCGGAGGGCGAGGCCGAGACCGTCACCGGCGGGCTCGCCGACGTGGCCCGCCTGGCCGGGCGCACCGCCTACGGCTGGGTGTCGTTCGAACGCACCGGCCACCTCGCCGTGCCGCGCGCCGAGGTCCGGTTCGCCGACGGCACGGCGGTGCTGCGCGCGGACGACGAGGCCGCGCTGGACGTGCTGGAGAAGCGGCTCGCCGACGTGTCCACTGTGGACGTGGTCGAGGCCGGGGTGCGCGCACCGGTGGAGACGCACGGTGCCGAGGAGTACCGCTCGGCGGTCGGCGCGGCGGTGGCCGACATCCGGGCGGGCCTGCTGGACCGGGTGGTGCTGTCCAGGACCGTGCCGGTGCCGGGGGAGGTCGACTTCGCGGCGACCTACCTGGCCGGGCGGCGCGGTGGCGACCCGGCGCGGTCGGCCCTGCTGCGCCTCGGCGGCTGGGAGGTCCTCGGTTTCGACCCCGAGGTCGTGACGAGGGTCGACACCGCCCGAGGCCTCGTGACGCAGGCGCTGGCACCGTCGAGCGGCGACCCGGTGTTCGACGTGGCGTGGCGGGAGGAACCGAGCCGTGCCGCCGGTGCGGTGTTCGAGCGCGCGGTCGCGGTGCGCCTGGCCGCCGCCGAGCTGGCCGGCGTGTGCGAGCCGGGTTCGGTGCGGGTGGCGCGGTTCCCGGCCGCCGAGGTCACCGGCGCGCTGTCGGTCGGTCGCACGTCGTGGGACGCGCTGGCCGCGCTGCTGCCCGCCGTCACGGCCTCGGGGGTGCCGAAGGCGCGGGCGTGCGCGTTGATCGACCGGGTCGAACCCGAACGCGGCCTGTACGGCGGCGCTGTCGTCCTGGTCGAGCCGGACGGTTCGCTGGACGCGGTCCTGGTGCTGCGCGGTCTGTTCCGGCACGGCGGCCGCACGTGGCTGCGCGCCGGTGCGGACGTGGCGGCGAAACCCGGCTGTGCGCTGGAGGAGACGACCGAGAAGCTGCGCAGCGTCTCCCGCTTCCTGGTTCCGTTGTGCGCGTAGGGGCGTGGGCGAGGGGAGACGTGGGCACCTTCCTGTGGCGGGACGGCCGGCTGGCCGAGGACTCCGGTGAAGCCGCGCTGCTGGTGGCGGACTCGTGGCTGGTCTCGGACGGCGTGACGCGCGCACTCCCGTTGCACCACGACAGGTTCGTGTCGTCGTGCGAGCGCGAGGCCGGGCTCGGCGCGGCGGCGGTGCGCCGGTTCCTGGACTCCGCAGCCGGTGCGGTGCCGCGCACCGGCCGCTGGTTCCCGCGCGTCGAGTGCGGTGCCGACCACCGGCTGCGGCTGCGGTTGCGACCGGCTCCCGAGCCGTCGGCGGAGGTGGTGCTGCTGCCGCACCCAGGCCCGGACCCGCGCCGCCACCCGCGGACGAAGGGGCCGGACCTGGTGGCGATGCAGGCGTTGCGCGTGTCGGCGGCCTCCGCTGGTGCGGACGAGGTGCTGCTGTGCACCGGCACCGGCACGGTCCTGGAGGGCGCGCTCAGCTCGGTCGTGTGGTGGCGCGGGGACCTGCTGTGCGTCCCCGACCCGAGCCTGCCCGTGCTGGACAGCGTGACACGCCGGTTGGTCGTGGACCTGGCCGGTCGGCAGGGCGTGGCGGTGCGGCCGGAGCGGTGCGATCTGGCCTCTTTGGACGGTCTGGAGGTGTGGAGCCTCGGCGCTCTGCACGGCATCCGCGCCGTGACCGGGTGGCGGGGGTGCGGGCTGACGGCCGGTCCCGCCGTGCGGGCGGACGAGTGGCGCGCGCTGCTGTGACCCGGACTCACCCCTCGGGCTGAAGGACGCGGCCCAGCAACGCCGTGAGCTGCCGCAGCTCGCTCTCGTCCAGCCGGGCCAGCGGAGTGTTCTCCAGCGCGGCCCGCACCACCTCGTCCCGCACCCGCCGCCCCTTCGCGGTGAGGCTCAGCACCCGCGACCGCCGGTCCGCCGGGTCGACGCTGCGCTCCACGAGTCCCCGGTCGAGCAGCTGGCCGGTGACGAACGTGAGGTTCGGCGCGTTGCAGTGCAGCCGCTCGGTCATGACCTTCATCGACGGCGGCGGCTCTGCCGGGTCGATCGCCCACAGCGCCTGGAAGGTCGCGGTGGTCAGGCGGTGCTCGGCCAGCACCGGCCCGAGCCGGTCGGCCGTGCGCATCCACACGTCGTGGGTGGCGGCCAGTGCCGCGGTGAGGTCGGCCGCCGTCATGCCGGGCATCCTACCTTTGCTTCGAGTCTCGAAGTGTTCTGCTAGCGTGAGTACTTCGAGTCTCGAACTGGTGGAGGTTGTCGTGAGGCACGAGTACCGCGGTGTCACCGCACTGGTCACCGGCGCGTCCAAGGGGCTGGGCCGCGCGCTCACCCTCGACCTGGCACGCAGAGGAGCGCGCCCGGTCCTGCTGGCCCGCTCGGAGTCCGGCCTGCGCGAGCTCGCCGCCGAGATCGGGGGTGGCGAGGTCATCACCGCCGACCTCGCCACCCCCGACGGCCCGCGCCGGGTGCTCGCCGAGCTGCGCGCCCGGGACCTGACCGTCGACCTGCTCGTGAACAACGCCGGCGCGGGCAGCGCCGGCCCGTTCCTCGACCGCCCGCTCGAACCCCAGCTGCGGTCGCTGCACCTGAACGTCGCCGGCCTCGTCGAGCTGACCCACGCCATCGGCCGCGACCTGGTCGCCCGCGGCACCGGCGGCATCGTGAACGTCTCCTCGACCGCCGGCTTCCAGCCCCTGCCCTACCAGGCCACCTACGCCGGCACGAAGGCGTTCGTCCTGTCGTTCACCGAGGCACTGGCCGAAGAGCTGCGCGGCACGGGCGTGCACGTCATGGCCGCCCACCCCGGTGCGATCGCGACCGGCTTCTTCGACGGCACCACGGCGTCGATCAACCCGCGCTTCGCCGACTCACCGGAGTCCGTCGCGCGCAGGCTGCTCGACGACTACGCCCGGCGCCGCACGGCGTCCTACCCCGGCCGGGGGCTGACCCGCGCGATCACGTGGGTGCCGCGCCTGCTGCCGCGTGCGGCGGTGGCGAAGGCGGCCGGGGCGATGAACCGCGGGCTGCGGCTGCACGAGGTGGTCGACGTCTGACCCGCCGGCCGCAGGCCGATCGCGGTGGCGCCGCGCCGCGTCGCGCACGAGGAGGAGCGGCCCCGCGACCGGGGGCCGCTCACGTGGTCAGCAGTGGTCGAACGCGTAGCCGGGGTCGTTCGGCCCGACGAGGAAGCGGTCGCGCAACGTCGTGACGGCGGGGGTGTCCGGGTCCTCGCACACGTCCTCGAACGTGCCGCGCAGGTCGTCGGTGTACTCGACGTCCATGACGTTCTTCCCGTAGACGTCGCTGTAGGACGAGCACTCCTCCCAGCGGTGGCACTCCTCCGACACGGCGAAGTCGAAGCCGACCTGGGACTTCGCCTGGGCGGCCTGTTCCGCGGAGTTCTTCTGGCCGATCGCGAGGTTCCTGCCGTGCGCGCGGTCGGCCAAGAGCTTGGCGTAGGCGAGGTTGTCGCCCACGGTCAGCTTGCCGCGGGAACGCAGGTACGAGTCGAGGTTGTCGACCTCGACGGCCTTGAAGCCCTTGTTCGCGCACAGGTCGATGGTGGCGCCGATGATCGAGGCGAGCTCGGTGCGCTTGGCCGGGGTGGAGGTGTCGAGCAGGAACTCGTCCGGCCAGCCGGGGTCGACGACCGGGTTGCCGGAGGAGTCCTCGAGCAGCAGGTGCCTGCGCTGGTTCAGCCAGAGGCTCTTCTCGCCGGGCTGGGTCTGGAACCCGTTGACGTAGCAGATCGAGTAGACGCTCGCGGGTGACGCGCTGCTGTCGCGGGTCACCAGGGTCACGCCGGCCGGAGGGGTGTAGGCCGCGCCGAGCTGGTAGTCGAGCACGCCGCTGGTCGGCGGCTTCTCGATGGCGG
Organism: Lentzea sp. NPDC042327; assembly: GCF_040647275.1. NCBI lineage: Bacteria > Bacillati > Actinomycetota > Actinomycetes > Pseudonocardiales > Pseudonocardiaceae > Lentzea > Lentzea sp. NPDC042327. The sequence goes on from NZ_JBEZBX010000007.1 coordinate 239,308, forward strand.
CGGCAGCGGACGGCTCGACCGCGGCGCCAGCCGAGGCCGGGGGACCGGCGGCGCAGGCGGTCAGCGCGGCCGCGGCGAGCGCGGCCCCGGCGAGGGCGCGGGCAGGGGAGGCCATGGACGCCACACTCCTTGATCGCTCAGTTGGTGATCGGATGTGAGCGACTGTAGCGAGGAAGGCCTAATGAGACCGGTGACCAATCATATTTGATCAGATCAGTTGCTCATTTGATCGTTTCCAGTTCAGTGTCCGCTTTTGGTGCATCGTTTCGCGCCCAAACAGGCACAATTTGTGCGCTATTCTGATCGAATGCGTCAAGAGCAGCGCCTCGCCACGATCCTGGAGAGGCTCGCCGAGTCGGGCTCGGTGACCGTCACCGAGCTGGCGGAGGACCTGGGCACGTCCGTCGCGTCGATCCGCCGCGACCTCCAGTCGCTGGAGGAGCAGAAGCTGCTCAAACGCACCCACGGCGGCGCGGTCGCGGCCGAGGTGATCTACGAGCTGCCGCTGCGCTACCGGGTGGGCCGGCGCGAGGAGAAGCGCCAGATCGCCGAGGCCGCCGCGAGGTTCGTGACCGGGTCCGTCCACTCGGTCGGCCTCAACGGCGGCACGACCACCACTGAGCTGGCCCGCCTGCTCGCCGTCGGCCGCCAGCTCAAGATCGTGACGAACGCCCTCAACATCGCCTCCGACCTGTGCCCCCGCCCGACCATCGACCTGGTGGTCACCGGCGGTGGCGTGCGCCCGGAGAGCTACGAGCTCGTCGGCCCGATCGCCGACCGCGCGCTCGCGGGCATCAGCCTGGACGTGGTGTTCCTCGGCGTGGACGGCATCGACGCCCGCGGCGGCATCACCACCCACGACGAGGTCGAGGCCCACACCGACCACTGCCTGCTGCGCACCGCCGACCGCGTGGTCGTGCTCGCCGACGGGTCGAAGGTGGGCAAGCGCGCGTTCTCCCGCATCGCCGCGATCACCGACGTGCACGTGGTGGTCACGGACTCCTCCGCCCCGGCTGCGGACCTCGACCGCCTGCGCGCGGCCGGTGTCGAGGTCGTCGTCGCCTGACCCCACCGCCGTCGTCGTCCTCCTCAGTCCCCGGTGCCGACGAGGACGACGACCTTGCCGGCCACCGCACCCGCGGCGTGCAGCGCGGGCAGCTCGGCGAGCGGCACCCGCTGACCGACGTCGATGAGCAGCTCGCCGCGGTCGACCAGCCCGACCAGCCGCGCCAGCTGCTCGGCGTCGCTGCGGACGTAGAGGTCGATGCCGCGCACGTCGCGTGCCTCGTCGGAGGGCGCGGGCATCCACACCGTGGTGTTCACGACGACCCCGCCCGGTCGCACCAGCGTGACGAGCGCGGCCAGTTCCTCCGGGGCGACCGGCGCCAGGTTGAGCACGAGGTCGACCGGCTCGGTGACCGCCGCGGTCACGCTCGTGGCGGTGTGGTCGACGACCTCGTCGGCCCCGGCGGTACGCACGGCCTCGGCGCTGCGCGGGCTGGCCGTGGCGATGACGTGCGCACCGGCACCCTTGGCCAGCTGCACGGCGTGCCCGCCGACCGCTCCACCCGCGCCGTTGACCAGCACCCGTTGCCCGGCCTTCAGCCGGCCGTGGTCAAACAGCGCCTGCCACGCGGTAAGCCCCACCACGGGCAGTGCGGCGGCATCGGCCAACGGAATCCCCTTGGGTGCCCGTGCCAGCGCTTCCGCCGGTGCGAGCGCGTACTCGGCGGACGCACCCGGCTTGGTCATCGGCAGGAAGGCGACAACTTCGTCACCGACGGACCAGCCGGTCACGCCCTCGCCGAGCGCGTCGACCGTGCCGGCGACGTCGAGACCGGGTGTGTGCGGCAGCTCCACCGGGATCGCCCCCTGCATGAAGCCGGCGCGGATGTTGCCGTCGACGGAGTTGAACGACGTGGCGGCCACCCGGACCCGCACCTCGCCGGCGCCGGGCTCCGGCTGCTCCACGTCCTCGTGGCGCAGGACCTCGGGGCCGCCGTACTCGTGGAAACGCACTGCCTTCATGGCTCTCTCACTTCCGCTGTTGTGCTTCGAACTCGAAGCAACTGAGGACGACGCTACAGCCTGCTTCGAATTCGAAGCAAGAGATGTGCTCGCTGTCACTTCGAATTCGAAGCAGTAGACTGCCGGGCATGCCCGCCCCACCGCCGTCGCTCGACCCGGCCCAGCTCGGCGCGTACTTCACGCTCGTCGAGGTGACGAGCCTGCTGCGGCACGCGGTCGAGCAACAGCTGAAGGAGGCAGGCGACCTCAGCTATGTGCAGTTCCAACTGCTGGCCCGCCTCGGCGACGCGCCCACCGGCAGCCACCGCATGACCGACCTCGCCGACGGCGTCGTCTACAGCCGCAGCGGCCTGACCTACCAGGTGGGCCTGCTGGAGAAGGCGGGCCTGGTCACCCGCACGCAGTCACCCGACGACGAACGCGGCGTCACGGTCACCATCACCGACACCGGCCGCACCCTGCTCGCGCAGGTGCTCCCCGGTCACATCGAGGTGGTCAGCGGCCTGCTCTTCGACCGCCTGTCGCCCGATGACGTCCAGACCCTCGCGGACCTGCTGACCCCGGTCCGCGACCACATGCGTGCGGCCCCGCCCCGTTCCGCGGCACCGCGCCGGCGCAAGCGTTGACCAACACGCCCGGTGTCTCTCAGTCGACCTGGTGGGTCAGACCCGCTTCCTCGCCCTTGCGGTCGCGGTCGAACTGGAGGAACCTCAGCGCCTCGCCGCGTCCGCCGTTCTGCCAGCGTTCGAGCAGCTCTTCGTAGAACAGGAGCCCACTCCGGAACGCCTCCCGCTCGGTGCAGTAAGCGATGATCTGCCGCAGAGGGTCCTCTGACGAGCCGGTGTCGAGGACAAGGCGACAACCCGGTGCCATCAACCAGTAGTGCGGTGGACGCCTGCGGTCAACGGGCCGCAGCAACGACTTCTCGGCCCCGCTCGCAAGCTCCTCCACCGTTCACTGGTCGAGCTCCGGAAGTGCGGCGTTGTGCACGAAGTCGTGGAGCACCTGGCCGGCGTTGTCCGACCAGAGGTTCACGCCAAGCGGACCGCCGCGCACCTCGTCCATGCGCATCCCGTAGGACAGCGCCCATCGGAACCGGTCGAGCACAAGAGGTTCGACAGCCGCCAAGAACCAGCCTTCGTCGGAGTACGCGCTCTTGTCGAAGCCGATCCACGAGACGGTCCAGTCCCACGGCTCCCGGACCAGCACCGTCTGTTTGCCCCGGCCGCGCAGAGACCACCGGCCCGGTAATGACGGCGCCAGTTCCCCGGCGAGCTGGTGCCAGCGTTCGCGGAGCTTCACCGCGGAACGACCGGTGGGCAAGAGGTCTGGTACTCGCCGGCCCACGAACCGAGTACGAGGTGCTTGGGCAGGTAGTCCGATTCGACCTCGACGTTCAGCCCGGAGTCCTTCGCGATGCACGCGAGTCCGAGCGGAGCCAACGCGATCAGACCGCGCGGATCGTCCGCCAGCTTGCTGTCTGCGGTGAAGTAAGCCTTGTGCTGTTCGAGGGCCTGCGCGAGCGCTTCGTTGAACTCACGCTCGTGGTTGCTGCGCACCATGTTCAGGAACGTGTTCATCACCGGGAAGGCAAGGCGCAGCGCGTACTCCGGTGGACTGACCGTCAGCCGCTCGGGATCGGTCGCGGCCATGGCCTCAGCCAACGACTCGGCCATGCCCGGCTCGCCCTTCGTGAACATTTGCAGCGTGCGGGCCCACAGTGCGTCGAGCTCCTCGTACTGGTTACCCGACGCCTTGATGATGTCCAACGGGAACGAGGCGAGCAGGTCGATGCACTTCCTGTCGCGGACGATCACCGCGAGCCAGAAGGCGTCCAGCCACCGCTTGAAGTTCGCGAACTCCACCGGCCCGGTCGCCGGGATGTGGACCGTCCGCTCGCCGATCAACCACTCGACGGTGCCTTCAGTGGCGCCGGCCGCAGCGTAGATCCCGGTGGTGACCTGCATCGCCTGGACAACGGCGTCCCACGTCGTCAGGTTCTCCGCGGACGGGTCGAGCACCGTGGCGTAGCCGATCCGGTCGACCGCGCCCATCTGCAGCACGGGCAGGCGCGCGGCCGACTGCTCGACGCTCGCCGCGCCCTCCGGGACGACGGTGACGTAGTACTCCAGCTGCTCCTCAGCCCACTCGGCATCGGTGGGATGCCGGGGGACCTTCATCGTTCAGCCACCGCTCGAAAGCACAGATTTCAGGAACACGGAGAACGGTCACGAAGTCCGGTACTCGCCGACCCACGAGCCGAGCAGCAGGTGCTTGGGCAGGTAGTCCGACTCGACCTCGACGTTCAGCCCGGAGTCCTTGGCGATGCACGCAAGCCCGAGCGGAGCCAGCGCGACGAACCCGCGCGGGTTGTCGGCGAGTTCGCTGTTCTCCGTCCAGTAGGCCTTGAACTGTTCCAGCGCCTGCACAAGAGCCTCGTTGAACTCGCGTTCGTGGTTGCTGCGCACCATGTTCAGGAACGCGTTCATCACCGGGAAGGCAAGGCGCAGCGCGTAATCCGGCGTGCTGACCCTCAGCCGTTCAGGATTGGTCGCGGCCATCGCCTCGGACAGCGCCTCGGCCATGCCCGGCTCGCTCTTCGTGAACATCTGCAAGGTGCGGGCCCACAACGCGTCGGACTCCTCGTACTGGCCGACCGACTCCTTGATCATGTCCAACGGGAACGAGTCGAGCAGGTCGAGGCACTTCTTGTCGCGGACGATCGCCGCGAGCCAGAAAGCGTCCAGCCACCGCTTGAAGTTCGCGTAGTGCACCGGCCCGGTCGCGGGGATGTGGACCGTCCGCTCGCCGATCAGCCACTCGACGGTGCCCTCGGTGGCGCCGGCCGCGGCGAAGATGCCAGTGGTCACCTGCATCGCCTGCACCACGGCGTCCCAGGTGGTCAGGTTCTCCGCGGTGGGGTCGAGCACCGTGGCGTAGCCGAGGCGGCTGAGGGCAGCGGGGTGCAGCACGCTCAGTCGTTCGGTCGACTGCTCGACGCTCGCCGCGCCCTCCGGAACGACCGTGACGTAGTACTCCAGCTGCTCCTCAGCCCACTCGGCATCGGTGGGATGACGTCGTACCTCCACCGGTCAGCTGCCGTCCGGAAGGGCTTCGATGAGGGAGCGCAACGCGGTCGGCAGGTGAGCACGCGCGGTGTCCTCACCGGTCACTTCGATCTCGACGCGGTGGAACGTCCCCTCCGCCCACCAGTAGACGCCGCTGTCGAACGGGTCGCGCGCGTCGTCCCGCATGGACTTCGCGATGCGGCTGAACGGGACCAGGAAGTCGACCGCCTCCTGCGACGTGACCTCGTGCACCAGCACCGCGCTGTACTGCGGAACCGCGACGAGAATGCCGTGCGGCGCGTCACCCGCCGTGAAACGGGTGAGCGACATGAGGATCGCGCTGACGTAAGGGTTGCCGTCCTGGGCGACCACGCGGACGACCACGCCGTTGGGCAGGGTGTGGTCCCGGACGTCGAGGTTCGTCAGCTCGTTGGTGATCGTCTGCTTGACCGCTCGGCGGCCGATCTCGTCGACCGACATGCCCAGCGCCGCGATCTGCGAGTAGGTCAGCGCCGAGACGCGGGTTTCGTGGTCGACGACGACCGCGACGTCGAACTGCTCGTCGTACGGGAGCACCAGCACCTCGTCAGGCGGGGTGTCCTCGTGTGGCTTGAGCTGGACGCGCAACTGCTCAGCGGACGTGGTGCCACCCGCCTCGGCCGCCGCGAGGTCGGTCTTGAGCGTGGCGAGCCAGCTCGTGACGAGGTCCGACCACTGCTCGGCGGGTGTCGTCGCCGCGGTCTTCGCCAGGGTGTCGAGCGAGATCCGCGCCCGGCCCTCTGACACGGGCACGAGCACCTCGCCGCGCTCGGCGTCGAACGAGGCTTCCGGTGCCACCAACGGCAGTTTCTGCAGCACGGCCTCGATCAAAGCGGGTGGGGCGGTCACGCCGTGCCTCCGTCGATCACACGGGTGAGCCCCGCTTCTTCGAGCTTGCGGTCGCGGTCGAACTCGAGGAACCTCAGCGCCTCGTCGCGTCCGCCGGCCTGCCAGCGTTCGAGCAGTTCCTCGTAGAAGGGAAGCGACTTGGTGAACTTGCCATGTTCGTTGATGTAGTCGATGACCTGCCGCAGCGGTTCTTCCGGTGATCCGGTGTCGAGCACGACGCGGTAGCCCGGTGCCAGCATCCAGTAGTACGGCGGGCGCCTCTGCTCGACAGGGCGCTGCATCGACCTGTCAGCGGCACCGGCGAACTTCTCCACCGTCCACTTGTCGAACAACGGCAGCGCCGCGTTGTGCGCGAAGTCGTAGAGCACTTGGCCAGCATCATCCGACCAGAGGTCCACCCGTCGTGGGCCGCCTTGAACCTCATCCATGCGCAGCCCGAACGTCCGAGCCCACCGGAACTGCTCAAGCACCAGCGGTTCCACGGCGGCTTGGAACCAGCCTTCTTCAGAGAACGAGCTCCGCTCGAAGCCGATCCACCGCACGGTCCAGTCCCACGGCTCCTGGACGAGTGCCGTGAGGTCGCCGCGGCCGCGCAGTGACCATCTGCCCGGCAGCGACGGCGCCAGCTCCTTCGCCAGTTCGTGCCAGCGCTCGACGAGTTTCATGCGCCCCACTTTAGCGAGAGTGGACCGGGGGAAGTTTGCCCTGGTCAGCGAGCTGATGGTTGATCGTTTCCGGGGTCTTCACCGGGTCGAGCCGCTTGTTGACCTCCGTGGCCCACGAGTTGCTGATGACGTCTTGACCGGTCTTCAAGTCCCAGACGTGCGCGGTCTCCCACTGAAGCTCGCCTTCCTCGTCACGGAACTGTCGTTCCAGGATGAGGTCAGGGCGCTTGGAGTCCTTCGTACCGCGTGAAACCTCCGCGCCATTTTCGTCCCAGGACGTCTCAACGCGGATCCGGTACCCGGACTCGTGATCGATGAGGTCGTTCATGTCCTCTTCGACCTGCTTTTCGAACCGGTTGTGCGTCTCGGTGCCCTTGAACATCTCCTCGGGCAGGCCCTTTTCTTCGATGGGCCTCTTGTACCTGTCCTTGAGCTCGTCTTCCCATCGGCTGTCGACGTCGTCCCAGGCGTCGCGCGAGTACTGGTCGAAGCGTTCCCGCACCTGTTCGCGGATCTCGTCGACCTGTTCCTGGATGCGCGCGCGGTCGGCGGGATCCGTCTTGTCCCAATCGGGGTTGTTCTTCGGGGTCTGCGGCTTGTCGTCCTTGGGCGTGTCCGCATCGTCCTTCGGCGTGTCCTCGCTGCGGTCGCGGGCGTCGGCGCCGTCGGTGTCCTTCTGGCTGCCGGGCGCGTAGCCGTCGTCGCCGACCTTGGTCTTCGTGCCGTCCGGGTGGTGGGTCTCCCACTCGCCGTTCGGCGGGATCTTGGGCTTGCGGGTGCCGTCGGGCCCGATCTCCGCGTCACTGGTGAAGACGCGGCCGTTGGCGTCGGTCCACGCGGGCTTGGTCGGTGCGACGACCGGCGCGTCGAGGTGGCGGGACAGCTGCTGGGCGAAGTCGTTGCTGCCCGCGTCGCAGCCGATCAGGCGGACCGGGCGGCTGCCGTCGTAACCGCCGCGGCGCAGCATGTCCGCGTACTCGGCGGGGGTGTAGTCGTGCCCGCCGATGCGAGCCCGGCCGTCCGGCGTGATGTGGACGTCCGCCGTGAAGAACCGCGGGTCGTTCGGCACGCGGTGCGGCAGGTCGCCCATGTCCGGGTCACCGCCGTGGTGCGACACACCGGCGGGCGTCTGCTCGGCGTGGCGCTCGTGCGCGGTGGCCGGGTCGGGCCGCTCGTCGGCGTGGCTGGTGGGCGTGTCGCCGTCCGGTCGGCCGTCCGCGTCGTGGTGGCCGGGGCCGTCGGGCTTGTTCGCGTCGGGGTGCGTCCCATCCGGACGACTGCCGTCGGGGTGAGTGCCGTCAGGACGAGCGCCGTCGGGGCGGGTGCTGTCCGGGCGGGTGCTGTCCGGGCGGGACGTGTCGGGGCGGGAGCCGTCGGGACGGTTGTGGGGCTGGCCGGGTGCGTCGGGGCGCTGGCCGGGGTGGGTCGTGGGGTTGTCGAAGCCGCGGGGGCGTGCGCCGTCGGGGTGGGTGGGGCCTGGACGGTGCGGTGTGGGGGAGTCCGGCCTGCTCGGGCCGTTGGGGTGGCCGCCGGGGGCGTCGGTGCGTGGGCGTGAGGCGTCCGGGCGGGGGCCGTCGGGGCGTGATCCCGGGGTGTCGGGGCGTCCGCCGGGGCTGTGGGTACCTGGGGTGTGCGGGGTGCCGGCGTGCGGGGCGTTCGGGCTGCCGGGGGACGGCGAGAAGCCCTGCTGCTGGGGCACGTGCGGGGAGTTCGGGGTGGTGTGCGGAGCGTCGGCGTGGGGGGTTGCCGACTGCGGGCGGGTTGGCACGTCCGTGCGGCCTGCCGCCGAGGTCGTTCCCGGGCCCTGCGGTGCGTCGGGGGAGTGCGGGGCGTTCGGGCTGTGCGGTGCGCTGGGGCCCGAAGGCGCGTGCGGGGTGGAGGGGCCGCCGTGGGGCGCGCTCGGGGCCGAGGGAGCGTTCGGGGCTGAGGGGGTGCTGGGGCTGTGAGGGGCGTTGGGAGTCGAAGGCGCGCTCGGGCCGCCGTGCGGAGCGGTTGGGCTGTGCGGAGTTCCTGGGCTGGAAGGCACGTTCGGCGACGACGGGGTGTTCGAGCTGTGCGGCGCGTTGGGAGTGGTGGGAGACGACGGCGCGGTGGGGCCGCTGTGGGGTGCGCTCGGGGTGCCTGCGTGCGGCGCAGAAGGTGCGCTGGGCGAGTGCGGGGTGTTCGGGGAGGACGGGCTGAAGTTCGGCTGCGACGGCGCGGACGGGCGGGCCGAGGAAGGTGACGTGTCCGGTGTGCGCTGGGACGGCATGCCGGAGCCGGTGTCGCCGCGGGAGCCGGGGGTGCCGGTCCAGCCCTGGTTGCCGGGGCGGCCTGCGGCGGGGGAGGACGGGGTGTTGCCGCCGGCGTTCGGGGTGCTGCCCATCGGGCCCGACTGGGACGACGACGGGGTGGTGTCCGGAGTGCGCGGGGGCTGCGGGGCGTGGGGGACGTCCGTGCGCAGCGGGGCCTCGGGGGTGGCGACCGAGGACTGGGTGGTCTGGCCGGTGTTGCGCGGAGGTGCTGCCGGGGTGTCCGGAGTGGACGGGGCATCCGGCGTGCGGGACGGGTTAGGGGTCGACGACGGCGACGAGCCGTCGGGAGCGCGCGAAGGGCCGTCCGGAGTCGACGACGGTGACGAGGGAGAAGAAGGTGACGACGGTGACGAGGGAGACGACGGCGACGGCGAGCTGTCCGGAGACGAAGGCGACGAGGGTGAAGACGGCGAGGACGGTGAAGACGGCGAAGAGGGCGAAGAGTCCGGAGTGGACGAAGACGGCGAACCGGAGTGCGACCCCGACGGAGACCCGGACGGCGTCAGGTCCGGAGAGTTCGTGCTGTGGAACAGCCCACCGGGCTTGATGGACTTCGTCGAGATCACGTCCAGGCCGGTCACCTTGCCGACCAGCTTCCCGACGACCTTCATGATCTTCGTGAAGATCTCGACCAGCTTGCCCAGCAGCGGCGAGACCTTCTTGATCGTCTTGATCAGCTTCTGGATCAGCTCACCGATCCGCGTGGCCCACTTCGAGATCGCCGTCACGGCCTGCGCCACGATCACCGGCGTACCGAAACCGAGCGTGAACACGGCCTCCAGCACCCACGTGATCAGCTTCGCCACCAGGTCCGCGATCAGGTCGCGCACCATCTCCCGCACGAACCCGACGACCATGCCCATCACACCGACAACGGTCCCCACGGACCCAGCGGCAGAAGCGGCACCCGACAACGCATCCAGCTGACCACCCGCCGCAGCACGGTAAGCGTCCGCGGCAGGACCCGTCCAGGCAGAAGTGCCGTCGACCGCGGACTTGTACTCCGCCGCGACCTTGCCGACCTCCTCGGCGACCTTGCCCCACGTCGCCGAGTACGACTCGATCACCGGCGGATTGCCCGCCAGCCAGTCCAGGGCCTCCTTCAACGGCTGCATGTGCTCCATCAGGAACGAGGCCGCCGAAGACAGCAGGGTGCCGAACGGGTCGATCGCCATCGAGGCGGCGTCGGCGACCAGGCCGACCATGCCGAGGCCACCCTCGATCCAGTTGCCGTCCTTGATGCCGTTGAACGTGTCCATCGCCGACTCGGCGATCGAGATGCCCGTGGCCCAGCCGTTGTCGCCGGTACCCGCGTTCATGAACCCCGACGGCGCGGCGTCGGGCTTGACCACCAGGGGGTTCGACATCACAGGCCTCCGGTGGTCTTCACGCTGGTCTGCACGGGCACCGTGACGTCCCTCCCCGAACGCGGTACTTCCTCGCTCGAAAGGATGACGCAACGCTGCGTCACGCGGTTCCGTTCGGTTCGCAGTTGGTCCGGATGGAGCAGGCCCGATCGAGGAACCGCAAGCACCAGCGTTACCACACGACCACTTGGCGTAGCGGCAACTGGGCCAAAAGTGTGAACAACCACAAGACCTGTATCAGCGAACCCCCGACGGAGCCTCAGGGTGCCGACCCGGCTGACGGCCGTGGTCACCCCTGGAGTCCGGAGGTGGGTGAGCGCGATGGCTCTCGACGATGGTGACGCTCTCTGGTACTGGAACGGCAACGTCTCCCGCACGAAGAACATCCCCCAGTCCCAGTGGTTCGGGACCAGCGCGCCGCAGGACTACGGCGGGCACGGGTGGGAGATCTCGAACTTCGTCGTGTACGGGAACGAGGTCGTGGAGGGACAGCCGCACATGAGGGGCGGCGACGGCAGCTTCTCCTGGCTCAACAACAACCCCGGCAACATCACCGCCGGCGGGCCCACCTACGGCGCCTACCCCGGCAAGGTCAACTGGCACAACTTCATGATCTTCCCGTCCTGGGACCTGGGCTACGACGCGATCCGGCAGCTGCTGCGCGGGCCCGGCTACGCGCACCTGTCGATCCTCGCGGCGTTCAACCGGTACGCGCCCGCCTCCGACGGCAACGACCCGGTGCGCTACGCCAACAACGTCGCCGCCGCGGTCGGGTGTGACGTCAACACCGTCGTCGGTGACCTCAGCGACGACGAGGTGCTGGAGATGCAGAACGCGATCACCGACATGGAGGGCGCGGTCGCCGGGTGGTCCTACGCGCGGGACGACTCCGCGTTGCCGCAGGCCGTCTTCGACGCGATCTGGTCGTGACGGTCATGAGCGCCCCGACGCAGACGCTGACCGCGGTCGCCGCGGACGCCGCCCACTGGGACGTCGGCGGCTACCGGATCTGGGCGAGCACGGAACCGCAGGTGCTGCTCTACCAGCGCACGGAGCTGCGGTTCGCCGTGGACTCGCAACGACGGCCCATCGCCACCGTCACCCGCTACCGGGAGTGGACGGGCACCGGTTTCCAGACCACCGGGGGAGCGGCCACCTTCGAGTTCTCCGGCAGCCTCACCGAAGACCCGGCGGTGCTGCTGTCGTTGCAGGACACCTGGACGCGGGCGATCCGCGCCGACGGCTACCTCGGCGAGGACCCCCGTTACGCGCCGATGCCGGTGCGCGACGCCGCGCTGTCCGCGGAGGTCGACGCGGTCCGCACCACGACGACCGGCACCACGGTGCAGGTCGAGCTCGCCGCGGCCGAGGCCGACCGGTGGGCGGCGGCGATCACGGACAAGGGCCCGGTAGCCGGAACGATCACCCTGACCTGTTCGTACCCGCGGCTGATGCCACCGGCCACGTCCGTCGTCCGGTTGCACGGCCGCAAGGTCTACAACGGACTGGCGGCGGTGCTCACCAGAGCGGAGGACGGCGAGATCTCCGGCACCACCGGGGAGATCCGGGCGGCGTGGGCCGAGCTCGTGCGCACCGGCGCGGTCGAGGTCACGTTCAGCGGCTCACCGGCGGGCGATCTGCTCGCCGCCAGGGACGCCCTCGTCGACCAGATCAGGGAGAACCTGTTCGACCTGATGTTCGCCGTCCGGCAGGAGGCCACCACCGGCCCGCCGATCTGCGTGCTGCGCTGGAAACGGGCCGCCGACGTGCCGGACCTGCCGTTGAGCGTCACGGTCGGCGGGCTGACCTGGCTCACCGGGACGACGGTGGTGGGCGTCGCGGAGTTGTTGGCACGACTGAACTCCAGCGTGGTGCGCGACGTTGATGCCGCGGTGTCGGTGCCCGTGCAGGTGACCGTTCAGCCGTGCGAGCTCGTGGCGTCGGTGTCGGTGTCGCTGGACTTCGGCGACCTGCGGCCACCGGCGGTGCTGACCTTCGACAGGGCCGGCGGCACCCGCACGACCACGGTCACGACCGAGCACCCCGCGCAGCTCACCGTCGAGCACCGCACCCAGATCGTCTTCAGCGCGCCGCACCTGCCCGTGGTGTCGGTGCACGAGACCACCGAGCCCGGATCACCCCACGTCCACGTGCGCCCGGAGCAGTGGCTGGTGAAGCAGGAGATCTTCCTGGCGGTCTTCGACGACGACCGGCCCGCCGGGCGTGCGGACGACGTGGTCAGCCTGACCGCCAAGTGCGGCAACACCGTCTGGTCGGCCACCCTCGCACCGGACGGCGCGGTGACGGTCCACTACCCGGCGACCGGAGACCGGCACGCCCTCTGCACGGTGATCGTCGCCGGTTCCGTGGGCGGACAGCTCGTCCAGGGTTCTCGCGAGCTCCCGGCCGACACCCGTGTCGTGCTGCTGCTGGTGCAGAACGGATCACTGCGCGTCCTCACCGGCGACGAGGCCGGCGACGAGGTGGTCGACCGGCCGCTCGGCACACCGCTGGTGCGCAGGCAGGTCCCGCCGGACGCCGAAGTCGGCCGGCCCGTCTCGGTGACCGTGCCCGTGGCGCTGGTGCCGCAGCCGACCACCACGTCCGGCTGGGCGGCGGCACTGGCGGCGCTGGTCGAAGCCCGCGAGCACGAGGCCATCACCCCCGCACAGGTCGCGGCCGACGCCGGCCTCGACCTCGACACCTCCTACCCGTGGCAGCGCATCCGCGCGGCGGTCGGCACGTGGCGGCTGGCCGAGGAACGCGTGACCGGCCTGTCCCCGCGCGACTGGGCGGCGCTGCTGCGGGAGTGGGGCCCGGTCTGGGCGGTCCGGCCGGACGCGCCGCACCGGGGCGTCGTCGTCTGCGGGATCGACGGCGACGGCACCCCGGAGGGGACCTCGGTGCGGGTCAACGACCCGTGGCCGCCGTTCGCAGGCACCGCCGAGCACATCACCTTCACCCGGTTCGACCGCGAGTTCGGCGCCGGAGCCGAGACCGCGCTGGTGCACGGCTGATCGCCAGGCATCCGACACGAGGAGAAACGACCATGGCAACCTTCCTCACCGAGAGCGTCCCGGTCAGCCTGTCCGGAGCGCTCGGCACGGCGGGCAACTACACGCTCTACAACTGCGACCAGCCCAACCTGGTGCTCTACGTCGCCAGACAGCCGCGGCTGATGCTCGACGACCGGGGCAAGCCCGGGGTCGCGGTCACCACCTACACCACGCAGCAGCCCGACGGCAGCATCAAGATCGCCAGTGGTGCGGCGACGATCGCCGTCAACACCACGCCGACGATGGACGCGGCGACGATCGACCAGGCCAAGGCGCTCGTCGCGGCCCAGGGCATCGCCGACCCGAACCTGGTCCGGTTCCACCCGCTCACCACGCAGAAGGGCAAGGCGCGGCTCAACCTGCCCACCATCGCGGGTGCCTCCGACCAGGCCCACAACGAGCGCGACGTCGGCACGCCCGGCGGGTCGCTGTCGTTCATGGCGAACCTGACCGAGGTCGGCGCGCTGGAGTGGGCGCAGGGCATCCGCACCGGCACCGGGATCAACGGCGACATCACGATCAGCTACGAGTACCTGCGCCGGATGCCCGACATCGGCGCCGAGGTGCGGGTGCACGGGCGCCGCATGTTCGAGCACTTCTCGGCCGCGCTCGACGTGAGCTACAACGGGTTCTTCTTCGGCGGCAGCGCCAAGATCGAGTCCGCGTGGGACGAGCTGACCCGCAACGGCACCGTCGAGGTCGTGTTCTTCAACCAGGGCCTGCCGCCGGACCTGGAGGCGCTGCGCCAGGAGATGGTGAAGACGTTCTCCCAGCAGGCGCAGAAGATCCTGTTCGAGCAGATCTTCGCGCCGATGCCGGAGGTGGCGCCCGCCCAGGCCGAGCACGGCGGCGGGTTCTTCGGTGGCGCCGGCTTCGCGCTCAAGTGGAAGCAGCAGTCCGACGCGATCGACTTCACCCAGCGCATCGAGTTCCGCGGCACCACCTGGCTCACCCAGACCATGGACATCTCGCTGGCGGCCCTGTTCAGCGGCCTGGACCCGGCGTGCCTGACGAACGTGCCCGCACAGCAGGCGTTCGACTCGGTCGTCCTGGTCGACGCGGACGAGCAGCTGGAGAGCGCCTCGGTGTCGCTGAGCTACAGCGAGGGCTCCATCCCGCGGGCACCGGTGTTCGGCAAGGAGGGCGGCACCGAGCGCTACACCGTGGTCAGCACCCGGCCCGGCGACGTCGTCGTCAACTGCGTCACGCAGCTCAACTTCGCGACACCGCGGTGGCCGATCGTCAAGGACGTGCAGCGGCGCACCGTCGGCGAGGGCGGTGACCAGATGGTCATCAAGGCCTCCGCGTCGGTCGGGCGCACCGAGATCTACCTGTTCGTCACCGAGAACGGGCGCATCGTCCTCAACCCGACCACACCGGCGGAGGACTTCCTGGTCCTCAACGTCAGCTACGAGGGGCCGCACCTGAGCGCGCCGCTGCGCGACTCGGCCCGCCTCGACACCGCGACACCGGTCAACTTCGCCTACCCGCTCGACCTGCAGGGCCGGCCGGGTGTCGCGAAGTTCAGCGCGTTCGGCCAGATCGGCGGCCGCATCCGGCGGGCACCGGAGACGGTGATCCCGCCGTCCGACACCGCGGTGTTCATCCTCGCCGACCTCACCACCGGCGCGGTCCGGCTGGTCACCAGCGAGACCCAGCTGCCGGAGGCCGGTGACGTCGCGCTCGCCCTGGTGCGCGGTCAGGCCAGGCCGATCGTCGTGGACCTCACGCCGAAGCGCCCCGACCAGGAGACGAAACCGCACAGGCCCAGGCCGTTGCCCGCCCGTCGCCCAGAGGGCATGAAGCGGCCGCAACCGGAGCAGCCGCGCCCGGAGAAGCCCCGGCCGGAGTCGGGCCGCCCGGCGGCGCCCGGTCGTCCTGGTGAGCTGATCCGCGGCTGGACCGTCGGCGTCGAGTACGGCCGCGGCGGCACCTCGCTGTGGGTGCGGCTGGCCGACGGGACGTCACGGCAGGTGCGACTGCGCCCGTCGGACGACTGGAGCGCGTTCGAGAAGGAGAGCCGCGACGTCGAGGTCCGCCTCGACGGCAGCGGCGAGTACGTCGACACCATCCGGACGACGCTCACCGTCTGATCCGGCTGGCCACGGAGGAGGGCACGATGCCGCACACCTATCTGGTGCCCGCACACGCACCACAGCCCGGCGAACGGCTCGTGCACTCCTACGGCAACGGTGCCGCGGTGGTCGAGGTGGCCACCGCGGCCGACCGGCCGCGGGACGGCGACCACGTCGGCACGGGCGGTCTCCGGTTGCCGGCCAGGGCGAACCGCACCGCCGTCTCGGCCGCGCGCCGGTCGATCCGGCAGGCGCTGGGCCACCCCGCGCCGGAGGACGAGCCCGACGTCGCCGCCTACGTCGAGTTCGTCGCACCACCGGACCTGCGGTGGCTGGCCGAGGTCCGCGACCGCGGTGTCGTGCTGCTGGGCTACCAGCCGGAGAACAGCTACCTCGTGCGGGGACGGCGCAGCGACCTCGCCGCGCTGCCCGAGGCGGTGCGCACCAGCGAGGGCGACCCGGCGATCCGGTCGGTGACCGAGCTGACCGGCGCGCTCAAGACCGCACCGCCGCTGCTGGCCGAGGACGGCGAGGACGCGGTCGTGGTGCTCGCCGCCGCCCCGCGGGAACGCGCACGGGTGGTCGCCGCGGTCGGCGCCGTCGTGGAGCTGGTGCCCGGTGCGGGCAACGACGTGCTCGACGAGCAACGCGTGCGGGTCCGCGCCCGTGTCGGCGCCGAAGGGCTGGACCGGCTGCTGGCGCTGCCGGTGGTGCTGTCGGTGGAGTCGTTCGGCGACGCCGAGCAGGAGGACGAGGTCGCCGGGCTCGTCGTGGCCGGGCAGCTCGACCTCGCCGGGCGGCCGCACGGTTCCTACGACGAGTGGCTGACCGCGCACCACGTCGACGGCTCCGGTGCGGTGATCGGCATCGTCGACGGCGGTGTCGACGTCGGCCACCCCGCGTTCGCCAGCCGGGCCGAGGACCTCGCCGGTGGCCGCAAGGACTGGCACGCCACCATGGTCGCGGGTCACGCGGCCGGGGCGTACCGGACCGAACGCGACGGTGCCGGGTTCAGCTACGGGCTGGGCACGGCACCGGCGGCGACGGTGCTGTCGCAGGACTTCGGCCGCCCCGGCCGTGAGCTGTGCGGCGAGACCACCGCGCAGGCGGGCCGGTCGATCGCGATCCAGAACAACTCCTGGGGCCGCAAGCTCGCCGACCCGATGGACTACGGCTCGGAAGAAGCGTTGTACGACAGCATGGTGCGCGCCGCGGACGGCGTTCCGCTGACCGTGTGCTTCTCCTCCGGCAACAACGGCCGGTCCGGGCTGACCCGGCCCAAGGCGGCGAAGAACGTCATCGTCACCGGCAACTCCGAGAACTACCGGCCCGACGTCGGCGGCCCCGACAGCGACGACGTCCGCGACGTCTACACCGGCTCGTACCCGTCCAGCCACGGCAACTGCGGTGACGGGCGGATCCGCCCGCACGTCGTCGCACCGGGGGAGTGGACCGCCTCCGCCGCGCACGGCGTGTTCCCCGGCGAGGTCGACTACGTCAGCGACCTGATCACGTGGGGCGGCGGGTCCTCCGGCGCCAGCCCGAAAACGGCCGGGGCGTGCGCGTTGCTCGCCCAGTGGTGGCGGCGCTGGCACGGTGGCGTGAACCCCTCGCCGGCGATGCTGCGCGCGCTCGTCGTCAACGGCGCCGAGCCGATCGACACCGGTGGCCCGGTCCCCAACAACCAGCAGGGCTGGGGCCGGCTGTCGTTGCGCGAGCTGCTCGACCCGGCCGTGGCGTGCCTCGCGTTCGACCAGGCCGACCTCCTGACCGGACAGGGGGAGACCCGCCGGTTCCAGGTCCGTGCGGCCGACCCGGCGCGGCCGGTGAAGATCACTCTGGCCTGGACGGACCCACCGGGCGCGATCGGCAGCGGCACGGCGTCGGCGAGCCCGGTGGTCAACCGGCTGGCGTTGCGCGCCAAGGAGGACGGCGGACGCACGTGGCGCGGTGGCGCCGACCGGTTCCGCGGCGGCTGGACGATGGCCGACAGCGCGCTGACCGGTGCCACGCCGACCGGTGCCGTGCTGCGCGAGGAGGGCGCGGACAACCTGCAGTGCATATACCTCCCCGCAGGCGAAGTGCGCGCGCTGGAGGTCACGGTGACCGCGCTGACGCTCACGACCGACGCGTTCACCGGCGGGTTCGAGCGGCCGGGGCAGGACTTCGCGCTCGTGATCACGAACGCCGAGGTCGACCACACCGCGTCCGGCACCACCGTGGTCGCGGGCATCGCGAGCGGAGCTCCCGTTCCCGAGCTCACCCCCGACGAGGCCGCGTGGTGGGCGGAGGGCTCGGCCGCAGAACCGGAGTCCGCCCCCGGCCGGTGGCGGGAGGCCACGGACACCTCCGCGAGCGTCCTGTCGGCGACCGGAGCGCGGTTGCACCTGGTGGCGGAGGAGGCGACGGGCCTGGCCGGTGCCGCCGCGGCCGTCCGGGAGCACGTGGACGGTGTGGACGCGGTGGACGCGGTGGCACTGCTGGGGTTGCCCGCCGGCACGCCGATCACCGAGTCCGGAGTGGACTCGGTGCGGGCCCTGGCCGGACGGGCCGACGTGCACGTGGTGTCCGACGACCCGGACCTGCTGGCCCGGCTCGCCACCGCGGTCGGCGCCGGCACCCGCGTGCGCTACCGGCTCGCCGACCACGCACCGGACCTGGGCGCGGTGCTGCGCGACACCGCGGTGGAGTCCGCGGGGCTGCAACAGGTCCTGCTCACGCGGGTGCCCGCCGACGAGGGTGTCGCGGTCAGCTTCGGCGTGGTCGCGGCGGACAGCACGCTGGTGCTCGTGTTCCCGGCGCGCACGACCGCGATCTCCGTGCAGCGACCGGGAGAGCCCGCCGCCGCACCGGGTCCGGGCACGCGGGTGGTGGAGCACGCCGACCGCACCGAGCTGGTCGTGGACCGCGCGGGCGAGGTGCCCGGCACGTGGACGGTCCGGGCGGTGTTCGCCGAACCGGTCGCGGGCGAGCCGGTCGTGGGCAAGCCGGTCGTGGGCAAGCCGGTCGTGGGCGAGCCGATCGCGTGGGTCCGCGGCGGTGTGGGCCTGACCGTCGAGACACCGGAGGTCGCGCCGGGCCGGCGGTTGCTGCGCGTGAGTGCCGCGCCCGGCTCGTCGCTGCGGCAGGTCTCGTTGCCGCCCACCCGGTTGGCGCGCACACCCGACCCGGAGGCCGGACGCCCGCTCGTGCTGCGGGTGCGGCCGTCGCGTGCGCACCGCGACCGGGAGAGGGGCAACCCGGAGGCGGCGGCCCGTGCCGCGTCGGTGCCCGCGTTCGGTCACGTCGTCGACCTGCCCGGCGGACCGGCGGTGCTCGACGTGCCACTCGACGTGGTCGGCGCCGACACCGACGGCACCGCGTTCGCCCGCCGCGCCCGCGCCGGTGTCGTCGTCACCGGCGCCGCACCCGACCTCGCCGGCCACCTGCCCCTGCAGGTCACCGGCCGCATCACCGAGGTCCGCTACCACGGCGGAACCGTCACCGGCGTGCGCGTCACCGCCGGCGCCCGCAGCCGTGAGCTGCTGGTCCGCTCCGAAGACCTGGGCGCCGCGCTCGCCGCGATGGACATCAGCCACCCGGTCGTGCTCGGGGTGCGCGGCGCCGACCTGGAGTGGGTGTTCCTGCCGTTCTCCACCACCACCTCGAAGGAGCAGCCGTGAAGGAACGCGTCCTCGCCCTCGACCTGATCGACTCCTACCCCGTCGAGCAGCCGGAACTGCTGCACGAGCCGGACGACTACGGCGTCATCCCCCGGTGGACGCCGGAGGAGGTGCCGCAACGCCTGCTGTACCCGCTCTACCAGGACGTCGAGCAGGAGGTCGTCGACCTGCCGCCGTTCGACCACGACCCGGGGTTCGTGGTGTGCCCCGACGAGACGCTCGACGTCCTGTGGTTCACCCCGACCTCGCTCGCCCTCACCGACTTCGCCCTCACCGTGCGCCGCGAGGTCCGCCCCGACGGCGCCGTCGTCACGACCGGCGGTTCCGCGGTGATCTCGGTGAGCGCGTACGTGGGCAGGCCGTACGTGGAACGGGTCGCACGGGAGCGCTGGACGTGGCGGGACAGCCTGCCGCTGCCGGAGGCCCGCCGCGCGCCGTTCACGGTGCTGCCCGCCGTGCTGCAGGGCCTCACCGTCGACCTGGAGCTGCCCGCGGGGGTCGCCGCGGCGCCCGCGATCATCACCGCCTCACCGCTGGCCGGTGCCGCGACGATCGCCGTGGAGCTCACCGAGTTCGGCGTGCTGGCCTGGCGCACCGCGCTGGAGCAGGGCGTGGCCCGCACGATCCCCGGCACGGTCCGCGCCACGGCGGTGATCCCGACCGCCAACCCCGACGACTGGTACCCCGGGGTCGAACACCACACGCTCGACACCCCGCTCGGCACGCTGCTGGCCGGCCGCGGCGCGGCCGACGTCCGCCAGGTCGACCCGCAGCAGACCGTCTCCCCGACCGTGGTCGTGGTGGGCAGCCAGCTCGTGGCGTCCTCCACCGTCACGCTGCGTCCCTCCACCGGCCAGGCACCGTCCTCTGCGGTCTTCGGGCCCGGCGGCGGGCGGGTCACCACCGCCGTCGTGACCCAGCACCCGGACACCGTCGGCGTGGAGTGGAAGGCCGAGGTCGCCTTCACCCCGCCGCGCTGGCCGGTCGTCCCCGCCTCCGGCCGGCTCGACAGCACCAGCGGGTGGATCACGATGGTCAAACCCGAGTCGTGGTGCGTCGGCTACGTGCTCGCGATCGTCCCGGTGGACGCCGCGGGCCGCCCGGTGCCGGCCTCGACCCGCGCCGGCGACCGCGTGCAGGGCGTCCTCAACTTCACCGCGCCCTACGTGTCCGGCGGCCTGCTCTCCTCCGCGTTCGACGCCGAGTACGGCCGCCCGACGAGCCTCGTGCTGCCCCGCTTCCCCGACCAGCCGTTCGGCGACCTGGTGCTGACCGTGTTCGCCACCTGCGGCGGCGTGCTGGGCCAGGCATCACGCCGGCTGGGCGCGGACGACGTCGTGGTGACCGCGCTGGCCTACCCGGACGGCAGGGTGGAGCTGCACACGAGCACCGAGTCGTTGCCGGAGGCGCCGACCGGGCTCACGAAGCTCCTCGCGCGGCTCGGTGAGCTGGCCAGGGGGTGACGCCCGGCCTCACGGCACGGCGACGCACCCGGTGCCGTTCCTGAGCCGCAGCTCGGACCGGACGATGTCGAGGTACCGGCACCCGTCGCGCTCGTTCGGCTCGATGACGCCACCCTCGTGCCACTCGTTCCAGGCGTACAACAGCACGAAGTTGTCCACGGCCGACGACCGCGCGGACGCGTCGACGTCGTCCCGGACGGCGCCCAGCACCCTGCGGAAACCCTCCGGCGACTGGTCCTCGTACCAGCGGAAGGCCGCGTGCAGCTTGGCCTTGGCCTCCTCGGAGCTGTCACTGGACGTCACCGGGTCCTGCGTGCTGATGCCGATCCGCGGCCGTTCGTCGAAGTCCGACGTGGCGCACCGGACCACGGCACCGGGGATGGTGCCGAACCACTCGCGCTCCCCGGCCACGTACTGCTCGTACGAGCCGGTGAACCGCCCGGGGCAGTAGCTGCCGTCGACCCCGTGCTGCGGCCCCGGGAACCCGTTGTCAGTGGTCATCGTGATCATGACCTCCTCACCGAGCGTGGCCCTGGCCCGCGTCCGGATCGCGTCGGTGAACCGCCGCACCGCCGCGTCGTCGATCTCGTCGCTCTTGTCGTTCTCCGGCCGGTCGTTGACCTTGCCGATGCCCCGCACGTCGCAGAGCTGCAACATCGGCCGCCCGTCGTTGGCGCGCAGGATGTTCGGCTGGCTGAGGTAGTCGTCGACGAGGATCTCCGCGGCCCTGTCGATCTGCTCGGACGGCATCCGCAACGTCCCACCGGCACCACCGCGCCACGGGTGGATGCACGGCAGCACCGTGAACTTCATGTCACCCCGGTTCCGCGCGGCCAGGAACGCCCGCAACCCCGCCGCGTACTGCTCGTCGGCCGCGCCGGGGTTCCAGTACCAGTAGAACGCGAAGTGGTCGAGCCCCGCGCCTGCGGCCTGCTTGATGTGCCGCTCCAGCGTCTCCGGCTTCGAGTCGTCGTAGTACCCGATCGACGGCTTGAGGTGCGAGAAGTCCTCATCCGGCCAGTGCCGCACCGCCTTCGGGTTGCCGTCCCGCGCGTGCCGGACACCACCCCACCAGTCGTTCTCGAACTCCTTGCCGTAGTACCGCCCGATGCGGTCCATCATGGCCCGGTTGCCTTGCGCGTCGAACGCGCCGAAGTAGATCGCCCCAGCCCGGATCCACCGCGGGTACACGTACCCCAGGGGCCCGTCGACCTGGTCGTACCCGAGCGCCCGCATCGCCCCCAACCGCGACGCCAACGCCGGCCGCCACGAGTCGGCCGCCCCCTCCTTGTGCACCCGGTAGAGCACCTCGGTCCCCGGCTGCGGCGACACGGACACGTGCCCAATCACCCCCTCGTACCGGAACAACGGGTCGTCCCCGGAGGTCAACTGGTCCCGCTCAGCCGCGGACGACGTGAGCATGTACGCGATCCGCCCCTGCTTGCGCAGCCGGTACAACGGCGTCGACCCCTCGAACGCCTGCCGCCGCAGGTACCCCACCCGCGCATCCGCCTGCACCTGCATGCCGTGCACTTCGGCCGCCGTCTTGGCCTCAGCCTGCGACAACGTCCAGAACAGCCCCTGCTCGTGCGGCGTCGCCAACTCCAGCAAGGGCACCGGGTCGGTCACCTTGCTCTCCGGACTGCCACTCGCGACCGCGACCGTCGGCGGGTCGTTGGAGATCGTCAACAGCAGCGAGGCCGCCAGGACGGCGACTGCCAGCAACGAGACGAGAAACCGCACGGTGCCATGATGCAGGACGACGGCGCGAAACTGTCCTCATCGGAAGTGTGATCCGAGCTTGAGGGCGGCTTCGTGGCGTCGTTCTTGCTGGTGAGCGGGGTTAGGTGCCTATCGGGTGTGTCTGGGCGGCGGTGTGAACTGGTGCTTGACCTGCTAGGTAGCGGCAACGGCTCCGGTCAAGCTGTTCGTGCCGATGCTGGTTGTCGGTGAATCAGACGATCGGAAGCAGAGTGGCAAGAAAGATGTGTCCGGACGAGCTCGTCGCACTACCAGACTGCTGCACAAGCAGGCTCGACGGGAACCTGTGGCTCGGTTCGATCGGTTGCTCGGCGAACGGCTGTAGTCAGTCAATACTTCACTGAGGGCTCTCCGAGTAGTCGGTCGAGCTGTGTTCCAGTGCGTGGAGTGCGCGTTCGAGCCGTTTCGCCATATCGGCGCGGAGCAGCTGGCACGCCTCCTGGAACGGCACTGCGGCGACTTCGCTGATCTCGGGATCGCGCGGCGCGAGCTGCTCCACCTCGTCTTTCACCAGCACGCCGCCGTCGAAGATGAAGAGCAGTTGGTCATCCCAGGGTCCGTGCGGGCCGATCCAGTCGAGCAGGAGCACCTGGCCCGGCTGAATCGACAGGCCCAGCTCTTCGCCGACTTCACGGACTGCGGCGGCACGCGGAGGCTCGTTGTCCTCGGCCATCCCACCGGGTAGGTCCCAGTGCTCCTTGTAGGTCGGGTTCACCAGCACAATGCGCCCGCGCTGGTCCCGGAGGAGCACGTCCGCGGCGACGCGCTTGCGGGCTTGCTTCGCGTTGCCCTCGGCGAGATAGGCGAACCGGGCGTCGTCGTCAGTCAGACCGGCCACGTCGCAGTTTGACCTTCCTTGGCGTCGGATACCTGGCTGAGCGCGCCCAGGGTGGCCAGGAAGTGCGCCACCTCGGGGACGCTGCGCGCCGACGCCAAGGTATGCCCCAGGGCGTTGAGCTGATCAAGGACGCGGGTCGAGCTGAGCGAGGCCGTCACCTTGCAGACCTCGTTGCCGAACGCGGCGGCTTCGTCGAGCCGGCCGGCGCCGATCAGGATGTTCGCCATCGTGAGCTGGCCGAATGCCCGGCTGCGGACGCGGTCGCCGGTGCGGAGCTGGATGGCGGTGGTCGCGCGCTGCTCCGCTTCGGCGTACTCGGCGAGGGCGAGGAAGCACTGGGCCGCCTCGCTGGCGAGCGACGCCTCGTCGAAGTTCGCGATCCAGTCGGCCGGCTTCTCGTTCGTCGCCTGGTCGAGCAAAGACTCAGCGGTGTCGAGTGACTCGGCGCAGGCCTGATTCTCTCCGGTGAGGGCGAGTGCTCTGGCGCGCATCGCATGCAGTCGCGCGGTGAGCCGGAGCGTTCCGTCTGCCTGGCTCGTCTTGGTGATTCCAGTGGTCGCGATTCGCAGGGCGTCGGTGTGCTGTCCCAGCTCGATGGCGAGATGCGACATCGAGGCGCAGGCATTGCCGGCCAGCGCGTTGTTCTCGGCGGCGACGGCCAAGCGGAACGCGCGCTCGAAGTAGGCACGAGCGCGGGAGTTCTGCCCACTGTCGTGGGTCATCCAGCCCGCGATCTCCGTCATGGAGGCCGCGGCGGAGAAGATTCCCGCCGCAGCGGTACCGCTGTGCGCGTCGAGCAGGAGCGGTGCGATCTCCCGGCTGAGGTAGAGCTCGACAGAGGGAAGCAGGACGCCCCCGCCTAGCCTCCGATCCGTCTCTTGGAACGCCAGCGCGGCGCCCTGGATGCGGTGCACGGAGTCAGGCCCTGACTGCCGCGTCTTCTGCGGGACCTCGACGACCCGGAGCGGCTTCTGTTCCGGGTGCAGGAGTTCGATGAGCTCAGCGGTGGTGACTTCCAGTGCGGCGGCCAGCCGAGGCTGGATGAACGCATCCGGTGGGTTCTCCAGTCGATCCCACCTGCCGACCGTCACCCGGTCGACCCCCAAGAGCTTGGCCAATCCCTCCTGGGTGAAGCCCATGGCCTCGCGGCGCTGCGCGAACGCACTTCGCCACCTGGCCAATTGATGCTCCCGAGTATCAGTTGATGGCCATCAGCGTATCGCGCCAGTTTCGGCGAATGGCGGTTGTCCAGACGAGAATTTGCTTTCACTCGATCAGGTCAGTCAACGTTGTGGCTGGTCAGTCGCTTGCGTGTTGCGTTCGTGTGGCACGGGCGTGCCGTCTGCGACGTGGTCAGCGGACCGGGTCTCGCCGTTTAGTCAATCCCACTCACCGGTTGGCATCCGAAAGGAGGGGATGGCCGTGTCAGCGCAGGCAGCCGTGGACCCGTCGATGACTTTGAGCAGCTGCACACCGCCGGAGCCGTTCCGCTGGTTTCCGTACCGCGGAGCGCGTCACGCCGTTCCGCGCTGCTTCGTGTTGCCGGGGAGCCGGATCGAATCACCGTGCGGCGAGCAGCTGGTCGTCCCGGAGGTCGAGCCGCCGAAGTACCCGGACTGGCTGTGGCCGGAGTGCCCCAAGTGCGACAGCGAATGGCGCAAGACGACCGGACGGCCTCAACGTTCCGAGCTTTGCGGATCGGGCTGCGCGTCGGACGAGCAGGGGTTGGACATGCCGAAAACGAAAGAACAGGATGATGACGACCGAAGTCGGAACCGCCGAACTCAGCCGCGTCCTCGCGCCGTATGTGACGTCGTGGTCGGCTGAGCATGATCTGCACTGCACGTTGCTGGTGCGTGCGGACGGGCGCGGAGTGGGCTACGCCAACGAGCTTCCGGGAGATCGGGACGCGCACGGCGTGCTGTGGAACCGGGTCGCGGAGCGGCACGGTGTGGGTGTGCCGGAGTTCGCGCGGGTGCACCCGGCGCGGCAGCGACAGGCGATCAACAACCTGCTGTGCCAGGTGTGCGCCGAACCGGCTGACCGCACCGCGGAGGGCGTCCTGTGGCTGATGCGGGACTTCCGAGGAGACAGTCCGAACTGGCCGGAGGACATGGCCTCGGTAGAGCCTCCGATCTGTGCCCGGTGTGTCCCGGTCGCGATGCAGCGGTGTCCAGCGCTCCGACGTGGTGCTGTCGCGGTCCGAGTGCGGGAGTTCAACGTCATGGGAGTGAGAGGAACCCTGTACACGCAGGGGGTCTTCGGTCTCAAGCCGGCCGGGATGGGGCATCTTCTCTATGGCGATCCGGCCACCAGCTGGATGGTCGCGGCGTCCTCGTTCCGCCTGCTCCGGGACTGCAGCTTCGTCTCGTTCGAGGAGCTGGGCATTGCGGCAGGTCTGGGATAAGCGGCTATGCCGAAGGACTTCCGGGCCACGGCGCTTGAACGCGCTATCGGGCGGCGGCTCGCCGCGTGGCGCGATGCACGGCAGCTCAGCCTGACCGAGGCCGGTCGCTTGGTGGGGTTCAGCAGCGCCAAGCTTTCGATGATGGAGAACGCCATCCAGCCGTCTGCGGTCCTGGACATCATGGCGCTCGGCTACGTCTACGGGGTGCCGGCGCTGGAGTGGCAGACCGTCGTGAAGCAGGCACAGCATGCCAATCTGGTCCGTGCGGTCACCGATGACGTCGTGCTGTTCGACCCAGTCGAGGATCTTCCGGCGCTGGTCGGTGAGGCCACGAGGCTGGGTGTGTTCGCGCCGGATGCCGTGCCCTCGCTGCTCCAGATTCCTGACTACGCGAGCATCGTGGTGGATGCCGGCGACCCTGTCCGTGGTGCGAGGCATGCTGTGATCAGGCATGCCTGGGCGCAACGGCTCCGCGACAGCGATCCGATCGTCGTCCGGGCGGTGTTCCCGGAGGCTGTGCTGCGGATGACCGTTGGCGGTCGGCGAGTGATGAAGGCGCAGCTGCTGCACTTGGTGGGGCTGAGTGAGCTGGAGACGGTCTCGATCAAGGTCGTGCCGCGCGGTGCGGGCGCTTGCCCGGTGACAGGCGGGTCGTTCACGTTGCTCAGCTTTTCGCATCGCCAGCACAACGACGTCGCGTACTTCGAGTCGTTCATCAAGGGCGAGTACGTCGAGGACGTGGGCTTGACGGAGAAGTGCGTTCGGCACTTCGAAGCTCTCAGCACGCTGGCGCTGAACGAGGGCGAGTCGGTGGAACTCATCGCCGAGGCAACGGCTGAGCTGTCCAGCTAAGTGACTCACTCGACCCGGCGTGCCTGGCCGGTGGTGGCGGATCGCACAGGTGGCCAGACCGAGGGACGCCTCGTGAATGTCGATGGCCATGAACGTTGAGTCACCACAGTTGACCAATCTGTGAGGAACTTCTAGCCGCGCCCGACACGCATGAGCGACACGACAGACCTGTGGGTGCCGACAGCGTGTGGCGAGGACTCAACTCGTTCAGAAAGGTGTTCCGAGAGTTGGAATGAGTTCTGGACACGTCTTGGGTCGCTTGGTTCACTGTCCGCACCCAACAGGGAATCCCTGTCACCACCGTGATTCCAGGAGGCGAATTGCGCTCGTCGGACCGGTGAGCTCGCACGCCGGCCGACTCGGAAGTCGAACACATCGTGGCTGCCTGTATCGGACGAACAGTTCGCTGCAGCAGACGACACATCTTGGTTCAGGAGGTTCGATGTCCAGACCGTCGTACGGGGTCGGAGAGCTCGATGCCGCCTCTTTGCAGCCTGACGAGATGGAACGCCTCTTCCGAGCGCCGATCATTGCAACGGTCAGCACCGTCAGTCCGGCCGGGTACCCGCAGTCCAGCCCTGTCTGGATCAAGTACGACAACGGTCGGTTGCTGTTCTCCGCGGCCAGCAACCGGGTCAAGATCCGCCACCTGCGAGCGAACCCGAGGGTGAGCGTAATGGCGTTTGATCCCGAAAGCCCACGTAGCTACGTTCACGTACAGGGCACGGTCACGATCACGCCCGACGGCGCGATGGAACTGATCGACGAACTGTCGCTCGCCTACTGCGGCAAGCCCTGGGCATCGCAGCGCGGCGAGGAACGGGTAGTGGTGCGGGTGGAGCCCTCCAAGATATTCGTGCGGCGGTAAGTCGCATGATCAAAGCCGTGTTGTTCGACGTAGACGACACCCTGATCGACTACGGGAAAGCTGAACGCGACGGAATCACCGCTTACCTGCGGTCTTTGGCCGTGGCCTGCGATCCCGCCGCCGCGGTGGCAAGGTTCGGTGAGTTGCAGGGCTACTACTTCGATCGCTATCTCGCTGGCCT
Organism: Lentzea sp. NPDC042327; assembly: GCF_040647275.1. NCBI lineage: Bacteria > Bacillati > Actinomycetota > Actinomycetes > Pseudonocardiales > Pseudonocardiaceae > Lentzea > Lentzea sp. NPDC042327. The sequence goes on from NZ_JBEZBX010000007.1 coordinate 266,781, forward strand.
GATCGACTACGTCGGGCAGGCGACCGCCCTTGCGGCCGCGATGATCGATTGGCTGGAACTGTCCCCGCTGGACGATCCGTACGACTGGTTCTTGGGCTATCGCCGGCACTACGAAGCGTCGCTGACCCTGTTTCCCGATGTGCTCGACGGGTTGGCGGCACTGGGGGACATTCCGTTGGGCATCGTGACCAACAGCGACTCCGTGTACACCAGAGTCAAACTTCGCCGCACCGGGCTGCTTGCGCGGTTTGACTGCATCGTCGGAGTGGACACCGCCGGCGTGTCGAAACCTCATCCTCGGATCTTTCAGAGCGCATGCGCGGAGATGGGACATCTCCCTGCCGTCGTCGCCTACGTCGGCGACAAGAAGCTCAGCGATGCCCAGGCCGCGGACTGCGCAGGCCTGCACGGTGTGTGGCTGAACAGGTCCAATGACGGCGCCGGGGGCTTGACCGACCTCCGTCAGCTCGCAACTGCTCTCGGGCTGTGCCCCGATCGATCGCCATCACACCGCGCGACCGTGGCGGCGGGAGTCCAATCCGGAGTGATCGGTGCCGAGGTGGCTGCCTGTGATGGATGACCCGTTCGACGCTCAGCAGGCTCAGGGCGTGTTGAAGGCGGCTTGTTCGACAATCGACCTGGACTCCGGCGACGCGGAGCTCATACGTCTCGGCGAAAACGCTGTGTTCTGGCTGCGATCACGTTCTGTCGTAGCACGGATCAGCCGCGGCAGTGCCCGCGTGGCCCAGGCGGACCGGGAAGTGCGATCGGCCCGGTGGCTCGCGCGGATGTCCGTTCCGGCTGTTCGGGCGCTCGATGTCGACCAACCCCTTTTCCTGGACGGGCACGTCGTCACGTTCTGGGAATCAGTGAGCACGGAGGTCGGCCGTGGCAGCCCTGCTGACCTGGCCGGCTTGCTGCGCGATCTCCACGCCCTGGAAGCACCTCCGGAACTTGATCTTCCAGTCGCCGACCCGTTTCGTCGTGCACGCACCTGCCTCGATCGCGCGAAAGCACTGAGCGAAGAGGACCTGTTGTTCGTCAACGGCCTCCTGAACGACCTGGCGGCCAGGTACGAGAACCTCTCGTTCGCCCTCCCTCAAGGCGTCGTGCACGGCGACGCGAACGTGTGGAACGTCTTCCTGGACCACCGTGGAGCACCTGTTCTGGGAGATCTCGACACCTTGGCGGTAGGACCACGGGAGTTGGATCTCACGCCCGTGGCCTTGTACCACCACCGACTCGGGTGGCACACCGCAGCCGAATATCGGGGTTTCGTCGGCGGATACGGATTCGACGTGAAGGACTGGGAGGGATACGAGGTGCTGGCGGATGCGCTTGAGATCGAGCTGATCGCATGGCTTGCGCAGAACGCCCATCAGAGCCCCGCAACCTTGGTCGAGGTCGTCAACCGCATCGAGACGATCCGCACCGGAGCTTCCAGGCTCGGGTGGACCCCGTTCTTGTGAGCTCGGGAATTGCTTCGTGCTCTGCCAGGGCGTCCAGAGGTCAGCCGCAAATTGGAGCTGTAGACGATGGGGGAACCAGCCGTGGCCATCCGTCCCGAGCCGAGGAACGGCTCCAGGAGCTTTCGCGACTACCTGGAAGTGTTGGACGAGCTCGGTGACCTGCGCGAGATCGACTGGAAGGTCGACACGGACCTGGAGATCGGCGCGATCATCCGGCACAGCAGTGAGACGTGTGCTCCGGCGCCGTTGTTCACCAACATCCTGGGCCACGACGGGTACCGCGTGGCCGGCGCTCCTCTGGCCTACAGCTCTAATCCCGGTGCCAGGATGGCCAGAGTCGCGGTCGCGCTGGGGCTGGACCCGGCGACACCCGGTCCGCGCATCGTCGAAGAGCTCGCCGCCGCACTGCGCAACGATCCGATTGCCCCGGTCGTGGTGCAGGAGGCTCCCTGTCAGGAAAACGTCCTGCTCGGCGACGACGCGGACTTGACCGACCTGCCGGTTCCGCTGCTGCACGTCGGAGACGGTGGCCGATACCTGAACACGCTGGGCATCTTCGTGCTGAACAGCCCTGACCGGAAGTGGACGAACTGGTCGGTCGCCCGCGCCATGCTGATCGACGGTCGGCGCATGACGGGTGTGGTCAGCGGGGACCAGCACAACAACGTCATCCGCCAGATGTGGCAGGAGCGAGGCGAGCCGATGCCGTTCGCACTTGTGCAGGGAGCACCGCCCGCGGCGTTGTTCGTGGGCGGGATGCCGCTGCCCGACGGCGTGAACGAGGCGGACTTCCTCGGTGGTTACTTCGGCGAGCCGATGAAGACCGTGCGGTGCAAGACGGTGGACGTTGACGTTCCCGCTTCCTCGGAGCTCGTCATCGAGGGCTACCTGGACATGGACGAGACCTGGCCGGAGGGACCGAGCGGTGAGTACCACGGCTATCTCGGCTCAGGTACTAAGTTGCGCCCGGTTTACCACATCACCGCGATCACTCATCGAAACGACCCGATCCTGCCGGTCGTCTGCGGCGGCAAACCCGTGGACGAGGACCACACCATCTGCGGACCCGCCATCGCCGCCGTCCTCCTGAACGAGCTGCGGTCGGCCGGACTGCCGATCACGTCCGCCTGGGTCGTTCCAGAAAGCGGATGCACCATGCTCGCGGTGTCGGTTGCACCGGACTGGCGGCAACGCACCAAGGCAACCTCGTCCGAGTTGGCGCGGCGCGTGCTGGAGGTGTGCAAGGCACCTGGCGCCGTTCACGCGGGCTGGTGGATCAACAGGCTGATGGTGCTGGACCAGGACATCGAGCTGTCCGACCACCGCGATCTGATGTGGGCCTGGGCAACCCGGTGCCACCCTGCCACCGGACGTCAGGTCGTCACCGACCAGCGGATCCCGGCGGGGGTCGTGTCCTACGACGACGCGGAACGCAAGGCCGCACGCGGCCCGGTCGAAGTGCTGGACTGTTTGACCCCTGCTGACCTACTTGCGTCGCGGAGCACCGCGTTCGCCGACAACTACCCGGTGGAGCTGCGTCACAAGGTCCTCGTCGACCTGTACGGCGACCGCCGGGCAGGCAACGGAGGTTCGCTCGCATGACCATGGGGGAGCTGAGTGTCAACGGGCAGCACCGTCGCCACCTGGACGAGCTTCATCGCGGCCGCGACCTGCCCGTGGTGGTCGGGATCAGCGGCGGCAGCGGGATGATCTACGGAATCCGTCTGCTCCAGGTTCTGCGAACGTTGGAGATACCGTCCCACCTGGTCATCTCCGTCGGTGCCCGGAAGGCGCTGCCCTACGAGTGCGACCTGTCCGTGCGTGAGATCGCCGCGCTTGCGGATGTCCACCACAGCCCCTCCGACATGGCAGCCGCGATTTCCAGTGGTTCATTCCGCACCAGAGGCATGATCGTCGCTCCGTGCTCCGTGAAGTCGCTGGCGCAGATCGCCACCGGTGTGTGCGACACCTTGTTGACCAGGGCAGCCGAAGTCACGCTCAAGGAGCGTCGGCGTCTGGTCCTGATGGTGCGGGAGACGCCTCTCACCTTGACGCATCTGCGGAACATGGCCACGGCCACTGAGAACGGTGCGATCATCGCGCCGACGGTGCCGGCCTTCTACACCCGCCCGCGGACGCTCGACGACGTCGTGGACCACACCGTGGGTCGCGTCCTGGATCTTTTCGACCTCGACACCGGAGCGTTTCCCCGCTGGGCATAGGGAAAACAGGCACTCAGCGGGGACTCAGGCCGCGCTGCGCGAACGCCGTCGTCGACCGCGGCACGAGCCGAGGAGCCGGCACCTCCACCGCACCCTCCACGTCCCCGCCGGCGATCACGTCGAGCATCAACCGCGCCACCCGCGCCCCGTACCCGGCCACGTCCCGGGCCAGTGCCGTGATCGCCGGCCGCATCACCTGGCACAGCTGCGAGTCGTCCCACGCCACGACCGAGAGGTCCGCGGGAACGGAGAGCCGCATCTCGTCGGCCACCGACATGCCCGCCACGGCCATGATGCTGTTGTCGTACAGGATCGCCGTCGGGCGAGTGGGGGAGCTGAGCAGCCGGCGGGTGGCCTGTGCGCCTTCCAGGCCGGTGTAGTCGGTGTGCACGACGTCGGCCGAGTCGAGGGTGCACGACGTGGCTGCCGTGTGGAACGCCTCGTCGCGGCGGCGGGTGTGGAGCAGGTCGGGGAGGCCGGCGATGCGGGCGATGCGGCGGTGGCCCAGGGCGGCCAGGTAGCCGACGGTGTCGGTGGCGGCTGCGGCGTCGTCGGCCCAGACGTGGGGGAGGGTGCCGGTGCCCGTGGGGCCGCCGACCACGACGGTGGGCAGGGCCAGTTCTTCCAGCAGGGGGATGCGGGGGTCGTCGGCGCGCAGGTCGACCACGATCACGCCGTCCACGCGGTGGCCGCCCCACCAGGACCGGTAGACGTCCAGCTCGGCGTCGGCGTTCGCCACCACCTGCATCATCAGCGCGTAGCCGGGGGCGGCCAGCACCGACTCGATGCCGCTGACGAGCTCCATGAAGAACGGTTCCACGCCCAGGGTCGTGGCGGGGCGGGGGAGTGCCAGACCGATCACGTTCGTGGTGCCGCCGGACAGGACGCGGGCCGCGCTGTTGCGGTGCCAGCCGATCTCGTCGGCGGCGCGCTGGACGCGCTGACGGGTGCGGTCGGAGACGCCGGGGCGGCCGTTGAGGGCGAACGACGCCGCGCTGATCGACACGCCCGCGCGGCGTGCGACGTCGGAGATCGTCGGCCGCTTCAACCCCGGACCTCCTCGTTGGCTGGTGATCTCAACCTAGCAGGTAGCTAAAGCGTTCGATGGACATAGCTGATGAACGCGTCTATCTTCGAGCAGACAAACAAATAAAGCGCTTTAGTCAATCGGCTCGCCGCCGCAGCCACCGCGCAGTCCCGCCCGAACGAGGTGCGGGGTCGACGAGGAGGAGAGCGAGTGCGACACACGAAGACAGCGCCGCAGCGTTTCGGCGCGGCATTGGTTGTTGTCCTGACCGCCCTGGCCACGGTGTCACCGCCGGCGCAGGCGTTCCCCAGGTCGTCACGGCAGCAGGTGATCGACTACCTGGGTTCGGTCACCGGCCGGTACGTCGTGTCCGGTCAGCACAACAAGGAGCCGGCGAGCAACCCCGGCCAGTACACCCAGCAGGTCAAGGACATCACCGGCCAGTACCCCGGACTGTGGGGTGGTGACCTGATGTTCCGGCCTGAGGACGTGGCGAACCGGCAGCGGGTGGTCGACCAGGCGAAGGTCGAGTGGGCCAACGGGTCCCTGGTCGCCCTGACCTGGCACGTGTGCACGCCCACCGGCCCGAGCACCTGCCAGTTCGACGGCGGGGTGAAGACGCAGATCGGCCAGAGCCAGTTCACCGAGGTGGTCACCAGCGGCACCGCGCTCAACAACGCCTGGAAGCGCCGCCTGGACGAGGTCGTGCCCTACCTGCAGCAGCTCAAGAACGCGGGTGTGCCGGTCCTGTTCCGGCCGCTGCACGAGATGAACGAGGCCTGGAACTGGTGGGGCAACCGGCCGGGACCGGAGGGCAGCGCGAAGCTCTACAAGATCACCCGCGACCACCTGGTGGGCAAGGGGCTCGACAACCTCATCTGGGTGTGGAACGTCCAGGACAACCCCGCCGGCAACTGGGCCGCGTACTACCCCGGCGCGCAGTACGTGGACGTCGTGTCCCTCGACGTCTGGTACAAGGGCCTGCCCAGTTCCGGTGACTACCAGCAGGTCCAGAACATCGCCGCCGGCAAGCCGATCGCCCTCGCCGAGACCGGGAAGGCGCCGAGCGCGGCGTTCCTGGACGCCCAGACCCGGTGGAGCTACTTCATGATCTGGTCGGAGCACCTGCGCGGCAACAACACGGCGGCGGAGGTCCAGACCGCCTACTTCCACCCGCGCACGCTGAACCAGGGCGAGTTCACGATCCCGGGCGCGTAGCGCCGGCGGGTGCTGCCGGTGCGCTCCACGACGCCGGCTCCGGCGGCGACGCGGGCCAGGAGGTTCTGGCCCGCGTCACGACCGTGCGGTCAGAGGCGTTGCAGGGTGTAGGTCCCGCTACCCGCCTTGTTCACCAGCACCACGCCGTACCAGCCGGTGGCCGGCGGGGTGAACGTGATGGTCTCCACCGCGCCGGGACCGCCGACCGCGGCACCGGCGGCGACACTGGTGCGGCTGCGGACGTAGGTGGCGGACTGGCCGGCCACCGAACCGACGAGGAACAGCTCCGCGTCCTGCGAGGCGCTGCCCGGCGTGACCTTGATGGTCACCGGCACGCCCGCGGTGAGGCTGGTGTCGCGCACCGCCACGACCTTGGTGCTGGACATGGCGATGGACTGCGCGGACGCCGCGGGCAACGTGGTCGAGCCCTGGGCCAGCTCCAGGCTGTAGCCGCCGGTGCCGGAGGAGGCGTTGACGCGCGGGTAGAAGTCGCCGAGCGGCGTCGTCCCCGAGTTGGAGTTGATCGCCACGAAGTCCACGACACCGGCGGCCAGGCTCGCGCCCTTCTGCACGGTCTGGGCCTTGTCGTCGTACACGCGCAGGTCGTAGTCGGCGCCCGCCGGTGAGCGCAGGGCCACCACGGACCACGCATTGGTGGTGGTGTTGAAGGAGAAGTTGTGCGGCACCGGGGTCGGCCGGGACACCGCGGTGTTGTTGGCCAGCGGGTCGCGGAAGGTGTAGTCGATGGTGTTCTGGTAGAGGGACGCGAGGCCGCCGTTGGCCGCGGTGTTGAAGCCGTCGGCGGTGCGGTGGGCCCAGAACTCGGCGAACGTGTTGGACTTGTGGTTCAGGAACGTCGTCCAGATGTTGCCGGGGTTGCGGCCGCTCTCGGCCAGCCGGTCCCACGGTGCCTCGTCGGTGCTGTCGGACAGGTCGATCAGCGCGCCGGCGACGCGGCCCTCCACGGTGTCGCCGTTCTCCCACGGGAAGCTGCCCCACCACGGGTTCCAGGTCGAGCCCCAGGTGGCGCTCTCCAGGTCGATCCAGTTGCCGTCCGCCCAGTTCCATACCGGGTCGTTGTAGACCTGCACGGGGGTCCACTCGGCGAAGCCCTCGACCCAGGCCAGGCCCGCGGTGCCGTGGGTGTGGACGCCGTGCGGGCCACCGGCGCCGGGCACCGGGCTGAACTCGTAGACGTCGTCCATCACCGAGTGCGTGGCCTCGTGCACGGTGACGTCGCGGGAGTTCGGGTCGTTGGCCATCAGGTGGATCTGCCGGGTGGGCGGGTCGTAGTAGGTGCCGGTGACCGAGTCCCAGCGCCAGTTCACGACCACCCGCGGGCAGGTCGCGCCGCCGGCGTCGTTGGCGTCCCAGCAGGCGCCCGGCTTCCAGTTCCAGAAGTCGTTGATGGCGTCGTAGGCCTGCACACCGCGCTGGTGCAGCGGGTCACCGGGCTGGAGCTGGCCGAAGTTGTGCGTGGTGCCCGTGGCGAGGTTGGCCGCGACCGGGCTGTCGTAGGAGTAGACGGTGCCGGTGCCGGTCTCCTGCACCCGCCACATGTTGTTCTCGGCGACGAACCGGACGTAGATGTCCTGGCCGCCGTTGGCGACACCGCCGTCGGTGTCGGTGTTGTCGAAGCAGACGGAGTAGTTGCCCGCGCCGTCGGTGGCGACCACGCCGAGCAGGTCGTGGGCGTCGTTGACGTCGCGGTCCCACACCTGCACCCCGTAGTTGGGGGAGCTGCGGACGACGGCGAGGTTGTCGGTGTAGGCCCAGCCGCCGGTGACGCAGGCCGTTCCGGCCAGCGCGGTGGTCCCCTCGACCTGAGCGGTGGGCCTGGCGGGGGTGGTGGCGGCGGGGCGGTGGGTCAGCTGCGGGGCGACGCGACCGGCGGTGACCACGGCCGGTGCGGTGGTGGTGTGCGCGGAGCCCGCCATGCCGGGGGAGGACTTGCCGCCGCGGTCGGCGACGGTGAGGTACACGTGGTCGGCGGGGATCGGGGAGTGCTCGTCACCGGCGGACACCGCGCGCACCGCGATGTCGGCGGGACCGGCCGCGGTGGCCCTGACCCGGCCGGTGAACCGCTGGGTGCCGCCCGCGGCCAGTGCCGTGCCGCCCTCGGCGCGACGCACCCCACCGCGGTCGGCGGGCGTGGCCGGGGTGACCTGGCGGCTGCCGAGGCCCGCGGGCACCTGTTCCCATTCAAGGCCCGCCGGCAGGTCCACCTCGACGCGCACGTCGGGGCGGGCGAACTGGGCGGCGACCTCCACGGTCAGCACCGCGGACTCGCCCACGGCGGGCAGGGCGGCGAGCCCGGCCGAGACGGAGACGCAGCTGCGCCACTGGTGCCGGTCGGAGACGTGCGGGTTCGGTCTCAGCGCGCAGGCCTCGGATCCTCGCGCGGCGTGCGCTCCCGGCGGGGCGCCGGTGACCAGGCCGCTCGCGGTGAGCACGACCAGTGCGGTCACCCACCGGGCACGCGCCTTCGCTGCAGACATCGCTCACCACTCCTCGGGTGTCGAAAAAGGCTTGGAAGCACAACGATCGCCGCGCGACGCCGGACCGGACAGGCCCACTGCCCCCGCGGAAGGGGTGGACCACTGCGGGAGGTCGCCGAAAAATCCGCGCGGGAGATCACCGGCGCCATTACCGTTGTGGCGGGCGGAAGGGGGAGCGTGGCCGGTTCGCAGCTGGTGGGACGGGAGCGCGAACTCGCTGCGGCGGCGGAGGTCCTCGCACGGGCGCAGGAGCGCACCGCGCGGTTGCTGCTGTCCGGCGAGGCGGGGATCGGCAAGAGCGCGCTGTGGGAGCGGGTGCTGGCCGACGCGGCGGAGCGCGGCTGCACGGTCCTGTCGTGCCGTCCGGTCGAGTCGGAGGCCCAGCTGGCGTTCGGCGGTCTGGTCGACCTGTTCGACCGCTTGCCGGACAGCGCTTTCACGCTTCTGCCGCAACCACAGCGCACCGCGCTGGAGGTGGCGCTGCTGCGCCGCCAGGCCGGCGAGGGCGCGGGTGACCAGCGTGCGGTGTGCCTGGCCGCGCTCAACGTCGTCCGCTCGCTGGCCGCCACCGCACCGCTCGTGCTGGCCGTGGACGACGTGCAGTGGCTGGACGAGTCCAGCGGCCGGGTGCTCGCGTACGTGGTGCGCCGGTTGGCCGGGGAACGCGTGGCGGTCGTGGTGTCCGTGCGCGACGGGGACGGCGGTGCCGCGCCGCTCGGGCTGGCCGGGCAGGACCACCTGGTGCACCTGCGGCTGAGCGGGTTGAGCATCGGCGCGCTGCACCGGTTGGTGCGCGGTGCGGTCGGTGCGCCGCTGCCCCGGCCCACGCTCGTCCGCCTCCAGCGGGCCAGCGGCGGCAACCCGTTCTACGCGCTGGAGCTCGCCGGTGTGCTGGACGACGGTGGTGCGCCAGGACTTCCGCTGCCGACCCCGCGCGCGTTGGGTGAGCTGCTCACCGACCGGATGGTCGCGCTGCCCGCCCACAGCAGGGAGGCCCTGCTCTACGCCTCGGCGCTGGCGCAGCCCACCGTCGACCTGGTCGCCCGCGCCATGGGCGACGCCGAGTCGGCGGACGAGGCGCTGGCCGACGCGGAGGACCACGGTGTGGTGGAGGTGCTGGCGGGCGCCGTCCGGTTCACGCACCCGCTGCTGCGGTCCGCCGTCTACTCGGCCGCGCCGAACGGGCGCCGCCGCCGGGTGCACCGGCGGCTCGCGGAGGTGCTGGACGACCCGGAGACCCGCGCCCTGCACCTGGCGTTCGGGGCGAGCGGCCCCGCTCCCGAGGTGGCCGACGCCCTGGGCGAGGCCGCGCACCTGGCCCAGCAGCGCGGTGCGCTCGAGAACGCGGCCCGGCTGTGGGAGCTGGCGGCCGGTCACGTCACCGAACCGGAACGCAGGGCCGGGCTGCGGGTCGCCGCCGCGCAGTGCCTGTTCTCCGCCGGGGACGCGCAACGGGCCCGCGAGCTGTTCGAGGCCGCCGTGGCCGATCTGCCCGCCGGCCCGCACCGCGCGGTGGCGTTGCTGGAGCTCGCGGTCGCGGTGTTCTTCGGCGGCGGCCCGGTGGAGGCGACCGCGCTCAGCGACGAGGCGCTGGCCTGCGCGGGGGACAACCCGGTGCTGCGCGCGACGACGTACCTGCGCCGGTCGTTGTTCTGCCAGAACGACACCGCCGAGCGCTACCGCAACACCCACCAGGCGCTCGACGAGATCACCGGCCACGAGGAGGAGGCGCCCGACGACCTGGTGGCGTGCATCCTCGTCAGCAGCGCCTACTACAAGCTGCTCGCCGGACTGGGCCTGCACCACGACTACCTGCGGCGGGCAGCGGAGCTGGTCTCGCCGACGGCCCAGAACCGGGACGCCAGGGCGGCCCGCAGCCTGCTGCGCGTGGTCGCCAAGTACACCGACCCGGTGCGCGGGCGGCAGGAGTTCGCCTTGTCGCGCCGCGCCTCGCTGGACCGGGGCGACGAGGCGATCGCCGTGCACGAGCTGGTGCACCTGGCCGAGCTGGACGTCTGGCTGGGTGACTGGTCACTGGCCGCCGCGGAGGCAGCGGAAGCCGTCGACGCCGCCGAGCAGACCGGGCAACGACCGTGGGTCGCCTACGCCCTCTACACCCGCGCCCTCGTCGACGCCCACCGCGGCGACCACGACGAGGCCTGGGAGGCGGCGACGGAGGGGCTGCGCATCGCCACCGACCTCGACGACTCGTGGGTCACCGTGCACCTGCGGGCCGTGCTGGGCTTCACCGAGCTGTCCCGGCACGAACCGGCGGCGGCCAGGGAGCACCTGCTCGCCGCGCTGGAGCTGTGCTCGGCGGTCGGGCTGGGCGACTTCCCGCTCAGCTCCCTGTACGGCGACCTGGTGGAGGTGAGCGCGGAGCTGGGGCTGGTCGCGGAGGCCGAGGCGCTGCTCGCGGACCTGGAGCTGCGCCGCGACCGCGCGCCCCGCCCGTGGGTCACCGCGGTGGCCGCCCGGTCCGCCGCCCTGGTGCGGATGGCGCGCGGGGACCTCGCGGGCGCGCAGGAGGCGGCGGAGGCAGCGCCGGAGCTGCCGATGCCCTTCGAACGCGCCCGCGCCGACCTCGTGCGCGGCCGGATCATGAGGCGCCGCAAGGAGAAGCTCCTGGCGCGGGAGCTGCTGCTGGCCGCCAGGCACGAGTTCGAACGGCTGGGCGCACGCCGGTGGGCGGCCGAGGCCGACACGGAGCTGAGCCGCCTGGGGTTGCGCCGCGACGACGAGCACGGCCTGACCGCGACCGAGCTGCACATCGCCCGGCTCGTGGCCGGCGGGCTGAGCAACCGCGAGGCGGCCGCGGCGGCGTACGTGACGACCAAGACCGTCGAGGCGCACCTGAGCCGGATCTACCGCAAGACCGGTGTGCGCACCCGGCGCGAGCTGAGCCGGTTGGGGTTCCTGCGGGAGCCGCGGGACTGACTGTGGGGTCGTTCCCCGATTCCCGCGAGGGTGTCCCCGCCGCAGGCTTGACCGCATGACGACGGAGCCGGCGGGTCAGCTGTTCCTGGTGGAGTGCTACCTGCCCGGCGCGGCCGCGGAGGAGGTCGCCGCGGCGATGTGCTCCGTGGTGGCCGCTGGTAGGGGAACCACGGCATTCGTCTGCTGCCTGGCGATACCGGGCGACGACACCTATTTCGGCCTCTTCGGCGGCGGCACGCCGGACCACCTGGAGCTGACCTTCCGCAGGGCCGGGGTGCCCTTCGAGCGGATCGTCGAGGCGACGCGGGTCGGTCTGGACGCGGCCGGGGAGGCGTTCGCAGGACAGGGGGAACGATGCGCGACCAGGAGAGCCTGACGGTCCCGATCGGGCTGGACCGCGGTACCGGCAGGCCGTTGCAGGAACAGCTGGCCGACCAGCTCGCCGCGGCGGTCGACCGGGGTCAGCTGGCCAGCGGCCACCGGCTGCCGTCCACCCGGACGCTCTCCGAGCGGCTGGACGTCTCGCGCGGCGTGGCGCTGGCGGCCTACGAGATCCTCTACTCGCGCGGCTACCTGGAGAGCCGCCGCGGTTCGGGCACCTACGTCGCGGGCCGCACGGCCGCCGTGCGCACGCTGCCCGCGCCGAAGGCCGGTGCCGAGCTGGTCGACTGCACGCCGGGTCAGGCCACCCGCGACGACTTCCCGCTGGCCGCGTGGCGTGCGGCGTGGCGGCACGCGAGCTTCCAGCCGCCGCTGACGTGCGACCTGCCCGCCGGTGGGCTGCCGGAGCTGCGCCAGGCGGTGGTCGAGCACCTGCGCCGCACGCGCGGCCTGGTGGCGGACGACCACGAGGTGCTGATCACCACCGGTGTGCCGCAGGGCGTGCAGCACGTGCTGGCCGCCTTGGCCGGTCGCGGACGCGTCGCGGTGCAGGACCCGGCACCGCCCGCGCTGGGGCAGGCGGTCGAGTACGCGGGGGCCACGGCCGTGGCGCTGCCCGCGGACCGGGACGGCCAGTGGACCGGTGTGGTGCCGCCGTCCTGCACGGCCGTCGTGGTCTCACCTGACGGGCAGGTGCCCGCGGGCGCGGTGCTGCCCGCGTTGCGCCGCGGCCAGCTGGCCGACTGGGCCCGGCGCGAGGACGGGTACGTGGTGGCGGTGGCGGTGGACCACATCGCGCCGTCCGCGGCACCGCTGCCGAGGCTGCTGCACCTGGCCGGCCCGCGGGTCGTGGTGGTGGGCGACTTCCGCACGGTCTTCGACCCGTCGCTGCACGTCGGTTACGTGCTGGTGCACCGCAGCCGCGCCGACGAGGTGACGCGCAGCGTGCGCCGCGGCCACGACCAGCCCTCCGCCGTGGCGCAGTCCGCCATGGCGCACCTGCTGGCCGAGGGGCACGTGACGCGCAGGCTGCGGCGGCTGGAGCGGTCGTTCGCCCGCAAGGACGTCCTGGTGCGCGCGGCTCTCGCGCCCCTGCGGCTCGCGGCACCGGGTGTGCCGGGCGTGGTCGTGGTGCACCTGCCCGACCACGTCCGCGCCGCGCAGGTGCAGGCCGAGCTGCGCCTGCGCGGCGTGGTGGTGCCGGTGCTGGCGGCCTACCACCTGCCCGGCCGCCCGGCGGGCAACGCACTGGTGTTCGGGCACGGGCACCTGTCCGACCGGGCGCTGCGCACGGCACTGGACGCGCTCACCACCGTGCTGCGCGCCGACCACGCCGTCACCGACCGGGCGTGCGGCCTGTAGTGCGGGCCGCTCGACGACTCCCGCGCAGTCCGCGCGGCGAACGCAGGAAGAACGAAGGGGAGGGGTTCTCATGAACGTCCGCAAAGCAGTTCTGGCGGCCGCACTGGCCTTGGCCGCGGCATTCGCGGTCACCGCGGGACCGGCGGCAGCGGTGACCGGTGCCGACCCGGTGGCGCAGCAGGACGCCGAGCGCGAGGGCGGTGGCGGCGAGGGCGGTGGCAGCGCCTGAGACGAGCAGGCACGGCGCCGTTCCCCTCTGCGGAGGGGGACGGCGCCGTGCCGTGTCAGGACTTGCTGTCGTCATCGCCGCCGCGGCGCAGCTCCCTGCGGGCGTCCGAGATGGACCTGGCCAGCTTCGGCAGTCGGCTCGCGCCGAACAGCAGCACCACGACGAGCAGCACGAGCAGGATCTCCGTCATGCCCAGTGGCACGGCACACTCCTTTCAGGACAGTGCGACGGTGTCGGTGTGGACCAGGCGGGTGGCGGCGGTGCCGCCGTTGCCGTCGCGGTGGACCTCGAACTCCTCGACGGCCAGCCGCAGCGCCCCGGCCCCGGTGGGCAGCGTGACCGTGCCGGTCCAGGTGTGGACGCCGCTGTCGTTGACCGGGGTGGAGATCGTGGTGGCGAAGCCGCCGCCGGCGGGCTGCCAGCGCAGCACCGGGTCGGTCACGCCGTCGAGCTGCCGCTCCACGGTCACCCTGACCTCGTTGGGACGGCCCGAGTGGGTGAGCGAGGGACCGGGGCCGGTCACCTGCACGGTCCGGGTGGAGCCGCTGCCGGTGACCACGACCGCCCGGTCCGGTGCGAGCTGGGTGAAGTCCGCGGTCGCCACCGCGGACAGGTGGTGGCCGGGGATCGAGCTGGGCTGGTAGCGGGCCAACGCCAGGCGCACGAACGGGAAGTAGCTCTTCAGCGGGTCGTCACCGGTGCGAGTGATGCGGATGTCGCAGAACCACAGCCCGCGCGCCGAGTCGTAGGCCACGTCGTACGCGGCGAACTTCAGTTGGGTGTCCGGGAACTCCGGCACCGCCATGCCCGTGCCGTAGATCGCGGCCTGCGGGAACGAGCTCGCGGTCACGTCGTCGGGCATCACGGTCGAGTGCATCGCCGCGTCGGCGCCCCAGGCCGTGACGACGTTGCGCAGGTGCTCCGGTGCGTCGTTGACCGTGTCCGGCCACATGAGCACGGCGAGCTTCTCCCCGTCACCGCTGGAGAACCACGGCCGCTCCAGGTACACCCGCAGCCCGCCGCCGCGCCGCACGCTCTGGCCCGGCGCCGGGTTCTCCCAGCGGAAGACCGGCAGGACCTGGCGGATCCTGGGCGCGGCCGGACGGGCGGTGCTGGGGATGTTCTGCTCCAGCACCGCAGGCGCGCTGCGCGTGTCCGGGCGGACGAACGACACCTCCAGCGTGCGGCCCGTGGTGAGGCTGCCGCCGTTGGTGCGCCGGAACGTGCCGGTGGCCGCGTCGGTGACCACGTAGTCGCCGGACGCGTGCTCCGGGCTGCTCCCCGGCGGGGCCTGCCGGTACTGCCGGTGCGTGTCCCTGTCGGCCACGACCAGGTGGGCGGGGTCGATCGGCACGCCGAGGGTGTGCTGCGTGCCGCTGAAGGCGACCTCCCTGCGTTCGCGGAAGAACTCGCTGAAGCAGGTCACCGCCCGCGCCTCGTACCGCACGCGCCGGTGCTTGGTGTCGCCGAACTCGTGCCGTGCCTGGAACTCCAGGGTCTCCGTCACCGGCGCCGGCCCGTGCACCTGGCTGACCGGCACGGTGATCGGCGCGGCCCGGAACGCGCGGTCGAGCACCGGTTCCGTGACGCCGTCGTCCACCGGCATCCGCCAGCTTCCGGCGAACTCCACGCTGCTGGTGCTCTTGCGGCTGACCTGCACGGACGGGCCGAGCACCACGTGCGTCGAGCCGGCCTGCCCCTCGACCGGCCGCCGGGCGGTGACGGAGCCGATGCCCGGCACGGCGAGTGGGGTGCGCACGGCGTGCGTCAGCGTCAGCGTCCTGGCCGGGGTGAACATCCAGTGCCGTCCGCCGACGACCGACTGCCGCAGCGCGGTCACGCTGACCTGGTTGCCGGGATGGGCGGCGTTCCACTCGGCAGCGCCCTGCTCGACCAGCGGCCACAGCGCCATCAGGTCCAGGTCGGCAGCGTCGAACTGGGCGGAGAGCTGGAGCCGGTAGCTGTCGCCCGGCATGAGCCGCACGGTCAGCACGCGGTCGGTCCCGTTCCACGACCAGCCCGCCGTGCCCTGCTGGAGGCGGATGCGGAAACCCTTGGCGTTCGGCCACGTCGCCGGGTCGGCCGCGGTGATCGTCGTGGACGTGGTGGCGCCGGGCAGTCCGCGCACGAGGATGCGCCGCGCCAGCGGTTCCGGAAGGTGGGGAACGGGCAGCTGGTCGGTGTCGTAGTACCAGTGCCGGTCAGCGGGTGCCGGCAGGGTGCGCGCCGAGGAGTGCTGCTCCAGCACGGCGGCGTCCCGTGCGGCCAGGTCGGCGTAGGCGACGGCGTCCACCGGCCGGCCGGTGGTGGTCCGGTCGAGCATGCCGTGCTGCTCGGCGACCTGGACGGTGGTGCGCGGCGGCAGCACGTGCCGGTCGGCGGTGCCGACGTTCGTGTCGCTGCCGGTGTTGCCGCGCAGCACCATCACCTCCAGCGACTCGGCCGCACCCGGCACCGACCGCAGCAGCACCTCGGGAGCGGAGACCGGTTCGAACCGGCGGAACGTCTCCGCCGCGGTGCTCAGCGCCGAGTCGGTGAGCGCGTCGGCCTGCTCGGTGGTCAGCGAGTTGCCGGCGATGTCCACCGCCCGCGCCCGCAGCCGGTAGCGGCGCCCGAACCGCAGCCGCGGCAGCGCACGGGCACCGAACGTGGTGCGGAACGGGAAGTCCGGGTCGGCTGAGCCGCTGCCGTCGGCGAGCCCGTTGTCGCCGGCCAGCGATTTGCCGGGCCGGCCGACGGCGAGGCTCCAGCCCGCCCAGTGCACCAGCGACTCCTGCAGGTACAGGTCCTCGTCGCCGCCGGCACCGGAGGTCGTGGGCGCGGTCTGCGCGGCCGTCTCCTCCAGCACCTTCACGTTCTCGTCACCGCTGCGCACGAACACGTACGCGCCGTCGCGCCACATCAGGGAGAACCACTGGCCGGCGGTCTCGTCGCGCACGTCCCACCGGTAGCCGCGCACGACGTCGTCGGCGGTGAGCTCGACGTCGTCGGTGATCTTGTCACCGCCGGAGGTGAACGCCGCGTCGTTGACCTGCCGGCCGCGTTCGACCTTCTGCGCCAGCCGGACCGCCCGCGACAGCCGGCCCACCGAGAAGCCGGCCGTGCGCAACGCCGGCAGCGCGTGCTCGTCCGGTGTGGTCGCACTGCGCTTGACCACCTGCCCGCCGCGCTCGACCCGCAGCCGGGTGACCGTGTCGGCGAACTGCCGCACGGCCAGCGCCGCGGCGTCGGGATCGACCTGCACCACGGCGAACCGGTCGGTCTCGCCGACCCGCAGCAGCCCGTCGCGCAGGTCGCTGTCGGTGTCGAGCGGGCTCGCGGCGAACACGTGCCGCGCGCCCTTGCCGATCCGGCAGCGCATCAGCGGCCGCACGTGCACCTCGGACTCGCTGCCCAGCAACGGTTTCAGGTCGGTGACCACCCGGACACCGGTGACCCGCTCGTTGCCGCGCACCAGGTTCAGCACGGCCGGATCGGCCGACTCGAAGTCGAGGACCAGTCCCAGCAGCCGCTGGAGGTGGTGGTGCTCGCGGGTCATCGCGACGGCCTGGTGGAAGTCCAGCTTCGGCGCGGCCAGCGGCGGCAGGTCGCCGGTCACCGGCGCGCGCCTGCGGTGGAACCGCTCGGCCTGCAGGAACGTCAGCGCGACACCGTCGGCGGTCGAGGCGTCGCCCGGCCGGAACGGCACCGCCCACCGCGCGGGGTCCTGCGGGTCGAGGCTGAACAGGGCCTCCAGCCGGTCGCGCAGCCGTTGCTTGCGGTCCAGGCCGGGTCCGGAGTGGTCGCCGTCGAACTCGAACCCGACGGCACCGAACGCGTCGCTCGCGGTGAGTTCGTCGAGCGTCGGGAACTCCTCGGGGAACCGCGCGCCGAACCGCCCGTAGCGCTGGTGCACGAAGTCGCGCACGTGCTGGGTGGGGTAGGAGCGGATGCGCCGGCGGGCGAACCGGGTCAGCGCGTGCCCTTGGACGTGCGAGGTGGGCGTGAACAACGCGGTCCAGTGCCGGCTCACCGGTGTGGACACGCGTCTGGCCGTGGCGCGCACGGGTCTGCCGCTCTGGTCGAGGACACCGGGGAACTCCAGCTGGAACGCCGCCGCGGCCACCCTGGCGGGCCAGTCGGTCCAGTCGGGGAAGGCGCTCAGCTGCGCGGAGCCGGCCGTGGGCAGCAGCCGCGGCGCGACGTGCACGGAGAACCGGACGAGGTCCAGGCCGGTGGTGACCCCGCCCGGCAGGACGGTCCAGGTGATGGTCTGCTTGCTCATGATCAGGCTCCGACGGGGGCGAACGCGGCGCAGTACCCGGCCCAGTCCTGCTGGGTGAAGGCGGCGCCGAACGGGTGGGCCGGCAGCTCGGGTGCGGCGGCGAGGGCCGCGCGCCGGGCCGACGGTGCGGGCGTCTTGGCGAACTCGCGGCGGGTGCGGACGGTGAACGTCTCGCTGAACAGCCACAGCTCGATGGACACGGTGATGCTGGCCTCGCCGACGAGCACCGAGCTGCCGTCGGCCTTCTCCTGGTAGGTGAGGCCGAGGTAGAACTCGACCGACACGGACACCAGGCCGAGGAACCGCAGGCTGCCGCGCATCCGCAGGTAGGCAGCGAGACCGGCCTGCTGGCGGATGACCTCGGTGCCGTTCTCGACGACCTCGACCTTCTCCAGCAGGTACGAGATGCCGCCGAGGGCCTCGATGCCGCCGCTGGCGACGCCCAGGTCGAGCGCCAGCGCCGCGCCGAAGACGAAGCCGACCTCCAGCCGTTCCAGGCCGTCGGCCCCGAGCGCCACCCCGGCGTAGCCGCCGCCGGTGAACCCGAAGATGCGCAACGAGAACGGCCGTTCGCGGGTGTTCAGGTCGAAGTTCACCCGCACCGCGCTGCCGTCGAACGGGATGGCCACGGCGGCGTGCACCGTCAGCTCGCTGATCTGCAGCACTCCCAGCGGGATCGTCGGCACCGCGAACCGCAGCCCCGCCTCGACGCCACCGGTGCCCGCGGTGATCTCCAGCTTGCTGCCCAGGAACGAGCACAGCTCGGCCAGTTCCTCGACGTACTTGAAGGCGTTGTGGAAGCTGACCTCGCGCAGCCCGCAGTCCACGGCCGTCTTGCTGCCGCTGCCAGAGGAGTACCGCAGGAAGTCGAACTCCAGCGAGATGATCCGCCGCGGCCCGGTGGTGCCGAACAGGTGCAGGGCGAAGTCGCGCAGCTCGGCGTTGACGCGGTAGCCGGACTCGACGCTCGCGTCGACCGGGTGCGTGTAGACGGCGAGGACGGTGAGCGGGTCGGTCGTCCCCAGCGGCTCGAACACCGGCAGCGCCTTGGGCCCCGCCTCGATCTTCGGCGTCCAGAGCATGGTCCACTCGTGGGCGCCGATGTCGTCGCGCAGCCGGTGGCTCATCCTGGGGGCGTTGTCCGGAATGGACGCCGGCGGTGAGGTGAGCGCGGGCAGCAGGTCCTTGACGGGAACGCCGCCGAGCACCTTGGCCTTGGTGACGTCACCGAACATCTTCGCCGGGTCGTACACCTCCTTGGCCGCGTCGACCGGCACGACGGTGACCGGACCGTTCTTGGCGGACATGGCTTTGATGTCACCGCTCGGCGTCGCCATGCCACCGGTGGCGGCGGCCGAGAACGCGAGCGGTGTCTGCGGCGCTGCCGGGTGCAGCGCGAGGTAGACCCCGCCGGGGTTGTTCGTGGAGTGGTCGATCCCGTTGACGAGGTAGGCCTCGGCGTACTCGAACGGTGTCGCCCCCACCGCCCCGCCGGTCAGCGCGGCGACCTCCGGCAACCGCACCACGGCCCGTTCCAGCACGGGGTGGAACGGAACCTGGCCGGTCGTCTTCGCGGAGCCGAACACGATCCGGTCCACGTTGCTCGCGGTGCTGCCGGCCGGGTAGGTGCCGCGGTGCGCCAGCGCGACCTTGTGCCCGCCCGTCTCCGCGGTCCGCAGGGCGAGGACCTCGGTGGTGGTGCGGGTGTTGTAGGCGGTGTGGATCGCGTCGAGCAGGTCGTCCGCGTTCTGCGAAGTGGTCGTGGAGTCCGGCACGAACACCACCGGAACGGTGAAGTCGACCACCTGCCCGTCGTGGTCGACGCCGCGCAGGTGGAAGGGGAGCGGCGCCGTCGGTGCCGACGCGGCCTTCGGGATGAACGAGGCGGCGATCCGACCGCCGGCGAAGTCCTGCGGTGTGGCCAGCGGCGGGGTGATGCGCGTGAGGACCTCGATCGCGGCGAACGGCACCTCGCGCCCGCGCCGTGCGAGCGTGGTGTCGGCCCAGTAGGTGCGTCTCGTCTGCTGCACGACGATGTGCTGGGTCCGGTGCAGGTAGGCGTACCACGGTCCGGGCGTGCCGTCGGGGTTGGGCCTGCGCCCGAACCGGCGTTCCGCGACGTCGACCAGCGAGGCGCGATGTCCGTACGGGAACAGGAATCCCGCGTTCTCGGTGCGCACCAGGTGGTCGCGCCCGAGACTGGCCCTGTGCTGCCATCCCTTGAGCTGCAACGAGCTCGTGGACGGGTAGCTCCAGGTCCCCTCGGCTTCGAAGGTCGCGCCGAGGCTGCTCAACGCGACCCCGGTGGCCTCGACGGGTTTGGGCAGGGACGGGTCGAGCCCGGTGCGCAGCGTCGGATCGGCGCTCAGGCGGACGAGCGCGAACCGCTGCCTCGGCCCGAGCACGTGCAGGACGTCGTCGGCTTCGGGCACTGACGACGGAGTGCGCACCCACGACGCCATCTGCGGGTCCGCGAGCCAGATCGCCCGCAGCGCACGGGCCTCGGCGTTCTCCTGACCGGTCTTGGCCGCGAGCCGGGTGTGCCACAGCTCGGTCCACCCGTTGCGCGTCACCGGTCCCGCGGAGTGCCGCCACCCCTGGTTCTCGTCGGGGGACAGCAGCACCCGCCACGGCAGCTCCAGCGCCGTCTCGGTGTCGATCGGCGCCACGAGCGCGGACGCGGTCTGCGTGGCGGTGGCGGTCGCGGTCAGCCGCGGCGTGAACGCGGCCCACGCCAGCAGGGCGTCCACCGTCGTGGCCATCGGCAGGGCGGAGGTGATGTCGAAGGCCAGCCGGCTCGGTCCGGCGACCCTCGTGGCGAGCGGCAGGTCACCACTGGTCAGCGGAGCGGCGAGCTGCTTCTCCAGCACGGCCTGCGGCGGGAAGTGCACCACCATGAACGCACTGCCCGCGGCGACCTTGCGCAGCTCCGTCCCGTTCGCCGCCAGGTCGGCGTTGAACAGGTCGATCCTGAGGTTGAGGGCGTCCTCGCGGCGCCTCAGGTGCAGCGTGCGGGTGGCGGTGGCGGTGAGTGCGACGTCCGCCGTCGTCTCGCCGGGTCCTGTTCTGCCGGCCCTCGCGACCGCCAGCACCAGACCGCCCGCACCCGTCAGGTACAGGAACCGGCGGCGGCTGACGGTCCTGTCCTCGTCGTGCGCCGGCCGTTCGTCATCGCTCATCGCTCGTCCTCACCGGGTCGTGGAAGTGCGTTCCAGCCTCGGGTGAGGTCGTGCGGGGCGGCAGGTCCACTACCGGTCGAGCTGTGCTGGGCCACTGCCCGCGGCGGTCGGGCTAGGGCTGCGCCAGTTCCTCCAGCGCCTTCTCGACCTCCAGCGACGGGTCGGCGATCCGCGCCGCCCGCAGCGCGCCCGCGAGCACGGTCATGAGCATCTCCGTGACCTGGTCGACGTCGAACGCGTGCTCGCTCAGCAGGTGGTCGCGTGCAAGCTGGTCGGCCGCCGTCGTGTACATCCGCATCACGGCCCTGACCGCCGGTCGTGCGAAGTCCAGTCCCAGGTTCTCGCACAGCTTCCGGTTGCCGTCGTCGCGCACGCGGTCGAACGACTCCTCGACGCCCCACGGCTGCAGCAAGAGGTTCAGCGCCAGGTCGCGGTGGGCGGCCAGGTATGTCAGGTGCGCCTTGTGGGACTGGCGGATCCGCCTGCCCAGCGGCACGGCCGGGTCGCTGACGTGCAGGTTGAGCACCTCGGCCCCGATGGCGCACAGCACCTCGCCGTAGAGGCCCTGCTTGCTGCCGAAGTGGTGGAACACCAACCCGTGCGCGACGCCGGCCGCCCGTGCGATGTCGGCGGCCTTGACGTCGTCGTAGCCCGAGGTCATGAACAGCTCACGTGCGGCGGCCAGGACCTTCTCCCTGGTGGCGGCGGCGGAGGCGGCGCGGGTCATGGGCTCCACGCTAACAGCTCGTTGACTCGAAGTCAGTGAGACGGTATTCATTGATTACAAGTCACTGACTTTCAATCAACGGAGTGTGTCATGGCGAAGACCTTGATCATCGGAGCGACCGGCACCGTGGGCGGCCTCGTCCTGGAAGAGGCCGTGCGCCGCAACGTGGACGTGCGTGCGTTGGTGCGCAACAAGGAACGGGCGAACCTGCCCGGCACCGTGGAGGTCGTGCAGGGCGACCTGGCCGACCGGGAGTCCGTCGCGGCGGCGCTGAAGGGCGTCGACTCGGCGTTCTACGTGTCGCCGCACGAGACCAACGAGGTCGAGATCGCCACGATCTTCGGTGAGGAGGCCCAGCGCGCGGGTGCCCGCCTGGCGTTCGGCGGCTTCCACGTCGAGGACGACGAGGCGCGTGCGGCGGCGAGCCGTGCCATCCCGGCCTACGGGCCGAAGCTGGCGCTCGCGGCGTTCCTGGCGAGCACCGACACCCAGCCCGCCATGTTCAGCCTCACCAACTTCGACCAGAACGACGAGGTCTTCCGCGCGGACATCGAGGCGGGCGTGTTCCCGACGCCGCTGCACCCCGGCGGGGTCAACCGGATCGACCTGCGCGACGCCGCCGAGGTGATGACGAACGCGCTCACCGACCCCGGTTTCGAGGCAGGCGCCTACCAGTTGCTGGGGCCGGAGTCGCTGAACGGCGAGCAGAGCGCGCGGATCTGGGCGGAGGCACTCGGCCGCGAGGTCGTCTACACCGGTGCCGACCCCGAGTGGCGCAAGGCGTTCGAGCGCAGGCTCTCCGGCCAGAAGCTCGTGGACTGGATCCGCAGCTTCGAGCTGCTCAGCGCGGCGCCGATCGGGACCGACCCCGCCGAGGTCGAGATCATGACCAAGCTGCTCGGCCGTGCCCCGCGCACGCTGCGCGACTACGTGCGCGACTCGGTGAACCGCTGATGGCCGCGTCGCTGTCGAGCTCGGGGGCGTTGTGAAGATCGGTTTCACGTTGCCGCAGGCGGGCGGGGTGGCCTGGCAGGCGCCGCGGGTGGCCGAGTTCGCCCGCACGGCCGAGGGGCTGGGAGCGGACAGCCTCTGGGTCATCGACCGGTTGCTGTCGCCGGTCAACCCCACGACCGGTCACAACGGGGCCGAGAGCTTCCCGGACGAGTTCCGTGCCGTCCTGGACCCGTTCGTGCTGCTGAGCGTTGCCGCCACGGCCACGGAACGCGTGCTCATCGGCAGCAACGTCCTCAACGCCCCGTGGTACCCGCCCGCGCTGCTCGGCCGCGTGCTGACCTCGCTCGACGTGCTCAGCGGCGGCCGGCTCGTGCCCGGCCTGGGGATCGGCTGGTCGCCGGAGGAGTTCGAGGCGGTGAACGTCCCGATGTCCGAACGCGGCACCCGCCTCGACGAGACCCTCGACGTGCTGGAGCAGCTGTGGACCGCCGACCCGGCCGAGTACCGGGGGAGGCACTGGACGCTGCCCGCGACCCGTGCCGCGCTGAAACCGGTGCGCCGCCCGCCGATCTACCTGGCGGCGTTCGCGCCCGCCTCGATGCGCCGGGTGGCCCTGCGCGGTGACGGGTGGCTGCCCGCGCTGGTGCCTCCCCGCACCACCGACGTCGAGGCGGCGGTGAACCGCCCGCTGGCGGCGATCCGCGGCATGGCGGCCGAGGCGGGCCGCGACCCGGCCGAGCTGGACGTGATCCTGCGGATCTACCCGTCGGTCCGCTCCGCCACCGCGGTGGCCGACGTGGCCGCGTTGATCAGGCGGGTGGAGGCGGAGACCGAGGTCCGGCACGTGCTGGTGGACCTGATGTACCTCGCCGACGACGTCGACCACGTGCTGGAGCTGGTCGAGTCGGTGCTGGAGAACGGCCGCTGAGCGCGGACGGACCCGCCCGACGATCGCCGGCACCCGCACCGGTCAGAAGGCGCTGCTGGACGCAGTTTCCAACGCGAACGGTCAGCCGACCGGGTTCGGCTACGACCAGACTGGAAACCCGACCGGAGTGAGGCCACCCGCGCCGATGGGGCGCTACAACCTGATCAGCAAACGGACTCGATGACGAATGGAGATCATCCCGACATGAAGGTGTCCAGTCGACGGAACCGCGTGTTCGCCGTGCTCGGCTTGCTGCTGGCTGGGGCGCTGGCAGGTGTGGCGGGCTCTTTTCTGGAAGAGGCGACCGGCCAGTTCTGGCTGCGTTACCTGCCGATGGTCGTGGTCGTCGTCGTCGCCGTGATCGCGATGTTCCGCGCGGGACTGATTCCGCCGAAGAAGTGACCTGACGAGTTCGTGGAGGCGCAGTCCGGCGAGCAGCGTGTTTGGCAGGACATGGTGCACCAGGCCAAGATTCACCGTGCACGTTCACCACACCGTCGTCGACTCACCGGTCGGGCCGCTGACCCTGGTCGGCGAGGGCTCGGCCCTGATCGGCCTCTACTTCGACGGCCACCTGCGACCTCCGCGCCTCGGCGACCTCGGCGACGCCGACCCCTCGGCGTTCGACGAGCCCCGCCGGCAGCTCGACCAGTACTTCGCCGGGCAGCGGCGGAGCTTCGACCTCGAACTGGCGCCCCGGGGCTCGGCGTTCGAACGGAGCGTGTGGGCGCTGCTGACGTCGATCCCGTACGGCCAGACCCGGACCTACGGCCAGTTGGCCGCAGAGCTCGGCGATCCGGGCGCCGCTCAGGCGGTGGGCAACGCCAACGGGTGGAACCCGATCAGCATCATCGTGCCCTGTCACCGCGTGGTCGGCGCCCGCGGCAGCCTCACCGGCTACGCGGGCGGGCTGAGCCGCAAGCGCTACCTGCTCGACCTCGAAGAACCTCCACCGGAGCAGGACGGGCGCCTGTTCTGAAGGCCGGTGGTGACTGCGGCCGGCAGTGGCAAGGGTCGCCAGGGCCGAGCGGTCCACAGGTCGCTGCACCTAGCACGGTGGCAGGTCCAGTCCTCCGCGGTAGCCCTCCTCGAGGTACACCTCGGAGATGAAACCCCGCCGACCGTCGACCCAGTAGATGCCGTACCAGATCTGAGAAGCCACCAACCCCGGGTTCTGCTTGATCCCCTCCGAGCTGATGTCGGCATTCGTCAGCCACTCGCCGTCGGTTCTGCAGTACGCGGTGAGCCGAGCGCCCGAGTAGACGTCAGTTCCGGCGAGTTTGCAGTCGTTCTGGGTGCAGCGCGACACGGTTCGGCTCGACAGGTAGGATGGGCTGTCATCTTCCCTGAGAGTGGTCGGGCCGATCGCGACCTTGTTCTGCACCAAGACTTCTTTGCTGCCGGGTGGCGGGTCGGTCGCGCGCCCGTCGACTGCCTTGGTGAACCCGTCCGAGTCGAATGCTGTCGTCAGCGCGAAACCAGAGCCGACCGCGAGGCCGATCGCGACTGCCGCAACGGCGAGCCGGTTGACGTGCCGACGCGTGGCGGGAGGCGTCTGTTCCGCTGCCACGTCAACGCTTCGTGCTGCGGTTCGTCCTGCGGTGAGCCGATCGTGGCGGGCGAGCCACGAGCCCACTTCGTCAGCGTCGAGTCCCAGCGCTTGCAGCACATCTCCCACGAGGGCCTTGTTCGGCAGTCCCGGACCCTTGCGGGCACTGTCGATCGTCGATTTCCCCCAGCCGGAAAGGCGGGCGGCCTCTCGAAGTGAGATTCCTCTTCGTTTGAACACGTCGTCGAAGTCGCGGCAGTACGCACCGGTCGAATCTTCGTCGCCTGCCTGATGAGCAGATGTCGAGCCCACCACGACAGGATGGCTGACGGGGGTGTGCGAGAACAGCCTGACTACTTCGGACACCAGCGCCTTGCGGATGTTGTCGAGCCAGCCTGGAATAGTGAGAATTCAGCTGTCCTGCGTTCGAGATCGTGCCGGGAGCGGAGAAAGCCCGCTCCCGGCACGACCCTCGGCGATCAGAAGCAGCCCAGGTACGTCCACCCCAGGTGCGTGCCGTTGCGGTACAGGTGGGTGCCACCGCAGCCGACCCGGTTGGCCATGTTGAAGTGCTGGTAGGTGTAGGCCGACGTGCTGTCCGAGTAGGCGGTGTACAGGTCGGTGCCGGACTGGTTCTGCAGCCACACCGACGGTGCGGCCGAGTAACCGGGGAGGAAGTACACGCTCACCCACTGGCTGCCGCAGGACCTGCTGTACCGCAGGTGCGCCGTTGCCACTCGCTGGCTGCCGTCGTAGATGTCCGCAGAGACCTGGCGGGACATGCTCGCGGCGCATCCGCTGGTTTGCGGGTTGGGGTCGGCGGCAGCGGATGCGGTTCCCGTGGTGAACACGAGTCCCAGGGCTGCGACCACAACCACCAGCGCGACCGCGCGGCGGCGAAGCGCGGCGAACTGTCGATGCACGATTCTCATGGTTGACCTTTCGGATGATCGAGCTGAGCCGCTTCGAGGCGGCCCACCCAAAATCACCCCCGGCACCGGCACCGGTCGAGGCTCGGTCGTCCGCGCGCTGTCCCGGACATCTTCCGGACGACGTCCGGACGCGCGAAAGGCCAGTCAGCGGGCACGGGATGCGGCAACTGGCCGGTGCGGCAGGGCGATACGGCCGACTCCGGCGTCCCGGTAACCCGGATGGGCCTTGCTTTATCGCTCAAGAAGGGCGAACCCTGTGTCCGCGCTCGCTTTCTCCGCCAGCAGCACCCAACAGCGAGAGCTGCCGCGATGCACGCCTTCACCGCCGCCATCGGTCGACCACGACAGGAGAGCAGCACATGCGCCGGAGAAAGAGCGGTCTCGCGATCATGGCGGCGGCGGTGGCAGCCGCCATGACGGCCGTGATCATCACGAACCCCGTGTCAGTCCAGGCGGTCGACGCGCCGGCGTGCGCGGTCGGGTACCAGGTCGACCAGTGGAGCAACGGCTTCGTCGCCCAGGTCAAGGTGACCAACAACAGCGCCCCGATCGACGGTTGGACGCTGACCTGGACCTTCGCCGGCGACCAGCGCGTCACCTCCGGGTGGAGCGCCGACGTCACGCAGTCCGGCAAGGTCGTGACCGCGCGGAACCAGGCGTTCAACCGCGGCATCGCGACCGGGGCGTCCGTCCAGTTCGGATTCCAGGGGACCTTCCAGGGCGTCAACGAGACACCGGTGGACTTCACCCTGAACGGCGTGCGGTGCAACGACACCAACCCACCGACGACGACAACGACAACTACGACCACGACAATGACGACCACCTCGCAGGAACCGCCCCCTGGTTGCCCGAGCGGCGCGTTCTGCGACGGCTTCGAGAACCAGACGGGGACGACGCCGGCCGGTGACTGGTCGCTGACGTTCCCGAACTGCCAGGGAACCGGCACCGCGACCGTCGACAGCTCGACCGCGCGCAGCGGCAGCAAGTCGATCCGGGTCAACGGCCGCGCCGGCTACTGCAACCACGTGTTCCTCGCGACGCCCAGGAAGACGACCGGATCCAGCCTGTACACCCGGTTCTACGTGCGGCACACCACCGCGCTGCCGGAGGCGCACGTGACGTTCGCGGCGATGAAGGACACCGCCGACGGCGGCAAGGACCTGCGCATGGGCGGCCAGAACCGCGCCCTGCAGTGGAACCGCGAGTCCGACGACGCCACGTTGCCGGAGCAGAGCCCCAACGGGGTCGCCCAGAGCACCCCGCTGGCGGTGGACCGGTGGACCTGCGTGGAGTTCGGGATCACCGGCTCGGAACTGCGGACCTGGGTCAACGGCACCGAGGTGCCGGGTCTGCGCGTGGACGGTGTGTCCACTCCGGACGTCGACGCGCAGTGGTTGCGCCGCAGCGGGTGGAAGCCCGCACTGACCGATCTGCGGCTCGGCTGGGAGAGCTACGGCAGCGGTGACGACACGCTGTGGTTCGACGACGTCGTGATGGCGGCGTCGCGGGTCGGCTGCTCCTAGGTCCTCCGCACGGCCGGCACGATCGGGACCGGTCGTGTCGGCCGCCCGCGACCTCGGCCAGGACTCGGCCATCGCCGAATCGTAAATCGACTAATCACCGCGCTGAATTTCTCCGCAATTCGACACAATCGAACGACATTCGACTTGACTGTGTGTTACGCCACTGTTAGGACTGATTCTGGGAGCGCTCCCAATCACCTGAGGCCGACTTCCTGGAGATGTCATGGCAGAGCGTCGAAACCACTCGGACACCGCGGGTTCGCAGCCCGTGCGGCGACGGACCCTGCTGGTGGCGGGCGCCGCGCTGCCGGTGCTGGCGGCGGGGGCGACGCCGGCCGCGGCGGCCACCTCGGTGGTCGTCGAACCGTCGAACGTGCAGCAGACGATCCTGGGCTTCGGCGGGATGAACCACACCGTCTGGACCAGTGATCTGACTGCCGCCCAGCGTGAGACGGCGTTCGGCAACGGCGCGGGCCAGCTCGGGTTCACCGTGCTGCGCATCCCCGTCCACGAGGACCGCGCCAACTGGAGCCGCGAGGTCGCCACGGCCCGGCGCGCGGTCGAGCTCGGCGCCAAGGTCATCGCGTCGCCGTGGAACCCGCCTGCGTCGATGACCGAGACCTTCTCCGGCGGTAAACGTCTGCGGTATTCCTCCTACGGCGCCTATGCGCAGCACCTGAACGACTTCGTCGCATTCATGGCGAACAACGGGGTGAACCTCTACGGCATCTCGGTCCAGAACGAACCGGACTACGCCCAGGAATGGACGGCGTGGACCCCTGCCGAGATCGTCAGGTTCCTCCGCGAGAACGCGGGCTCGATCAACGCCAGGGTCATCGCCCCCGAGTCGTTCCAATACCGCAAGAACCTCACCGACCCCATCCTCAACGACCCCGCCGCGCTGGCGAACGTGGACATCATCGGCGCGCACCTCTACGGCACCCGCCCCGCGGACCTCCCCTACCCGCTGTTCCAGCAGAAGGGCGGCGGCAAGGAGCTGTGGATGACCGAGGTCTACCACCCGAACAGCACCGACTCCGCCGACCTGTGGCCGCAGGCGCTCGACGTGGGGGAGAACATCCACCGCGCGCTGGTGGACGGCCGCTTCCAAACCTATGTGTGGTGGTACATCCGCCGCTCGTACGGCCCGATGCGCGAGGACGGCCAGATCAGCAAGCGCGGCGCCAACATGGCGCACTTCTCGAAGTGGGTGCGCCCCGGCTACTCCCGGATCACCGCGACCGCGAACCCGCAGTCGAACGTCTACATCTCGGCGTTCAAGAGCCGGACACGGATCGTGATCGTCGCCATCAACAAGAACACGTCAACGGTGGACCACGTGTTCACCCTGCGCGACACCGGTTCGGCGACGGTCTCGACCTGGCTGACGAGCGCGACCGCGACCCTCGCGCACTACAACGACTTCACCGTGTCCAACGGGACTTTCAACGCCCAGTTGCCGGCCCGCAGCATCAGGACGTTCGTGCTGAACTGAGGCTTGTTCAAATCCCGTCGTCGAACGTGAAGAACGCCGCCGCGTCGTGAACAAAGACTGTTCGTGGACAAACCAAGATCGGCGAAGTAACCATGAACCCGGTCTCGGTGGAACGTCGGTCCGTTGCGGTGATCATCAACCTACCGACGTCAGTCCGGCAAACGGTTGCTGCTCCGGGGAATCAGCGGTTGTGCCCACCCCTGCCTGTGAAAGGGGGCGCTGAACGTTCCCTGCGCCGAGGCGACATGCCGACGATGGGGTTAGCACGATGAACGAACCACGAACACGTTTGATCTTGGCCTTCGACGGGTCCTGCGGGCAGTGCCGGCAGATCTCCCGGTTGGTCGAGCGGGCCTGCGAGGGAAAGCTCGAAGTCCGCCCCCTGGGCAACCCGGACGTTCTGCGCTGGCGGGAACAGGCCCTGGGTGCGGAGGCACCGTGGGCACCGACGCTCCTCCGGGTCGAAGGGAACGAGGTCCGCGCATGGGTGGGCCGGGCCATGGCCGTGCCGTTGGTGCGACGGCTGGGGTTGCGTTCGACGGTCCGGGTGGTCCGGGCCTTCGGACAGCTCCGCGTCTCCGCAGCACCTCCGGCCGAAGGCGCCGGCGACGTGATGGGGCGCAAGCAGTTCCTGCAACTCGGCGTCGGTGCCGCCGTGGTGGCCGGCCTGGCCGTCACCGGGCAGGTACCCGCGTTCGCCCGCAGCGGCCGGTCCAAGTCGCGGGCGTGGGTCGAGGCGAACATGCACCGGCTGCCGCGCCAGTACGCGGACTTCTCCACCTACCCGATGACCTACCGCAGGCAGATCTACCCGCACCTCCCGCCCGAGACGAAGCGGCAGCTCTGGCTGGACCACCTCAGCCAGTACCGTGCGAACGCCGCAGGACTGACCCCGGCCGGAACCGCAGTGCTGGACCGGGCGACGGCCATCGTGCGCGACGAGTGCACCTTCACCTCCGTTCCCGAACCGGGCTCGAAGTTCGACCGAACCCTGCGGGAACTGCGGCAGAAGGCCATCCGGCAGTTCGGCCGCGACGAGGCGAACGCCATGCTCATCACGCTCGGTCCCGTGCAAGACCCGGTCTCCTCCCCGGTGGAGGAGGACGACGACCTGGACGTCACCTGCTCCTGCTCGGACCAGTGCCACGACGAGTGCCCCGGTAGTGACCACTGCGAGTACCAGCTGCACAACTGCGCATTCATCACGGACTGCTGCGCGTTCTGGCTGTACGTCTGCAACGGGCTCTGCACGCGGTGATGCGCCGGGCGTGATCCGTTGCACCACCTGGCCCGTGCTCCGGCGAGCGCCACTTCGCCGGAGTACGGGCCATGCGTGTGGCAGAGGAGGTACCAGGCGTTCGGCAGCTCAGAGGACTGCGGTGAAGGTGACCGTGCCGCTGACGCTGGTCAAGCCCTCAGGGGTGAGGCAGGCGGTGAGGTCGGTGGCGGGCAGGACCTTGGTCTGGACGACGGTCGCGCCTGCGAACAGTCCGTCGACCACGGTGCCGGTCAGGACGAGCACCGTGGTGCCGCCGGGCTTGAGGTTGACCTCGAAGCCACCTCGGACGGTGCTGCTCTGCCCGGTGTTCCAGTGGTAGGCCGAGGTGTGGGTGGTGGAGCCGGCCAGGCAGCTGAACGTGCCGCTGACCAGTGAGGTGAAGGTCGCTCCGGTGATCTCGGGATGGCTGGGGGACACGCAGCCGCCCAGCGTGCCGGTGGCGGTGAAGTCGATGTGCCTGGGCAGCAGCGTCATGCCGGGGGAGTAGGTGCCGACCTGGGTGCCCAGTGCGCAGTTGACGTCCACCGCGGACGCCGAAGCGGGTACGTGGAACAGCCCTGCGGCGCCGAGCAGCCCGCCGACCACGGCGACGATCGATGAACGCAGACGCATGAGGATTCCCGTTCTCCGAAAATGGTGATGAGCGAATCCAGTTTTGCGATTCGCTCATCCGCTCTCAATCGGCTGAACGGCTTGTGCTGGAACGCTGTCCGCGGACAGGTCAGGCGAGCTGGGTGATGGTGATGTTCGCGGGGCCGCTGGTGCCGGTGACGCCTTCGGGGGTGAAGCACTGGGCCGGTGTGGTGTTGAGCAGCGCCGCGGTCATCACGACGGTGGCCCCGGTGAACCTGCCCGCGGTCACCGTGCCCTGGTAGACCACGACGACCTCGTTCGCGGGACGCAGCACCACGAGCCCGACTGCGGCCACGGTGGTGGTCTCGCCGGTGTTCCAGGTGATGGTCACGGTGATGGAAACACCGCCGCCGAAGCAGGACACCAGGCCGTTGGCCACGATCGCGTACCCGCCGGAGGTGATGGTGGGGGACCCGGTGGAGACGCAGGAACCGTAGTCGGCGCTGGAGTTGATGGCGACGACCCCGGGTTGCGCGGTGACCCCCGGCTGGTACGTGTTGGCGCCGCTGCCCGTGCAGGACAGCAGCTCGGTCGCTGCCTGGGCCGTGGACGCTGTGGCGACGAGTCCGGCTGCCATCACGACCGCGACCACGGCGCCCGTCAGTGACCGCCGCACCATTGACAACAGACCTGCTGTTTCCATCGGAGTCCTCCTCACGTCCGGGACCTGGCCCGATCACACTGTAATCCCGCAATAGGGCGCCAAATGAGCGAAAAACCGCTGGCTCTCCTCGCTGCAGGCGTGAGCGGTGGTGCCCTTTTGCGTGTTGCGTGAAATACACCCGTTCGGCGGATATCCGCATACGTCGCGGGCTCGTTGAAGGAGGGCGAATTCCGCGACGTGAGGACATGACGGATGAGAAGGCTTGGAGCCGGGGTGGCCGCCGCTGTGCTGGTGGTGGCCGGCGGTGTGCCGGCGAGTGCGGTGGACGGCACGCTGCCCGGTGGGATCGGCATCGCGGTGGACATCGAGACGCCGCTGCCCGACACGGTGATCCCCAAGGGCACCACCACGGTGGTCGGCACGGCGTCGATCGGCACCAGGACCGCGACGCCGAGGACGTCACTGGTCTACGTGCTGGACAGCTCCGGCAGCCTCAGCCAGGCCGGGTGGGACGCGGAGAAGCAGGCCGTCGCGCAGTTCCACCGGGAGGTGGCGCAGCAGCCGTACCTGGGCGTCGGCACCGTCGGCCTCGCCGCGTTCTCCACCACCGGCCGGGTCTTCTGGACCGGGCAGGCCGCCGGTCCGCAGTTCCAGAACGCGCTGGCGGCCCTGCAGTGGCAGGACGGCAGCACCAACTTCACCGCCGGTCTGAGGGCGGGCACCGAGGCCGCGAAGGCGACGACGGAGCCCCGATCTCTCATGATCTTCCTGTCCGACGGCCGCGACAACCACGCCCTGGAGAACTTCGAGGGCGCGCTGTCCCAGGTGCCGGAGCGGGTGGACATCCACACCGTGGCGTTCGGTCCGGACGCCGAGTGCGGCAACGGCCCGCGCAGCCTCAAACGGATGGCGGACGCCACCGGTGGCACGTGCGTCAAAGCTTCCGAGGTGGGGGACCTGCCGGCCGTGCTGGGGACGTTGTTCCCCTCCGAGCTGCAGCGCCTGACGCTGACCGTGGACGGCGGGCCGGAGCTGCCGATCACCGACATCACCCCGGCGCTGCCCCAACCCGGTCCGCGCCAGGTCCGCTACACCGTCGAGACCCCGCCGCTGGACGTGGGCAACCACCCGTTGTGCGTCACCGCCCACGGCACCGACCACGCGGGACGGGGGAAGGTCACCGACTGCACCAACGTGATCATCCGCGAACCCGCGCCCGGCACCACCACGGCGGTCCCGACCACCAGCGCCACCCCGACCAGTCCCGGCAGCCCGCCGCCGACGGCGGCACTGCCCGGCAACCGGCAGGTCAGCGTCATCCCGCGCGGGGGCGTGGACACGGGCGACGGCACGGCGGCACCGTGACCGCCCGCAAGCGCGCGCTCATCGCCGCCACTGCGGCCGCACTCCTGATCGCCGGCCTGCTCGCCGCCGGTCTGCTCCTGCCCTCCGGCGACGACGGTCCGGCCGCGCAACCAGCCGCGCAACCGGCTGCGGCGCAACCACCGACGACGTCCGCCGCGGCACCGGTCGAGGTGCGCATCCCCGCCCTCGGCGCCCGCTCCACCCTGATCCCGCTGGGGCTCAACCCCGACGGCACCGCCGAGGTCCCACCGCTGGACCAACCCCTCCAGGCAGGTTGGTACAAACACGGCCCCGCACCCGGCGACACCGGCCCCGCCGTTCTGCTCGGCCACGTCGACGGCCGCGGTCAGCCCGGCATCTTCCACGACCTCGCCAAGCTGAAGTCCGGTGATCGCGTCGAGGTCGTCCGCCACGACACCAGCACCGCGACCTTCGCCATCAGCCGGGTCGACCGCGTCCCCAAGGACCGCTTCCCCACCGACACCGTCTACGGCGAGACCACCACCCCGCAGCTGCGCCTGATCACCTGCGGTGGCGCCTTCGACTCGGCCACCGGCGACTACGGGGACAACGTCATCGCCTACGCCGACCTCGTGTGACCGCCGCCCGGTTCATCCGGCGGCGAGCTCGGTCAGCGGGTCGGTGTGCACCGGCGTCCACCCCAGCTCGCGCCGCGCCTTGGCCGGGGTGAGCTCCTGGTCGAGCGCGAACGCGTCGGCGATCGGGCCCATCTGCTCGCGGGCCTGCTCGATGCCGAGGGAGGCGGTCTTCCCCTCGATCCCGGCGCCGCGGGCGCAGGCCTCGGCGACCTCCTTGGCGGTCGGGTTGGTTCCGCTCACGCCGAGGTACGCCGAGCCCGCCGGAGCCGACAGCGCCGCCACGTAGAGCCGGGCGAGGTCCTCGACGTGGATGAGGGCCCAGTGGTTGCCGCCGTCGCCGATGTACGGGATCGCGCCGTTCTCCTTGCCCGGCTGGACGAAGAAGATGTCGATCAGGCGGTTGTCGCCGCCGTGGAGCAGGCCGGGGCGCACGACGACCGGCCGTCCGCCGTCGGCGGCCCTGGCCAGCACCGCGTCTTCGACGGCCTTGCGCCAGGCCACGATCGACGGGGGGTTCCACGGCGCGCTCTCGTCCTGCACGCCGTGGGTGTCGCCGTGGACCCAGCTGCCGCCGGTGTGCACGTAGGTGCCGCCGCCGACGCCGTCCTGCATCGCGGTGGCGGCCGCCAGGTCCTCCTCTCCGCTGGTGGCCTGGGCGAGGTGGACCACGGCTTCCGCCCGCGCCGCGGCGCGGGTGAGCACGCCGAGGTCGGTCAGGGCTCCTCGGACCGCGCTCGCACCGGCCGCGGCCACGGTCGCCTCGGCGCGGTCGCTGCGGGCGAGCGCCTCGACGACGTGCCCGGCGCGCACCAGCTCGCCGATCGTCGCGCGGCCGATGTAACCCGACCCACCGGTGACGAAGACCCTCATGACTGTTCCTTCCTCCGCGTTCTGCTGCTCCTCCACGGTGGCCCCGGCACCCGGGATGCGTCCAAGACCCGTTCCGCGCGCTGTGATGCCGCGTCGGCATCACCGGCCTGCGATGATGGGGCGATCGGACCGGAGGTGGTGAGCGACGTGGACTTCGACCTGCGCAGGTTGCGGTATTTCGTCGCCGTGGCAGAAGAGCTGCACTTCGGGCGGGCCGCCGCGCGGCTGCACATCGCCCAGCCCGCGCTGTCGCGTCAGATCCGCGCCCTCGAGGACGAGCTGAGGACGGCGCTGTTCGTCCGCGACCGCCGGAGCACGGTCCTCACCGCGGCGGGCGAACAGCTCCTCGCCGACGCCCGCGACCTGCTGGCAGCGGCCGAAGCCGCGCACCGCCGCGTCACGGCAGCGGCCGGAGCGAAGCCGGTGCTCACCGTCGGTTTCATGCCGGGCATCGTGGTCACCCCGGCGGTGCGGGCGCTGGCCCGCCACCGGCCGGAGGTCAGCGTCCGGCTGCTGCGCACGAGCTGGCACGACCAGGTGGAGGTCGTCCACGACGGCCGCGTGGACGTCAGCATCGTCCGGTTGCCGGTCGACCAGCGCGGGCTCACCGTGCGGCCGCTGTTCACCGAACCCCGCGTCGTGATGGTGCCCGCCGGTCACCGGCTGGCAGGGAAGGAGTCCGTGTCGGTCACCGAACTCGCCGACGAGCACCTGCTGCAGGACCCCGCCGCCGTCCCGGAGTGGCGGGACATCGCCCTGGAACTGCGCAAGCGGGACCGTCCGGAGGTGCCGCGCGTGGACAGCGTCGAGGAGAAGCTGGAACTGGTCGCCGCCGGAGCGGGGATCTGCGTCATCCCCCGGTCGACGGCGGTGTTCTACACCCGCCAGGACGTCATCGGCATCCCGGTCGAGGACATCGCGCCGAACCAGGTGTGCCTGGCGTGGCTCGCGACCCGCCGGTCACCCCTCGTCGACACCTTCGCCGACGCCGCGGCGAGCCTGGTGCCCTGATCCCGGCGAGCACGACGGCGGAGACGCCGTGCGGCGCGGGGAAGCCGGTCGGGACCCCGGTGCTCTGCCCGCTGATGACCTCCTGGGTGCCGGAGCCGCGCCCTTGCGCGAGCGTCCTGCCGGCACAGGTGACATGTGGTGCGCGATGATCCCGATGGCGAACATGACGACACCGAGGACCCAGTACACCGTGCCCGAGAGCAGTCCGACGACGAGGAATGCGAGGCCCGACGCCAGGAACACGGCCAGGTGCTTGATCGGTGCTCCGGGCGTCAGGCTGAGCGCGATGATCCGTTCCGAGTTCCACGGGTTGCCGTGATCGAGCGGTGCCCTGCAGTCGGGCGACGACGTCTTCGTGTCCATTGTGGTGAGTTCTTCCTCCGATGGTGTGATCGAGATGTGCGTGCTCATCTGCTTCCACCATGCGTGCGGGGGCGGGGAAAAGCAGGAGCGCCCGCCGGTCGAGTGGGGCGAGATCAGTTTGCCGACGCCCGGCAACGCCCATATGGTCGCGCTGGAGGCCGACGAACATCGGGGTCCTGATGTGCGCGAGCTCGCCGATCGGCTTCAGCTGCGCCACAACAGCGTTGTCGAGCCGGTCGGCACGGCGCGAGGTCAGGACCTCGTCGCGCGGGCCGCGTGACGGGCGGGGCCGGGTTCGAGACGGGTCGGGGGTTCCGATGACGCGGCAAGCGATCAGCATCCGCCGGGAGTGTGGCGAGGTGCCTCGATGACCCCCAAGGGCCGGCGCAGGAGCCGGAAGGCGGACCCGGACGAGCTCGGTGACGCCTGGCTGGCCGCGGTCGCCAGGGACGTGAGTGCCGCGGCGGGTGATGTGCCGGTCGAGCTGCTGGGCGACTTCCTGCCGTTGCTCGCCGACGCCGCCGCGAACGGGCGCCGGCCCCGGCGTTCGGAGCTGGAGGCGGTCGAGGCGCTCGGGCGCCGTGCCGCGGAGCTGGGGGTGTCGGCCGGTACCGCGGTGCAGCTGTACCTGTCGGCGTCCTGGCGGCTGTGGCGGGAACTCCCGGTGGTGGCCCGTTCCACCGACAGCGAGGTCGTGCGTGCCGCCGCCGAGGCGGTGATGCACGCGGTCGCCGACGCGGTGGCGATCCTCGCGGACGGGTACAACTCCGCGCGGCGCCAGATGGTCAGGCGCGAGGAGGCGTTGCGGCGGGAGCTGGTCGACGACCTGCTGCGCGGTGATGCCGACGTCGGTGGCGTCGTGGAGCGCGCGGAACCCTTCGGCCTGGACCTGACCCGGCCGCACCAGGTCGCGCTGGCCGCACCGCGGCGGCGGCTGCCGGACGCCGACGCGGCGACGAGCTCGCTGGAACGCCTCGTGCTGGACCTCCTCGGCGACCGCGACGTCCTCGTCGCGGCGAAGGACGGACTGGTGGTCGTGCTCGCACCGGGGGAGTCCGAAGCGCTGGACCTGGGCTCGCTGATGCTCGCCGAACTCGACCGGTTGCCGCGGGGCAGGCCGTGGCGGGTGGCCGTGGGCCGGGCGTATCCGGGGTCCTACGGCATCGCGCGTTCCTACGAGGAGGCGCGCGAAGCGCTGACGATGGCGGCGCGGCTGCACCTGGACACCCCGGTGATCCGGGCCGAGCAGCTGCTCGTCTACCGCGTGCTGGTGCGTGACCAGCCGGCGATCGTCGACCTGGTGAACGCCGTCCTGGGTCCGCTCCGGAAGGCCCGTGGCGGTGCGGAGCCCTTGCTGGCCACCCTGGAGACCTACTTCGCCACCGGGGACGTGGCGACCGAGACCGCTCGGCAGCTGCACCTGTCCGTGCGCGCGGTCACCTACCGGCTCGGCCGGATCAAGGCGCTGACCGGCTACGACCCCACCGACCCCGGCCACCGGTTCACCCTGCACACCAGCGTGCTGGGCGCGAGGCTGCTCGGCTGGCCGGGCGACGACACCATCGACGGGGCCTGATCAGGTTGCCGACGGTCGGCAACCTGATCACGGACGAGTTGACCGGCCGGACGCGCTGCCGAACCCGGGGTGCGCGGGGCAGAGTTGATGTCAACCGGCCGAAGTCCTCGACGAAGGAGGTTGACGTGCGTCGTGCCATGCACAGCGTGTCGATCGTGCAGACCGCGCAACACAACCGGCTCACCGGCCACCTGCCCGCGTTGAAGGACCGGCTGGAGCGGGAAAGGGCGTTCCGGCGCGAGCAGCTCGCGGAGCTCGACGCACCGGCCCCCCTGCCCGGCGACCACGCCCTGCGCGAGGTGACCGAACAGATCACCGCCGCTGCCAGGATCGCGCTCACCGACATCGAGATCGCCCTCCTGCGCATCGACATCGGTTCCTACGGCCGCTGCCAGACCTGCCACGCGGACATCCCGTTCCGTCTGCTGGAGGCGATTCCGCAGCTGCGGCTCTGCCCGGCCTGCCGGCACGACGACACGGGCGAGCAGTCCCGTCGTGGTCGGCCGGTCAGGCGGCACCGAGCACGTTCCTCCTGGGCTCGTGGCACCACCCGGCCGAACTCATCGGTCTGCCTGACGTCCAGCGGAACCAGGTGACCGGATGACCTCCGCCGAACCGGCTCCTGTTGCACCAGAAGGGAGTGAGCGATGAACTCCGACCACTTGGGACAGCACCTCGGTCACCTCCGGCAGCGGCCCGTCGTGGTCGGCTACAACGGCAAACGGCACGCCCGCGTGGCGCTGGCGTGGGCGGCCGAGGAAGCCGCCCGGCGGCGGGTGCCGCTGGTGGTGATGAACGCCGCGAACTACCCGGGGATGACGCTCGGGCCTGCTCCCGGTCTTCTCGACCCGTCACCCCGCGGGCTGGAAGCCGACGAGGAGGTGACCGCCGCGGGTGTGGCCGAGGCGCGGGCCCTCCAGCCCCGCCTGCACGTGTCGGGCGTGACCCTGGCGACCGCGCCGGCCGACGCGTTGGCCGACGCCGCCGCGAGCGCCGGGCTGCTGGTCGTCGGCAGCCGCGGGTTCGGCCGGGCCCTGTCGGTGCTCCTCGGGTCGGTGGCCTTCTCGGTCGCGGCCCGCGCCCGCTGCCCCGTCGTCGTGGTCAGGTCCGACGGCCGCCCCCGGCCCGCCGGTGCGACACCCGAGGTGGTGGCCGGGTTCGACGGTTCGCCGGAAGCCGCCGTGGCACTGCGCTTCGCCGCGGACCACGCCGCCGCGACGTCGAGCGGGCTGCTGATCGTCACCGCCACGGGCGGGGACGTGTCCGCGGGCGACGGTTCCGACCGGCGGCTCCTCGCCGCGCGGAACATCGCGGAGGAGGGGCGCGAAGCGGTCGGCCGGGCACATCCGCACCTCGACGTCGTCACCGCCGTCGAAGACGGTCCCGCCGAGCGCGTGCTGGTGACCGCTTCTGCGGCGGCACGGCTGGTCGTCATCGGTACCCGTGGTCGCGGCGCGTGGCGCGGGATGCTGCTCGGTTCGGTCAGCCAGCAGGTCGTCGACGGCGCTCGCTGCCCGGTCGCGGTGATCGGCGCCGACCCGCCGGTGGTCGACCTCGTCGAGGTGTGGGGCCGCGACTCGTTCCCGGCCAGCGACCCACCGGCGAACTGGTAGGGCCGCGGACTCAGCCCTGTGCGGCGCCGAGCAGCCTGGCGCGGACCTCCGCGATGTCGGCGCGGTGCCCGACGATCAGGAGCTGGTCGCCGGAGCGCGTCAGCTCGTGGCCCTCCGGTTTCATGACGGTCTGCTCGCCCCGCACGATGGCGACCAGCGTCGCCGAGGCGTGGCCGTCCAGCCCCAGCTCGCTGACCGACAGGGACCGGGCCTCCGGCTCCACGGTCAGCCAGTCGATCGCCACCGCGCCGAACACGGCGGGTGCGTCGTGGTTGCCACCGGCCGGTTCGAAGTAGACACCGGCGAGCACGGCACCGAGCGTCCGCGCCTGGAGCTCGTCGAGCTGCACGGCACTGCTGGCCGCCTCCGCGTCCTCTTCGAACGTGTAGAGGTGACGCGTGCCGTTGTTCTGCACGACGACAGCGACTCGGCCACCGCTCGTGCAGCCGATCTCGAACAGCTTGCCCAGCCCTGGCAAGTCACGCCTGCGCACCGGGACGTCCATGACTCGACATTGGCACAGGCTCTGGTACCGGGCAACACGCGCTCACAGCGGATGCGCACCCGTCTGAGACCCAGTACGGTCGGGAGCGTCCGCCGCCTGCGGAAGGAGTTGCCGTGACCGTGCGAAGCGGAGGCGCGGCACCACCTGACGACGGCGAGACCCGTGCCGAGCCGGCTGCCGACTGGCAGGGGTGGACGGCCTGCGCCGCCGCGGCCGCGGGGTTCGTGCTGTGCCTGCTCGGCTGGCTGGCCGGAGGCGGCGGGTTCTCCGCCCCCTGGGCCCCGAGCCTGAATCTGCGGCTGAGCTTCACCTTCGACGGTCTCAGCGCCCTGTACGGGTTGCTGGCCACCGGTGTCGGCGCCCTCGTCTTCGCTTACGGCACGCGCTACCTGACCTTGCACCTGGAGCACCAGCGCCGATCGGTGGTGGAGCGGTGGCGGTTCTGGCCGTGGATGCTGCTGTTCGCCGTGTCCATGGTGGGCCTGGCGACCGCTCAGGACCTCGTGCTGGTGTTCGTGTTCTTCGACCTGACGGCGGTGTGCTCGTACTTCCTCATCGGGTTCGACCGGGCTGATCGCGAAGCGCGGACCTCGGCGTTGATGGCGTTGCTCGTCACCGTGATCGCGGCCGTGGCGATGCTCGTGGCCGCGGTGCTGCTCTACGCGCGGCACGGCACGTTCTCCATCCCGGAGTTGCTGGCGCACAACGACTCCTCGACGACCACCGCCGTCGCGGGCGCGTTGCTGGCGGTGGCAGCGCTGGCCAAGAGCGCCCAGGTCCCGCTGCACTTCTGGCTGCCCAGGGCGATGGCGGCGCCCACCCCGGTGTCGGCCTACCTGCACTCGGCGGCGATGGTCGCGGCCGGTGTGCTGGTGATCGGCCGGGTGCACCCGCTGCTGGCCCGCACCGAGGCCGTGCTGACCGGCCTGCTGGTCGTCGGGGCGACGTCGGTGGTCGTGGGAGGGGTGCTGGCACTGCGGCGTGACCGGCTCAAGCAGGTGCTCGCGTACTCCACGATCTCGCAGTACGGCTACGTGGTCATGATGTACGGCATCGGGGGAGCCGCGGGCAACGGCGCCGCGGCGTTCTACGTGCTGGCGCACGGCGTGGCCAAGAGCGCTCTGTTCATGACCGCGGGCGCGGTCACCACGGCCACCGGCGAGGACCGGCTGTCCAGGCTGGGCGGCCTCGGCCGCCGCATGCCCGTGCTCGCCGTCGCGGCCGGAGCCGCGTCGGCAACGCTGGCCGCGTTGCCGCTGACAGTCGGGTTCTTCAAGGACGAGCTGTTCTTCACCGCGGCGTTGGAGCACGGACCGATGACCGCTGCACTGGCCGTTCTCGCCGCGGTGCTGACGTTCGCCTACATCGGCCGGTTCTGGACGGCGCTGTTCCTCGGGCCCCGGCGCGGCGAGGTGGTCACCTCCTCCGGGCTGCTCGTCACCCCCGTCGCGATCTTGGCCGTGGTCGCGGTGATCGGTGGTGTGGTGGTGGAACCTTTCGCGCGGCTGGCGGAGGACGCGGCAGGGGTCTCTGCCGGAGAACAGGTCGCCCTGTTCCCGGCCTACCACCTCGACGCGCGCCCGGAGAACCTGATGGCGCTCGCCGCGTGGGGGTTGGGCGGGCTGCTGCTGGCCCTGCCCCGGGTCACGGGCCGGGTGTCGCTGGCCGTGGCCGCGGCGGGGGAGCGGTGGGGACCGAGACGGGCCTACGAGGCGGCGCTGCACGGGCTGGACCGGCTGTCGTCCGTGCTGCACGACCGCGAGGTGCGGGACCTGCGCACCAGCATCGCCGCGGTGCTCGTTCCGGCCGGTGTGCTGATCGGACTGGCGTTCGCGGCCACCCCCACCGCGGGCGCGTACGTCGTCGGCCCGGTCGCGGGGGTCGACTGGGTGATCTTGCCGCTGCTCGGGCTGGTCGTCGTCACGACCGCGGTCATCGCCAGGTCCCGTTCCCGGATCGCCGTGGCGCTGGCCCTGTCCGTGGTCGGCTTCGCACTGGCGGCGCAGTACGCGTTGCTCGGCGCCCCGGACGTCGCACTGGTCGCCGTCGTGGTCGAGACCATGCTGACCCTGGTCTTCGTCGCGGCACTGGCCAGGATGCCCGACGCCCACCCGGTGCGGGACCCGGCCGTCCCGCTGCGCAGGCGACGCCGGCGCGACGCACTCGCGGGTGCCGTCGCAGGGCTCGCCGTCTTCGTGTCGGTGTGGGGCTTCCTGTCCCAGCCGGCACCGGACAGCGTGTCCGCGGAGCACATCCGGCTCACACCGGACGCGCACGGCGGCGACGTCGTCACGGTGATCGTGGCCGACTTCCGCGGCTTGGACACCCTGGTGGAGATCACGGTCCTGCTCGCGGCGGTGGTCGGCGTGGCCACCCTGATCCGGCGCGGGCGGCTGTGGTGAGCCCCGGTGACGACGACGACACCCCGGACTCCGTGGTCCGGGTGGTCGCCCGGCGGCTGCCCGGTCCCAGCGTCGTGGTCGCGGCCGCGCTGATCGTCAAGGGCTACGCCGAGGTGGGTGACGGCTTCGCCGCCGGGGTGATCGTGGCGCTCGCGATCTCCCTGGTCTACGTGGCCCTCGGGGCCGAGGCGGCGGAGTCCGCGCTGCCGTTGCTGCGCCACGCGCCGAAGCTCGCCGTGGGTGGTCTGCTCCTCGCTCTCGCCAGCGGGTTCTTCCCCCTCGCGCTCGGCCGGCCGCCGGTGTCGCACCGCCCCGGCCCAGGAGAACACGTCGTCAAGATCGGCGCACTGGAGCTGTTCACCCCGCTGCTGTTCGACATCGGGGTGTTCCTGCTGGTCGTCGGTGTGCTGACGATCCTGGTGCACCACCTGGCCCGGCCGAGAGGGGAGCGCACGCGGTGATCCTCGCCTTCGCCCTCACCGCCGCCGTCCTGTTCGGTTCCGGCGCCTACCTGCTGCTCAAACGGGACCTCATCCGCATGGTGGCGGGCATCATGCTGATCTCGCAGTGCGCCGTC
Organism: Lentzea sp. NPDC042327; assembly: GCF_040647275.1. Taxonomy (NCBI): domain Bacteria; kingdom Bacillati; phylum Actinomycetota; class Actinomycetes; order Pseudonocardiales; family Pseudonocardiaceae; genus Lentzea; species Lentzea sp. NPDC042327. Next base: position 309,075 of record NZ_JBEZBX010000007.1, read on the forward strand.
GTCACGCTGCTCGCGTCGAGCCTGAGCCGAGGTCAGGCGGCGATCGCGGTGCGGCCCGGTGACCTGGTGAGCGATCCGCTGCCCCAGGCGCTCGCGCTGACCGCCCTGGTCATCGGCCTGGCAACGGTGGCGATGCTGCTCGCCCTGGTGCACCGGGCCATCGTGGTCTTCCGGACCACCGAGCAGGACGAACTGGCCGCGACCGAGTCCGAGCACGACGCCGGGCTGGAAGCGGAACGGCGGGCCGAACGCGAGGAGGTCGAGAACGGACCCGACGAGGAGTGGGAGCCGCACACAGAGGACGGGCGGGTCCGCTGATGCTGATGTCGGTCGCGCTCCTCGTGCCGTGGGTGTCGGGTGTCCTGCTCGTCGCGTTCGACGGGCGCCGGCGCGTGGTGACCTGGCTTGCCGTCGTGTCGCTCCTGGTGACGCTCGCCGTGCTGGGCGTCCTCGCCGTCGAGGTGTTCACCGGGGGCGGCAGCGAGGTCGTCACCGGTGGCTGGGCGCCCGGCGTCGGCATCGTGCTGCGCGCGGACGCACTGGGCGTTGCCTTCGCGTGGCTCTCGGTGCTCGTGCTGCTGGCCGGCGCCGCGCACGAGGCGATCGGCCGGGTGCGGTCACGGACCTTCCCCGGTCTGGTCGTGCTGCTCGCCGCCGGGCTGACCGGTCTGTTCGTCACGGCCGACGTGTTCACCTTCTACGTCTTCTTCGAACTGGCCATGACCGCGTCGTACGCGCTCAGCGCCTACGGGGGCAAACGGCGCCAGCTGCGGGCCGCGCTGGTGTTCACCGCGGTGAACCTCCTGGGCTCGTTCATCTTCCTGCTGTCCGTGGCCGGTGCGTACCGGGTGACCGGAACCCTCGCGATGGACCAGGTCGCCCAGCGCATGCTGACTGTGAACCCCAACGCCGCGATCCTCATCGCGGCCGGGTTCTTCATCGCGTTCAGCGTGAAGCTGGGCCTGTTCCCGTTCCACTTCTGGCTGCCGACCGTCTACGCCGGCTCCCGGCCGGCCGTCGCGGCCATCCTCAGCGGTGCGGTGGCGAACATCGGCGCCTACGGCCTCCTGCGCTTCGGCGCCGGGATCTTCCCGGAACAGCTGCGGCTGACGGGAGTGGCGCTCGCCGTCCTGGGTGCCGTGTCGATCGTCTACGGCGGGGTGCTGGCCATCGGTCGCGGCGACACCGCCGAGATGCTGGCCTACTCCGCGATCGGACAGGTGGGGTACGTGCTCGTCGCCCTGGGGGTGGGCGGACCGGTCGGGCTGACCGCCGCGGTGCTCTACAGCGTGGTCAACTCGCTGAACAAGGCGTTGCTGTTCTTGGCCTCCGGGACGCGCGGGCCGCTGGTCGCCGCCGCGTTCGCGATCGGGGCCCTCAGCGTGGCGGGGGTGCCGCCCACAGCGGGGTTCGTCGGCAAGCTCGAACTGTTCCGCACCGGGGTCGTGGCCGGCAGCGTCGCGCTCGTCGTGCTCCTCGTGGCCGGCAGCGTGCTCTCGCTGGTGTACCTGTTCCAGGTCTACCAACGCCGCTTCTGGCGCGAAGGTCCGCCGCCGGCCGGTGCGCGCAGCCCGTTGCCGCAGCGGCTGATCACCGCCGTGCTGGCCCTGCTCGTGCTGGCCACCGGCCTGTGGCCGGAACCGCTGCTCGCGCTCAGCGGTCAGGCGGTCGACGCTCTGCTGGCCGGTGCCCCGGGATGACGAGGGAGGTAGGGATGCTCGCACTGCTGGTCCGTGTCGTCGTGCTCACCACGATCTACCTGCTGGTGCTGACGAGCCTGCATCCGGGGGACGTCGCCACCGGCCTGGTGCTCTCGACCCTGGTGGTGGTGGCAGCCGCCAGGGTGAGCTCGTCGCAGTCGGCGCCGAGCTCGTCGTTGCCGCGCAGGCTGGCCGGTGTGCCGGCGCTGATCGGAGGGACGGTCGTGGACCTGGCGAAGGGCACGTGGGACACCGTGCGGTGCCTCGTCGGGCGAGGTCTGCCGCACGGTGGCCTCGTCGAGGTGCCGATACCGCCCAGCGGGCCGGCCGCCGCGGCGGCCTGGGGGATCAGGGTCGGGTTCGTGCCGGACACCGTCGTCGTCGAGATCGACGAGCGGAAGGGGACGATGTTGTTGCACGTGCTCGACGCGCGTGATCCCGATGCCGTGATCGCCGCGCAGACCGACTCCTACGAGCGGCGCCAGCGCCGCGTGTTCCCCTGACCGCCCATGCCTGCCTTCGTCATCGTCCCCGCCCTCATCTGGGTGACACTGCTGCTGGTCGCCGGCGGCCTGGTGCTGGCCCGCGCCCGTGACGTGCTCCAGCGGATCGTCGCACTCGACCTCCTGGCGGTGGTCGTCATCGCGTTGCTGGCCCTGCTGAGCTTCGTGAGGGACCAGCCGTACTACCTCGACGCCGCGGTGGCGCTCGCCCTGATGTCCTTCGTCGCCACCGTGGCCACGGCTCGGTACCTCGACAGGGGAGGGCCGTTCGGATGATCTCGGTCGTGCTCGACGTGGTCGGCGGTGTGCTGTTGCTGCTCGGTCTGGTGCTGCTCACGATCAGCCTCGTCGGCGTCCTGCGGCTGCCCGGCACCTACGGCCAGCTGCACGCCCAGGGGTTGGCCACCGGTCCCGGTGTGATCGCGATCCTCGCGTCCTCGGTCGCGACCGAGGACGCCGCGACGATCACCTTCGCCGTGCTCGCGATCGTGTTCATCGCGCTGACCTCGCCCGTGTCCAGCCACGCGATCGCCCGCGCAGCCCACCGCCGTGGTCAGCGGCGGGGCGACCAGGGGGACTAGGGCCTGCGTAGAGGTAGGTCAGAGCCTGACGCTGTTTGCAGGTCTCGAGGTCGAAGGCCTTGCTCGTCGCCTTCGGCGTTCTGCGGGACGTCACCGTGATCGACACGCGTGGTCGCCCGTGGACCGGCTGAAGTCCGCCATCTGCCGCGTGTAGGGTCCGTGTAGGTCATTTCCGTGTAATCCAGGGATTCATCTCCCGGAAGAAACGGAAATTGCGCGATGTTACTCAGAATCAGCAGCGCGGTCGCCGGCGTCACCGCCACCGTCGCCGCGCTGGTGCTCGTGCCCACCACCGCCCAGGCCGCCGCTCCCGCACTCGAGCTGCCGTTCATCTGCGGCACCTCGTGGGTGGGCAACTCCGGTGCCAGCAGCGCGCACCGCAACAACGAGATCGACTGGAACATGTCCGGCACCTCGGGCAACGAGGACCTCGGTGAGCCCGTGCTCGCCGCGGCGGCGGGCACCGTGAGCGCGGAGGGTGGCGAGACCTCCGCCTACGGCAACTACCTGGAGATCGACCACGGCGGCGGCTATTCGACGCTGTACGCGCACCTCGACAAGAAGTCGGTGCACGACGGCGACACCGTGCGGCAGGGCCAGGTGATCGGCACGGTCGGCAACACCGACGGCAACACCTCGGGCCTGTCCGCCCACCTGCACTTCGAGTTCCGCAACCGGGGAAGCGGCCAGAGCTATCCCGACTACATCCGGCCGGCCTCGTTCCACGGCGACCCGTTCGACTACGCCGGCGGCACCGAGACGTACGTCAGCCAGAACTGCGGCACGGTCAACCGCGCGGCCAAGAGCGTCAACGGCGACAGGTACGACGACGCGGTCGGCATCGACCCCTCCGGCAACGCGTGGCTCTACAAGGGCAGGGCGGGCGGGGGCTTCGACGCCGCTGTCCAGATCGGTACCGGCTGGAACGACTTCTCGCGCATCGCCGTGAACGACTCCAACGCCGACGGCTGGGCCGACCTGTTCGCAATCCGCGACGGCTCGCTGCACTACTGGAACAACCGGGGCGACGGCACGTTCGCCGTGGCCCGCGTGATCGGCCCCGGCTGGAACGCCTACGAGTACGTGTCCTTCGTGGACATCAACGGGGACAACAAGACCGACGTCCTCGCCCGCGACGGCGGCAAGATGTACGTCTACACCGGACAGGGCAGTGGCGCGTTCTCCGCGCGGTCGCTGCTCGGCGAGGGCTGGTCGGGCTACGCCCGGCACACGGGCGGTGACGCCGACGCGGACGGCGACGGCGACATCTGGGCGACCAACGGTTCGGGCGAGCTCTTCTTCTGGCGCAAGGACTCCGGCGGCTACGCGACGGGCGAGCAGGTCGGCAGCGGCTGGAACGGCTTCCGCCAGGTCGTGTCGATGGACGTCAACGGCGACGCGAAGGCCGACCTCGTGGCCATCCGCACGTCGGACAACACGCTCTGGCAGTGGCTGGGCGGCGGCGCGGGCAGGTTCGGCAGGGCGACGCAGATCGGCCACGGCTGGTCCGGCTTCGACCTGGCGGTGAACTGACGTGCGCATCCTGCCCGGACTCCTGGCCACGGCCGCCGCTCTGACCTGTTTCGCCCTGCCCGCTCAGGCCGCCGGTGACATCGACCTGTGCGTGTCCAACGGCCGCACCGCCGGGTTCACCGGTGAGAAGCTGGTCGTCGCGGTGGCGGTCGGCATGGCGGAGTCCCGGTGCGACCCGCTCGCCCGGTACGTGAACAGCGACAGCCACAGCTCGGTCGACCGCGGCCTCTGGCAGATCAACGACTACTGGCACCCCGAGGTCAGCGACTCCTGCGCCTACAACGCCGCGTGCAACGCGCGGGAGGCGTACCGGATCTCCGACCAGGGCACGGACTGGACGCCGTGGTCGACCTACAAGTCCGGCCGCTACAAGGAGTTCGTGGACGACGCCCGCGCGGCCATCGGCTCTCCACCGGCGCCAGTGCTTGCGTCCAAGAGCGTGAACGGCGACAAGTACGACGACGCGCTGGGGGTGGACCCGAACGGCAACGCGTGGATCTACAAGGGCCGTGCCGGCGGCGGGTTCGCGGCCGGCGTGCAACTCGGCGTGGGCTGGGGGAAGTTCACCCGGATCGGCATCGGCGACTCGAACGCCGACGGCTGGGCGGACCTGTGGGCCATCAGCAACGGCACGCTCTACTACTGGAACAACCGCGGCGACGGCACCTTCGCCGCGGCGGCGACCGTCGGCACCGGCTGGGCGTCCATGGAGAACGTCGCGTTCGGCGACGTGAACGGCGACAACCGAACCGACATCCTGGCCCGCGACGGCGGCAAGATGTACCTCTACGTCGGCCGCGGCAACGGCAGGTTCGCCGAGCGCGACCTCGTGGGTGCGGGCTGGGCTTCGCTGTTCCGGCACACCGCCGCGGACGCCGACGGGGACGGTGACGGCGACATCTGGGCGACCGACACCGCCGGTGAGCTGTTCTTCTGGAAGCGCAGCGGCGCCGACTTCGCCACCGCGGTGCAGGTCGGGCAGGGCTGGAACGCGTTCCGGCAGATGACGTCGATGGACGTCAACGGCGACGGCAAAGCCGACCTCGTGGCCATCCGCACGTCGGACAACACGCTCTGGCAGTGGATCGGCACCGGGACCGGCGGGTTCGGCGTCGGCACGCAGATCGGGCACGGCTGGACCGGCTGGGACCTGGCGGCGAACTGACGGCGTGAGGCCGGCACCCCTCGCGGGGGCCGGCCTCACGCCGTGCCCGCGGCACCTGGTCGACAGGGCCGAACCGGCGCAGGCCGGCCAAGATCCGGGCCACCCGTTCGCCGGGAGCGTCCCGGTGCCCGGGGCGACACCCCACCCGCCTACACCGACGCCAGCGCCCGTCGCTGGAACACCACCAGCGCGACGCCGAGCACCACCACCGCCATGCCCGCCAGGACCCCGGCCTCGACCAGGACCGACCCCAGCCCCGCCGACGGACGGGACAGGGTGAGCAGCGCGTCCATCGCCCACGAGTGCGGGAACAGGTAGCCGATCGTGCCCAGCACCTCGCCGGCCACCTCGCGCGGCCACAGGCAGCCGCCCAGCATGCCCAGCACGATGCCGACCGGGGGACCGATGGCCGGTGCCTGCTGCGGTGAGCGCACCAAGGCGCCGACCAGCATCGCGGCGCCCGTGGCGATGAGGCAGAACAGTGCGACGACCACGCCCACGCCCAGCGGGTCGCCCCACCGCACGTCGAACAGGAACCGGCTCACCACGATGATCAGCAGGGACTGCGCGAGCGCCACCGCGAACCGGCTCAGCGCCTCGCCCAGCAGCACCTGGCTCCGCCGCACCGGTGCGGCCAGGGAGCGGCGGACCATGCCGATGCGGCGGCTCTCGACCAGTGCGGCGGCGACGGCCATCGAGTTGACGAACGTGAACAGCAGCAGGTTCGCGGGTGCGGTGTAGGCGAAGCCGGTCGGTTTGGCGGGCTCGTCGCCTCCTGTCGAGGCGACGGTGACGGCCACCGACTCCTCCTTCGCCTTGCGCACGTACTGCTCGGCCTGCTCCGATGACGCGCCCGCCGCCCGTGCCGCACGGGTCGCCTCCAGCACCGCCGCCACCTTGCCGACCGCCACGTCGATCTCGCTGCGCGCGGCCATGCCGCTGCCGCTGGTCTGGGTCATGACCAGTTCGAGCTCGGTGTCGCCCGGTGTCACGACCAGCCCCGCGGCCAGCTCGCCGCGGCGGACGTCGTCGCGGACCTCCTGCGCGGACTCCGCTCGCCGCACCTCCAGCGCCTGGTCGGACTCCAGCTCGGCGACCACGGCCGCCGACACCGGGTCGGAGGTGTCGGCGACCACGGCCACCGGCAGCTTCGCGTCCGCCGCGTCGCCACCCAGGGCCAGACCGACGAACACGATCGTCACGAACGGCATGACGACGATGAAGAACATGCCGACCTTGTCGCGCAGCTGGCGCTTCAGGTTGGCCAGCACCAGCGCGGTGACGGGACGGGGACTCATGCGAACCTGCCCTTGCGGAAGCCGAGCAACGCCACCGTGCCCGCGACGACGCCGATGCCGGTGACCACGGCGATCGGCACGAGCACGGCGGACGGTCCCGCGCCGGTGCCCGCCAGTTCCGACAGGCCCGCCGACACCCACCCGTTGGGCGTGATCAGCGAGATGCCGCGCAGCCACTCGGGCAGGTTGTAGACGGGCACGATGCTGCCGCCCAGGAACGCGAACACGAACGCCACGCCGAGCGTGTAGCCGTCGGCCTGCGCATCGGTCTTCGCGCGGCTGGCCACCAGCATCACGATCGCTGTCGCCGCGAACACGTGCGCCAGCAGCAACCCGAACACCCCGAGTGGGTTGCCCCAGCTCGCGCCGAAGATCAGCACGGACGACAGCCAGGTCGCGCACATGCTGACCAGCGCCAGCCCGAACCCGACCGCGCTCTTGCCCACCAGCGCCGTCCACAGGGGCACCGGGGCGGCGCGCATCCGGTCGAGCGTGCCGTTCTGCCGCTCGCTGAGCAGGCTGCGGGCGGTGGTGCCGACGACGAAGAACGCGAACATCACCGCCATGCCCGCGCCGTAGTGCACAGCCAGGTCGACCCGCCCGCCCGCGACCGGGTCGCCGACCAATGACAGCGCCGGCCCGGCCTTGCCGTTCTCCTCGACGAACAGCTGCACCCGGTCAGCGGGCACGCCCGCCTCCAGCGAGGCGCGCACGGCCAGCGTCCTGGCCTCGACCAGGGCCGAGATCCGGTCGACCATGCTGCGCGCCACCACACCCGCCAGCGGCGACTCGGGTGACTCCAGCACGGCCACCTGCCCGCCGCGGCCCGCGCCGACGCCCTCGCTGAACCCGGCGGGGAACACGAGGGCCGCACCCGACTCGCCGCCGTCGACCGCACGGCGCGCCGCGGCCTCGTCCGGGTACTGGCGGAAGGTCAGCACGCCCTTGAGCTCGTCGGTGTTCAGCGCCTCGCGCTGCACGCTCGCCGGGAACTCACCGCCGTCGAGGTCGACCACGCCGATGGTCGCCTTGAGCGGCGGGTCGTCGTCACCGCCCAGCGCCAACCCGAACATCGTCGCGAGCAGGATCGGCGCGACGAGCGCGATCAACGGCGCCGTGCCGTCCCGCAGCCGCGACCGCAGCTCATGGCCGCCCACGACCAGCAGGGCACGCAAAGTGCTCTTACCCAAGGTTTTCGCCCATCCCTAGCCCGGTCCGCGTCAGTCCCGCAGGGTGCTGCCGGTGAGGTGCAAGAACGCCGCTTCGAGGTCGGGTTCGACGACCTCGACACCGGTCACCGCTCCCGCGTCACCGACGGCGGCCAGCAGCGCGGGCAGCAGGTGCCGCCCGTCGGCGACGAGCAACCGGATCGACGACGACCCGGTGACCACCGCCTCGGACACGCCTTCCACGGCACGCAGCTTCTCAGACGCCGCGGTGACGTCACCGTCCAGCGTCAGCTCCACCCGGTCCGTGCCGCCCAGTTCGGCGACGAGCTCGCGCTTGGTCCCGTCGGCGACCACGCGGCCCTGGTCGATGATCCCGACCCGCGTGCACACCCGCTCCACCTCCTCCATGTAGTGGGAGGTGTAGAGCAGGCTCATGCCCTCGCCGACCAGCGCCTCGACGCGGTCCAGGATCGCGACACGGCTCTGCGGGTCCACGCCGACCGTCGGCTCGTCGAGGATGAGCAGGCGCGGCCGGTGCAGCAGGGCGACGGCGATGTTGGTGCGCCGCTTCATGCCGCCGGAGTAGGTGTCCACCTTGTCGTCACCACGACCGGTCAGGCCGACCAGGTCGAGCACCTCGCCGATGCGCGAGGTCAGCTCACGCCGCGGCAGGCCGTGGAGCCTGCCGAAGTAGCGCAGGTTCTCCTTGGCGGTCAGCTCCGGGTACAGCGCGATCTCCTGCGGCACGTACCCGATGAGCCGCTTGGCGGCTATCGGGTCCTCGTCGACGTCGATGCCGCCGACCCGCACCGAACCCTCGTCCGGGCGCAGCAACCCGACGAGCATGGAGATGGTCGTGGTCTTGCCGGCCCCGTTGGGACCGAGCAACCCGTACGCCTCCCCCTCGTCGATGTGGAAGCCGACCCGGTCGACCACCGTCTTGTCGCCGTAGCGCTTGACCAGGCGCTCGCACACCAGCGCAGGCGTCATGTCGTCCTCTCGATCAAGATCCGCACCCGTCGATCCGCTCCGGCTGGGAGGCGCCCACCACGTTGTTGCGGAAGCGCTGGTTGCCGGGGTCGGTGCCGATCTGCAGGTCGAACGGGCTGTTGCCGGTGATGGTGTTCCACTCGAAGGAGTTGTCGGTCGAGTCGGAGCCGCCCCAGTCCGCGGACGAGGCCAGCACCAGCGCGGCGCCCATGACCGACGGACCGGTGGGTTCGTTGCCGTGCAACCGGTTGCCGACGACCGCGACGCGCTGGACGCCGATGGCGGCGATGCCGACGCCGGAGATCGGCGGTCCGGCGAAACCGAGCACGCCGGGCTCGTCGCCACCGGAGGCCAGGGTGTTGCCGGTGATGTCGTTGTCCGCGACGAGCACGTCGGCGACGCCGCCGGGCAGCTCACCCTCGTAGGTCTGGTGCAGCAGCAGGACGCCCGCCGCGTTGCCGTGGCAGCGGTTGCGCAGCACCCGCGCGCGACTGGAGTTGTCGACGAACACGCCGAACGCGTTGGCGGTGCTCTCGCTGTCGGCGATCACCGCGTCGGCGGCCGGGCAGAACGCCAGCGCGATACCGCCGTACTGGCTGCCCTCCGCACGGCAGCGCAACACCTCCACCGCGGCCGACTCGCGCACGTACAGGCCCCACACCGCGTTGCCGGCCGACTCGACGTCGACGAGCCGCAAGCCGGTGGCGGTGTGCGCGTAGACGCCCGCCCCGGAGAAGCCCCGCACGGTCAGGCCCTCGACGGTCACACCGGACACGTCGTGCACGGTGATGCCGCTGACCACGTCGGCGGGCGCGTCGTGCAGTGCCGGCACGGCACTGGGCGCGACGGCGCCGGGCACGATCACCGTGCGGCCGGCGCCCGCGCCGATGAGCGCCACGTCCGGGCGGCTGATCACCAGGCTGCCCTCGTAGGTCCCCTCCGCCAGGCGCAGCACCGCGCCCGGTGCGCAGCCGTCGAGCGCTTCCTGGACGGAGTCCCCCGGGTGAATGCGGACTTCGGTCGTGACCTCGGTCACGGACATCGCAGCGCTCCTCTCGGCGTGGCGATCAGTATGGCAAGGGCGACGATCAGGTCACCGCGGAAACCCCACCGGGCCATGCCCGCGACGGCCGCGCCGTCGCCGGGCTCCGCGGACCGCTCGGTGAGCCGCGCCAGTGCGGCCGAACCGCTGGCGCCGAACACGGTGTAGGCGCACCGCTCGGTCATCGAGACCCTGGTGGCCGCCTCGACCTCGGGCACGGCGGCGGCCAGCAGCGCGTCCGCCCACTCCGCACCGGGCGGCGGCGCCTCGCCGCACGCCTCGAAGTCGTGCCACGAGAACCCGCGCGGCCGGCCGCCGACCGCCTTCACGAGGCACTCCTTCACCGCCACCGCGGCCGCGGTGGCGAGGCCGGGGTCGGCGTGCAGGTCCCGCTCACCGGGGGAGGCGACGTGCCGGGTGTAGGCGGGCCCGCTGTAGGACATGGCGCGGGTGACCCTGGCGACGTCGACCACGTCCACCCCGAACAGCATCGGCGGCGCGGTCACCCGGTGACCTCGCCGAGGAACCGCAGCAGCTCGGCGGTGTAGACGTCGCCGCGCTCGATCATCGGGATGTGCCCGCAGTCCTCGACGGTGACGAACTCGGTGTTCGCGTGCCGTGGCACCAGTTCGAGCCACGGCTCGATCGGCGTCATGCGGTCGTGGCGGCCCCAGACGTACAGCGACGGGCAGGTGACCTTGTCCATCGCCGGGTCGACCCGGTAGGTCCTGGTGGCGCGGATGCTGCGGGCCATCGCGACCATCGCGGAACCCTGGCGCAGCAGCTGCGCGGTCGACTCCACCTGCTCGTCGGTGAACAGCGGCTCACCGTGGAAGAGGGCGGCCAGCATGCGGTCGCGGAACTGCTCGCCCTGCAACCGCACGTCGCCGCGCCGGTCCATGTTCAGGCCCACGTCGGGGTCGGCGCTCAGGCCGGGCGCACCGCTGACCGCGATGGCCTTCACCCGGTCAGGAAAACGGCCGGCGAGGTCGATGGCGACCAGACCTCCCAGGGAGTTCGCGCAGACCACGACCTCCTCCGCGCCGGCCGCGTCCACGGACTCCATCAGGGCGTCCCCGAGGCGTTCGATGGAACCCGCGATCTTCGCGTCCACGCCGCAGATGGGCTCTTCGGTGCGCAGCACCGGCCACCCGGCGTCGGCGAGGGCGGTGAACGGGTGGTCCCAGATCCAGCCACCCGCGAACAGGGCGGACATGAAGGCCACCAGCGGTCGCCCGCCCGCCGCGGGCCGGTGGTCGGCGGTGAAGACCGTCATCGGGCAGCTCCTGGCATCGTCAGAACAGAGCGTCGGAACGGAGAAGTCAGAACAGGGGGTCGGGGGTCGGGGTGGTGCCGCACGCGCAGGTCCTGCCCGCGCCCGCGTCGACCATCTCCTCGCAGTCGGGGCAGCGCAGGTGGAAGCTCTCCCGCTCCAGCACCCACACGCTGGTGTACGCGCCGGTGCACAGGCCGCCGCGGAAGAACTTCCGCAGGGACCGCTGGTGCGGCCGGGCGTGCACGGCGCGGACCGACTCCGGGCGGTCGAAGGCGCTGATCGTGTACTTGCGGGCGCCGATCTCGAACGTGCTCATGCCGAGGAAGCCCTTGGAGGCGCGCATCGACTTGACCACCTCGGTGCTGAGCAGGTCGACCTCCGCGCCCTCGACGTCGTCGCGGACGTCCAGGTAGGTGAACGTCAGCACCCGCGGGTAGTCGGTTCTGTCCACTGTGGTGCGTGCGCTGATGCCGTACTCCTGCACCTCGTCGTGGCTGAGCAGGAAGCGCGCCGTGTGGCCGAGCGACGAGGCCAGGGCGACCCGGTCGAAGTGACGCCGCACGCGCACCGCGCCGTCCACGACGGTCAGCACGTCCACGCCGTCCACCCGCGCCGCACCGCCCGTGCCCGGTATCCCGAGGTAGGGGGCGCGGTGCGTGCCGGTCAGGGTCCAGGTGAGCACGGCGGTGCCGCCCGCGTCGGCGGCCGGTGCGAAGTCGAGCACCAGGTCCGGGAACCGGGTCAGCACGGCCTCGACGTGCGCGACGAGGTCCGCGCCCGCCACCGGCTCCGGGGTGTCCGGGTCGGCAAACTCCGCCACCGCGCCGGCGATGGCGGCGGCGTCGCGCTCGCGCCAGGCCGCTGCCCACCGCACGGCGGTCTCGATCAGGTCCATGCGGTCACCGCTTCCAGGTCGTGGTCCTCGGCCAGCCGGGCGGAGGTCAGCGCCACCGCGAACGCCAGGTCGGCGGTGTGGCTCACGGAGACCCGGACGCGGGTGCCCGGCGCCTCCCTGCCGTCCAGCGGGCCGATCAGGCGCACACCCGGCGGGTGACCGTGCAGGCAGGCCGCCGTGCGGCTGCAGAGGGGAGCGGGCAGCGGCAGCACCTCCACCGCACCCAGGTTCTCCGCGGTCACGGGCTCGTCCAGCAGGCGCAGCACGGCGTACTTGGCCGCGAGCCGGCCCGCCCAGTGCTGCAGGGTGCGGCCGGCGCCGGACCGCAGCCGTTCCGGGCGGGTGAACACGACCTCCAGCGGCATCGGCTCGACCAGCTGCCACGGCGCGGTCAGCTCGCCGAAGGCGACCGCGGCGCTGCCCCACCCGGTCATGCCGCGGGCTCCGGGCGGCGCAGCCTGCGCACGGCGGCCGGGTCGGCCATGCTGACGCAGCCGGTGCCGACGCCGCGGAGCAGTCCGGTGAGCACCTTGCTGTCGCCGACCTCGACCAGCGTCTCAGCGTCGGCGAGCACGCGCATGGTCTCCGTCCACCGCACCCGTTCCGTGAACTGAGCGATCAGGGCGTCCACAATGGTCGGCAGGTCCGTGGTGGGTTCGGCGGTCGTGTTCGGGACCACCGGGACGCGCGGCGAGCGCATCGGTGTCGCGCGCACCGCCTCGGCCCAGCCGTCCAGCGCGCCCGCCATCAGCGGCGAGTGGAACGCGTTGCTCACCTTGAGCGCCACCACCTTGCGGGCGCCGGCCGCCGTGGCCAGCGCGACGAGCCGCTCGACGGCGGCGGTCGCGCCGGAGACGACGGTGTGGTCCGGCGCGTTCTCCAGACCGACGACCAGCGGCTCGTCCGGCCCTGCGGCCTCGGCGGCCAGCTCCTCCACCCGGTGCGGTGTCAGCCCCAGCACGGCCGTCATGCCACCGGTGTCCGGCAGGTCGGCCATGAGCCGGGCGCGGACGGCGACCAGGCGCAGCGCGGTGTCGGCGTCGAGCACGCCCGCCGCGCACAGCGCGCTGATCTCACCGACGCTGTGCCCGGCGACGACGTCCGGCTCCACGCCGCGGTCCCGCAGGACCGCGAGCGCGGCGAGGTTGCACGCGGTCACGGCGGGCTGCGCGTGCAGGGTGTCGACGAGCCTGTCCAGCGGCCCGCGGGCGCACAGCTCCGACACCGGTTCGGGCAGCAGCTCGTCGGCGCGCGCGACCACCGCCGCGCCCACCGGGTCGCGGCGCAGCCAGCCGCCCATGCCGATCCGGACCGTTCCCTGGCCGGGGAACACGAAGCCGATCACCTGCGCACCTCCAGTCCTCTGCGCTGCCCTTGCCGACGAGCCGGGTGCCGGTCAGAGCCGGCGCCGCCGGGACGGCACCGCCGCGGCCTTCTCGGTGCCCAGGAAACCCAGCAGCAGCTTGGTGACGATCTCCGGCTGGTCCAGCGGGATCCAGTGGCTGGCGTCCTCGACGCGCTCATAGCGCCACGAGCCCTTGACGAACTTCACCGAGCCCGTCATGCCCTCTTCGAGCAGCGCCTTGTCCCCCGTGGACCAGATGCCGAGGGTGGGCGCGAGCACGGGCGGGAAGTTGCCCTCCACGCGCAGTTCGGACTCGGGGGAGCGGTTGGCGCGGTACCAGTTCAGCGCCGCGGTGAGCGCACCCGGCTTGGCCAGCTCGCGCGGGTAGCGCTGGTGGTCGCCCTCGCCGCCCATGATCTCCTTGAACAGCCGCCACCCGTTGCGCCGCAACAACTGCTCGCTCACGCCGGGGAACTGGTAGAAGAGCATGTACCAGCTGGCCTTGCGCTGCTCGATCGACGGCGTGCTGAACACACCGGGGTGCCCGACCGACAGCACGGCGAGGTGGTCGACGCGGCGCGGCATCAGGAACGCGTACATCCACGCGATGGCGGCGCCCCAGTCGTGTCCGACGATGTGCGCCTTGGGGATGCCGAGGTGCTGCGTCAGCGCCACGACGTCGTTGACGATCGTGCGCATGTCGTACGCCTCGACCTCCTGCGGCTTGCCCGACTCGCCGAAGCCGCGCAGGTCGGGTGCGATGACCCGGAAGCCCGCCTCGACCAGCGGGTCGATCTGGTGCCGCCACAGGTAGTGCGAGTCGGGGAAGCCGTGCAGCAGCACGACCGGGTCGCCCTCTCCCTTGTCCACGTAGGCGATGTCGATGCCGTTGACGTGTGCCGACCCGGTCAGCAGGGTGTCCTTGACGCTCATGCCCTCTCCCTGAACAGCCTCTCGGCGAAGAACTCGCTGAACCCGAACTCCGGCACGTCCTCTGGCGGGACCATGTTGAGCAGGCCGGTCACCGACGCGGCGAAGTTGTCCGCCATCAGCTCGCGCGCCCGGCGCCGGCGCTCGGCCGCGACGGGACCGAACTCGCAGTGCAGCTTGGCGATGATGTCCGCGCCGAAGTGCAGCCGGTCCATCCGGAACTTCCGCTCGGCCAGGTACCCCTCGAAGGCCGCGGGGGACCAGTCGTCGCCACCGGTCAGCACCTCGCACACGGCACGGGTGTCGCGCAGGCTGCACGACAGGCCGGTGCCGAGCACGGTGTCGGCGTTGCCCGCCTCATCCCCGACGAGCACCACGCCGTCCATGACGATCGGCTGCTCGGGGAACATCGCGACCGACGGCCACAGCTTGAGCGGCCCGATCGGTGTCGCGGCGGTGTAGACGGCCTTGCCGCGGTCGGGCAGCGACGCCAGCTCGAAGTCCGCGATGAACCGCTTCTCACCCTCCGGGCCCTGGTAGAGCTTCCGGTTGGCGGTGGGGAAGTTGATGTAGAGCCGCGCGTTGCCGTCGCCCTGCGGGAACACCATGAACATCTTCTCGTCCTCGGTGCCCATCGCCTGCACGTCCATCGGCCAGTCGTCCAGGCCGGTGACCCGCAGCCCGCCGCCCCAGTGGTGCACCGAGGTCGCCATGGACACGCCGACCTGGCGGCCGACCGTGCAGCCGCGGCCGGTGGCGCCGATGACGATGCGCGGCTTGGCCAGGTGTTCCTGCCCCGCGTGGGTCCAGCGGACCTCCGGGCTGGTTCCGGCGGTGACCTGGACCCGCTGCGCGCCCATGACCACCTCCGCGCCGCCGTCCTCCGCCTGCTCGGCCATCAGCGCGCAGACCTCGTGGTGCGGGAACGACATGGGGCCGCCGACACCGGGCACGAACCGCGTCATGTCCACGGTCTCCGCCTCGGCCGGGTCGACCGTCTCGTCCCACTGCGTCCACTCGCGGATCTCCCACGCGCCGCCGAGGCCGAACGCCTCCTCGACGCCCAGCGTCTGCGCCTCACGCAGGCCCCACGGCGCGATCCACTCACCGCGCACGATGTCCCGGTAGGTCTCCTGCTTCTCCAGCAGCACCACGGACAGGCCGTTCTGCACGAGGTTGGCCGCGGCGGACGCGCCCGCGATACCGCCGCCCACCACGACGACGTCGACTCCGGTGTGCTCGACGGTCATGCCTGCCACCTCTCCCAGGACGTGCGTTCCTTGGCCGGAACCCGCTTGGCGGGGCGGAAGTCCGTGCCGATCGTGTAGGCGACCGGTACCAGGCAGACCTGGGTGACACCGGCGGGAATCCCGAGCAGCTCGCCCACCTGCCGCTCGAACGGCAGGTGCATGCACGTGATCGTGCTGCCGAGCCCGCGGCTGCGCAGGGCCAGCTGGAACGACCAGACCGCGGGGAAGATCGAGCCGTAGAAGTTGCTGGCCCGCATGGCCCCGATCCGCACACCCTCCTGCCAGGTGCCGAGGTTGCGGGTACCGGTGGAGCCGAGCCACTCGGCGTCGATCGCGCCGATGTCCGGCGGACGGCCGAGCACGCACGGGATCACCAGCGCCGGCACCCTGGCGATGGTCTCGGCCAGTGCGGCCGCCGAGGCGTTGTTCTTCCTCATCTGCGGGTTGTTGCGGCGGCGCCCGGAGCGCGTCCACACCTCTTTCTGGTGGAACTGCCAGGAGATGTCGAACAGCTCCGCCAGCTGGTCCTTCACCGCCTGCTCGGTGATCACCACCCAGCGCCAGTTCTGCTGGTCGTTCGCGGTCGGGGCCTGGACGGCGATCTCCAGCGCCTCCTCGATCACCGCGCGCGGCACCGGCCGGTCGAGGTCGAGCCGGCGGCGCACCGACCGGGTGGTGGTGAGCAGCCGGTCGGTCTCCAGCACGTCGAAGGGCAGGCCGGTCACACCGCACCCAGCAGGGTTCCTCCGCGCACCGAACCGGGCGCGGCGCTGAGCACGAGTGCCTTGGCCGGCCTGGCCGGCAGCTCGGGCTTGGTGACGTAGGACTCGACCGTGCCGGCGCGGGGGCTGGTCAGCCCCGCGATGGCCGGTGCGACGCCGTCGCGCAGCGCGAGCGCGGCCAGCGCCAGGTTCAGCGCGCCGGTGGCCGCTCCCGCGTCACCGGTCAGTCCCGCGGTGGCGGTGAGCCGGGCGGACGGGACGGCGCCGAGCACCGCGCCCGCCTCCGCCTCGTCGGTCGCGCTGCCGGTGGCCGCACCGACCACCAGGTCCACGCCGTCGGTGGGCAGCGCGGCGATGGCGCGTTCCACCAGGGCCTGCTCGTCGTCCGCTCCGGCGCTCGCGTGGGCGCTGCTCAGCACCCGCGCGTACGGGGTCGCGCCCCTGGCGGCGGCGTGCGCGGCCGACTCGACGACCAGGGCCACCGACGCCGACGCGGACGCCTCGCCCGAGTTGCGGTCGTAGGGATCGACCTGCGCGCCGTCGCCGGGCTGCGGTGACTCGTCGGCGGCGACCACGACCACCACGTCCGCCTTGCCGGACCGGATGATCTCCACCGCGCAGTCCAGCGCGATGGACGCCGACGCGCCGCCGTTGCAGATCGTCGTGGTCGGGCCGCGCAGGCCCAGGGTCTGGCACACCGCGCCGCCGGTGGCGTTGAGCACCACGTTGGAGAAGCTGAGCACGGCGGGCTTGTTCGGGTTGGCCAGCACGCTCTCGTCGAACCCGCCGGTGCTCTCCACCGAGCCCGCCGCGGTGGCGAAGACGACGCCCACGTTGTCCAGGGCGGCGCGGGGCAGCTTCAGCCCGGCGTCCTCCCAGGCCAGCCGGGAGGCGGCGATCGCCATGCGGGACAGGTGGTTCATGTGCCGCCACAGCGAGCGCGGCGCGAACGTGCGGCCCTCCAGCGACGGCTCCGCGCCGACCGCGGTGCGGCCGTTGGCGACCGCCTCGGCGACCTCGGCGATGCCGGTGCCCAGACCGGTGACCGGTCCGAGGCCGGTGAGGACGACCTCGGTGGCCGGCAGCTCGTCGTACTCGCGCGGGCCGCCGGGGCGGCGCAGCACGAGCGAGGCGTTGTTGCCGCCGAACGCGTAGTTGTTGGACACCACGACGTCCATGTGCAGCGGACGCGCGGTGTTCGGCACGAAGTCCAAAGTGGACTCAGCAATCGCCTCGTCGGTGAACCCGATGGTGGGCGGCGCGGTCGCGGTGCGCAGGGCCAGCACGCTGGCCACCGCCTCGACCGCACCCGCCGCGCCCAGCGTGTGCCCGATGAAGCTCTTGATGCTGCTGGTCGGCACCTGAGGCGCCCGCTCGCCGAACACGGCGCGCATGACCTTCTTCTCCATGGCGTCGTTGGCGGGCGTGCCGGTGCCGTGCCCGTTGACGTAGTCCACCGCGTCGGTGTCGAGACCGGCGTCGGCGAGAGCCCTGCGCATGGCCGTGATGCCGCCGCGGCCGGTCGGGTCCGGTGCGGTGGCGTGGTAGGCGTCGGCGGACAGGCCGTAGCCCGCGACCTCCGCCAGCGGCTCCGCACCCCTGGCCAGCGCGTGGTCCAGCGCCTCCACGACCAGGAAAGCCGCGCCCTCACCCAGGTTCAGGCCGTCCGAGCGGCTGTAGGGGCCGCACGGGCGGGCGCTGAGGGCCTGCAGGCCCGCGAACCCCGCGTAGGTGCCGAACAGCAGCGGGTCGACGCCACCGGCGAGCACCACGTCCGCCTCACCGGTGAGGATCTTGTCCTTGGCCAGGCCGACCGCGTTGCCGCCCGCCGCGCACGCGGTCGAGACCAGGACGCGCGGGCCGGTCATGCCCAGCTTGCCCGCGATGACGTCACCGGTGGCGTGCATGGGCTGGTAGCCGCCCGCCGCGGTCGGGGTGGCCTGGCACTTGCCGAGGACCAACCCGAACCGCTCGCCGGGCAGCTCCGCGGGCGTGGCCGCGCCCAGCCCCGCCCTGCTGACCGCCTGCCGGGCGGCGACGAGGGCGAGCCGGGCCGTGCGGTCCAGCCCGGTGTCCTCGGCCGGCAGCTGCGCGTCGATCCACTCGTCGGGCACCTGGCCCGCGAACCTGGCCTCGAACGCGGCGAACCGTTCGTCGTCCACGGCGGTGATGCCGCCCGCGCCGGCGGTGAGCCGGGCCCAGAACTCCTCCGGGTCCCTGCCCGCCGCGCAGATCACCCCGACTCCGGTGATGACCACTGGCCGCAGCGCCATGCTCGCTCCTCCTCGCAAACCCCGGGCGACCGCTCGGGGGACCAGATCAGATGATCGGGGTGCTCCAGCTCTTGGGCGTGACGTACGGGCTGGTCAGCGTGACGACCTCGGTGTCGCCGACGGTGACCGTGAGCCCGGCTGCGGCCAGGTCCGGCGGCAGCCGCAGCAGGCCGAGGGAGGACTTCAGCCCGATGCTGTGCACGGCGTGGACGACCTCGCCGATCTTCTCCCCGCCCACGGTGACCGGCGTGCCCGGCGCGGGCACCTCGGTGCCGCCGGAGAAGCCGACGGTGCGGCGCTCGGCCGTGCCCTCGAAGGCGGCCACGACGGCGGCACGTCCGACGAACTCGTCCTTGGTGATGTCCACCAGCCAGCCCGCGCCCATCTCCAGCACGTCGACGCCGTCGCCCGCCTCGTGGCGCACGACCGGCTGCCGCACCTCCAGCATCGCCAGCTCCACGGCGTCCTGACCGGCGGGCACGGCGTGCTCCAGCGCCTTGGTCCACAGCCGCTCTGCCGACTCGCGCGGCACCAGCACCTTGTACCCGTACTCGCCCGTCACACCGGTGCGGGCGAAGAGGATGTCCACGCCGTCCCACTGGCTGTCCACAACGGACTCGAACGGCAGCGCGGCCAGCTCGCCGTCGATCAGCCGGCCGACCACGCCCCACGCGTACGGGCCCTCCAGGCCGAAGAGCGCGTACTCGTCCGTGCGGTCGGTGATCTCCACGCCGGGCTCGGCGTGTGCGCGCAGGTGCTCCAGCAGCCGCGTGCCCGCGCCGGTGGAGGACTCCAGCAGCAGGCCGTCCTCCCGGCCCCACACCACGACCTGGTCCACGACGGTGCCGTCCTCGGCGAGCACCAGGCTCGTCATGCAGCGCTCGGCGGTCAGGTACTCCACGTCGCGCGCCAGCACCTTCTGCGCGAAGTCGACGGCGGCGCCGCCGGAGAGCTCGATGATCCGCTCGCCGGACAGGTCCAGCAGGGCGGCCCGCTCCCGGATCGCCTCGTACTCGGCGTCGAGCGTGCTGAACCGGAGCGCGACCTCGGCGTCCAGGACGGTGCCGTGCGCGGTGCCCTCGGGGTGCGCGGCCTTCACCGGCGACGTCAGGGATTCCATTGGCGTGTCAAACCTTTCCGGTAGGGCTGGTGGCTGCCGGGTCGGCGATGGTGATGGTGCCCTCGGCGGCGATCTGGCCGTCGACCCTGGCGCTCACCTTGAACTCGCTGAAGCCGCGGGCTCCCGCCGTGCGGTCGGCGGTGATGACGAGCTGGTCACCCGGCACGACGGGGCGGCGGAACCGCATCGACCGCACGCCCGCGAGGTAGCCGATCGGCCCCGCGCCGGCGAGGGCGAACACCACGCCGGCGAGCTGGGCCATCGCCTCGACGACGATCACGCCCGGAAGCACGGCCGCGCTCGGGAAGTGCCCCTGGAACCACATCTCCGTGGCCGCGACGTTCTTGATCCCGACCGCGCCGACGCCGGGCTCGACCTTCTCGACCCGGTCGATCAGCAGGAAGGGCCACCGGTGCGGCAGGACCTCCCGGAGCTGGTCGTTGGTCAGCGACGTCCCCGCACGCACGGGCTCCCGGGTCGTGGTCATGCCGAACCGGTCGAGGCCTGCTCGGCCAGTGCCGGGTTCACGTGGTCGGCCAGGCGCGACACCGAACCGAACACCGACATGTCGCTGTCGTAGAGGGCGACGCCGAACTCGGCCTCGATCGCCACGTACAGCTCCAGCACGTCGAGGCTGTCGAGCTCCAGTCCGCGGCCGAACAGCGGCTGGTCGTCGGTGATCCACGCGGGCTCGATCGGCAGGTCGAGCCGAGAGACGATCATCTTCTTGATCTGGGCGCACGTGTCGTGCCGGGCGGCCGCCGTGGCGCGCAGTTCGTCGAGGGTCACGCTTGTCCTTCCGTCCGCTGGGTTGTCCGGCTCGGGGGTGTTCCGGCCCGGGGGATCAGCCGAGCCCGCCGCCGTTGGCGACGAACGTCTCGCTGGTGATGTAGGACGCCTTGTCGGAAGCCAGGAACGTGACCAGGTTCGCGATCTCCTCCGGGCGGCCCATGCGGCCGAGCCGGATGCGCGAGGAGTAGTCGTCGCGCAGCTTCGCGGGGATGACCTTGGTCATGTCGGTCTCGACGAACCCCGGCGCCACCACGTTGACGCGCACGCCGTGCGGAGCGGCCTCGTAGGACAGCGCCTTGGTGAACGCGATGATCGCGCCCTTGGACGCGACGTAGTTCGTCTGGCCGGGGAAGCCGCCGTCCAGGCCGCTCGCGGAGCTCAGCGTCACGATCGCCCCGCGCCGCTGGTGCTGCATGATGCGCATCGCCTCGCGGCAGGCCAGGAACGTGCCGTGCACGTTGATGTCCATCGTCTCGCGGAACGTGGCGCTGCTCATCGCGACCAGATGCCGGTCCCGCGTCACGCCCGCGCTGGTGACCAGCACGTCGAGCCGGCCGTGCTCGGAGCGCACGGAGCGGAACAGCTCGCGCACCGCGTCCTCGTCGGTCACGTCGGCCCGCACCGCGCTCGCGCTGCCGCCGTTCTGCTCGACCTGCGCGACAAGTTCCTCGGCCTGCTCCTCCGAGCGGGAGTAGTTGACCACGACGTGCACGCCGTGGGCCGCCAGGTCGACCACGACGGCCCGCCCGATCCCGCGCGAGCCGCCGGTGACCACGGCGACCGATCCTTCGGCGAACATGGTGCCCCCTCACGTTGTCCAAGGCTTGCCCGCTGTGCACGCCGTCGTTCGGCGCAACGCTACTGACCTGCGACTTCAGTGCTCTATCACTTCGATATCCGCCTCCTTGACGTCCCCGCGGCGGTGTCGCAGGCTCCTGCTCATGGCTGACTTCGAGGTCGACGTCCTGATCGTGGGTGGTGGCCCGGTCGGCCTCGCCGCGTCGATCGAGTGCTCCCGCAACGGGTTGACGTCACTGCTGGTGGAGCGGCACCAGGGGACGTCGATCTTCCCCAAGGCGCGCCTGGTGTCCACCCGCACGATGGAGCTGGTGCGGGCGTGGGGAGTGGGGGAGGAGGTCGAGCGCGCCGGACTGCCGCGCGAGGACAGCCTGGCCGTCGGCGTCGGCTCCTCGCTGACCGCGGACGACTTCCACCGCGAGGTCGCCCCGCTCGCCGAGGACGCGCCGCACAGCCCCACGTACACCTACATCTGCGCGCAGGACAGGTTCGAGGTGGTGCTGCGCGGCCTGGCCGAGCGCTCGCCCGGTGCGGACGTCCGGTTCGCCACCACCCTCACGTCACTGGAGCAGGACGAGTCCGGTGTGGACGCCGTGGTCGAGTCCGCCTCCGGCCGCGCCACCGTGCGCGCCCGCTACGCCATCGCCGCGGACGGCGGGCGCAGCACCGTGCGCGAACGGCTCGGCATCGGCGTCGAAGGCCCGCCACCGCTCGGACACATGATCAGCATCATGTTCGACGCCGACCTGGTGCCGTTGCTGACCGGCAGGATGTGCGCGCTGTACTTCATCCGCAGCGCGATCCCGTGCGCGGTGGAGGCGGTGGACAACCAGCGGCGCTGGATCATCCAGACCGGTTACGACCCGGCGGAGGGTGGCAGCGAGGCCGACTTCACGCCCGAGTTCTGCGTGCAGGTGGTGCGCGAGGCCGTCGGCGTGCCGGACCTGGACGTCGAGCTGGTCGGCGTGATGCCGTGGCTGCAACAGGCGGTGACCGCGACGCGCTTCCGCTCGGGCCGGGTGTTCCTGGCGGGCGACTCGGCGCACGTGTCGACGCCGCAGGGCGGGTTCGGGATGAACTGCGGCATCCAGGACGCGCACAACCTGGTGTGGAAGCTGGCGGCGGTGGTGGCGGGCACGGCCGGCGAGGCCCTGCTCGACACCTACGACGCCGAGCGCCACCCGATCGGCGAGCGCACCGTCGGCGAGAGCCTGGCGAACGCCTTCATCACGTTCCAGATGATGGAGGGCAAGCTGTCCATGAAGGAGGCCATCGCGCAGCAGGCGGGCCGGCGCAGCTGCGAGGGCCTGGTACTCGGCTTCCACTACGACTCCGCCGCCGTCGTACCGGACGGCACCGGCGCACCGGTGGTCGAGGACCCCTACCGGACCTACGTCCCGACCGCGCGACCGGGCCACCGCGCGCCGCACGTGCCGCTGACCAGGGGTGCGGAGGTGTTGTCCACATTGGACCTGTTCGGCGCGGGGTTCGTCCTGCTCACCCCGGCGGGCAGCGGCTGGGCGCAGGCGGCGAAGGAGGCCGGCTCCCGGACCGGCGTGGCGATCAGCGCGGTCGAGGTGTCGGCCGACGGTTCGACCGCGGTGGTGTCACCGGACTGGGCCACGGTCTACGGCGTGGGGGCGGCAGGTGCGGTGCTGGTGCGGCCGGACGGGCACGTGGCCTGGCGCAGCACGGACACCGCGTCGACGGACGCGCTGTCAGTGGCGGTGGACGCCGTTCTCGCACGTGGTTGACCGGCCCACTGGCCGGAGTGGTGCTGCCCGCCGCGCGGTGTGGCGGGCAGCACCGGTCAGGCGGGCACGTCGCGCGGTTTGGCGCGCCGCGCCGTTCAAGCGAGCATGCCGCGCGGTTGGCGGGCGGTACCGGTCAGGCGGGCACGTCGCGAGGTTGGCGGGTGGCACCAGTCAAGCGGGCACGTCGCGCGATTCGACGGGCCGCACCGGTCACGCGGGCACGCCGGTCAGCCAGCGGCGGTCCTGGCGGTGCGGTGCCGGCCGGACGCCCGCCGCCGCGCGGCGCAGCGGCAGCGGGAAGCCGTCCGCCGAGCCGACGATCCTGCTCGCCTCACCGCGTTCCTCCGCCACCCAGTCGTTCCCGAGCAGCATGGTCAGCAGCTGCCACGACTCGTCCGCCGTCAGCGGCTCCAGGAACGCCCGGTGCGCGCCCTGACGGGCGACCAGTTCGTCCATCGGGTGCCTGCTGGTGACGATGGCCCTGGTGTGCGCGCCGCTGGGCAGCAACGGCCGCACCTGGGCGTGGTCCACCGCACCGTCCAGCACCACCAGCACCCGCTTGTGCGACACCGTGCTGCGGTACAGCGCGACCTTCTCACCCGGATCGTCCGGAATGGACGCCGCGGGCACGCCGAGCGCCCGCAGGAACCGGTCGAGCACCACGGCCGGCGGCACCGGGCGGCCGAAGTCGTCCACCAGCTCGGAGTGCAGCTGCCCGTCCGGGAACCGGTCGAGGCGGTGGTGCGCCCAGCGCAGCGCCAGCGCCGTCTTGCCCACCTCACCGGGGCCCGACAGCACGACCACGCCCGGCACGTCGGTGCCCGGCGCGAGGGCGGCGTCCAGCCCGGCCAGCTCGGCCGACCGGCCGGCGAACGGCAGGACCTGGCGCGGCAGCTGGGACGGTGCCACCGCCGGCACCTCGACGCGGACCGGCGCGAGCAGCGCCGGCGCGTCGCGCAGCACCTGCTCGTGCAGCTCCCGCAGCTCCGGACCGGGCTCCAGGCCGATCTGCTCGATCAGCACCCGCCGGGCGTCCTGGTAGGTGCGCAGCGCGTCGGCCCGCCGGCCCGACCGGTACTGGGCCAGCATCAGCTGCGCCCGCGCCCGTTCGCGCAGCGGGTGTTCCGCCACCACCGCGGCCAGGTCCTTGCCGACCCGGTGGTGCAGCCCGAGCCGCAGCTCCAGCTCGGCGCACGCCTCCACCGCGTCCAGTCGCGCCGACTGCAGCGACACCGCCTCCGCGCGCAGACCGGGCAGGTCCTCGAACGGCACACCGCGCCACAACCCCAGCGCCTCGCGGTACAGCGCCGCGGCGCCCGCCACGTCACCGCTCGCCGCGCGCGGCCGGGCCCTGCCGACGAGTCCGTTGAACCGCAACCAGTCCACGGAGTCCTCGTCCAGCCGCGCCACGTAGCCGGGGCTCGCGGTGTCGACGGCCCTGCCCGACTCGCCGAGCGCCCGCCGCAGCCGGGACACGCAGATCGCGATCTGCCCGCGTGCGCTGGCCGGCGGGTCGCCGTGCCACACCGCCTCGATGAGCCGGTCCACGCTGACCACGCGGTTGGCGTCGAACAGCAGCCGTGCCAGCACCGCGCGCTCGCGGGGACCGCCCACCCGCACTTCGACGCCGGCGCGCAGGAACCGGATCGGGCCCAGCACGCCGAACTCGACAGGGGCGGGGGTCAACGCGACCGCGCCAGGTGCGTCTCGACCTCGTCGGCGGCGCGCGCCGCACCGCCCGCCTCCGCGACGGCTTTGCGCATGAGGTCCGACCTGGCCGCGATCTCCTGGTCACCGAGCACCGACGTGACCGCGTCGACCAGCACCTCGGGCGTGAGGCCGGCGGGGTCGAGCACGGTGCCGAGGCCCAGTTCGCGGACCCGCCACCCGGTGGGCCGGTCGAGCGCGGAACCGGGCACGCACACCATCGGCGTGCCGGACCGCAGTGCCTCCATCACTGTGCCCATGCCGGCGTGGGTGACGCACAGGGCCGCGTGCTCCAGCACCGCCACGTGCGGCACGAAGTCGTGCACCTCGACGTTGGGCGGCAGGTCGCCGAGCGAGGCGCGGTCCACACCGCCGCCGGTGGTCATCACCGCGTGCCACGGCCGGCCGCGGAACGCTTCGACGCACGTGCGGAAGAAACCCTCGTCCTCGTTGAACACCGCGCCGAGCGACACCAGCACCACGGGCAGGTCGCCGGCGGGCGGCGTCCACGTCCCGAGGAAGCCGCGGTCGCCGACGCACGGCCCGACGAACGCGAACCGCTCGTCGAAGGTCTCACCCGCGTACTGGAACTCCCGCGGCACGGTGACCAGGCTCAGCGGCGGCACCTCGAACCACACCTCGTGCGGCGCGGCGGCCACCCCGTAGCGGGCGCACAGCGCGCCGATGCGCCCCATCGTGGTGGCGACCCACTCGGGCATCTCCCTCGGCCGTTCCCGGGCCGGCTGCTCCGCGGCGTCGGACTCGGGGTTGTACATGGCGTTGAGGAAGGAGAAGTGCTCGTTGGAGGCGAACACCGGGATCACCTGCACGGCGGGGACGTCCCAGTGCCGGGCCAGCACACGGGCCCCGTGGAGCACCGAGGTGTCGTAGACCAGGCAGTCCGGCCGGTCGCCGTCGAGCTCGGCCGTCGCGGTGGCGAGCATGGCCTCGCTCTCGTCGAGCAGCACGCCCATCAGGTAGCCGGGATCGTTCGCCACGAGGGCGAAGTCGGCGTCGCGGTACCGGGACGGGTAGGTCACGACGGTGGCGCCCGCCTCGGCGGCGATCTCCGCCATGCTCGGTGCAGTCAGGTAGGTGACCCGGTGCCCGCGCGCGGCCAGTTCGGTGACGACCGCGAGGTTCGGGATGACGTGCCCGTGGTCCGGGTGGCACATGAACAGGAAATGCCGCGACATTTGTCGTCCTCGCCCCGATTGTTGTGCTGGAATCCGGCGACCCTGCCGGGAGCGTGGTCACCGTAAAGCGACCGGAAGCGGCCTGGACACCCCTATCACTCCTGTTCCCCTGCCACGGACGAACGGGTCGCCGGTTGCCTCCAGGGGGTCGGTTCCAGCCACCCTGACCTGCAGATTAGGGGTTACCCCCTAGCCGGGGGCCAGACCTAGGCTGGCCGGGAAGCCGACCACAGCGAAAGGGCTGCCGATGGCCACGCTCGTCTGGGACTACTCGCGCGAATACGAAATGGAGCGCAAGGACATACTCGACGCGGTCGAGACCGTGTTCTCCTCCGGCAGGCTCGTCCTCGGGCCGAGCGTGTCGTCCTTCGAGGCGGAGTTCGCGGCCTACCACGGCGTCGCCCACTGCGTCGGCGTGGACAACGGCACGAACGCCCTCCGCCTGGCGCTCCAGGCGCTCGGCGTCGGCCGCGGCGACGAGGTCGTCACGGTGTCCAACACCGCCGCGCCGACCGTGCTGGCGATCGACGCCGTCGGCGCCACACCGGTGTTCGTCGACGTGGACCCGGACACCTACCTGATGGACGTCGCCCAGGTGGCTTCGGTGATCACGCCGCGCACCAAGGTCCTGCTGCCGGTGCACCTGTACGGCCAGTGCGTGGACATGGAACCGTTGCAGGAGCTCGCACGGCAGCACGGCCTGCTGGTGCTGGAGGACTGCGCCCAGGCGCACGGCGCGCGCCACCACGGCCGGGTGGCCGGGTCGATGGGCGACGCCGCCGCGTTCTCCTTCTACCCCACCAAGGTGCTCGGCGCCTACGGCGACGGCGGCGCGACGATCACGAACAACCCGGAGGTGGACGCGAACCTGCGCCGCCACCGGTACTACGGCATGGAGAAGACCTACTACGTCGTGGAGACGCCCGGCCACAACTGCCGGCTCGACGAGGTGCAGGCGGAGATCCTGCGCCGCAAGCTCGTCCGCCTGGACGACTACGTGGCGGCGCGGCAGGCGGTGGCCGCGCGGTACGCGGAAGCGTTGGCGGACACCGACCTGGTGCTGCCGTCGACCGCGCCGGGCAACACGCACTCGTACTACGTCCACGTGGTGCGCCACCCGCGGCGCGACGACATCCTGGAACGCCTGAAGGCGCACGACGTCCACCTGAACATCAGCTACCCGTGGCCGGTGCACACCATGACCGGGTTCGCACACCTGGGCTACGCCGAGGGCAGCCTGCCGGTGACCGAGCGGGTGGCCGGCGAGATCTTCTCGCTGCCGATGTACCCGTCGCTGCCCCAGGACACGCAGGAGCACGTGGTGGACGCGCTCAAGCAGGTGCTGGCGACGCTCTGACCGGGCCGGTGGCGGGCGGCACCGCCCGCCTCACCCGCGCGGGAGGAGGCTGCGCAGGCACAGCAGCAGGCTGCGGGCCTGGATGTTGACGTAGAAGCTGTGCCGCAGCAGCTCCTCGTACTGGTGCAGGGTCAGCCACCGGTACTCGGGGTCGTCCCGCGCGACCTCGGCGTCGGTCTCCACGACCAGGTACCGGTTGCGGGCGCCGAGGAACCGGCCGCCCTCCTCGGACAGCACGGCGTCGAAGCGGATCTTGGTCGAGCCGAGCACCTCGTCGAGGAACCGGGGCCGCGCCGGCAGGTGGTCGTGCGCCTCGGGCACGCATTGCACGGTGGGCGCCAGCTCGGTCACGTCGGCGTAGCCGGGTTCGGTGCGCGCGTGGGTGAGCACGTGCAGCACACCGCCGATCTCCTTGACCAGGAACGCGATCACCCCCGTGCCGACCGGTTCGATCATCGGCTGGGACCACGCTCCGACCTCACGCCCGCCGGCCCGCACGTCCACGCCCACGACGGTGAAGAACCCGCCGCTGCGGTGCGCGATGACGCCGTTCTCACGCCTCCAGTCCGGCAACCCGGCCAGCGGGCCGAGGGCGACCCGCAGGTCGGTGCGGGTGCGGACCTCGGTGATCCAGCTCAGCACCTCTCCGGTGGTGTGCACGCCGGGCGTGGCCGGGTCTCCCGACCGGACCAGGGCTTCGCTGAACGGGTCGGTGGCCGCCGCGGCCAGTGCCGCGCCGCCGCCGGGCAGGCAGGCCAGCACCGTGCGGGCGTCCATGTTCACCAGGTCCGGCACGGTCATCAGGCCGGCGATCTCGCCGAGGGTGAACCAGCGGAACCCCTCACGCACCTCGACGTCGCCGTCGACCTCGACGACCATGTTGCGGTTGCGCTTGCGGTAGAACCACGCGCCCTGCTCGGACTGCCGGATGTCCACCAGGACGTGGTGGCCGGAGGTGTCGCGGAAGTGCTCCAGGTAGGGGATGGGCTTGCCCTGGTGCACGCGGGTGTAGTTGCTGCGGGTGGCCTGCACGGTCGGCGACAGCTGCAGGCCGTTGGCGTTGCCCGGTTCGTGCTTGGCCTGCATCAGGCAGTGCAGCACGCCGTCGACCTCCCGCACGAGGATGCCGAGGATGCCGATCTCCGGCTGGTTGATGATCGGCTGCGACCAGTGCGGCACGAGCGCGCCGGGCAGGTCGACGGCGAGCGACTCGACGCTGAAGAACCGGCCGGTGTGGTGGCGCAGGTTGCCGGTGCCCGGTTCGGTGAGCCAGCCGGCGAGGTCGTCCAGCGGTACGCGCTCGACGTTCATCCAGCTGTGCTCCGCGGTGCGGGCGAGCCAGGCGTGCACGGCGTCGGCGTCACGCGCGGCGAGCATCGACTCGGCCAGGCGCGTCCGGGCAGGACGGCGGGTGGGTGCGGTCACCTGGGGTGCTCTCCTCTGCTCAGGTGGCGTGGACCGGCAGCAGTCCGGTGTCCCGCGCGAGGGCCAGGCCCGGTGCGGCGCGGTCGCGTTCGGACAGCACGACGTCGGCCGGAACGGGCAGTGCCAGGTCCGGGTCCACGATGGACACCGCCAGCTCGTCCGCGGGTTCGTAGCCGCGGGACAGCAGGTAGTGCACGGTGGAGTGGTCGTCGAGGGCGATGAACGCGTGGCCGAGCCCTGGCGGGAGGTAGACGGCGCGGAAGCTGTCGCCCGCCAGCTCGACGGAGTCCCACTCGCCGAACGTCGGCGAGCCGACCCGCAGGTCCACCACGATGTCCAGCACCCGCCCGCGGGAACAGGTCACGTACTTCGCGCACCCCGGTGCCGTGCGGGCGTAGTGCACGCCGCGGGCGACCCCGCGGCGTGACACGCTGGCGCTGGCCTGGGCCACGGCGAACAGCGGCGCGCCGACCGCCTCGGCGAACACGTCGTGCTGGAACGGGGAGACGAACAGGCCGCGGTCGTCCGGGAACACCTCGGGCTCGAACTCCCAGGCCCCGCCGACAGAGAGTGCGCGGGCTTTCATCGACGACCTCCGTCTCAGGACGGTGATCAGCGTGCAGCGGCCCGAACCGCGTGGTCAACCAGCTTAGGGGAACCCCTATCCGCGGTTAGGGGTGTCCGGCCGCAGACCGTCCACTGAGGACTGAATCAGGTGGGCGACGGTCCTCGACACCGCGTCGGCGAGGGGAACCCGGGCCCGCCACCCGGTGGCGAGGGTGAGGCCGGCCGGGTCGGCCACGAGGCTGTGGAAGTCCGACGCGGTGGCGTACGGCGGTGGTGGCACCGACAGCACCGGCACGGCCGGGCGACCGGTGTGTTCCGCGACGGTGGCGGCGACGAGCTCGAACAGCGCCCGCACCGGGACGCCCGTGCCCGAGCCGACGAGCCACGCCCGTCCGGCCAGCCGGTCGGCGTGCGCCACGGCCGCCGCGAACGCCTCGGCGACGTCCTCCACGAACACCAGGTCGCGCCGCACGTCCCCGGCTCCCCACACGGTTAGCGGCTCGCCCGCGAGCGCACGCCGCGCCATCGCGGTCACCACACCCCGGTCAGGAGAGCCGGGGGAGGGGCCGAACACGGTGGGCAGCCGCAGGGAGCAGCCGCCCGCGTCGAGCACGAGCCGTTCGGCGGCGCACTTCTGCCGGTCGTACTCCGACTCGGGGTGGTCGGTCTCGGTGCCGTCGATCCGCTCCGGCGCGCCCGGCCCGACCTGCGAGGTGGAGCCGGCGAACACGACCGTCCCGCGAGCCGCGCCCACGGCCTCGGCGACGATGCCGACGTTGACCCTGGCGGCGTCGGCCGCGCCACCGGCGGCGACCCGCCAGGTGCCGCCGCCGGTGAACAGCACCAGCGGCAGCACCACGTCCGCGCCCGCGACCGCGGCGGCGACCGCGCCGGGCTCGGTCAGGTCGGCCGCGACGACCTCGGCCGGGAACGGCGGCACGCCGGGAGCACGTGCCACCACCCGCACCCGCGCGCCCCGCGCCGCCAGCCGTGCGGACACCGCGGAACCCACGAACCCCGACCCGCCGAGCACCGCGACGAGAGCGCCGCCCAGTTCTCCCGGCACGCTCACACCACGTGGACGTCGGGCACGTACAGGATCCACTTGCCGCCCGCCGCGCGGAACGCCTCCTCCTTGGCCATGATCTCCTCGGCGTGGTTCCAGGCGAACAGCAGCGCGTAGCCGGGGTAGGGGTCGGCGAAGGCGGCCGGCGGGCGCACCGGGATGCCCGAGCCGGGTGCCAGCCGGTGCTGCTTGGCGGGCGTGGTGTCGCTGATGAACTCGACCAGGTCCGGTCCGATGCCGCAGAGGTTCGTGACGGTGGCGCTCTTGGCGGTCGCGCCGTAGCCGACGACCCGCTCGCCCTTCGCCTTCAGCTCGTTCAGCAACGCCAGGAGGTCGGTGCGGATCGTCCGGACCCGGTCGCCGAACCCGTCGAGGACGGCGCGGTCGTGCAGGCCGCGCGCTTGCTCCTCGGCGAGCAGGGCGGCGACGGCCGCGGACGGGGTGCGCGCACCGGGCAGGGCCAGGGTGTAGCGGACCTCGCCGCCGTGCACCGGCAGGCGTTCGACGTCGACCAGCTCCAGGCCGTGCCGGCGAGCCATGGCGTCCACGGAGGTGGCGCTGAACAGGAAGAAGTGCTCGTCGTAGATCTGGTCGAACGAGGTCTGCTCGACGATGTCGCCGAGGTAGGGGTCCTCGAACACGAACGCCCCGCCGGGCTTGAGCAGTGCCACGACACCGCGCAGGATCGAGTCCGCGTAAGGGATGTGGCAGAACGTGTTCGCCGCGTACACGAGGTCGGCCGGACCGTCCTGGTCGCGGATGGACAGCGCGGTGGACTCCTCGAAGAAGTCCTTGCGGACCCGCACACCCGCCTCGGCGGCCAGGTCGGCGACCGCGCCGGACGGTTCCACGCCCAGGTGCCGCACGCCCGCCGCCGCGACGGTGCGCAGCATGGTGCCGTCGTTGCAGCCCAGCTCGACCACGAGCGGGTCCTCGCCCGCCAGCTCGGTGCTCAGGAACCGCTCGGCCAGCGCGCGGAAGTGCTCGCGCATCACCGCGGACCCCTGCGACAGGTAGGGGTAGTCCTGGTGGAACATCTTCTCCCTGGGCACCTCCTCCATCAGCTGCACCATCGCGCAGTCCGCGCACGCGCCCACGGCGAGGCGGTAGGTGAACTCGACGGAGGTGTCCTCAGGCAGCCGGAACGCGTCGGACAGCGGCTGCTGACCGAGGTCGAGGAACTCGGTGACCGTCCCTGCGCAGACGCGGCAGGTGGACTGGTTGGGCATTGGCGGGTTCTTTCTACTCGGGAGGGGCACGGGTCACCCCCGTGCTTCGAAGGCCCGTGGTCCGGCGCCGGTCCGCTGGGACAGGCGGCGCGGCAGGTCCGCCCGGCTGCGCATGCCCAGCTTGCGGTAGACCCTGGTGAGGTGTTGCTCGACGGTGCTGACGGTGATGTAGAGGATTCCGCTGATCTCGCGGTTCGTGTGGCCCTTCGCGGCGAGCTCGGCCACCCGCAGCTCGGAGTCGCTCAGGACCGATCGCCCGTCACCGGTGTCGCCGTCCTCCCAGTCGGCCGGGAGGGGCAGGGCGCCGGGGCACGACGCCCCGGTCTCGGCCACCGCGATCTGGGACAGCTCGCGCGCCTCGGCGTGCTGGCCCAGGGCGTCGAGCGCGTCACCCAGGTCGGACAGGGCACGGGCCAGCTCGACCCGGTCACCCGCCCGCCGCAGGTGCCGCACGGCCTCGCGCAGGAGCGCGGGTCGCTCGGCGGGCTCGCCCGCGGCCGCGAGGACCCGCAGCGCCGCACCGCGGGTGCGGCGGTCGCCGGCCGGCAGCAGCATCTGCTCGCTGATCAGCTTGCGAGCCGCCTCCGGCCGGCCGAGGGTGAGGTTGGCCTGGGCGAGGCCACAGCGCCACGGCGCGAGCACCGGCAGGTCGAGGCCCCACGCGAGCATCCGGGTGCCGCAGTTCTGGAAGTCGCTGATGGCGGCGAGCACCCGCCCGACGGCGAGGTTGCCGTTGCCGCGGGCGTGCAGGTAGCGCAGGCCGGCGGCGGTGGCGAACATGGCGTCGGGCACGCGCTGCCGCATCACCTCGGCGATCACGTGGTGCCGGCCCAGCGCGGTGTTGGCCTCCAACAGCACGGCCAGCGGGTAGCCGATGGACAGGCCCCAGCCCTGGTGCGGCAGCAGGGCGAGTGCGGTCTCGGCGCGTGCGGCGGCCACCGCCACCTCCCCGCGCCGCAGGGCGATGTCGGCCCGGACGACCTCCAGGACCGCCTGCCAGGTCACCGCGCCGCCGCGGACGGCCTCGGCGGTGAGCCGGTCGCACCACCGCTCTGCCCGGTCGGGGTGGCCGCTGTGCACCAGGATCAGCAGGGCGGTGAGCACGACCTCCAGCGACATGTCGCCGAGCCGGCAGCTGCGCAGGATGTGCTCGGCGCTGGCGATGGCGTCGGGGTGGAACTCGGCGGTCCAGAAGGTGCCGATGGCCTGCGCCGCGGCCACCCACGGGTCCGCGTCGGCCACCACGTCGCTGGCCACGGCGCTCGCCGGGTCGAGGCCGTGGAACCACTGGCAGACGATCCGCAGCTCGGCCGCGCTCTGCGCGTCCAGCATGCCGGGGTTCTGGTTCAGCACGGCGAGCGCGCGCACGGCCGTTGCCTCGTCCCCGATCCACAGCGCGTGGTGCACGACGGTCATGGCGTCGCGCCCGCGCAGCCGGCCGGCCCACATCGCCTCGTGCAGGGGTTCCATGTGCACGACGGCGGCGGCCGGGTTGACCCGCCACAGCGCCCGCACCAGGACGCTGGTGATGCCCAGCCGCTCGTCCGGCTCGACCACGGGCAGCGCGGGTTCCAGGTAGCGCACGGCCGCTGCCACGTCGTCGCCCATGAGCGCCTGTTCGGCGGCGATGCGCAGCACGGAGACCGGCCAGCCCGGCGCGACCCGGTCGGCGGCCACGAGGTGGTCGGCCACCACGGCCGCCGCCGCACCGCGCTGGTAGAGCAGCTCGGCGGCACGGGCGCGCAGCCGCACCCGTTCGGGACCCGGCGTGCTGTCGAGGACCGCCGGCCCCGCGCCGGGGTGGCGGAAACGGCCGTCGAGCAGCAGACCGGCGGCGGTGAGCACGTCGACCGCCTGCTCGACGGCCTCGGGCGTGGTGCCGGCCAGCCGGCCGAGCAGGACCGGGGTCCGCTCCTCGCCGAGCACGGCGATGGCGCGCGCGACCTCGAGGAGCCCCGCCTCCCAGCGGTGCAGGCACTCCAGCACCGCGCGCTTGAACGCGGGACCGACCTGGTCCTGACCGATCTCGTGCCCTGCCTCGAAGTCCTCGACCATGGCCCGGACCAGCATCGGGTTGCCGCCGCTGAGGCCGTGCCACGCGGGCGCGAGCGCGTCGGGATCGGGCACCCGGTCGCGCAGCAGCTCGGCGATCCCGCACACCGACAGCGGAGCGAGCCGGATGCGGTGGTGCGGCCGCCGGGTCAGCTCGGCGTGGAACAGCGGCAGCGTCGGCTGCGGCTGCTGCCACTCGGCGAGCACGACGACCACCCGTCCTGCTCTCATCCGCCGCCTCAGGTAGAGGATGAACTGCAACGAGGAACTGTCAGCGAATTGCACGTCGTCCACGCACAGCACGACCGGTCTTTCCCGCGACAATTCGAGCAGAATTTGACACAGTTCATGCACGGGCCGCACATAAGAATGAGGAATTCTCCGCACGTCCGCGCCGGGGTCGGTCACGGTCGCGGCGATCGGCGTGATGAGGTGGGAAACGCGGTCCGCTATTTCCGGCGGCAGACCTGCGCCGTGGAACAACTGGTCGATGACGCCCGCCTGCAGGGGACGCTCGGCCGGCGCGCCGGTCGCGGTCAGCAACAACGCGCCCGAAGCGGCGGCGTGCCGCTGGAACCGTTGCAGCAGCTCGGTCTTCCCGCTGGCCACACCGCCACTGACCAGCGCGAGCCTGCCTGTTCCCGCCGAGCACTCCGCGAGCAGGCCGACCAGCTCGGCAAGCGCACCACCATGGTCTGTCGGCACCAACCGTCCAGTTCCCTCCAACATGGCCACCGATGGTCTTTCCGCTGCAGCTCACCCCAAGTGGACGCTTTATAGCACGGCTTCCCGGCTTGTCCAGCGCCTTTGGTGACATCGCCCGAGAACAGCGGCCAAACGTGTTCGCGGCACGCCTGGCAACCATTGGAATCACGAATCCGAATGTGGCCGATCGCGTCTCAATTGGCGGCGAACGGGCTAACCGGTACGGCCGAATCGCGGTCTGCCGAACCTCGGGTGCGCGATTCCGGAGCATGCTTTAGCACAGCCTGGGCGGGACATCATCGTGTTGATCGAATCCGTGTCGCAACCGTAGTCACGCCGCCGCGGCGGGTACGGGACACCGAAGTGCCGCGCGCCGGGGCAGCGCCTTGGCGCCGCCCCGGCGCGTCCGGACCACGGCCAAGATCCACAGGTGGCCTCGGGGCCGGTGCATGGCAAATGACATGGGTAACCGATACACCGCCGGAACGGTGAATCCTTCCCGCGAAACGGACATAACTCCGAATATGTCGACTCCGGTGTGGACGCTGGGGCCGATCATTTTCCGCGCACCCACGGCGTGTTCACGTGGTTGCGTCGACAATCTTCCGCTTGCGGAGGTTTTTCCGGTATGCGTTGATCACCCGGTAGGCCTTGGACAACGTTGCCACGTTGTCGCGATAGGACGGCGTGGCGAGCACCTGCCGGACGGCGCCGGCACGACCAGCTCGGCGAGGTCGTCGTCGGCCGGCGTTCCCCGCGTCACCACGACGACGGGGCGGTCACCGTCCAGTTCGGACCACCAGGCGGGTTCGGCCAGCGGCTCCACCGGCAGTACGAGGACGTGCTGCTCGAACGCCTCCCGGGACCGCTCGGCCGCTGACGCGCCCGAGCGGTCCCGCTCAGCGCCTCACCGGGAGGCCAGCTGACGGCGCAGCCACGCCGCTCGGGCGGCGATGGCGTCCTGCGAGAGCACGGCGTGGGGCACCACGACGTCGAACCCGTGGAACCCGCCGGGCCAGACGTGCAGCTCGACGTGGCAGCCCGCCTGCCACATGCGGGTCGCGTGGGCGACGTCCTCGTCCCGGAACGTCTCGGCCGACCCGACGTCGACGAACGCGGGCGGCAGGCCGGAAAGGTCCGCGGCGCGGGCAGGCGCGGCGTACGAGGACACGTCCGGTCCTCCGCGGACGCCGTCGCCGAGGAGCGCGTTCCACCCCGTCTCGTTCGAGGAGCTGTCCCAGATGCCGAGGCCGCGCATCTGCCGCGCGGAGGGCGAGTCGTTGCGGTCGTCCAGCATCGGCGACAGGAGCAGCTGGGCCAGGACCGCCGGGCCGTTGCGGTCGCGTGCCATCAGCGTGACACCCGCCGCGAGGCCGCCGCCGGCGCTCGCACCGCCGATGACGACGCGCCCAGGGTCGATGTTGAGCTCGTGGGCGTGTTCCGACACCCACACCAGGCCCGCGTAGCAGTCCTCGACGGGACCGGGGTGGGGTGTCTCGGGTGCGAGCCGGTACTCGACCGAGACCACGGCCATGCCCATGGGTTCGGCCAGGTCCAGCATCTCGGCCAGGCCGAACCGGTTGTCCCCGACGATCATGCCGCCGCCGTGGACGTGGTAGATCGCCGGCGTCGGGGTCGCCGCGTGCACCGGGAGGCAGATCAGCAGCGAGATGTCCGGTTCCCCGTCCGGTCCCGGCACCACCCGCTCCCGCACGCTGTAGGCGCCACCGCGCGAGAGGACCTCGTCGGTCGGGGTCTCCACCCCGGGAACGGGCTCGCGCATCTCGGCGATGTTGTCCGGACGGTACGCGTCGGGAGGGCGCAGGCTGCTCAGCACCTCGACGACGGGAGCGAGCTCCGGGTCGAAGGGCGGCGGCGGTCCGACCGGCCGCCCGGAAGACCGCTCCGTTGTCCGCGTGGTCATGGGTTCTCCTACCGGCAGGCGGCGGGATGTCCGCCTGCCGCGGTCACAGGTCGTCGATGAGGTGGAAGGGGTTTCGGCTCAGACGGTCGGGACGGTCCCGCCGTCGATCACGTACTCGGCGCCCACGATCGCCGTGGCGCGGTCCGAGACCAGGAACCCGACCAGGTCCGCGATCTCCTCGGTGTTCGCGAACCGTCCCAGCGGTACTCCTCCTAGGGAGTCGTAGATGGTCTGCTTGGCTGCTTCCCGCGTGATCCCGTTGCCCTCGGCGATCCGGTCCACGAACCGTTCGTAGGCTTCGGTCTCGATCCCGCCGGGGCTGATGGCGTTGACCCGCACGCCGCGCGGCGCGAGCTCGTTGGCCAGTCCCTTGCTGTACGTGCGCAGCGCGGCTTTCGCTGCCGCGTAAGCCAAGGACGCGTCGTACTGCGGCAGCTCGCGCTGGATCGAGGTGAAGTGCAGCACCACGCCCGACCCGGACTCGATCATCGCCGGGAGGAGCGCTCGATCGAGCCGCACCGCTCCCAGGAAGTTGAGGTTCAGCTCGGTGAGCCACTGGTCATCGGTGATGACCGCGAACCCGCCGGCCGGTGTCGACGCACCTCCGACGACGTGCACCAGGATGTCGAGTGCGCCGCCGGTCTCGCTGATCCGAGCGGCCACGGCGTCGGTGCCCTCGACCGTCGTCGTGTCCGCTTCGATGAACCGGTCGGGGTGCTCGTACCCGTCGGGCATCGTCCGCGCCGTCACGAAGACGTCCGCACCCATCTCCCGCAACCTCTCGGCGACGGCCTTGCCCGAGCCCTTCGAACCGCCGGTGACCAGCGCCCGGCGACCGTCGAGGCGGTCGCGATCCGAACTTGACATTTGTCTCTCCACTGAAGATCGATGTGACGCGGGCGCGGTCAGGCTGCGTGGTTGGCGATGACGAGTTCGGCGACGAGGTCGTCCCGCAACGCGAACCGGTAGTCGAGCTCGGCGACACCACCGGGGAAGGTGCCCTCGATCCGGACGGTCACCACCCAGTGGCTGCCGTCGACGCGGTGAGCGCCGATCTGCTCGGTCGTGTACTCGAACTCGGACCCGGCGTCCCGCAGGAACGCGTGGGTCTCCTCCCGGCCGCGGAAGGTCTCGTCCTGGTCGACGATCACCGCGTCCTCGGTGAAGAACGACGAGGCGGTGTCGGCGTCGCGGGCGACGTGGGCGGCGAAGAACTCGCGCACGGTGGCCGGGAGCAGGTCGGACGGGAGGTCGGTGTGCTGTGTCATGAGCCCACCGTGTCGCCTCACGGCGCGGGAGGGTCAAGCCGTGGACCCTCTCCCTAGGGGAGAGTCCACACTGAACGGGTGCTGACCATCGGGGAGTTTTCGCGTCTGACCCACCTGAGCGTGCGGACCCTGCGCCGCTACCACGAGGCGACCCTGCTGGAGCCCGCCGTGGTGGACGAGAGCACCGGCTACCGCTACTACGCCGTCGACCAGATCCCGACCGCCCAGGTGATCCACCGGCTCCGCGAGCTCGACGTCCCCCTGAGCGACGTGCAGCGGATTCTGCGGACTCCCGACCCCGGTGTCCGGGCGGCACTGGTCGCGGACCACCTGCAACGCCTCGAAGACGTGCTCGACCGGACCAGGGCCGCGGTCGTGTCGCTGCGGCGCCTGCTCCGGCCCGATCCCGCGCCGATCGCCGTCGAGCTGCGTGCGGAGCCGGCCAGGACGGTCGCGGCGGTGGAGGCCGTGGTCGCAGG
The DNA here is from genome assembly GCF_040647275.1 of Lentzea sp. NPDC042327. Lineage (NCBI taxonomy): Bacteria > Bacillati > Actinomycetota > Actinomycetes > Pseudonocardiales > Pseudonocardiaceae > Lentzea > Lentzea sp. NPDC042327. The sequence goes on from NZ_JBEZBX010000007.1 coordinate 347,186, forward strand.
TCGTGACATCGCGTCCTGGTTCGCGGGCGCGATGGCCGAGCTGGAGGCGGCCGTCGGCTCCGCCGCGACCGGACCTCCCGGCGGTTGCTACGACAACGCCCTGTTCGAACAGGAACGCGGTCACGCGCTGCTCTACCTGCCCACCGCGGCACCACCCCGCACCGGACGCGTGCACCCCGTGGTTCTCCCGGCCGCGGAACTGGCCGTCACCACCCACGTCGGCGAGCACGACAACGCCGACGTCACGTACGGCGAGCTCGGGGCCTGGGTGGTGGAGAACGCGATGTCGGTGGCCGGGCCGGTGCGGGAGGTCTACACCGTCGGCCCGCGTGACTCGGGTGATCCCGCCGCGTGGCGCACCGAGATCGGCTGGCCCGTCTTCCGCGTCACCTGAGGCGGCCGGCGTGGTGGGAGAGGTCTGGTCAGGTGGCGCTGATGTCCAGCTTGCCGACCCTGTTGGTGGTCAGCAGGCCGAACCACACCGCGCCGGGTTGGTGGACGTTGATGTCGCACGGGTAGGAGGCCGACGACGGCGTGCTCCACATCCGGACCTCGTGCGTGACCGGGTTGAACCGGGCGACCTGGTTGCCCAGCCCGAACAGCGCGGGGAAGCTGACCGAGAAGTAGATGTTGCCGTCGCTCGCCTCGGCGATCGGTCCCGGCATCGGCAGCGGGTTGCCGATGCTGCCGACCCCCAGCCCGTTGAGGATGCCGGTGAGCAGGCCGCCCACGCCCAGCAACGGGTACTCGGTGATCTGCCCGGTGGCGGGGTCGATGCGGGCGATCTTCATGCCGAGGGACTCGCCGACCCAGATCGTGCCGTCCGCGGCCGTGCGCACGCCGACGGGGAAGGAGGCCGGCGTCGGCATCGTGTACTGGGTGAACAGGTGGGTGTCGACGTCGAGGGTGGCGACCTTGTTCAGCTGCGGCAGGGCGAACACGACGGTGCGTCCAGGGCCCGGTTTGATGATGCCGAACAGCGCGGCGACCTGACCGAGGACCTCACCGGGCACGCGGTACTTGCTCCACTGCCCGGTCGCCGGGTCGTAGCGGCCGATGGAGTCCAGCCCGCCGAGCGTGAACCACAGGGCGTCGTCCGGCCCGCGGGCGAGGTCGTTGGCCAACCCGAGGCCGCTGTGCAGCGGCAGCCCCAGCGGTTGCGGGGTGAACGCGCCCGCCCACGGCAGCGGGAGCTCGGTCATGGAGCCGTCGGCGGTGTCGACGCGGAGCAGGCTGTTGCCCGTCACCTGGGGCATCCACAGGTCACCCGCCGCGTCCAGGTCCATGCCGCCGGGCACCGACAGCGGCATCGGCGTGGAGAAGTTGGTGAACTGCCCGGTGGCCGGGTCGAACCGGGCGACCTGGCTGCTCAGGTACTGCTCGACCCACAGGTTTCCGCTGTGGTCGAACTCCACCTCGCACACACCGCCGACCGGCAGTGACGAGGGAACCGGGCCGTACTCGGTGATCGGCGTCGCCGCGCCGGCGGTACCGGGTACGAGCGCCGACGCGAGCAACGCCGCGGCAACCGCGAGCAACTGTCCGTGCCGTGCTGGTCTCATGGTCCACTCCAGGGAATCCGCCGTCTGGCCAGGTCGTGCTGCCAGAACGAGTAAAGCGGCTTCGCCACACGGCCCCGTGAACCTTCACCTGAAAAGCGCAGTCGTCAGCTCTTCGGCTCCAGCGCGGCCGGGTCGTACCGGCAGGCCGGGTCCCACAGCAGGAACGACGGCGCGCCCGCGGCCTTCGAGGCGTCGATCTGAGCGCGGACCTCCTTGGGCCCGTAGGAGACGCCCATGCTGAACGCCTGCAGCCACGGGATGATCTCGCTGCCGGTGCCCTCGACCTTCTTCAGGAAGTCGGCCACGGACCGGTTGGTGATCTCGTAGGGCTCGCTGTCCGGGCGGCTGACCCCGTACTCGCCGGGACCCCAGTGCGACGGGTAGACCATCGGCGCGACGTAGTCGGCGTACTCGGCCATCCTCGGGATGTCCTGGGCGACCGCGCCCGGTCGGGTCGCGGCGATGCCGAACACCGACACGCCCACGAACGTCCCGTGCGCCCGCACCGCCTTGCGGCTCTGGGCCAGGAAGTCGACGATGGCGTCCTCGGGGGAGCCCTCCAGGCCGGGCAGCCGCATCTGCTCCAGAGCGCCCTCCGGCTTGCGGATGTAGTCGTAGAGGATGTCGTCGAACCCGAGCCGTGCGGCCTCCTCGGCCAGCTCCACGTTGTAGGCGACGACGTCGGGGTTGGCGAAGTTGGTGAACGAGTACTGGCCGTACGAGCCGGCCCACGGGGTGCCGGCGGAGGACTGGATGACGCGGTCCCGCTTGCCCGACTCCCAGGACGCCTTGGCGAGGACCGGGTCGCGGAACGCCACGAGCCTGCCGACCACGCGCACGCCGAGCCGGTGCAGCTCGTCCACCGTTGCCTTGGCGTCGTAGTAGTCCCGGGTGGCGCCGATCTCGCCCGCCAGCGGGACCTGGGAGCGGTAGCCGATCTCGCCGCTCTCGTCCTTGATGTCGAGCTGCACCGTGTCGATGCGGCGTTCCTTGATCATCTGCAGCACCGGCTCGCGCAGCACCTCGGCCGACCACCCGGCCGCGGACATGTGCACCGCGCGCATGCCGGGGTGGCGCGTCTTGACGGCGAACTCCTGCTTGGCGACGTTGCCCGCGACGTCGCGGGCCTCGAAGCGGGCGGTCGCGGCCGTCGGCAGGGTCACGGCGAAGCTACCGCCGTCGCCGAGCTCCACGGGCTTGCCGTCCACGCTCAGCGCGGAGGCGCCCTCGGCCCTGCCCTTGACCTCGACGGGCTTGCGGAGGTCGGTCACGGCCTCGGAGTCGACCGTCAGGACCGGCGGCGCGCTGTCGACGGTGAACCGCCTGCTCACCTCGTCGTCGGGGAGCAGGGGCACAGCGCCGGGGGACTGCGCCGTGAGGACGTGCTCGCCGTCGGCCGGCTCGGTGCCGGTGACCACGAGCCGGTTGCCCTCGGACGTGGTGGACACCGGGTTGCCGTCGAGCAGCAGCCGCACCTCGCCGTGATCCATGCCCTCCGGCAGGGTGACCGCCAGCTCCTTCGCCGCGGCCGACGTCAGCACGGCGCCGTCGTCCACCCCCATCACGACGGGGCTGGCCGAGAAGGCGCGAACGGTCAACGGGGTGACGACGGCGAGCGCGACGAGCACGACCGCCCCCACCAACACGCTGCGGCGACTGCTGTTGCGAGATCGCATGCGCACCCTCCCGGCCGATGTCGTTCCGCTGTGGCGTATCCAGCAAGGTCCGTTTCAACCAAAACGCACACGTTCGTGTCCGCGTGTTGCGACCGCCTGGATCGCCGTCAACCGTGGGAACGTGACTGGTAGGCGTGTTGGCGCACTGAGCGCGATGGCTGTCTTGTTGGTCGCGTGCGGGACGGCTCCCGAGCCGCCCCTGGCGGCGGCACCGTCCTCATCGGAGCGTGTCACCACCCCGCCGCCGGACCCCGGGACGTACTCGGCCAACGAGCTCGGTGACGTCCCGGTGCTGATGTACCACCGGATCGTCGACACCCCGGCGACGGTGTACGACCGCACCCCCGCCGACTTCCGCGCCGAACTGGAGCGCCTCGCCGGCGAGGGGTACGTCCCGATCACCACGGCCGAGTACGCCTCCGGCGAGATCGACATCCCGGCGGGCACCCACCCGGTCGTCCTCACCTTCGACGACGGCCACCCCACGCAGTTCGCGCTGACTCCGGAGGGGACACCCGTTCCCGGGACGGCGGTGGCGATCATGCTGGAGGTCGCCGGCCGCCACCCCGGCTTCCGCCCGGTCGCCAGCTTCTACGTCAACGGCGACCCGTTCGGGGACCCCGGCGGCAAGCGGACGCTGACGTGGCTGGCCGACCACGACATGGAGGTCGGCAACCACACCCTGACCCACTCGAACCTGGGCGCGGCGCCGGCGGAGGAGGCCCAGCGCGACATCGCTCGCGGCGACGCCGCCATCCGCGCGGCCGGACCGACGCCGGTGACCATCTCCCTGCCCTTCGGCGTCCACCCGGTCCAGGAGGAGCTGGCCGTCAAGGGCCGCGCGGACGGTGTCGGCTACGAGTACACGGGCGCGCTGCTCGTCGGCGCGAACCCGGCCCCGTCGCCGTACTCCGCCGACTTCGACCGGCTGCGCATCCCGCGCATCCGGTCCCAGGGCCCGACCGGCCAGGAGGCGGCCTTCGGCTCGTCGGTGTGGCTCGACAAGCTCGCCGCCGGCGCGAGCGTGCGCTACACCTCCGACGGGGTGCGCGACCGGATCGCCTTCCCCCAGGGCGGTTCCCGTTCGGTGGCGGCGGACTACCAGGCCATGGCCCACTCGTACTGAACACCGGCCCAGCACCGGGGAACACCCCGACCGGCCCAGGCACTCGGGCCGTGTTCAACGCGAATTGGTTGACACCGGTTGAACACCATTTATCAGCACGTTTCCAAGGTGCCCCTGGGATAGTCGCAACGCACAGGAATAAGCATGCGTGACGGCGATTCTCCTTATTTGGAGAGAGGTGTCAGGCCACCCGATCGGAGGTTCCGCGCGGTCGCGGGTGACTGAAAGAATTGCTGCTTCGCTGGCGGGGACACAGACATGGGATGAGCGGAGGTCGACGCTGGTGGGCATATCACCGCAGGTCAGAACGGTGATGCGGGCGCAGCGAACGCGCAGTGGTGTTGGCGCGGATGCAGGACTATAGCAGTGGAAGGGCGATTCGTGGTCAGCGGAGCGGACTCGGGCAAGGAGACGGGCGCGCGGTTGTCGACATCGGCCCTGCCGGGAGTCGGCGACACAGTGGAAATGGTTCCGCCCGCTTCTCTCATTCCCGGCGACTCGCCGCGCAGTGGTGGCGAGGACATGGCGCACGTGCGCCGTTTGGCTGATTCCGCGACGACATTCCCGCCCATCATCGTGCACCGTTCGACGAAGCGGGTGGTCGACGGCATGCACCGCCTGCGTGCGGCGGTGCTGCGCGGGTCGGCGACCATCGCGGTGCGGTGGTTCGACGGCTCGGCCGACGACGCGTTCGCGCTCTCGGTCGGGGTGAACGCCGCGCACGGCCTGCCGCTGACGCAGGCGGACCGGACCGCCGCGGCACAGCGGCTGCTGGTGTCGCACCCCGGCTGGTCCGACCGCGCGGTCGCGGCGACCACCGGCCTGGACAACAAGACCGTGGCCGCGCTGCGCCGTTCAACCGAGGAGGTTCCCCGGTTGGCCAGCCGGGTCGGCAAGGACGGCAGGCGCAGGCCGGTCGACCCCGCTCCCGGCCGGATCGCGGCGGCGGAGCTGATCTCGGCCAACCCCGGCGCGTCCCTGCGCGAGATCGCCAGGACAGCGGGCATCGCCGTGGCCACGGTCAAGGACGTCCGCGAGCGCATGCGCCTCGGCCGCGACGTCGTTCCGGCCAGGACCCCCGACCGCGCCCCGGCCCTGCCCCGCCGCCCGCCACCGAGGCCGGTCGGCGGCCTGGACGTCCTCAAGAACGACCCGTCGGTCCGGCACACCGAGAACGGCCGCAACATGCTCCGCCTGATGGCCGCCACCTCCGCCGACGCGGACTGGTGGAGCGCGATCCTCGACTCGCTCCCCGAACACTGCGCCGACGCGGTCGTCGAGGCCGCTCAGCAGTGCGCCCGCCGGTGGACGGACCTGGCAACCCGCATCGAACAGCGCCACACCGGCGGACGCCACACCGGCAAACGCCCCGCCTGACAACGGCGCAGGCTCCCGCGAGGGCCACCTGGCACCGCACCGGTGGCCGCCAACACCGGACGACGGCACCCGGACGAGCGCGACGGCGGCCAGGCGCACCGGGGACAACCCAATGCCCCCGCACCGGCGGCAGGAACCGGGCGCGCGCAGTTGTCCGCCGCGCCCAGCCATCCGCCGCGTCGAGCCTCGCGGAACAGGCCGAGCACCGGCCCCGCTGAGCCCGGTCGCCCCGGCACCACCGCGCCGGGGCGACCGGGCTCAGCACCAGCCAGTCGGCCAGCCCGCCGAGCCCGGCCCAGAACCGCGCCGCTGGCGCCCGCTCAGCCTTGCGCGGCCCGCAACAGCCGGGCGTAGGGGCCGTCGGCGGCGGCGAGGTCCGCCGGCGCGCCCAGTTCCACGATGCGGCCGCGGTCGACCACGGCGACCCGGTCGGCGGCCGCGGCGGTGTGCAGGCGGTGCGCGATGGCGATCACCGTGCGGCCGGCCAGCACCCGGTCCACCGAGCGTTCGAGGGACCTGGCCGTGCCCGCGTCCAGCAGCGAGGTGGCCTCGTCGAGGACCAGGGTGTGCGGGTCGGCCAGCAGCACCCTGGCCAGGGCCAGCCGCTGGGCGACGGCGGGCGGGACGGGAGCCCCGCCGGAGCCGACCGCGGTGTCCAGTCCGTCCGGTGTGGACTCGACCCAGGCGAGCGCGCCGACCGCGGTCAGCGCCGCGGTGATCTCCTCGGTGCTGAACTCGCCGCCGCCCCGGCGGGCGGGCAGGGTCAGGTTGTCGCGGATCGTGCCCGCGAAGACGTGGTTCTCCTGGGTCAGCAGCAGGACCTCGCCGCGGCGGACGTCGTCCGGCATGGCGGCGACGTCCGCCCCGCCGATCAGCACCCGGCCCGCGGTCGGCGCGGCGATGCCGGCGATGAGCCTGCCCACCGTCGACTTGCCCGCGCCGGAGGGTCCGACCAGGACCAGCCGCTGCCCCGGCGGGACGACGAGGTCGATGCCGTGCAGCACCTGCTTGCCACCGGGGTAGGCGAAGCGCACGCCGGAGAGCACCAGGTCGCGGCCCTCGGGTGGCGAGCCGTCGCGGACGGTGGCCGCGCCGCGGGCCTGGCTCACGCCCAGGACCCGGCGCAGCGCCGCGGAGGCCACCTGCAGCTCCTCCAGCCACCACAGGGCCTCGTTGAGCGGGGTGATCATCGCCAGCAGGTAGGCCAGAACGGCGGCGACCTCGCCGAGGCTGGCCCAGCCGCGCTCGTGCGCGAGGCCGCCGAGGACCAGGGCGACCGCGATCGGCAGCAGGTAACCGATGTCGAGCGTGGCCAGCCACCGCACCCGCAGCCGCCGGATGCCGCGCTCGGCGGCCAGCGCGTCCGCCAGCGCGGCATCGGCCAGGTCGCGGCGGCGCCCGCCCAGCGACAGCGCCTCCACGGCGCGGGAGCCGTCGACGCTCTCGTGGACGGTCGATTGCACCCGACCCCACCGGCCGAGCGCGGTGATCATCGCGTCCGGGACCCTGCGCTGGTACCAGCGGTTGCCCGCGACCAGCACCGGCAGCGCCACCAGCAGGCACAGGCTCAGCAGCGGCGAGGTCAGCAGCATCGCCACCGTGGTCAGCAGCACGGTCGTCACCGCGATCAGCACCTCGGGCACGGCGACGCGCACCGCCTGGTTCACGCGGGACACGTCCTTGGTGGCGCGGCTGAGCAGGTCGCCCGCGCCCGCGGTCTCGACCACGTCCAGCGGCAGCGCCAGCGCGTCGTCGACCAGGCGCTCGCGGGTGTCGGCCAGGACGGTCTCGCTGAAGACCCGGCACCTGGCCTTGGCCAGGCCGCGGGCGGCGGCCTGGCCCGCCACCGCGAGCAGCAGCAGGCAGGCCAGCAGGTCGACGTGCCCCCGGCCGGCGCCGGAGCCGACGCCGTCGACCACGGCCCCGAGCAGCCTGGGCCGGGCCAGGCCGATCAGGGTGGCCAGGCCGAAGCAGAGCAGGACGACGGCGAAGCGCCCGCCGTGGCGGCGGGCGGTGGCCACGGCCCAGTCGCGGACCGCGCGCGGCGGCGCGGTGGGCAGCCCGGTCACAGGGCCACCGCCCCTGCGGTGACGACCCGGTCGGCGACCCCGGCCCACAGGGGGCTCTCGCTGAGCACGACGGTGGTGCGGCCGCGCCGCAGCCCGGCCACCCCGGCCGCGACCCTGGACTCGGTGTGCGCGTCCACCGCGGAGGTGGGCTCGTCGAGGACGAGGACGTCGGCGTCGGTGGCCAGCGCGCGGGCGAGCGCGAGGCGCTGGCGCTGGCCACCGGAGAGCTCGCGGCCGCGCTCGCCGACCGCGTGCCCGAGCCCGCCGTCGAGCGCGTCGACGACGTCGTCGGCGTCCGCCGCGCGCACGGCCGCGGCCGGTCCGACCGCCCCGGCGTGCACGGGGGTCAGCTCCTCGCGCAGCACGCCCGCGAACCAGGGGTCGTCGTGGCGGGCCAGCACGACCCTGCGGCGCAGCTGGCTCAACGCCACCTCGCGCACCGGCACGCCGCCGACGAGCACGTCCTGCCCGGGGGCCGGGTCGGCGAGGCGGGCGAGCCGGTCGGCCAGGCCGGGAGCGGGTCCCGCGACGACGGTCAGCGCCCCGGCCGCGAGCACCAGGCCGGTCTCGGTGTCCACGAGGGACAGTGGGCCGGGTGGCAGTGGCACCGGTGCGGCGGCGTCGGCCAGCGCGGGCTCGATCGCCAGCAGGGCCAGCACCCGGTTGGCCGAGACGACGCCGCTGGAGAGCGCGTCGACGGCCTCGGTCGCGGTCGTCACCGGGATGACCAGGTACGCCGATGCCCCGTAGAACGCCACCAGTTCGCCCGCGGAGATCTCGCCCGCGACGGCCAGCCTGGCGCCCAGCCAGACGATGACGACGGTGACCAGGCCGGGGATGGCGACGTTGGCCGCCGACAGCACGCCCTCGCTGCGCCCGACCGGGCCGCCGGCGTCACGGGCCCGGCCGCTGGCCGCGGCGAACCGCGCGCGGAAGCGGCGTTCACCGCCGGTGCCGTGCAGCACGCGCAGCCCGGAGGCGATGTCCGCGCCGAGCGTTCCCACCGCGGCGAACAGCCCGCGCTGAGCGGCCTTGCGCCGTTGCAGCGGGCGGAACAGCGGCTTGATCGACACGACGGCGAGCGGCACGCCGAGCAGCGCGGCCAGCCCCAGCGGGGCGGACGTGGCCAGCAGCGCGGCCGCGGTCACCGCGAACCCGACCGTGGTGCCGAACGCGCGCCCGACCGACTTGCACGCCGCGCCGATGTAGTCCACATCGGACGAAGTGACGGCGGTGACGTCGCCGACCGTCGTCGCGCTGTGGACGGCGGGGCCGACCCTGGCCAGGTGCGCGGTCACCAGCCGCTGGGTCAGCTCTGCCCCGTGCAGGCGCAGCCCGGTGTTCAAGTGATCCGACGCCGCGCTGAGGACCGACTGCGCCACACCGAGGGCAACCGCGACGGCGGCCCACCACCACACCCGCGCGGTGTCGTGCGCGTCGATCGCGCCCACGCCGCCGCCGACCACCAACGGCAGCAGGGCCCCCGGTGTCGCCCACAACGCCGAGGTGCCGGCGGCCGCGGCGACCAGGCCGGGCCGCGCGCGCAGCACCCCGGCCAGCCAGCGCGCCCCGCTAGTGCCCGGGAAAGGCGGTGTCAAGTTCTTCCGATGGATTTCCGAATTCATATTCGCGTCACCTGGACCCTTCGCCTGCGGTGCCTTGACAGCCTGCGAGAGCCTACTTCAAACTCAAATCAATCCCAGCGGACAAGCACTCGACATGAATGTGCACCGGAATTCTCCGCCGGTGCGATTCTCATTCTTCGGAAGAGGTTCCAGCGCATGGGTGCATTGGCAATTCTCGGTGGTGAGCCGCAGCGTCCGGCGAAGATCACCGCGCGGTTCGAGCCGACCGGGGCGACCAGGCAGCGGGTCGCCGAGCTGCTCGCGGACGGGGCGCTCAGCGACTTCTACGGCGGCCGGTGGTGCACCGAGTTCGAGCGGCGCTTCGCCGAGCACTTCGGCGTCCGGCACGCGATCGCGGTCAGCTCGGGGACCTCGGCGCTGCACACGGCGGTGACCGCGGCGGGCATCGGCCCCGGCGACGAGGTGCTGGTGCCCACCAGCTGCTTCTTCACCGCCGCCACCGCGGTGCTGCAGCTCGGCGCGGTCCCGGTGCTGGTCGACTGCCTGCCGGGGTCGCTGGCCATCGACCTCGACGCCGCGGCGGCCCAGGTCACCGCGCGCACCAGGGCCGTGCTTCCGGTGCACATGTACGGCTACCCCGGCGACGCGCCCGCGCTGACCGCCTTCGCGCAGCGGCACGGGCTCGTCGTGGTCGAGGACGCCTGCCAGAGCCACGGCGCCCGGTGGGGCGACACGCTCATGGGCACCTTCGGCTCCCTCGGCTGCTTCTCCTTCGCCGCGCCCCGCAAGCACATCAACACCGGTGAGGGCGGCATGGTCGTCACCGACGACGACGAGCTCGCACTGCGCGTGCGGCGAGTCGCCAACAAGGGCAAGGACAACGGCTGGTTCACCCACAAGGTGATGGGCTTCTCCTACAACCTGCCCGAGATGAGCGCGGTGCTGGGCATCCAGGGCGTGGAGGCGCTCGACGCCGAGGTGGCCGCCAGGCGCGCGGTGTCCGACGCCTACGACGACGAGCTCGCGGGCAGCGGCCTCGAAGTGCAGCGGCCGCCGGACGTCGCGTTCCACTCGTACTTCCGCAAGGTGGTGCTGCTGCCGCCGCGGTACCTGCCGCTGCGCGACTGGTTCGTGCGCGCGGTGGAGTGGGAGAACGTCTCCGCCAAGCCCCCGCACGCCGCGTTGCACACGATCGAGTGGTTGCGCGGGCGGGTCGGCGGGGCGGGCGAGTTCCCCGTCGCCGACCTCGACCTCGGCCGCGCGGTCGACCTGGAGTCGGGGCCGCTGATGACGCCGGACGACGGCGTGGTCAGCGCCCGCGCCGTGCTCAAGGTGTGGGAGTGGGTGCAGGCCAACGAGGACGCCGCCTTCGCGTTCGCCGCCCAAGGTGGCCGCTACGACGACAAGGGCCCGCAATTGACCGCGGCGGGTTCGCGGTAGGGTCGGGAAACGTGATCACGAACAATTTCCTCGACGCCGTCCTCGACCACTACGGGCTCGCCGGAAAGCCCGTGGAACCGCTCAACCAGGGAGCCGACAACTTCACCGCATCGGTGAACTCGGAATTCGTGCTCCGCTGTTACCGGGTGACCCCGGCCGAGGAGGTCGACGTCGAGCTCGACCTCATCGACCACCTGGTCGAGCGCGGTTTCCCGACCCCGCGCGTGCTGCGCACCGCGGACGGCGCGCGGCGGGTCGAGCACGAGGGCACGCACGCCGTGCTGTTCGAGCTGGTGCCCGGCTCGCCGATTGACGAGGACGCCCCCGCCAGCCGCCGCACGGTGGCCGAGCTGGCCGCGAGCCTGCACCTGGCGACGGCCGACCTGCCCGCGGGAGCGCGCCGGTCGCGCTCGGACCGGGGCCGCATCCAGAACCTGCTGGCCGAGCTGGACGCCGGCGGCCCGCTGGCGACGAAGGCAGGGGCGAGCGAGCTGGCGGGCGAGCTGCGCACATTGCTGTCCGAAGTGGACGACCTGCTCGGCGCAGGCCTGCCGCACGGCGCGGTGCACCACGACTACTACCACGAGAACGTGCTCGTCGACGCGGGCGGCCGGGTGCTCGGGCTGATCGACTTCGACGAGGCCTACCCCGGCCCGGTGGTGCTCGACGTCGCCGCCCTGCTCACCACCTGGGCCACCGACGACGAGGACCGCTTCGACACCGCGGCCATGCGCTCCCTGCTGGCCGACTACGAGCGGGTCCGCCCGCTGTCGGACCGGGAACGGGCGGCGCTGCCGCTGGCGGTGCGGGTGTTCAACGCCGCGGACGCCGCCGAGTACATCCAGCGCAACCACCGCAAGCGGCCGGACGCCTTCGAGATCGCCGAGTGCCGCTCGCTGCAGACCTACCACGCGCTCACCAGCCAACACGACTGGCTGCGCGGGTTCGCCACGGACTGACCCGCGCGCCGTCCGTCCCCAGGAGGACGACATGACCGACGACTTCCGCGTGTTCCTCGCCGCCCCGTTCGCGCAGTGGCTCGCGCCGGACGGCACCGTGGACCCGGTGGCCCGCAAGCGGCTGGAAGGCCTGCGCACGGCCTTCCTCGACCTGGGCCTGCCGGTGTTCAACGCCCACCACAACGAGGGCTGGGGCCAGGGCTGGCTGCCGCCGGAGGTGTGCGTGCCCAACGACTTCCGGGCCATGCAGACCGCCGACGTGGTCTGCGCCTACCTGGGCACGCCCGCCTCCGGCGGGGTCTGCCTCGAACTGGGCTGGGCCTCGGCCATGCACAAGCCGGTGCTGCTGGTGCTCGACGAGGGCGTCGAGCACAGCCAGATGGTGCAGGGCCTGTCCACCACGACCCCGGTGCGCGAGCTCGTGGTGCGCGACGGCCTCGACCCCTCGGCCCACGACGCGATCACCGCGGCGACGGTGGAGCTGGCCAGGGAGTGCTCGCCGCCGGTGGCGTGGCGGGGCACCGCGCTGGACACCTCGCTCGGCTACGTGCGGACCGCGACGCCGGAGCTGGTCGGATGACCGCCCTCGCGCCCACCCTGGCGGTGGCGGCCGCGGAGTTCGGCTGGGGCAGCGCGGGCAAGCTCAGCGCGGTGCTGGCGGCGCTGCGCGCCGGCGACCCCCGGCCGAGGCGGGTGGTGCTGCTCGGCTCCGGCCTGGGCCGCCCGCTGCTGGCCGGGCACGGGATCGACGCCGTGCACGAGGTGTCCACGCCGGGTGCGGTGGCCGAGGTGCTGGCCGAGGAGGAGGTGGACGCGGCGCTCGTCGTGCTCGACCCCGCCATCGCCAACGCCTGCACCGCGGCCGGTGTGCCCACGACCTACGTCGACAGCCTGCCGTTCCTGTGGACCAGGGGCGACCTGCCGGGGTTCCCGGTGGCCGTGGCCGCCTACTGCGCGCAGCGCTGCCTCGAGCTGCCCGCCGGCAGCGAGGAGGTGCTGGGGCACGTCCAGCGGCTGCACTGGGTCGACCCCGTCGTCGAGCACGCGGCGGCCGGCGGGCCAGGTGTCCCCGCCGGGCGGTGGCGCGGCGCGGGCGGCCGGGCGCTGGTGAACCTGGGCGGCCTGCGGTCGCCGCACGCCGCCGACTGGGCCGCCTACCCGCGCCTGGTGGTGCCCGCGGTGCTCACCGCGCTGCGCGACACCGGGTTCGAGGAGGCGCACGTGGCCGGCAACGTGCCGGCCGAACTGGCCGCGGAACTCGTCCGCTCGGCCCCGGAGCGGCTGCGGGTGTCGGCGGGGCCGTTGGCCCGCGCGGACTTCCTGGCCCGCCTCGACGGCGGCTGCGACGTGCTGGTGACCTCGCCGGGGCTGACCACGCTGCTGGAGGCCAGCAGCCGGGGCGTTCCGGTGGTGGCGCTGCCGCCGCAGAACCTGAGCCAGGTCTTCAACGCCCGGTTCCACCGGGCCGCGGTCGGCGACCGCTTCGGCGTGCGCTGGCCCGCGGGGGTGTTCACCGACGAGGAGGCCGTCGCGGCCAGCGCGGGCGGTGAGGAGGCGGCGCTGGAGGTCGTCTACGGCGGCATCTCCCGCGCCCGGCCCGCAGCCGTGCGCCCCGCGCTGCGCACCGCGCTGGCCGACGCGCTGCGGGCGGTGGCCGCGGGCGGGACCGACTGGGGCGCGCTGGCGGCCAGGCTGGGCACGTCCGGGGCCGCGCAGGTGGCCGAGATCGTGCTGGCGACCGGCGGGCGCGAGCACCGGCACCGCGCGGTCGACGCGCAAGCGCGTGGCTGAGCGGGGCGCGCGGGCGACCGCGGTCGTCGTCATCGGGGCCGGGTACGTCGGGCTGACCACCGCGGCGTGCCTGGCCTCGCTCGGCCACCGCGTGGTCTGCGCGGACGTCGACGCCGCCAAGGTCGACCGGTTGCGCGCCGGCCGGGTGGACATCCTGGAGCCGGGTCTGCCGGAGCTGGTGGCGGCCGGCCTGGCCGACGGGTCGCTGCGCTTCGAGCTGGGGGCCGGGGCCGCCGTGCGCGGCTGCGCTCCCGGCGCGCGGGCGGTGTTCCTCTGCGTTCCCACGCCTTCGGACGCCGACGGCCGGGCCGACCTGACGGCGGTGGAGTCCGCTGTGGACGAGGTGGCCGGAGCACTGGTCGCAGGCGACGTCCTCGTGCTCAAGTCGACAGTTCCGGTGGGGACGACGCACGCCGTGCGCGACCGCCTGCGCACAGCGGGCGTCGCGGTCGCCAGCAACCCGGAGTTCCTGCGGGAGGGCTCCGCCGTCACCGACTTCCTGCACCCCGACCGGCTCGTCATCGGGTGCGACGACCCGGCCGGGACCACCACGCTGGCCGGCGTCTACGCCGGGGTGGCAGCCCCGGTCGTGGTGACCGACCCGGTCAGCGCCGAACTGGTCAAGTACGCCGCGAACTGCTTCCTGGCCCTGAAGCTGTCCTACGTCAACAGCATCGCCGAACTGTGCGAGCGGGTGGGCGGCGACATCGGGTCGGTGGCGGAGGGGATGGGCCACGACCCGCGCATCGGCCCCGGCCACCTGCGCCCCGGCCCGGGGTGGGGCGGCTCCTGCCTGCCCAAGGACACCAGGGCCCTGCTCCACCTGGCCGACCGCCGCGGCGTGGACCTGACCCTGGTGCGGGCCGCGGCGGACCTCAACTCCGCCACCCAGGACCGCATCGCGGACAAGGTCCGCACCGCGGCCGGGGAAGCGGGTGGCGACCGGGTGGCGGTGCTGGGGCTGGCCTTCAAAGCGGGCACCAACGACCTGCGCGAGTCCCCCGCACTGGCCGTCGCCGCCCGTCTGTCGGCCCACGGCCTGACCGTCGTCGCCCACGACCCGGCCATCGCCCCCGGAACCGCGCCACTGCCGGGCATCACCCTGGTCGACGACGTCGACCTCGCCGTCAAGGGCGCGGCAGCGGTGGCGCTCCTCACCGACTGGCCGCAGTACCGGGCGCTGGACTGGAACCGCGTGGCCGGCCTGATGGCCGGGACCGTGGTCGTCGACACCCGCAACCAGCTCGACCCGGAGCAGCTGCGCCGCTGCGGTCTCGACCGGCGGGGAATCGGGGTCTGAGTCCGCGGCCCGGTGACCGGTGGTGGTGTGGGCTGGACAAGTGGCGGTCCCGTCTGCGGGCGGGACCGCCACTCGGCTGCCCAGGTCGTGATGGGCCTGCCGGCGCGTCACACCGGCGTCCGCAGCCCCTCCGGCCGCACCCGGCGCCCCTCTCCCGCCGACGTCAGCACGGCGTCGAGCACGTCGACCACGTGCAGCGCCAGCTCCCCGCTGGCCCGGTGCTGCCCGCCCTCCCGCAGCGCCCGCACCAGGTCGACCACGCCCGCTCCCCGCCGCACCGGCGGTCCGGCGGGCTCGGGCAGCTCGACCTCCGTCCACTCCTGCGAGCCGCGCCGTTGCAGCAGCACGGGTCCGTCGTACGAGCTGGGGTCGGGGCAGCGCAACGTCGCCTCGGTGCCGTGGACGTCCAAACTGGACACATCGGCGGCGGTGTCGAAAGAGGTCGTGAGGGTGCCGACGGCTCCGCCCGCGAACTCCAGCACGGCGGAGAGGTGGGTCAGCGTCTCGACCTCGACCACGGACCCGGCCAGCGGGTCGCTGGTCACGGTGCGGGTGGGCCAGGTCGTCGCGGCGGCGGCGGAGACGGCGGCGATCGGGCCGAGCAGGCAGACCAGGGCGCTGAGCTGGTAGGGGCCCATGTCGAACAGGGGACCGCTGCCGGACCGGTAGAAGAAGGCCGGGTCCGGGTGCCACCACTCCGGCCCCGGGCTCAGGGTCAGCGCGGTGACCCCCACCGGCGTGCCGATGCGGCCCTCGTCGACGAGTCGCTTGGCGAGCTGGAAGGCAGGGGACAGGAAGGTGTCCGGCGCGCTGCCCACGCGAACCCCGCCCGCGGCGGCGGCGTCGAGCAGAGCGGCGGCCTCAGTCCGGTCAACGCCAAGGGGTTTCTCGGTGTAGACGTGCTTTCCCGCGGCGATGGCGGCGAGGGCGACATCGGCGTGGTGGGCGGGCGGTGTCAGCACGAGGACGACCGCGACCTCCGGGTCGTGGTGCAGTTCCTCGACGGGCACCGCGCGCAGTCCGGGGACCTCACGTGCCAGCGCGCTGGCCCGCGCCGGGTCGGCGTCGGCCACAGCGGCCAGCCGGACCGAGGGCTGCTTGGCGAGGTGTTTGGCGTAGGAGCGGCTGATCATGCCCGCCCCGACGATGCCGAGGCCGACCGGTGCGCTCATCAGGAGACCTCCACGGCAGTGGCGCGCTCGCGCAGGAAGTGGTTCATCACGCGCGAGCTGACGTCGCAGCGCCCGCAGGCGCTGTTGGTCCCCGACGCGCAGCGCGCCCGCAGGGACAGGGCGTTGAGGCTGTTCCACGCGTCGCGCGGGCGCCAGGTGAGCAGGTTGCCGATCGGCGCGTCGGCGTAGACGAGCATGTTGCAGCCGAACACGTCACCGGTGTCGGCGCGGACGTAGGCGGTGAAGGTGGGCACGCTGCACGGGTGCGGCGAGTCGTCCTCGGCGAAGCCCTCCTCGCGGGCGATGAGCTGCACGCCGGCGTCGGCGCACCGGACGCGCAACCGCCCGATCACCGCGGTGGCCCGCCGCACCTGCTCCGGCGTCGGCAGCTGCTCCGCCGCGCCGCGGATGGGGATCAGGTGCCACCAGTCGGGCAGCCTCGGCTGCGACAGCAGCACGTCGCCCAGTTCCTCCAGGTCGTCGATGCCGATGCGCTGCAACACGGAGTTGACGCCGAAGGGCAGACCGACCTCGTGCATGCGGCGCATGGCGGACACGCACCGGTCGAACAACTGTGGCGTGTCGCGGATCGTGTCGTGGCGCGCACCGACGGCGTCGATGCTGAGCACCACCTCCTGGCACCCGGCCCCGGCGAGCTCGGCGACCTTGGACGCCAGGACGCGGCCGTTGGAGATCACCGACACCCTGGTGCCCGCGTCGGTGGCGCGGCGCACCAGCTCGGACAGGCCGTGCAGCAGCAGCGGCTCGCCGCCGGTGAAGCGCAACGACTTCGGGGCCAGCTCCAGGACCTTGTCCAGGACCTCGCGGTAGTGCTCGACGCCGAGGGTGCTGCGCGGCAACAGCCAGCAGTCGCACATGTTGCAGCGCGCGTTGCAGTTGTCGAACAACCCGAAGTACACCAGGTCAAGGCCGGTCTGCGGCCTCGTGGGCGACACCATGGTCGGGGTACCTCCTTGCGGGGTGGGCGGTTCAAGGCCGCAAGGTAGGCGGGCCGGGTGCACGCGGCCAAGACCGCCACCGTGCACACCGTTGGTGTTCAACATGATTGCCGGCCACGCGCGGTGGTCGGCGAGGCGCGGCGCCGGGCGCGCACGGGTGAGGACGTGACCTGCGTCCACACTGGCCAGACGCGCTGAGTGAGATCGCGTGCCGCACCCGGCATCCGTTGCTCCATAAGGACTGTTCAGCACCACACGCGCGCCTTTGCCCCGGCCACGGCCGCTTGTTAGCGTCCGATCGCCCGACCGCCGCGACCGACAAGGCTGGTGCTGATGGGTCTCTCGCTGACCGACCACCTGGACAACCTCGGCCCCCTCGCGGGCAGCGCACCCTACGTGCGCACACCGGCGGGTCTGATGGGCCAGGACCTGGCCCCGCCCCGGCGCGACGTCGAACGCGAGCGCGAGCAGCTGCGGCGCTACCTCGACGGTCTGCCGCAGGCGCACCGCGCCAGGGTGCTGGCCCTGGCCGACCAGCTGCCCCCGCTGGACCCGCGCTGCCGGATCAGCGTGCAGGTGCCCGCCCGGTTCGAGGCCGAGTACCTGCGCCGCTTCCTCGACGTCTACGCCGACCAGCGCGACGTCGACGGCTCGCCGCTGCCGCCGGGCAGCTTCGACGTGCTGGTGCTGACCAACCGGCTCGCGGGCGAGGACCCGGACGACTCCGCCGCGGTGTTCGAGCGGTTCCGCGCCGAGGCGGGCGCGGTCGGCGCGGCCTTCCACCTCGTCGACGTGGTGCTCGACGCGGACGAGCCGTACCCGCTGACGCTGTGCAGGCGGCTGTGCGCGGACATCACCGCGGTCAGGGCGCTGCGGGGCCGGCAGCGCGCGCCGCTGTACTTCGCGCTGGAGGACGCCGACACGGTGTGGCTCGACCCCCGGCAGCTGGCCATCCAGGTCGCCGCGCTCGACGCCGACCCGGCGCTGGACGGCGTGCGCGGCCAGCAGGACCGCTGCCCGTGGATCATGTGCGAGAACGACCTGCTCGTGCTGCTGCGCCGCTCGTGGAACTTCACCGAGGCCTACTTCATGCGCGAGTCGCTGCACCCGCACCGCAACCCCGACTACGACTTCACCTGGAACCGGGTGGTGACCAGCGGCTGGAACACCGCGATCACCGCGGAGGCGTTCGCAGCGATGGGCGGCTACACCCCCGACCGCCGCCTCGGCGAGGACGTCGACCTCGGTGAGCGGCTCAGCTGCGTGCGCGGCCGCTGGGACGGGCCGGTGTTCCGCCCCGAGGTGGGCACTGTCGGCGCGCTGCGCACCAGGGCGGAGGGCTCGCCCCGGCGGTGGCTGCTGCGGGTGGCCGCCGACGTGGAGCCCTACAACCGGTCCGGCGGCTACGCGAACTTCTTCTCCGCCGACGTCACCGCGCGCATCAAGTCCCCTGACCCGCACGACCTGCTGGAGCTGGCCCGCCCCTCGGCCAGGCTCACCCGTGAGAACGCCGAGCTGTTCGAGGACGTGCTCTCCGGCGACCTCGCCTTCACCCGCAAGGTGCGCAAGCGCCGCGACGCCGCCGACGAGCAGTGGCGCTGGGTGTGCCTGGCGCTGGGCCTGCGCCCCTCGGACTGGCGGGTCGACGGCGACCGGGTGCGCCTGCTGCGCCTGGACGCCCTCGCCGGCGCGCTGGCCGGGTTCCGCGCCAGGCACCGGGGCAGGCCACCGCGCATCGGCGAGTCAGCCCGTCCCACCGGCCGCATCCCGCACCGCCCCCAGGAGGAGACCCATGCGCACCCCAGCGCTTGACGGCGGAACCCCCGCCTTCGACGCGAACGAGGCCAAGGCCCTGTGGCCGGGCACGCACCCCGACGAGCTCGACGGCCTGCGCCGGGTCCTCGACTCCGGCGTGTGGTCGCGCAGCCGCGACAGCGACTGGGCCGGCGGCGAGGTCGGCCGGTTCGAGGCCGCGCTCGGCGGCTACCTGGGGGCCGAGCAGGTCACCGCCACGGCGAACGGCACGGTCGCCATCGAGTTCGCGCTCGCCGCACTCGGCGTCGGTCCCGGCGACGAGGTGATCGTGCCCGCGTCGACGTTCTTCGCCTCGGTCTCACCCGTGGTGCGCCTGGGCGCGATCCCGGTGTTCGCCGACATCGACCCGGCGACCTTCACGATCTCTCCCGCGTCGGTGGCCGAGCGGGTCACCAGCCGCACGGTGGGGGTGCTCGTCGTGCACCTCGCGGGCATCCCGGTCGACCTGGACGCGATCGGCGAGCTGTGCGCGCGGCACTCGCTGTTCCTGGTCGAGGACTGCGCGCAGGCGCTGGGCTCGACCTGGCGCGGCCGCCAGGTCGGCACGTTCGGCGACGCGGGCACCTTCTCCTTCCACCAGGAGAAGCAGCTCACCGCGGGCGAGGGCGGCGCGGTCGCCACCCGCGACCCGGCCGTCGCCGGACGGGTCTTCGCCCACCACAACGGCTTCTGGATGCGCGGAGCCCCCAAGCAGGACAAGCACGAGGTCTCCACCAACGGCAGGCTCACGCCGTTCCAGGCCGCGGTGCTCAGCGCCCGGTTGCCCCGCCTCGACGAGCAGGTCGAGCACCGGGCGGCCAACGCGGAGGCACTGCGCGCGGCTGTCGTGGACGGGGTCGAGCAGGTGACCCCGCTCGCGGCGACGACCAGGTGGAGCCTGTTCGCGGTGCCCTTCCGGGTGGACCCGGAGCAGGTGTCGCGCGACAAGCTCGTCGAGGCGCTGTCGGCGGAGGGGGTGTCGGCGCACGAGGGCCACCTCGACCCGGTGTACCGGCGCCCGCTGTTCCTCGACAACCCGATCGACCACCGCAACGACGGCTGCCCGGAGGCGGAACGGGCGGCGGACGTCACCGGGTTCGTCATCTCGCACAAGATGTTCCTCGGCCCGCGGGCCTGGATGACGCGGCTGGGCGAGGTGCTCGACGAGCTGGTGTCCTCGGGGCGCGTCCGCCCGTGAGCCGCCACCCGGCCGTTTTTCACCGGGATCTGTGACCCACCAGCGGCCCAGCACCGGTGGCGGCCGGGCGAGCCCGCGCCGTTGGACGATCCACAACGGACTTGCGGGGTCGTCTCCGGGAGATGTCCCGGAGACGACCCCGTCGTGACCCGCCAGCTCTGGTCGGCCCACCACTTCTGCCCGGTCTCACCGAGCATCGAAATCGGGTCGCAGTACGGGTACCGGCGGTTCGACGATGCGCCGAAGCCCGTTCAGACTTCGGTGATTCCCACGCCGAAACGGCCCACGTGGTAGATCCGGATTCCATCGGCCCACAGCCAGCCCTCGGCAATGAGCTGTGTGCCGTTCCGGTCGGTGGTGACCGACACGATCTCGACCTCCACGGTGACCAGTCTCGACGCTGGGGTGACCTGACCGCGGTAGCGCCAAGTCACGGGTTCGTCGAGCACGACCGGCACGAACTTCGAGCTGCCGGTGCCCAGGCCCCGTTCGATCGCGTAGAACTGCAGGAGTTGGAGCAATCCCTGCACGCCGAGCGAACCTGGCTGGACGGGATCCTGGAAGAAGTGGGCCTTGAAGAACCACTCGTCCGCGTCGACCTCCTTCTCCGCACGCAACCGCCCAAGGCCCGCAGCACCCGCGTCGGGCCAATAGCCGGTGACCCGGTCAAGCATCAGCAGCATCCGTGCCGGCAGCCTCAGCGATCCGTTGAAGTAGCGCTGGGGCCGGGCTTTCAGGTCGACGTGGAAGGTGCTCGGTGCCGTGAGGAGCTCGCGTTCGTCTTCTGAGGGAGGCAAACCGACCTGGGTGGCGAACGCGCTCGGCGGGAAGAAGCCGAACACCGTGCGGAGGCTGAACAACGGCACGCCGTCTGCGGCGCATTCGACGCCGAAGGTCTGAATGATCATGTCGCCGTCGGTTGACACGTCGAGCAGGACCGTCCTGGTGCGCAACACCTTCGTCTCCGGTGTGACGACGCCGTGCACGGTGCCGTTGCCGTCCAGGTTCCGGAAGAGCAGGTCGGTCTCGCTCGTCAGCGCGGAACCCACGTAGGAGGCCAGCCAGCCGCTCGCCTGCAGCACGACCTCCATCAGGACGCTGAACGGCATGGTGCCGGGATCGTCGTTCTGCTCGAAATACCAGACCTCGTCCGGCACGTCGTACTCGACCGTGACCGCGCTGCCCGCCCGCATCACCAGAGGCGGTCCCTCGACCTCGACGACCCGGCTCATGAAGTGGAACGGCGGGCCAGGTAGTCGGGCGAGCCGGCGGTGCCCGTCGAACGGCGCGTAGGCCGGACCGAACGCCTCGGTGGGGCGGCCCCAGGCACAGGCCAACATGGCCTGGTAGTCATACCGGAAGCCGTTCACCTCGGCGATCGGCACATGTTCGTGGTGCCCAGCCAGTCCGGCGAGCTCACGGTGCGCCACGGGGCGGCCCGTCCGTTGAACAGCGGGAGGGGCGAGCGGGCTCCACTGGTCGAGCGGCCAGTCGGGCACCAGTCGCAGTTTCAACCCTGAAGCGTGGAAGGCGCGTACTCCGTCAACGGTGCAGAGGACGTCCGCCGTCAACTCGGGTTCCGGGCCGGCGGCACGTCCGGACACGAACACCTCGTAGGTCAGCAACTTGCTGCTCGGCGTCACCTGGCCCCGGCATGCCATGCGATACGTCGAACCGGGAACCGGTTCGAATCGCCACCCGTCCCGCTGCACGGTGTACCCGCATGCCGCCAGGTGGAAGGCCATGGCCTGGAAGCAACCGTCGAGCATCAAGGTCCCGGGCATGCACGGGTCGTTGTGGAAGTGCCCGTCGAAGAACCAGTCGTCCGGCGAGATCGACGTCTCGGCCTTCACGTACCCCTTGCCCCAGGGGCCGCCCGAAGCGTCGTGCGAGACCACGCGGCTGAGCAGCCTCATCGGTCCCTCGCCCAGGCGGGGGCTGCGGATGTGGGTGCGTGCGAGGTTCCAGTCCTCGCCGAAGCAGTCGGCAGGTCGCCCTTCGGTGTACGCCAGCACTTGCTCCGCGCTGTACGCCTTGGGTGGCTGCGCGATCTGCGGGGGAGCGGCGGCCGGCCCCCCGTTGAGCGGGGCGGTTTCCGGAGTCCACAACACCCCGCGCGTGTTCGCGAGCTCCTCGTCGGTGAAGAAGCCGGCTTGTCCTTCGCGCATCGACAGCCGGAGTTCGTTCCCGACGTAGGCGTCGTAGTGGAAGAAGAACACGCGTACGCCGCCGTGCTCGCCGTGCCCGTCCACCGTGATCTCGTAGCGCAGCGTCTCACCGGGCGACGGCGGCTCGCCGTGGAAGGTCAGGTCGCAGCCGAGCAGGCGGTACACCCGCTTGCCCTGGTTGATCTGGTCGATTCCCAGCCAGCTGATGAGGAGGAGGTCCGCCTGCCCGGCCTCGATCAGGGCGCCGGTGGACATGCGGCCTGCGGGCTCGAGGTACCAGGCGCCGGCCTGGACGTCGGTCTCCGTGTGGATCGTGCCCGTGCCCATCGAACCGGGTGCGCCGTCGAGGTAGGTCACACGGTCGGCGAGCAGCAGCGGGGGAGCGGGCATCCGGACTTGCCGCGCGTACCCGTCCTGCGTGCTGAACAGGGGCCCGAAGACGTCCGAGATCCGGCCGGTGGCGAGTTGTTCGAGCTGAGTTCGTGAGAAGACAGGTGCCGAGCCGTTCTCGGCTGCGGCTCCGGCCGCCGCCTCGACCGGCGTCGGTGGCTCGGGCACCACGGTCGAATGGCCGACGAGCGCGGCGCGCACGAGTTCGGCAGTCCTGAACAGCCCGTCCAAGCGCTGGCGCTGCACGTTGCCCTGAACGGACAGGAACTGGCGATGGACCTCGGCGATTTCCGCCTGCATGGTGGAGAAGACCGCAGCCGCGCTCCTGCGGGTGTCGCTGATCGCGGCAGCGGCCGGTTCCACCACGGTTACCTCCGGGGAGCGGTCGCTCGTCGAGAAGGCGGGCGAGGGCGCGGATGCAGTGCTCGGAGCCGGGGCCGGCAGAGCGAGGGAAGTCGGAACCGGTGCCTCGGAAGCCACCGGGGCCACAACCGCGACGAGCCGGCCTGGTTCCTCGGCGCTCGCGGTCGACGGCAGCCGCATCTCGGGAAGATGAGCCTGCAGTCGCACCGTGGTTCCCTCGTTTCCAGCCGCACGGTCCACGTTGAGCGACCGCAGGTGCGCCTCGAGTCGTTCGGAGTCGACCGGCACGTCTGCGGCGGTCAGTTCGGCCACGACCTGGTGCAGCTGGTCGAGGCGCCTGCCGTCCACGGCGTCGAGCGGCACCGCCAGGTGCTCGCGGTCTCCCAGGGTCCGCTTGATCCAGCCGGTGCACTGGCGCCGGGGACCGTGCTCGATGAAGGTGCGGGCGCCGTCCTCCCACGCACGCTCCACCGTGCGCGAGAAGTCGATCATGCCCAGCCCTTGTGCGGTGATCGCGTCGGCGGCGTTGTCCGCAGTGGGGCTGTACCAGTCGCCGGTGGCGCAGGTGTAGAACCGAACGCCGGACACCTCGGTCGTGGGCAGGTGGTGCAGCTCGCGCCACTGCGGGCCCACCTCGGCGACCTCCGGCACGTGTGCGGCGATCTGGTACGGGATGCGGAGCGTCGGCACACCGGACAGCCTTCGCACGACCCGCTCGCAGGCGTCGGCTTCTCCGCCGAACACGCAGGAGTCCGGTGCGTTGACGACCATGAGGTGCACCGAGGGCTCCTCGCGGAGCGCCGCCTCGACCGTTTCCGCGGAAGTCTCGGCCACGTAGCTCGCCCAACGGGTTCCGCCGACGCCCTCGCGCCGCCATGCTCGGCGCGGAGCGTCAAGGGTACCGACCACGTCCGAAGTGAACAGTGTCGACGAGCGCGCACCAATGAGCAGGGGAGAAACATCGCGCCAGGCACCGAGTGACGCAAGGGCGCCGGACTCACCGGAGGAGTAGCCGAGCGCGGCCCGCGGCCGCAGACCGAGCACGTCCTGCGTGATCCTCGTGTGCAACTGGGCCAGCACCGAAGCCCCGGCGATCTGGTCGAGCGGATGGGGCGGCTGGCCGGTTTCTCCGAACGCCCAGCCGATGGCGTCCTCCAAAGGACCGGTCCGTTGCCGCACGGCGTCAACCAGTTCCGGGAAGGCCAGCACCAGTTCCCGGCCCATGCCCTCGTAGGCCATCGAACCGCCCGAGTAGACGAAGGCGACATCGCCCTTGACCGGCCTCGCGCGGAAGGCGGCGCCGAACGGCTGCGCTCCACTCCCGCGCAACCAGCGAGCGGTCCTCTCGGCCAGCGCGATGAACTGGTCCTCGCCACGCGCCCACAAGACGAGCCGGGCCGGACCGGCATCACTCTCACGACCCGCGGCCAGCGCGTCCAGAACGTCTTCCTGGTTCGCTCCCGAGTAGATGCGGAACCTAACGGGCAGTGCGTCGGCCACGCCGGCTGTTTCTCCAGCACGCAGCCGAAGGCACTTGCGCGGTCCTTCCAGCGGCTGGCTCACGCATGTCACCTCAGCTTGACCGAAAGTCGGCACAGCCGGCGTTCCGGCACCTCGCGGCCGGAAGCGGTGCCGCAGGGCGAGCACGCCCGTCACGACCGAGAGCAGACCATGAGCCGCGTGTGCCCGTCCGAACAGCTGTCCGGGGTCGAGGAGGTCGTCGTGAGAGCCATCTCCGATGACGAATCCGATTTCCTCATCGTTCTCTCCCCGCGTCTCGTCGAGGATGGCGAGCACGTCGTCGCCGTCGTCTTCCGCGCTGGACAAGCGCTTGAGTGCGATCACCACGGCCCCGTCGCCGACCGGACGCCGGTCGCCGAGCGCTTCCAGTGCCACCCGGTGCACAGGTTCGTGAGAGAGATCCACGGCTCCGACGAGGACGGCGTCCACTTCGTTCGCCCGCAGTGCTGCGGCGCCCAGCTCGATCGCGGTGAACCCGGAAGACTCCTCGTCGCTCACCGTGAAGCTCGGGCCTCGCAGGTCCAGAAGCTCGTTGACGCGGTTGGCCACCATGTTCGGCATGGCCCCGATCACGGCTGCGGCGGTCTGCGTCGCGCCTGCCACGTCCTGCACCTGCCCTGGCCGGTCCACCGCGGTGCCGACGCGCACCCGCGCTACTGGACGGACGGCTTCGGCGTCGCATCCCATGCCGACGAGCACCATCGTGCGCTCCGGCGGCAGGGTGGTCGCCGCGGCGGCTTCCCTCGCGGCCTCCAGCAGCAGGAGTTGTTGCGGGAGGACGTGCTGGAGGTCGAGCGGTGGAAGCCGCAGTCCGGCGGTGGACACCTCCAGGCTTTCGCGTGCCGCAGTGTCAGGCACGCCTTCGACCAGCGACCGCCGCAGATCGCCGACGTCCTGCCCGCTGGCCA
The DNA here is from genome assembly GCF_040647275.1 of Lentzea sp. NPDC042327. Taxonomy (NCBI): domain Bacteria; kingdom Bacillati; phylum Actinomycetota; class Actinomycetes; order Pseudonocardiales; family Pseudonocardiaceae; genus Lentzea; species Lentzea sp. NPDC042327. Next base: position 372,545 of record NZ_JBEZBX010000007.1, read on the forward strand.
CACGTGAGCCGATCGCCACGATCGCCAACGGTTCCCGTACGGGCACGGGAGGCATGATCGGCGTTCCGGCGACATGGTCGTCACCGGTCCACGCGTCGACGATGAGATGGGCATTGTTGCCCCCGAATCCGAACGCGCTCACCGCGGCTCGGCGGAAGCCGGTCCACTCCTCGGCCTCCCGCAGCAGCCGCAGAGGGGTGCCGTTCAACGAGGAGGAGGGAGTTCCCTCTCCGAGGCTGGGCGGTCGGACACCCGCGGCCAACGCACCCAGCGCCTTGAGCAAACCCGCTGCCCCGGCCGCGGTGATCGTGTGCCCGATGTTGGACTTCACCGAACCCGCCGGCAGATCGCGCGAGTCTCCGAACACCGCTGCGGTGCTGCGGATCTCCACACCGTCGCCGACGGCGGTGCCGGTCGCGTGCCCTTCAAGCAGCCCAACAGTTGTGGGAGACACCCCTGCGGCGCGGTACGCGGCGACCATCGCATCGCGTTGAGCCCGCTCGTCCGGCACCAGAGGACCACGGCCACGCCCGGTGTTCGACAGACCCGTTCCCCGGATCACGCCGAACACCCTCGCTCCAACCGCGATGGCGTCTGAGAGCCGCATCAAAGCTACGAAAGCGGCGCCCTCCGCCGGCAGCAGCCCGTCCGCGCCTTCGTGGAAGGGCATGCTTCTCCCGGTGCGGCTCAACGCGGACAACTTGTCGAAACTCAGATGGATGAAGAGGCTGTCGGCCGCGTTGACGCCACCAGCGATCATCATCGCCGCCTCTCGGCGCTGCAGCCGTCCACACGCGACTGCGATGGCGTACAGCGAGGACGCGCAGGCGGCGTCGAGGGCGAATCCGCCGAGTCCCAGCCCGAGCCCGCGCGCGGTCAGCTGAGCGGGCAGGCCGGAAGAGAAGCGGTGGTGCGGCGACGGTGTGTCCCCGTTCTTCCAGACGGCCTCCGCGTACTCGGCGAGTCCTGAGGTCGGGTAGGACAGATTGCCCATGACCAGGCCGGTACGATCGAGCAGCTGGTTCTGACCTGCCTCACGCAGGGCTTGGCCCGCGCCGTACAGCGTCCACTGGACCACGGGATCCAGGTCCGCCGCCAGCCCTGCCGGCAACCGGTAGGCGTCCGGTTCGAAGACATCCGCGAAGCCCTCGACGTAACCGCCGGTTCCGGTGCGCATCCGGTGCGGCAGGTTCGCACCGGTGTGCGGGAACCTCCACCTGCCGGACGGAACCGGCTGGACCGACGAGCGGCCCATGACCACGTTGAGCCAGAACATCTCCGGGTCGAGCGCACCGGGTAGCGCGCACCCCCGCCCGACGATCGCGACGGGTTCGCTGGCCGCACCGTTCATCCCCGCACCTGCTCATGGCCGGGCCGGCGAACGAGTCCCACTCCCAGGAGTTCGGCCACGACGCCCCAGTCCTCGCTGAACATCGTGATGTCGCAGATGGGCTGGACCGGGTCCGGGTTCACCGCCAGCGCGGCACAACTGAGGCCCTGGGTGAGCAGACCGGGCAGATGGATCCGGATCTCCTCCACGCTCATAGGGAGATGAGCGCCGCCGGTCGCCTGGGCCGCCCACAGCAGAGCCAGTTGCAGTGCGCCGTCGACGGCGGCGGGGTCGGTGTGCCAGACGGCTGGCGGCCACCCGTCGAGGCCGTTCACCCCGCAGAGGTCCGCCAGAGCGCCGACCGTGGAGCGGCACCGCAGATCGGTGAGTGCCCGGAAGGCCTTGCCGTGGAAGAGGACTTCCCCAGCGTAGTGGTCCTCCTTGGCGGCCGAGCCGGGGAGGGAATCCACCTTGGACCAGAAACTGGAGTCGAGCAGCATCCCGTTCGACGTCGCGAAGGTGTTCTGCGCGTCGCGCGGCGTCGAGATCTCCGCGGTGGCCCGGTAGCACAGCCTGCCGTCGCCATCCGTCAACGTCAGACCCACCGCAGCGGATCCGCGGCGATGCCCTTTGACGGTGAGCTCGTGACCGTTGCCATCCAGGTCCGGCAGCCGAACGCCCCGCACCACTTCCAGGTTCCGCAGGGAGATGGTGCCTATCTCACACACCAGCAGCGCCTGTGCCGCGCCGATGAACCACTCGAGGACCAGCGCGACGGGGAGCACGGGCATCTGCCCGATGACGTGGTCCTCCAGGAAGGGGTGGGTGTGCGAGGTCAGCCTGACTGTGCCGACAGCCGCGGGCTCAGCCTCGGAAGAGCCCGCTCCGATCAGCTCGCCGTCGAGAAGACCACCGGAAGCGGTGTCGTCGGGCCGATCCGTCGCCACAACGGTGACTCGCGCAGGACCCGTTCCCCACGCGATTTCGCGGCGGAACGCCTCCGCCCCTTCCACCAAGTCGATCAACGCGACCCCACGTGTGGTGAAGTGCTCCCGCAGCGCTGGTCCCACCATGCCGCCGTCCCAGGCGCCCCACGCGATGGACCGGACTGTGCAACCGGGCCGGCGTGCTGCCACGTCCGAGGCGACCAGGGCCAGGACCTCGTTCGCCATCGCGTAATCGCTCTGCCCGGCGTTGCCGAACCGGCCCGCCACCGAGGAGAACGTGCACACCAGGTCGAGAGGATCGTTCTCGGTCGCCGCGAGGAGTGTTCGCAGGCCGACCACCTTCGTGTCGAACACAGCGTCGAACTGCCCACCGGTCTTGTCCTCCAGCAGGGCGTCAGCGAGGACGCCCGCGCCGTGCACGAGGCCGGTGATGGGGCCCAGCTCGGTCCGCACCTGATCGAGCGTCGCACATACGGCTGCCTCATCGCGGACGTCGACCGCGAAGTAAGCAGCGGTGCACCCCGCCTTCTCCAGTTCGGCGAGCGTGGCCCGGATCTCTCGGGCCGCGATGACCTGTTTGGCCTTGATGCCGATCTCAGCGGGTGCGGCGTGAGTGCTGAGTTCGGCGATTCGCTGCCGCAACTCCCGTTCACCCGTGACACCAGCCAGTTCAGGTGACTCCTCGGTCACCTCGGTACGGCCCAGGAGCGCCACCGACGGATGTCCATCTGCGGCCAGGGCCAGCAGGGCCGAGGCGGTCACGCCCCTGGCTCCGCCGGTCACCACGAGCACTGGGTTCTTCGGTTCCCACGAGTCCTCGGACGTGATCGGCTCGCGCTCGTCCCGCAGCGTCCACCGAGTGCCGTTCGCACGCAGCGCGATGTCCGGGCAGGCGCCACCGTGAAGCAGTTCGGCGACGATCACCGCGGCGAGCTCCTCAGCGGACCTACCGCCCCTCTCCACGTCGATGGCCTTGGCCACACCAGACCGCCATTCGTGGTTCGCGCACCTGGCAAGACCGGCCAACCCGCCGAGCCAAGCCCGTTCCCCGGCCCCCCGAAGCCCGAAGTCGCCGCCGGTGTCCTGCACCACGACGAGCGTGCGCTCCGGCGTCGCGAACTCCTTGACCGCCTTGCACGCCGTGCCGAAGACGTCGCGGTTCACCGCGATCGCCTCTTCAGCGGTGACTGCAGGACAGAGCCCGCCGAGGAGCACCAATGCGCTCATGCCCGGAACCGCAGCCGACTGCTCGGCCGCGTCGACGCCGTGCTCCCGGAGCGCCCGCACCACCGCCTGCGCCAAGCCGGAACCGCCGTCGACCACGACGACGGGGCCGTTGCGCAAGCCGGGAATCTCAAGTCCCGGAACGACAGCGGGAACCACCTTGGTCACAGCACGAACAATCGATGCGGGCTGATTCGTGTTCGGTGTGGGTGTGGTGGTGGTGTAGTGGGCGGCGATGTGGCCGAGGGTGCGGAGTTGGGTGAGTTGGGTGGGGGTGATTTCGGGTGCGTGGGGGAGGCGGGTGCGGAGGTGGGAGAGGATTTCGACTCGTTTGATGGAGTCGATGCCGAGGTCGGTTTCGAGTTCGAGGTGGGGTTCGAGGATGTTGCGGGGGTATCCGGTTTTTTCGGCGACGACGTCCAGGAGGATTGATTCGGCGTCTTGGGAGGAAGGTTTCGAGCCGATGACAGGTTCCGGTACCGGCGGAGCGGCCACTGGCCACGGCGGCGGAGCCATGGGCTGAACCTGGACATGCGGAGCGGCCTCCATCAGCGGTGGCCGCTGCGGCTCCACGGGCCGGTGCTCGCGGGCCTCGACCACTGGTGAAGCGGCCGGGTGCTGTGGACCGGACGTGGCCTCGGTGAACACTTCCGCGTGTGGCCGGGCCGATCCGGTGACGTCAGCCGGCTGCTGGCCGGCCGACTCCCCGAGGAACAGCCGCACCGAGTTTTCGGCGAACTGCAGGTAGTGCAGGTGCGTCTCCGCCATCACGCGCTGGTACTCGGTGTGGGCGTTCGCGGCCTGGGCCTGGACCAGCTCGAACGAGCTCAGCCAATCAGGCACGTTCACCGGTCGCGTGGAAGAGTCGGGAGGCACCGGCACAGGGCGCTCCGTCTGAGGTGCGAGTGGCAGCGCCGATGGGGGCCGCGTAGTCGGTTGGGGTGGGGACGCCTGCAGAGCCGGTGTCTGCGGTGAGTACGCCCGCGAGGACGGCGCCTGCGAGGAAGGTTTCACCTCTTGTTGCTCTCCCTGGGAGAGAGACGGCGGCTCGGGCAGTTGCCGGGGCGCGGGCACGACTCGCTCGGTGGTCGTCATCCTCGTCTCCACAGTGGTGTCGCTGTGCGGCTTGAGATCTCGGTAGTTGGCGCCTGATATGCGGACCCGCATCCGAGGAGGCCGACGCGTTCCGGCTACCGGGTCCTCGCTCATCCACAGAGGACTGAGGTCCAGTTCGACACCGGCGACGGCGAGTCGCCCAAGCACGCGCTGCAGCGCCGTGACGCCGTGGCAGCCGGTGCGATCCACGGATACGGCCAGGTGTGGTTGCTCGCCGAGGACGTCACTTGTGAGCCGCGCCAGGGTGCCCGCACCTATTTCGATGAACGTCCGTACGCCGTCGTCGTGCATCGCCTGGAGCTGGTCCGCGAACCTCACGGGTGACACGAGGTGGTCGGCGAGCCGTTGCCGGATCACGTCGACCTCGACCGGATACCGGCTGGCGTCGGTGTTGCCGTACACGTCGGTCTTGGGTGAGGTGAATGAACAGGACTGCAACAGCTCGAGGAACGGTTGCCGCGCGGCGTGGACGAGGGGGGTGTGGAATGCGCCCGCGGTCTGCAAGCGCTTCGCCCCGACTCGCTTCTCCGCGAGCAGCGCCTCGAGTTCCGCGATCGCGTCCTCGTGCCCGGAAACAACGGTCTGCAGAGGGCCGTTGAGGTTGGCGAGCCAGACACGACCGGCGAACTTCTCGATGTGCCGCGCGGTCTCCTCGGCGGATGCCCTGACCGCCACCATGGCGCCGGCTTCCGCTGCGGCGTCCCGCATCGCCTCGCCGCGACCGGCGGCAAGCCGCAGGAGCGTGGACTCGTCGAAGACCCCGGCCGCGTGCAGGGCGACGAGCTCTCCGAGACTGTGCCCACCGACGCAGTCGAACCGCAGGCCGAACGTCCGCAGCACCGCGAGCATGGCGGCCCCGTGGACGGCCAGCGCGGGCTGAGCCCACTCCGTGCGGGTGAGCAGTGCCTGTTGGTCCTCACGTTCGGCATCGTTGAACACCGGGAGCGGGAACACCACCGACGGCAGCGATCGGCCCTCACGGCGCAAACCGGCCGCGCGGTCCCAGCACTCCCGTGCGGTGGGGACCTGCATCAGCACGTCGGCCCCCATGTCGACGTGCTGGCTGCCCTGGCCACCGAACATCAGCGCGACCCGGCCCGGTGCCGCTGCCGCGCGGTCGAGGCAGAGGCCCGCCGGGGTGTTGATCACACCTTCCGGCTGTCCCGCGACCAGCTGCGCAAGCTGTGAGACCTGTTGCGCGAGGTCCTCGGCGTCGCGGACGACGAGACACACCCGCACGGGCGCGTCGGCGCGGAACGACTTGGCGGCGTCGCGTGAGGCCGTCGTGACGTCTCCGGTGTCCTGACAGCGCTCGACCGTTTCTCGCAGAGCGTTCAAGAGTTCGCCGGTGGAACCGGCCGATGCCACGACCAGCTCGGTCGGGGCAGCGGTGAACCACTCGGGTTCGCGGCCGCCACCTGCGATGTACTCCTCCAGGGTGAGGTGGAAGTTCGTGCCGCCGAAGCCGAACCCGGAGACCGAGGCCCGGCGCGGGTGCGCGTCGTCCCGGATCCACGGACGCGCCTTCGTGTTGAGGTAGAGCGCACTGTTCGGCAGGTCCAGCGCCGGGTTGGGCTGGTCGACCTTGATCGTCGGTGGCAGCACCTTGTGCCGCAGGGCCAAGACGGTCTTGAGCATTCCGAGCGCCCCGGCAGCGGACTTGGTGTGCCCGAACTGGGACTTGGCCGAGCCCAGCGCGCACCACTGCCGGTCCTCGCGTCCGGACTCGGTGAAAACCGAGTTCAGGGCGGTGAACTCGGTCAGGTCGCCGACGGTGGTACCGGTGCCGTGCGCCTCGACCAACTCCACCGATCCTGGGCCGTACCGCGCCGCCTCGTAGGCCCGGCGCAGCGCGCGTGCCTGTCCGGCGGCGACCGGTGCGTACACGGCGCTTCCGCGGCCGTCGGAGGAGCTGCCCACCCCCTTGATCACCGCGTAGATCTTGTCGCCTGCTGCCTCAGCGTCCGCCAAGCGCTTGAGGGCGAACATCACGACCGCCTCGCCCATCATCGTTCCGTCCGCGTCAGCGGCGAACGGGCGGCAGTCTCCGGACTTCGACAGCGCTTGGGCAGCGCTGAAGCACTTGAACATGAGGATGTCGTTGAGCGTGTCCACGCCGCCGGTGATCATCAGATCCGCGTTGCCGGTCGCGAGTTCGTTCACCGCACTCGCCACCGCGGCCAGCGAACCGGCACAGGCGGCGTCGGTGGTGTAGTTGGGGCCGTGCAGGTCGAACCGGTTGGCGACCCGACCAGCGACGACGTTGCTCAGCAGGCCGGGAAAGCTCATTTCCTGCCAGGTCGGGTAGTTCTCGGCGATCCGGTCGCAGATCGCCTCCGCCTGCTCCTGCGGCACACCGCCCGTGGTCATTTCCCGCAGCCAGACCGGCCGCTGCATGCGGTTGCTCATCGTCTGCAGCAGTTCGAGCGCGGCCGTCCCCAGGATCACCCCCACCCGTTCGCGGTCGTTCTCCGGTACGCCTGCGTCGCCGAGGACCTGTTCGGCCACCTTGAGAGCGAGCATCTGGGAGGTGTCGGTCGCCGGCAGCGTCGCCGGCGGGAGTCCGAACGACAGCGGGTCGAAGTCGATCTCGCTGAGGAAGGCGCCGCGGTTGCTGGAGACCTTGTCCTTCGCGGCTGGATCGGGATCGAAGTAGCTGCCGGGGTCCCAGCGGCCCGGTGGGATGTCCCCGATCAGATCCCGGCCGGTGAGCACCGCTCGCCAGAACTGCGGCGGACCTTCCGCTCCTGGGGTGATCGCGCCGACTCCGACGATCGCGATCGGCTGCTGCTGTGGCCGACTTGTTCCGGTCATGCGGTCCTCCAGGAGGAAAGCGGCTCGATCGACGGTGCTGATCAGGCGAGTGGACGCGGGCGGTAGACGAAGGCCTCGGGGGCGACGTTCACCCCGGCGGTGCGCAACTGCTGTGCCCTGGTGACCACGGTCGCGCCTTCCAGCAGGTTCAGGGCGATCTGCGCCACCGTCCGTTCGGAGACCGGCTCCAAGAACGTGCCGCGCACCCAGCGGTTGAACGAGCCCATCGCGGGACCGCACCAGATCTGGTAGTCGGCCCTGCGCGACTCGTCTCCCGTGATCGCCCACCGACTCGCCCGGCCGAGGTAGGACCGGAACACCAAAGCCATGCGATGCCGTGCTTCGCGCTCCGCCCGCTCGACCTCGCGGGGATCGCGCTGCTCCCAGTACTTCCTCGTCGAGGCCCAAGCCGCGGCCACCGGCTCCCCGAGCACCCCGCGTTCCAGCTGACCGCGCACGTCGTCCGGAATGCTCTCCAGCGAGTCGTAGGCCCGGAAGATCTCTCGAAGACGCGCCGCACGCCCGGCGAACAGCGAGCCCCGGCGCAGCACCTGCAGGCTGACGCCCATCTCGAACATGTCGGACGCCGGCGCCATGCAGACGTCGGCGATGTCCGCCTGTGCCAGGAGTTCCCTGCCCGCCAGGGAAAGCCCGGACTCCACCGCGGACTGGTTGACCGAACCCGTGACCACGTAGGCGGCTCCCGCGGCGAAGGCCGCAGCCACGGCTGACGGTGTGCCGAGCCCACCGGCCGCACCGACCCGGACCGGGGGACAACACCTGCTGATGGCGACTTCGTCGCGCAGCGCCAGCAATGCAGGCAGGAGCGCGCCCAACGGCCGGTTGTCGGTGTGGCCACCGCTGTCGGCCTCCGCGGTCACGTCCTGGGCGACCGGAACGAGACGAGCCAAGGCGGCCTCGGACTCCGTCAACGCCCCTTCCGCCACGAGCGCGGCGAGCATCTCCTCCGGCGCCGGAGCCATGAACTGCTCCGCCACCTCAGGCCTCGACACCTTGGCGATCACACGGGTCTGCCGCACGACGCGACCCGACGAGTCCGCGGTCAGGCCCTTGGCCGAGCACAGCACAGCGGTGGGCGTCAGGGCCAAGAAGGCCGAGAGGGACACGATCGGAACCCGCCACGCCAGCAGCAGGTCCGCCACCCGCCGTTCCACGTCCGGCTCGGCCGGGGAGTGGATGAGGTTGACTCCCCAGTTGCGCCTGCCGGAAAGCCGCGCGCTCAACTCGGACAAGGCGTGCTCGACCGCGGCCGGTGCGAGGCCGGCCGCGCCGAACACACCGACCGCGCCGATCTCGGCGAGGGCCATCACCATCCGGGTGGTCGCGATGCCGTTGGCCATCTCCCCGCCGATGTAGGGGAAACGGGCACCGTGATCAGTGAGGAAGCCGTGGTCGCCGAGCCACTCCGGGTAGCAGGGCGGCAGTGAGCTGACCACCCCGGGCAACGAGGCAGCCTCGTCCGCGTCGAACATGAGACCGATCCGCTGGGTGTCGTTGTCGCGAACGAGGTGGACGACATCCCGTGGACGTGCGGCGGCATACGTCGCCGCACCGGAACCGGTGTCCGCGCCACGGGTACGCGTGGCGGGCGTCAGCTCGTTGATCACGACCGGCCTCCTCTCGGCTCGTGCGACGGCTTGCGCAGTGGCCGTTCATCGCTCCAGTCGATGACCAACTCTCGGCTGTGGAAGCGCCAGCTACCGCTTTCGCGGCGGCAGACGTCGAGGTACCGGACGCTTCGCGTCACCATTCGCAAGCCGTCACCGCGCTCGTACAGCTCGTGTGCCAGGCAGTAGGTCTCGCCGGTGGCCTCGTCACCCGCGACGGCCATGACCTGGTTGCCGGTCAGATGTGTCGACCCGACCCACGGCGGCCGCGCGGACCACAACTTCGCCCAGCCGTCGGCGCTGTCGAACACCAGGTTCGGGCGGTGGGAACCTTTCGGGTGGGGCAGACTCATGTGCGCGCCTGCGCAGAACAGCTCCGCGAACAGGTCCTGGCGCCCGCGGTCCACGGCCTGCGCGTAGCGGTCGGCCAGCTCACGCAGTGCCAAGCGCTCCTCGACCGCACCTGCCCCGGTCACGTCGGCCTCCGCGCGCGCAGACCGGTGACCACCTGCTCGGTCAGCGGCAGCAGCAGTTCCAGCAGACGACGGGTCTTGCGCTCGCCGAGCACCTGCCAGGGCACCGAGGCGAGTCGATCGGTCGTGTCCTCCACGGCCTGCCGGTGCGCTCGGCCGTCTTCGGTGAGGGTGCCGTCGTGGTTCAGCAGCCCGCGCTCGACCAGCCTGTGTTCGCCGGCGAGCCATTCCGCGTCGGTCCAGCCTCGCCGTGCCTGGATGCTGCGGCGTCGTTCGCCGCCCGCGGCGGTGATGGACACCAGAGCTTCCACACCGTCGAGTCCGGCTGAGGCGAGAGCGATGCCGTGGCCGTCCCCGCGGTGTTCGCGCAGCGTCGTGACGGCCTGCCAGAGAGCGAGATGAGGTTCGGCAGGCCGGGCGAGCGCCGCGTTGGCGGCCCCCAGCGGACGACCGGGCACGTCGCAGGCGGCCGCAGCCTCTTCCGCCAGAGCAGCTGCCTCCCTGACCTCCGCACCGTCGGTGGCCTGCCCCAGCAACGCGCGCAGGGCACCGTCCACTCCGGTCAGTCGTGCTCGCAGTGCTCGTGCTGGAGTCGCCTGAGCGAAGGCGGCGGTCGTCTCCTCGACGACGAACCTGGGCTCGAAGTGGTAGAAGACCGCCGCGACCACGGCCGGGGGCACCGTCCCCAGAGGAGCGGAACGGCCGGCGAAGTAGCCGTGCCACGGCCCCGTGAACCCAGCTTCGTGGAACGACGCCGTCGCCTCCTCGGCGAGGTAGGTCACGGCGTGCAGTGGATCGAGCAGCGAGTGGGCCTGCCGCGCCGGCAGGACGGCTGCGCCGGCCCGGCTCATGACGCGCTCTTGCCCGCGAAGTGCAGCAGGCCGGAGGTACCTCGTTTGTCGAGCTCGTTGGCCACGACGAGCCGCTGCACCTCGGAGGTGCCCATCCAGATCCGGTCCACGCGGACGTCGCGGTTGATCCGCTCGACGGGGTTGTCCCGCATGTACCCGCGGCCGCCGAGGATCTGCACCGCCCGGTCGGCGACGCGTCCGGCCGCCTCGGTCGCCGAGATCTTGGCCATCGCGACCTTGGCGTTCAACGTCTTCAGCTCGCAGCCGCGGTCGATGTCAGCGGCGATCTGGTGCACGAAGACCCGGTTCACCGCCACGTCGATCGCCGAGTCCGCGAGCATCGCCTGGATCATCTGGTGGCGGATGATCCGATCGCCGCCCTGCACGCGTTCCCGAGCCCAGTCCGTGGCGAGCGTCAGCGCGCGCTCAGCCGCGCCCACCGCATGAGCCGCGACCAGCATGCGCTCCTCGAAGAAGGTCGCCTGGCTCAGGCGGAACCCGTCGCCGACCGAGCCGAGCACCGCGTCGGCGGGCACGTCCACGTCGACGAAGCGGAAGTGCGGGTGTGCGTAGGCGAACCTGTGGGTGTACTGCGGATTTCTGGCCATCTGGACGCCAGGAAGGTTGCGGTCCACCAGGAACATCGTCGGCTGCGCGTCGGGCGCCGTGCGGGCCAGCAGCACGAAGTAGTCCGCGATGTCTCCCAGCGTCACGAACCACTTCTCGCCGTTGATCCGGTAGCCGGTGGGGGTGCGTTCCGCCGTGGTGGTGATCTGGCTGGGGTCCGAGCCGGCTCCGGGTTCGGTCACGGCGCGGCCGCCGAAGCGGTCGCCGCGGATCTCGGGCACCAGGTAGCGGTCGCGTTGCTCGGGCGTGGCCGCCAGCAGCAACGCCGCCGTCGGACGCCACACCGCTGCCCACAGCCCGTTGGTGAGTCCGCCGAACTCCTCTTCGACCACCATCTGGTCGAGCCAGCTCAGACCCGCGCCGCCGAGCTTCGCCGGCGCGTTCATCGCGTTGAAGCCGCTTTCGAGCACGATGTTCTTGACCTCGGCACGGCTCTCCTGTGCCAGGTGGCCGAGGTTCTCGCACTCGTCCTCGTAAGCCGTCAGCTGCGTCGTCAGAGACCTCGCCCGTGCCTTCAGCGCGGCCTGCTCGGTCGAATACAGGAAATCCATGCAAATCCCTCAACTCGTCGGAGGATCGCGAGCGTGTTCAACCTGCGGAGGTGCGCGTGCGCCGCCGGAGAAACATCTCTCCTATTCGCCGGGAATGCGGGCGAGTGCGCCGATGACGAGTCGGTGGTCCGGTCCTGTTGGCACTTCGCCGTCGGGGTTCCACTCGACCACCTGCGTCACCCCCGGTGGAACCACGTCGAAACCGTCGAGCCAGCGCCGGAGGGTCGCCCGGTCGCGGTTGATGAACGGGCTGGTCCTGTCCTGGTACATGCCGGTCGCGGAGTCCATCCGCCCCTGCATGTCGTCGGCCGCGCCTTCGTCTGTGGTGTGGGAGATCGCGACATAGCTGCCGGGGGACAGCGCGGAGCAGTAGGCGGAGATCACCGCTTCCGGCTGTTCCTCGTCGTGCACGAAGTGCAGGATCGCGAACAGCAGCAGGCCGATCGGCTGGTCGAAGTCCAGCAGTTCGCGGACCTCGGGGTGTTCGAGGATGGTCGCCGGCGTGAGGAGGTCGCCTTGGACGGCCACAGCGGACGTGTTGCCGTCCAACAGCTTTTTGCTCAGTTCGACGACGACCGGGTCGTGGTCGACGTAGACGACGCGGACGCCTTCGTCCAGCGCTGCCGCGATCTCGTGCACGTTGCCGACGGTCGGAATGCCGGAACCGATGTCGAGGAACTGCCGGATTCCGCGCTTCACGAGGTGCTCCACCACGCGGCGCAGGAAGGCGCGGTTGTCCCGGACCATCGTCCGGGATGGGATCGTCGAAGCGACCTTTTCACCGAACTCGCGGTCGGCCGCGTTGTTGCACGTGCCTCCGAGGTACCAGTCGTACACGCGCGCGATGTTGGGCACCTGCTCGTCGGTGAAAGTCGATTCAACCGATAGCGGGTCGTCAAGGTCCATGATCTTCCTTCCCCTCGCAACTGAGCCGACGTTAAGGCCGGGAAAACATCCACGGCGAATGTGCGTGCCACTCCCTGGAACGTCGAGCTTCCCGGCGGCACGGGTGCCTGGGAGTGTGGTCAGCGATGCTTGGCGACAGGAGGTGAAGAGAGATGAGGTCGAAGGCGATCGGCCGGACCGCCGCTCACCGGCCGGCGGGGACGGCATTGATGAGCCGGCGGAACTCGCGCGCCTCGTCAGGGCGGGTGATGGAATGTTTCGCCGGCATCCCGTGCGCCCGGACGAGGGGTCTGCGGTGTTCGGCGGCCAGCTCCTGTGCCAAGCTCTTCTGGCCGCTGGTGCTGCGTTGCCCGCGACCATGTCGGCTGCATCGTTGCGGATGCACTTCCTTCGGCCGGGAAATCTGTGCGATCCCGCGGAGTGCGAAGTCATCCCGGCGGTCGATCAAGCGGACCGTGTCGTCTTCGAAGCAACCGCTTCGCAGAACGACCGGCGGCTCGCCGTCGCAGTTGCCGCGTTCGGTGAGGTCATCCCGGGCAGTGGACCCCGAGTCAGCAGGACCAGAGGTCTTGGTGAAAGGATGTCCGTGAGCCTCCTCGTGTGATCGATTCCGGTCGCATGATCAGCGCGGTTGCCCGTGAGCTGGGGATCGACGCGGGAATGCCGAGTGTCTGGGTCAGGGACGAGCGGCGTCGGATCGCCGCCGCCGAGACCCACGGGGAGAACCCTCTGGGGGCCGGTTCGCTCTGACGGCCAAGTACACCGGCCCTGATCACATCGCCGGCGTGACCGGCATCGCCGCACCCGAGCGTGAGCGGTTCGCGGTCCTGTTCGCGACCCCGGTGCCCGGCGCTGATGTGGTGTGCCTCCAGATGATCCAAAGGCATGAGCGGCGGGTCGAGGGCGGTAGATGGACCAATCCGAGACCGCGTGAGTCTGATGTAGACGGCAAGACCGTCTCTTATGGACTTCCTGGGTCATCGCGGGGCCATTGGACGTCGAGGACCAATAAGACCCTATAGGTCTCGACCGGGCAAACATGCCGACGGGGCCGTCCTCGGGAGATGTCCCGGAGACGGCCCCGTCGTGACCCGTCAGCTCTGGTCGGCCCACCACTTCTGCCCGGTCTCACCGAGCGTCGAGATCGGGTCGTAGTACGGGTACCGGCGGTTCAACGCCTCCGGGTCCTCCAGCTCGATCCCGGTCCGGTAGTTCTTGGTCCAGTACGAGATCCCGAGCTCGCGGTCGTAGTCCTCCAGTTGGTGCACCCACCGCTTGCCGACGTACGGCACGTCGCACACGATCCGTGGCGTCGCGTAGCCGGGCAGGTAGCCCATGATCGCGTGCTGGAGCTCCTGCGCCTCCCACACGGCAACGCGCCAGTGCTCGGCGTTGGGGATCATGTCGCACATGTAGAAGTAGTACGGCAGGATGTTCGCTTCCCCTTGCAGGGCGAAGCAAAGGTCCAGCAGGTCGGCCGGGGTGGCGTTGACCCCGCGCATCAGCACGCCCTGGTTGCGCACGTCCCGCACACCGACTTCCAGGGCGGTGCGGGCGGCCTCGGCGACGAGGGGGGTCACGGACTGTGCGTGGTTCACGTGCGTGTGGATGGCGAGGTTCACGCCGCGGCGGGAGGCGGTGCGGGCGACGCGTTCCAGACCCTCGACCACTCGGGGCTGGAGCCAGTGCTGGGGGAGGCCGGCCAGCGCCTTGGTGGCGAGGCGGACGTCGCGCACGGTCTCGATGTCCAGCAGGCGCATGAGGAACGACTCGAGCTGCGGCCACGGGACGTTCGCGACGTCGCCGCCGGAGACGACCACGTCGCGAACGCCGGGGGTCTTCTTCAGGTAGTCGATCATCTGGTCCTGGCGGTCGACCGGCTTGAGCGACAGCTTGTGCTTGTCGATCAGCGGGGTGGAGTTGCCGACCAGGTCCATGCGGGTGCAGTGCCCGCAGTACTGCGGGCAGGTGGAGACCATCTCGGCCAGCACCTTGGTGGGGTAGCGGTGGGTCAGGCCCTCGACGACCCACATCTCGGCCTCGTGCAGCGAGTCGCGCTGCGAGTGCGGGTGCGACGGCCAGCGCGGGTCGCGGTCGGAGGAGACCGGCAGCATGTAGCGGCGGACCGGGTCGGCCAGGAACGCCTCGGTGAAGGCGTCGGGGGAGAGGTCCGCGCCGACCGCCATCGTGTTGAACATCTGCGGCGGGATCAGCATCGACATCGTCGCGAAGGCGTCCATGTCCTTGGCGAGGTCGTCGTAGAACCTGTCGGTGAGCAGGTCGCCCGCGACCTTGCGGAGCTGCTTCACGTTCTTCACGCAGTTGACCCGCTGCCACTGGGCGTCACGCCACTGCGCCTCGGTCACGTGCGCCCAGCCGGGGAACCGGCGCCAGTCGGGCTCGACCAGCTCACGGCGGACGTACGTGTACGGCTGGCGGTCCAGCCGCTCCAGCGCCGTGGGGGCGTCGTGCAGCGCGGTCATCCGTACTCCTCAGCGTCGAGGTCGCGTAAAGATATCCTGTCACACCGCTAGCGTGCCGTAAATATTTCGGCTCAAGCCCTGGTCGAAGAGGCGTGGGAGCAACCGCGGGCGTCCGTGCGTTGTGGAGGTATGCCCCTTTTCGCGCTGCTGCTCGCCGGGATCTTCGCCGAGGTCGCGGTCATGCTCGCCGTCGGCAACGCCATCGGCCCGCTGGCCATGATCGGGTTGCTGCTGGTCGGCACGCTCGTCGGTCTCGTGCTGGTCCGCAGGCAGGGCGCGCAGACGATGGCCGCGTTCTCCGAGTCGGTGTTCAAGCGGCAGCAGCCGCACCAGGAGATGGCCGACGGGGTGCTCATCGCCGCCGCCGGCGCGTTGATCATGGTGCCCGGCTTCGTCAGCGACGTGGCCGCGCTGTTCCTGCTCTTCCCGCCCACGCGCCGGCTCGTCAGCCGCCGCATCGCCCGCAAGGCGGAGGCCGCCGCGCTCAAGTTCGAGCACGAGCGCCGCTTCGGCCCCGGTCAGGTCGTCGAGGGTGAGGTCGTGACGGTCGACGCGGACCACGTGGTGGTCGCGGAACGCCGCGAACTGCCGTGATCCGCGCGTACCACCCCGCCGACCTCGACGCGCTCCACGACATCTGCCTCGACACCGGCAACGGCGGCCGGGGCGCCCGCCACCTGTTCGACGACCCGCGCCTGCTCGGTCACGCCCACGTCGGCCCGTACGTCGCCTTCGAGCCCGACCTCGCGTTCGTGGCGGAGGACGACGACGGCGTCTGCGGCTACGCGATCGGCACGGCCGACAGCCTCGCGTTCGAGGACCGACTGGACCGCGACTGGTGGCCCGACCTGCGCATTCGCTACCCGATGACACCGAGTGCGAACCGGGTCGTCCGCCACATCCACAACCCGGCGCGCGTCGACCCGATGCTCGCCATCGACTATCCCGCGCACATGCACGCCAACCTGCTGCCGCGTGCGACGGGCAAGGGGTACGGCGGCAAGCTCGTGCGTGCCGTGCTCGAACGCCTGGAGAAGGGCGTCCACGTGCACGTGCGCCGCCACAACACACACGCGATCGGGTTCTGGCAGCACCTCGGGTTCCGGCAGATCGCCGTGGAGGAGAAGCTGGTGCTCGGCCTGCGGCTGTGACCAGAGCAGCGGGGACCAGATCAGCAGGGGTCAGGCCAGCAGGTCCTTGAGCAGCAGGTCGAAGTCGATGACCTCGCGCCCGGACGGCACCACCTGGTAGGTCGACTGCAGGAACCGGTGCAGCTCCTCGGCCGGCAGGTGGAACACCGCGTGCGAGTCCTCGGTCACCAGCTCCAGGACCAGCACGTCACCGTCACCGGGGCGCAGCCGCACGTCACCGAGCCCAGCCGGCGCCAGCACCCCGTCGGCGAGCAGCTCCCGGCCGACGAGCCAGGTGGACTCCTGGTCGCGGGTGTGGAACCGCATCGTCACCGCGTGGGGGTCGTCCGTGCGGTAGTGGAGGTCGACGTCCATGGGTTCGACCGTGCCGTCCGGCCGGATGAACTGGACAACGGTCGCCGTCCCGACTCGGGTCTCGTTGTACATCGCCGATCCTCCTCAGCTCCGAGGTGCTGACGTGGACACGGACGCCAGCCGGGATCGGTTCAACGCGCCCGCCGGGGAGTTGCCGCCGAAGCGGAGGTTGCCTGGATCTTCGTCCTGGGTACCGATGTCGCATGACCGTTTACGGCGTCCATGCGTCACATGAGCAGATCCACCCCGCCGAGCTGCTGACCGCGGTGCGCAGGGCCGAGGAGGCCGGCTTCACCGCCGCGATGAGCTCCGACCACTTCGCGCCGTGGAGCGAACGGCAGGGCCAGTCCGGGTACGCGTGGTCGTGGCTCGGTGCCGCGCTGCAGGCGACCGAGCTGCCGTTCGGCGTGGTCACGGCACCGGGGCAGCGCTACCACCCGGCGATCACCGCGCAGGCGATCGGCACGCTCGCCGCCATGTACCCCGGCCGGTTCTGGGCCGCGCTCGGGACGGGTGAGGCGAGCAATGAGCACATCACCGGTGACGGCTGGCCGCGCAAGGACGTCCGCACCCGGCGGCTGGAGGAGTGCGTCGAGGTGATCCGCGCGCTGCTCAACGGCGACGAGGTCAGCCACGACGGCCTGGTCCGCGTCGACCGCGCCCGGCTGTGGACCC
The DNA here is from genome assembly GCF_040647275.1 of Lentzea sp. NPDC042327. Taxonomy (NCBI): domain Bacteria; kingdom Bacillati; phylum Actinomycetota; class Actinomycetes; order Pseudonocardiales; family Pseudonocardiaceae; genus Lentzea; species Lentzea sp. NPDC042327. Next base: position 389,675 of record NZ_JBEZBX010000007.1, read on the forward strand.
TGCCCCGCGAGGTGCCGCAGCTGATCGGTGCCGCCGTGAGCCCCGAGACCGCGCGGTGGTGCGCGTCGTGGGCGGACGGGCTGATCACCGTCAACGCCGCACCGGAACGCCTGCGCGAGGTCGCGGGCGCCTACCGGGACGCGGGCGGGCGCGGCAAGCTGCACCTGCAGGTGCACCTGAGCTGGGCGCAGGACCTCGACACGGCTCGCGCGATCGCGCACGACCAGTGGCGCACGAACGTGTTCCGCCCGCCGGTGTGCTGGGACCTGGAGCTGCCGGAGCACTTCGACGTGGTCGCCGAGAACGTCACGGCCGAGCAGCTCGAAGGCGTCGTCAACATCTCCGACGACCTCAAGTGGCACGCCGAACGCCTGCACGACTACGCCGAGCTGGGCTTCGAGGAGATCTACCTGCACCACGTCGGCCAGGACCTGGTGCCGTTCATCGACGCGTTCGGCGAGCACGTGCTGCCGGAGGTGACGGCATGATCCGCACCTCGGACGTGTGGTGGAAGAACGCCGTCCTCTACTGCCTGGACGTGGAGACCTTCTCCGACAACGGGTTCCGCGGCGCCACCGAACGACTCGACCACCTGCACGCGCTCGGTGTCACCTGCCTGTGGCTGATGCCGTTCTACCCCACGCCCGAGCGCGACGACGGCTACGACATCACCGACTTCTACGCCGTCGACCCGCGCCTCGGCTCGCTGGGCGACTTCGTGGAGTTCGTCCGCGCCGCACGGGACCGCGGCATGCGCGTCATCGCCGACCTCGTCGTCAACCACACGTCCGACCAGCACCCGTGGTTCCACGACCCCGACAAGCGCGACTGGTACGTCTGGGCCGACGAGCCGCCGGAGGACGGGCCGAAGGGCATCACGTTCCCTGACAAGGAGAGCTCGCTGTGGGAGTACTCCGAGGAGGTCGGCAAGTACTACCTGCACCGCTTCTACAAGCACCAGCCCGACCTGAACGTGGCCAACCCCGCCGTGCGCGACGAGATCGCGCGGATCATGGGCTTCTGGACGGAGCTGGGTCTGAGCGGCTTCCGGGTCGACGCCGTCCCGTTCCTGCTGGAGCACCAGGAGCGGTCCGACGCGATCGAGCTGCCCGACCCGCACGACTACCTCACCGACCTGCGGGCGTTCCTCAACCGCCGCAACGGTGAAGCTGTCCTGCTCGGCGAGGTGAACCTGCCGTACAAGGACACGATGGCCTTCTACGGCCAGGGCGTCGGCGACGAGCTGACCATGTGCTTCGACTTCGTCGGCATGCAGGCGATGTACCTGGCGCTGGCGCGGCAGACGAGCGGGCCGCTGGCCAAGGCGTTGCAGGAACGCCCGCAGCCACCGCGCGACGGGCACTGGGCGACGTTCGTCCGCAACCACGACGAGCTGACGCTGGACAAGCTGCCGGTTGACGAGCGCCAGGAGGTCTTCGACGCGTTCGGGCCGGATCCCTCGATGCAGCTCTACGGCCGGGGGCTGCGCCGCCGCCTCCCCGGGATGCTCGACGGGGACCAGCGCCGCATCCGGATGGTCTACAGCCTGCTGTTCACGCTGCCGGGCACGCCGGTGCTCTTCTACGGCGAGGAGATCGGCTTGGAGGAGGACCTGTCGCTCGAAGGCCGGCTCGCGGTGCGCGTGCCGATGGACTGGGAGGAGGCGGGCAAGCAGCGCCACGACCCCGAGTCGTTGCTGACGTGGATGCGCAAGCTGGTCGAGCTCTACCGCGAGGCCCCGGAGCTGGCGTGGGGAACCGTGCAGGTGCTCGACGTCGGCGATCCGACCGTGTTCGCCCACCGCGCGGACTGCGACGGTGGCGCGGTGATCGCCCTGCACAACTTCGCCGACCGGGAGGTCACCGTGCGCGTCCCGGTCGACGGGGTGCTCACGGACCTGGCGACGGGCGGCACGGTGAAGCCGGCCAAGACCGGTGCCAAGGTCGACCTGGCGCCCTACGACTGCCGCTGGTTCCGCGTGAATTCTGAATGATACTTGCGGGATCTTGACGCCTCACGTGAAGATATCTTCGAGACAGCGTCGTCGACCGAAGGATTTTCAGGTGAGCGCGTACGGACTGCACCGTGTCCTCGAACCTGCGGGCGTGTTGCCGCAGCAGGCGTGGCGGCTCGACGCGGCACCCGTGCCCGCTGACGACGAGGTCGTCGTCGCGGTCGAGCGGCTCAACCTGGACGCGGCGTCGTTCCGGCAGCTCAGGGAGGCGCACCGGAGTCCGGACGCGGTGCGGCAGGCGGTGCTCGACATCGTCGCCGAGCGCGGCAAGATGCAGAACCCGGTCACGGGCTCGGGCGGCATGCTGTTCGGGACGGTCCTGGAGGTGGGACCGTCCTCGCCGCTCGGGCTCAAGGCCGGTGACCGGATCGCGACGCTGGTCAGCCTCACGCTGACGCCGTTGCGGATCACCGACGGGCTGCAGGACTGGAGCGGCGAGGACGAGCAGGTGCCGTGCCGGGGGACCGCGGTGCTGTTCGGGCGCTCGATCGCGGCCGTGCTGCCCGACGACCTGCCCGCCGGGCTCGCGCTGTCGGTGCTCGACGTGTGCGGTGCGCCCGCGTTGACCGACCGGGTCGTGCGCCGGCACCCCGGTGGTTCCGTGCTCGTGCTCGGTGGTGGGGGCAAGTCGGGGTCGCTCTCCCTCGCGGCCGCGCGTCAGGCCGGTGCGTCGCGTCTGGTTGCTTTGGTGCCCACGGAACGTGAAGCGGCACAGGTCCGTGCGGCAGGCCTGGCGGACGAGGTCGTGATCGCGGACGCACGCAACCCCGTCGCCGTCGCCGAAGCCGTGGGCAAGCAGGTCGACGTGACGGTCGTGTGCGTGGACGTGCCGGGGTGCGAGCACGGCGCCATCCTCGCGACCGCCGACGGCGGCACCGTGATCTTCTTCTCCATGGCGACCTCGTTCAGCGCCGCCGCTCTGGGAGCAGAGGGTCTGGCCGCGGACGTCGAGATGCTGGTCGGCAACGGCTATGTGCCAGGTCACGCCGCGTTCGCGCTCGACCTCGTCCGCACCCAGGCGGGTGTGCGGGCGTTGTTCGAGCAGAGGCAGACTGCGTGACGTGAGTACGCAACTTTTGGTCGGCGGCCGCATCTACGCACCGGATGCGACGGCGATGGCCGTCACGGACGGCGTGGTCGTCTGGATCGGACAGGACTCGGTCGGGCGCACGCTGCACCCGGACGCCGAGGTCGTCGAGCTCGGCGGTGCCTTCGTCGCGCCCGCGTTCGTCGACGCCCACGTCCACGCCACCTCGGCCGGTCTGCTGCTGACCGGTGTCGACCTGACCCGCACGCCGTCGCTGGAGGCGTTGCTGGACCAGGTCCGCAACGCCGAGGGCCCGCTCGTGTGGGGTCATGGCTGGGATGAGACGCGGTGGCCGGAGAACCGCCCTCCGACGCGTGCGGAGATCGACGAGGCGGCTGGCGACAAGAGGGTCTACCTGTCACGCATCGACGTGCACTCGGCACTTGTGTCGTCGAACCTCGTCACGGACGAAACGCGCGCGGCTGACGGCTACTCCGCCGAGGGCCCCCTCGCGCGCGCCGCACACCATCACGTCCGACGCATCGCACGCGACGCCATCACGCCGGAGCAGCGCCGCGAGGCACAGCTGGCGTTCCTGCACCACGCGGCGTCGATGGGCATCGCGTCCGTGCACGAGTGCGCCGGCCCGGACATCTCCGGCGAGGACGACCTGCGCGAGCTGCTGGCGCTGGGCGAGGGCCCGCAGGTCGTGGCCTACTGGGGAGACCACGACCTGCCCGGTGTCCCCGTGCAGGGCCTGGCTGGCGATCACTTCGTTGACGGCGCGATCGGCTCCCGCACCGCCGCGCTTGCCGAGCCGTACGCCGACGCGGACACGTCCGGTGCGCTGTACCTGACCGGCCGGCAGGTCGCCGACCACCTGGTGAAGTGCACGGAGCTGGGCATCCAGGCCGGCTTCCACGTCATCGGCGACGCCGGCATGGCCGCCGTGGTCGAGGGCTTCGCAATAGCCGAGAAAACGCTCGGCACCCCGGCGCTGGCGTCGGCCCGGCACCGCCTCGAACACGTCGAGATGGTCTCGGCCGAACAGGCCCAGCAGCTGGCCGGGTGGGGCGTCATCGCCTCGGTGCAGCCGCTTTTCGACGCCGAATGGGGCGGCCCGACCGGCATGTACGTGCAGCGGCTCGGTGCCGAGCGCGGAGTGGGGCTCAACCCCTTCTCGCGCTTGGCCGCCGCGGGCGTCGTGCTGGCGTTCGGCTCCGACACGCCGGTGACCGCCATCGACCCGTGGGCAGCGGTGAAGGCCGCGGTGCACCACAGGACCGAGGGCTTCGGTGTGTCCCCACGTGCCGCGTTCACCGCCCACACGCGCGGTGGCTGGCGTGCGGCGGGCGTGGACGACGGCGTGACCGGCACCTTGCGGCCCGGTGCGCCCGCGACGTACGCCGTGTGGGAGACCGGTGACCTCGTGGTGGCCGGGTCCGACGCCCGCGTCCAGCGCTGGTCCACCGACCCGCGGTCGGGCGTGCCCGGCCTGCCCGACCTCACCGGGCCCGCCCCGGTGTGCGTGCGGACCGTGCTGAACGGCCGGACGATCTACGAGAGGAAGTGACTCGATGGCGTTGCTCGACCTCGACCCGAGGGTCGTCGCCACCGCGCGCGAGCTCGCCGCGCGGGCGGCCGAACCCGTGGTGTCCATCGCGAAGGCGCACACCACGGTCGCGGTCGAGCGCGCCACGCTGCGGCTGGCCGGCATCACCGGCGCGGACTCCACCCACCGCGCCGGTGACGTGCCGTGGGTCAACCGCGTGATCGACACGGTCCGCGAGCAGTGCGGGCTGGAGCACGGGGTGGTGCTGCCCGCGTTCCACGCCCTGCGGCAGCACAACCTCGCGAGCCTGACCGAGCTCGCCGAGGCCACCGCCGCCGGGCAGGTCCAGTTCTCAATCCCCACTGGCAGGGACCTGAACGCAGTTAAGAAGGCCGCCACCTCCGCCATCACCAAGGGCCTCAAGACGGTCGACCGCAACCGCGTCCAACGCGAGAAGCTGGTGCAGAAGTGGGGCGACCCCGCGCAACGCCCGTGGATCTACCTGATCGTCGCGACCGGCGACATCGACGAGGACGTCGTGCAGGCGCAGAACGCCGCCCGCGCCGGCGCCGACGTCATCGCCGTGATCCGCTCCACCGGCCAGTCGCTGCTGGACTACGTCCCGGAAGGCGCCACGCACCACGGGTTCGCGGGCACCTACGCCACGCAGGAGAACTTCCGGATCATGCGCGCGGCGCTGGACGACGTGTCGAAGGAGGTCGGCCGGTACGTGCGGCTGACCAACTACGCGTCCGGCCTGTGCATGCCCGAGATCGCCGTCCTGGCCGGGTTGCAGCGGCTCGACATGATGCTGAACGACTCGATGTACGGCATCCTGTTCCGCGACATCAACCCCATCCGCACGTTCGTCGACCAGCGGTTCTCCCGCCAGGTCCACGCGCGCGCCGGCATCATCATCAACACCGGCGAGGACAACTACCTCACCACCGCGGACGCCGTCGAGGCCGCCCACACCGTGACGGTGTCCCAGCTGCTCAACGAGCACTTCGCCCACGAGGCGGGACTGCCCGACCACCTGCTGGGCCTCGGGCACGCGTTCGAGATCAACCCGAAGGTGCCCGACTCGTTCCGGCTGGAGCTCGCGCACGCGCTGCTGGCCCGCGAGCTGTTCCCGGACGCGCCGCTCAAATGGATGCCGCCGACCAAGCACATGACCGGCGACGTGTTCAACGGCTACCTGCTGGACGGGTTCTTCAACCTCGCGGGTGTCCTCACCGGACAGTCCATCCTGCTCGTCGGCATGATGACCGAGGCGGTCGTGACGCCGTTCCTGTCCGACCGCGACCTCGCGCTGCAGAACGTCCGGTACGTGCTCAACGCGGCCGGCAGTCTCGCGGAGGACTTCCGGCCGGCACCGGACGGGTTGATCGTCAAGCGCGCGCACCAGGTGCTGGGCGAGGCGGTGGACCTGCTGGAGCGCATCGTCGGCGACGGGCTGCTCAACGCGATCGCCGACGGCACGTTCGGCCTGATGAAGCGCCCGGCCGACAAGGGCAAGGGCGCGGACGGCGTGGTCGAGAAGGCTCCCGAGTACTTCAACCCGGCTTCGGACCTGCTGGAGGCCTCGAATGTCTGACGCCAAGAGGTACGTCCGGCCCTACGGCGACACGACCGGCGACGGCATGGTCCAGACGTCGTTCACGCTGCCGATCCCGTTCGGTCCCAAGGCGGACGGCGCGGCGCAGCAGCTCGCGAACAGGATGGGCATGGACCCCGCGATGGTGGTCCACTCGCACCCCATCGGCGACGACTTCACGTTCTTCGTCGTCTACGGCTCGGTCAAGCACCTCGTGGACCTCGACGAGGTCAAGGTCGTCGAGCGCGAGTACCCGCTGCTGTCACCGGCCGAGGTGAACACGACGCTGAAGAAGGTGTTGCGGCGCAAGCTGGTCGTCGTCGGCGGCTGCATCGGCACGGACGCGCACACGGTCGGCATCGACGCGATCCTCAACATCAAGGGCTTCGCCGGCGAGAAGGGCCTGGAGTACTACCGCGAGCTGAAGGTCGTGAACCTCGGCGCGCAGGTGAGCGTTCCGGAACTGGTGCGGTCCGCCCGCGCCGAGAAGGCCGACGCGGTGCTGGTCTCCCAGGTGGTGACGCAGCGGGACGCGCACATCCTGAACACGCAGGAGATGTCGGCGGCGTTCCGCGAGGCGATGGGGGACCGGCGGCCGCTGCTGGTGGCGGGCGGCCCGCGGTTCGACCCGCTGATGGCGGCCGAGCTGGGGGTTGACCGGGTTTTCTCCCGGGGTACCACTCCGGGCGAGGTCGCGAGCTACCTGGTGCACGCGATGCAGGAGAAAAAGGGGGTCGCCGCGTGAGCGGGGCTTTGGTCGAAGGTTTCACCGTGGCACACCGGCGTTACGTGCCGCACTCGCACGCGCATTACGGCGGCAGCCTCGTCGACGGTGCCTACGGGCTCGGCATGTTCGGTGACGTCGCCACCGAGATGCTCATCCACACCGACTCCGACGAGGGCCTGTTCGCGGGCTACAGCTCCGTGGAGTTCGTCGCGCCCATTCAGGCCGGTGACGTCATCGAGGCCGTGGCGACGCTGGTGCGCATCGGGAAGCGGTCGCGGGAGATCGAGTTCGAGGCCCGCGTGGTGTGCCGTTCGGCGCCCGAACGCGGCCCTTCCGCGGCGGACGCGCTGGCTGAACCGATCGTCGTAACGCGCGCCCGCGGCACCGTGGTCGCGCCGAAATCCGCAGAATAGCAACAAGAACCGCGGGTGTGGACCGACATCGAACGCCCGCACGCCCCAGCTCGACCCGGCAAGACGGCTCCTGTCCCGGCGCCGCCTTGCCGGGTCTGTCCGGCCGTCGCTCTCCGTGAAGATGAGAGCGGTTCAGCCCAATTCCGGTCCGAGCTGAATTAAACCCGCAACCTCTGCCGCCCTCGCCCGTTGGTCAACACAGAGGTAGCTACAAGCGGGGAGGAACGGCGCAGTGAAGATCGACCACCACGGGGAGACACCCCCGTACGAGCAGGTGCGTGTGCACTACGCACACGCCATCGCAAACCGCGAACTGCCGGTCGGCGCCAAACTGCCCACAGTGCGCGCGCTCGCGAAAGACCTGGGCCTTGCGGTGAACACAGTCGCTCGCGCCTACCGCGAGCTGGAGGAAGCGGGACTCGTGGAAACACGAGGCCGGGCGGGCACCGTGGTCAGCGCGAACGGTGACAGCAACCGCGAGCGGGTGCGTTCGGCAGCGCACGCCTATGCGTCGATGTCGGCCGAGTTGGGACTGTCGAGAGAAGAGGCGCTGGAGATCGTGCGGGCGGCGTTCCGGGCCTGATGGGGCCGGACGTGCCGGTCGGGCCACCGGTGTCGAGGTAAGGGGCCACGGGCCTCGGGTGCGGATGCCACGCGTCAGGCGGGACCTTGAGTGTCTGAAAGGACGTCAGGAGCCTAGATGCGGGTCGTGGGCAGCGGCAGTGCGCTCATCGCGTGAACGACGCGAGCGCAGGGCCCCGCCCACCCTGGGGGCAGACCGCCCACCTCCACCCACCATAGCGAGAGTCCGCGCGTGTCAAGCCCGCGGCTCGCGAACCTGTGGACAACCGAAGCCCTGTGGACAAGTCGCAAGCCACGCCCGAATCGTGCACCGGGCGTTCGGCGAGGTGTCGCTACGGGCCCGGACGAACCGCCGTGCCCGCCCGAGTCAGGGCGGGCATGGACGCCGGCGTCGACAACGCGGTGGCCGCTTGGAATGACGACATCGCGCTCACCCAGTTGAGCCGCGATGCGCCCGTCGTGCTCGACACCGCGGGTCTGGCCAGAGGTGGAACACCGCCGTCACGGCCAGTTCATCATGCTGCGGGCGCCGCGTGGCCGAGTAGTCGTATCTGTATGCCTGCCTGCTCCAAGCAGGTGATCACGACCGCCACGAACGTGCACGCCACTCACCCGTTTGCGGACCCTCTTACCTGCCCTTATGCGGTTAGGCTGCCCCGTGAACCGCAGATAACTGACTCATCAGTCAACTTAGGGGTGGGAGATGGTGCGGACCGTCCGGGACGGCCTGCGGCGCACGGCTGAACAGGACCAGTTCGTCGAGCTCGCCAGGCGGTTCGCGGCGGAGGAGATCCGCCCGCGGGCCCGCGCCGTGGACGAGGCGGACACCGAGTCGCCGCTCGACCTGTGGGAGAAGGCGTCGCGGCTGGGGCTGACGACGTTCATGATCCCAGAGGAGTTCGGCGGCGGCGGGATCACCGACCTCACCACTCAGGTGCTCGTCCAGCAGGAGCTGTGCCACGGCGACATCGGCATCGGCAACCTGCTCACGTCCAACGGCTTCTTCAGCGCGCCGATCGACCACCTCGGCACCCCTGAACAGCAGAAGCGCTTCCTCGGTCCACTCGGGACGGACCTGCCGCCGGTGACCGCCGTCGCGGTCACCGAGCCGGGCGCCGGCTCCGACGCGGCGAGCATCCGGACCTCGGCGCGGCGCGACGGCGACTCCTACGTCCTCAATGGACAGAAGACCTGGATCTCCAACGCCCCGTACGCCGCGATGTTCGTGATCTTCGCGACCGTTGACCCCTCCTTGCGTTCCCGTGGTGTCACGGCATTCGTGGTGCCACGGGACACGCCCGGCCTGACCGTCGGGCCGCCGTTCCGGAAGATGGGGCAGCGGGCGATCGTGAACGCGGAGGTGTTCCTCGACGACGTGCGCGTGCCCGCCGAGAACCGGCTCGGCGAGGAGGGGCAGGCGTTCTCGGGCCTGATGCGGACGTTCGACGCCTCGCGAATCCTGATCGGCGCAGCCTGCACGGGTCTGGCACGCGCGGCGCTGGACTTCGCTTCCGCTTATGCCGCTGAACGCGTGCAGTTCGGCGTTCCGATCCTGCGGCACCAGGCCGTGGCGTTCCGGTTGGCCGAGATGGCCACGCGCGTCGACACCGCGCACCTGCTGACGCTGCGGGCCGCTGCGCTGCACGACGCGGGGGAGGCGGTCGCGCAGGAGTCCGCGATGGCGAAACTCGTCGGTTCCGAGAACGCGATGTGGTGCACGCACGCGGCCGTGCAGACGTTGGGCGGCTACGGCTACTCCCGCGAGTACCCCGTCGAGCGCTGGATGCGCGATGCCAAGCTGGAGGAGATCGAGGAAGGCACCTCGGACATCCAGCGCCTGATCATCTCGCGCGGGCTGGGTGCCAGGTGATCTTCTCCGATCCGTCGTCCGTCGCGGTGGTGGGCGCGAGTGACGACCCGGCGAAGTGGGGGCATTGGCTGGCGCGCGGTGCGTTGACCGGCAGCGACCGCCGGGCCGTGCACCTGGTGAACCGCGGTGGCGGGGCGGTGCTGTCGCGGCCGACCGTGCGGACGCTGTCGGAACTGCCCGAGGCACCGGAGCTGGTGGTGCTCGCCGTGCCTCCCCAGCACGTCGCCGCGGTGGTGGACGAGGCTCTGGCGTTGGGAACGCGCGGTTTCGTCGGGATTCCGTCGGCGATGGACGAGTGCGTGGTCGCGCGCATCCGTGCGGCGGGGGCGCGGCTGCTCGGGCCGAACTGCCTGGGCGTGTACGACGCGGCGACGTCGCTGCACCTGGCGTGGGGGCAGTTCCAGCCCGGTTCGCTGGGGGTGGTGTCGCAGAGCGGGCAGGTGGGGCTGGAGATCGCCGGACTCGCCGCGGCCGCCGGGCTCGGGGTGTCGCGGTTCGTGTCGGTCGGCAACCAGGTCGACGTGACGGCCGCGGAAGCGTTGCTGGACCTGGTCCCGCATGAGTTGACCGCTGTGGTCGGGGTGTACCTGGAGAGCTTCGGGCCCGGGATGCTGACCGCCCTGTCGGAGCTCCGGTCGGCCGGGAAACCCGTTGTGCTGCTGACGGTCGGTGCTTCCGCTGCCGCACGGGACGCCGCACTGTCGCACACCGGCGCACTGGTGTCCTCTTTGGACCTCGTGGACGCCGCGTGCCGCCGGTCCGGGGCCGTGCGGGTGGCGACGCCGGCTGCCCTGGTGGACGTTGCCACTGTGGTGACGCGAGGGGTGCCGCGCGGGACGCGGGTCGGGATTCTCGCGGACTCCGGCGGGCAGGGGGCGATCGCGGCGGATCTCGCGGTGGGTGCGGGGCTCGCGGTGCCTGCTCTGGCCGCCGTGGGCGGGCTGCCGGCCGGTGTGTCGGCGCGCAACCCGATCGACCTGGCCGGGGCGGGGGAGCAGGACCTGGAGAACTACGCCCGTGCCGTCGAGGTGCTGGTGCGCGGTGGTGAGGTCGACTCGGTCGTGTTGTCCGGCTACTTCGGCAGTTACGGTGCGGACACGCCTTGCCTGGAGTCCACCGAGGTCGCCGTCGCCGCCCGGATCTGTTCGCTGGCAAGGGAGACCGGCGTTCCGGTCGTCGCCCACTGCATGTGCGCCGACTCCGCCGCGGTTCGTGCTCTGCGTGCTGGTGGCGTGTCCGTTCAGCACACGATCGAGCGCGTTGTGGGTGCTCTCGGTAACGCTGCTCGGTTCGGTGCCTCCGCCGCGGCCGGGACCGGGCCGTTCAGCGGCCCGGAACTGTCGGTGCTGGCTGGAAGAATTGAAGCTGGGGGACCCCCTGCGGGGGACCCCTGCGTGAGCACGCGCGAGAGACCGGGGATCGCGTACCGGCCAGGCTACCTGGCAGCTCGTGAGCTGCTGGACTTCGTCCGCTTCCCTCGCGCCCACGCCGTGACCACAGCCGCAGAGGCCCGCGCCACCCCGCTCACTGCCCCGTTCGCGCTCAAGGCCGACTGGCTGGCGCACAAGACCGAGCACGGCGGCGTTCAGACCGGTCTCACCGACCCGGCCGCCGCCTTCGAGGAGATGGAGGCCCGCTTGGGCCCCGGCACGTACGTCCTCGAAGAGATGGACACCCGCCCGAACACCGTCGAGCTGATCATCGGCGCCCGGCGTGACCACTCGTTCGGCCCAGTGGTCCTCGTCGGTGCCGGCGGCATCCACGCGGAGCTGCACCGCGACACCGCCCTCGAACTGGCACCCGTCACCCCGGCCACCGCTCACGCCATGCTCAACCGCTTGCAGGCCATGCCGCTGCTGCGCGGCTGGCGCGGCGCACCACCCGTCGACCTCGTCGCTCTGACCCAGGTCATCACGTCCCTCTCCCGGCTCATCGCCACCCGTCCCGACCTGGCGGAGATCGAGCTGAACCCGGTGCGCGTCGGCCCGGACGGCGTGGTGGCCGTGGACGCGCTGATCACCCCCGCCGATGCCGCGCTGACCGAGTCAGGCGACCAGCAGGTGGCCTGATCGCCCTGTCCTGTCCGGAAATGCCGGGAGGACGCGCGGGAACAGCAGAGGTGTGGCGCGGAATAAGCGGCGCGTCGGCGACGTTGTCTGCTACAGTCCGGGTAGGCAGTGCGCCGCAGAGCGCATGTAAGCACCTACCAGCTGCTGGACCATCCGAAGTCCGCAGCGAACCAGCCCCCAGCTTCTGAACGCTGGCGGACTCACATCTGCAGCGCTTTCCCACGCACACGAGGCGGGGCGGACGAGCGCATCTGCACGCAACCCTCCCGAAAGGACAGACCGATGCACATCGGTGTACTCGACGTACGCAACAACAAGGCTTTCCTCCTCGACGGACCGGTGGTGCCGCAGCAGCTCGTGCGGCAACACGACCTGCGCAGGGGCGACCGGGTCACGGGGGAGGCGCACGACGGCAAGCTCACGTCGGTCGACACGGTCAACGGGCGCAAGCCGCACCGGCGGCCCAGGTTCGAGGAGCTGACGCCGCTCTACCCCAACGAGCGGCTGCGGTTGGAGCACGACCCCGAGGAGCTCACCAGCAGGGCGGTCGACCTGGTCATGCCGGTCGGCAAGGGGCAGCGGGCGTTGGTCGTGGCGCCGCCCAAGGCCGGCAAGACGATGGTGCTGCAGCACATCGCGCAGGCGGTGGCCAAGAACAACCCCGAGTGCCACCTCATGGTCGTGCTCGTCGGGGAACGGCCGGAGGAGGTCACCGACATCCGCACCACGGTGCCGGGGGAGATGTTCACCTCGACGTTCGACGAGCACCCGCGGGAGCACATCGCCACGGCGGAGCTCGCCATCGAGCGGGCCAAGCGGCTCGTCGAGGACGGGCAGGACGTGGTGGTGCTGCTGGACTCGCTGACCAGGCTGGGGCGGGCGTACAACCTCGCGGCGCCCAGCGGCGGGCGGATTCTGAGCGGTGGCATCGAGGTCGGGGCGCTCAACCCACCGAAGAAGTTCCTCGGGTCCGCCCGCAACATCGAGGAGGGCGGCAGCCTCACGATCTTCGCCACGGCGCTCGTGGAGACCGGGTCGGTGGGCGACACGGTGATCTTCGAGGAGCTCAAGAGCACCGGCAACGCCGAGCTCAAGCTCGACCGCAAGGCCGCGCAGCGGCGGGTCTTCCCCGCGATCGACCTGCACCAGTCGGGCACGCGCAAGGTGGAGCTGCTGGTGTCCGGACAGGAGCTCGCCATCACCAACGCCGTGCGCAGGGCCATGGCCGACCGAGACGTCGACGTGCTGCTCGACGGACTGCGCAAGACCCAGGGCAACGCCGAGTTCCTGCGCCAGATGTCGAGGTGAACCGGCCGTCGGCCAAGATGGGGGAATGAGCTTCCTGCAGGTCACGTGGACCGATCCGGCCACGGGCGCGCGCGGCTACCTCGTCGTCGACCGGTTGGTGCGCGGGGTGTGCAGCGGGGGACTGCGCATGCGGGCCGGGTGCACGCTGGACGAGGTGCGCGGGCTCGCGGAGGGCATGACGGCCAAGGAGGCCCTCAACTACGACCCCGGCGCGCGGTACGTGCCGCTCGGGGGTGCCAAGGGCGGCATCGACTTCGACCCGTACGACCCGCGGGCGTTCGACGTGCTCACGGCCTACCTCTACGCGATGTCGCCGTACATCGAGCGGTTCTGGACCACGGGGGAGGACCTGGGGCTGCGGCAGTCCACGATCGACGCCGCCATCGAGAAGATCGGGTTGCAGTCGTCCATCCAGGCCGTGTACCCGCTGCTGGACGACGAACACCAAGCGCGGCAACGACTTCAGGACGCCTTCGCGGTCACGGTCGACGGCGTCGGCCTCGACGAGCTGGTCGGCGGCTACGGCGTCGCGACGGCCGCGCTGGAAGGGATCGAACGGCTTCGGCTCAGCAACCCCACCGCGTTCGTCCAGGGGTTCGGCTCCATGGGCGGCGCCACGGCCCGCTACCTCGCCAGGGCCGGGGTGAAGGTCGTCGGGCTCGCGGACGTCCACGGGGTGGTGGCCAACCCGGCCGGGCTCGACGTGGAGGCGCTCCTGCTGACCCGCGACGCCCACGGCGGCATCGACCGCTCCGAGCTCGCCGCGGACGACGTGCGGCTCGACCGGGACCGGTGGCTCGACGTCGAGGCGGACGTGCTCGTGCCCGCCGCGACGAGCTATGCGATCGACGAGCACAACGCGTGCGAGGTGAAGGCACGGCTGGTCGTCGAGGCGGCGAACATGCCGATCACCAGGGAGGCCGAGGACCTGCTCGGCGCGCTGGTCATCCCGGACGTCGTCGCGAACTCGGCGACCAACTCGTGGTGGTGGTGGACGTTGTTCGGCGACATCGAGCCCACGGCCGAGTCGGCGTTCGCGAAGATCGACGAGAACATGCGCCGGCTGGTCCGGCAGGTCGTCGGCGCGCCCCGGCCGCGGGCCGCCGCCGCACAGCTCGCCGCTGCTGCCGTTCGGGAGATCGAAAAGCGGTTCTGAAGCCGTACACTCGGCGCATGCCCGGCCTGCAGCACACCGTGACGATCGCTGCCCCGCCCGCCAAGGTCTGGGAGGTGGTCTCCGACGTCGAACGCTGGCCGGAGCGGATTCCCACGGTCGACAGCGTCGAACGGCTCGACGCCGGCCCGCTGGCGGTCGGGTCGCGCACCCGGCTGGTGCAGCCGCGGCTGTCGCCCGCCGTCTGGACGGTCACCGAGCTGACCGAGGGCACCTCGTACACCTGGCAGTCGCGGTCAGCGGGCGTCACGGTCACCGCCGCGCACGTCGTCGAACCGCTGGCCGACGGCAGCAGGCTCACCCTCACGCTGACCATGTCAGGGCTGATGGCCGGCGTCGGCTGGCTGCTCACCCGGTCGCTGACCAGCCGGTACGTCAAGGCCGAGGCCGCCGCCGTCAAGACCGCCGTGGAGTGACGGCTCAGCCCAGCGGGCCGAACAGCCACGCGCCGGGACCGTTCGGGTCGTCGGAGAAGTAGAACGCCCTGAGCGCGGCCAGCAGGTCCTCGCCGCTGACCAGTCCGTCGCCGTCGCCGTCGAGCCGGGTGAACCCGGCGCGCGCGTCGGCGGGGCGCACGTTCAGCAACGCCCCACTCGCGCGCACGTACTCGTCCACGCCGAGGTGGCCGTCGCCGTCGTGGTCCGCCACGGCCATCAGCGCGTCCACGAACGGCACGTACGCGTCGTCGAACACCTCGGGGCGTTCCAGCAGGCCGGCGACGAACGCCGTCTTGTACTCGGTGAGGCTGACCAGGTCGTCGTCGTTGGTGTCGGTCACGGCGGAGAGGTGGTCCCACGCGGCCAGGAGCTGCTCGCGGAACCGCTTCGCCCGCAGGTCGTCGGCGGCCAGGCCGAACTCGCCGGTCGTGCGCGCACCGGCGAGCTCGAAGTCCGCGCGTTCGACGCAACCGTCCTGGTCGCTGTCGTAGGTCTCGAACCTGCGGGTCAGCTTGCGGTCCAGGAACGGCGTGATCTCCATGCGCCTGTTTACCCGCTCAGCGCTTCTTGACGCGCGCCGGGGCCCCCACGTAGTCGGCCAGGTGCTCGCCGGTCAGCGTCGAGCGGCCGGCCACCAGGTCCGCGGGAGTGCCCTCGAACACGACCTTGCCGCCGTCGTGGCCGGCGCCGGGCCCCAGGTCGATGATCCAGTCGGCGTGCGCCATCACGGCCTGGTGGTGCTCGATCACGATGACCGACTTGCCGGAGTCGACGAGCCGGTCCAGCAGGCCCAGCAGCTGTTCGACGTCCGCCAGGTGCAGGCCGGTGGTCGGCTCGTCCAGCACGTAGACGCCGCCCTTGTCGGCCATGTGCGTGGCGAGCTTGAGGCGCTGGCGCTCACCGCCGGACAGCGTGGTCAGCGGCTGGCCCAGCGACAGGTAGCCCAGGCCCACGTCGTTCAGCCGGTCCAGGATCGCGTGCGCGGCGGGCGTGCGGGCCTCACCGGAGCCGAAGAACTCCACCGCCTCCGCGACCGGCATCGCCAGCACCTCGGAGATGTCATTGCCGCCGAACTTGAACTCCAGCACCGCCTGGTCGAACCGCTTGCCCTCGCACACGTCGCACGGCGACTCGATCGTGGCCATGATGCCCAGGTCGGTGAACACCACACCGGCGCCGTTGCAGTTCGGGCACGCGCCCTCGGAGTTCGCGCTGAACAACGCCGGCTTCACGCCGTTGGCCTTGGCGAACGCCTTGCGGATCGGCTCCAGCAGCCCGGTGTAGGTGGCCGGGTTCGACCGGCGCGAACCCTTGATCGGGGTCTGGTCCACCACGATCGCGCCGGAGTCCTTCGGCATCGACTGGTGGATGAGCGACGACTTGCCCGACCCCGCCACACCGGTCACGACGGTCAGCACGCCGAGCGGGATGTCGACCGACACGTCGCGCAGGTTGTTCTTCGACGCGCCGCGGATGGACAGCGTCCCGGACGCCTTGCGCACCGACGGCTTGAGCTCCGCCCGGTCGTCGAGGTGCCGTCCGGTCACGGTGCCGCTGGCGCGCAACCCCTCCAGCGTGCCCTCGAAGCAGATCGTGCCGCCGTCGCGGCCGGCGCCGGGACCGATGTCGACGACGTGGTCGGCGATCGCGATGGTCTCCGGCTTGTGCTCGACCACGAGCACGGTGTTGCCCTTGTCGCGCAACCGCAGCAGCAGGTTGTTCATCCGCTGGATGTCGTGCGGGTGCAGGCCGATCGTCGGCTCGTCGAACACGTAGGTCACGTCGGTCAGCGCGGACCCGAGGTGCCGGATCATCTTCACGCGCTGCGCCTCACCGCCGGACAGGGTGCCGGCGGGGCGGTTGAGCGAGAGGTAGCCCAGTCCGATCTCGACGAACGAGTCGAGCGTGTGCACCAGCTTCTCGACCAGCGGTGCCACGGACCTGTCCTCCAGCCCGCGCATCCAGTCGGCCAGGTCGCTGATCTGCATGTCGCACAGGTCCGCGATGGACACACCCCTGATCTTCGACGAGCGCGCGGCCTCGGTGAGCCGGGTGCCGCCGCAGTCGGGGCAGGTGCCGAACGTCGCCGCACGGTCCACGAACGCCCGGATGTGCGGCTGCAGCGCCTCGCGGTCCTTCGACAGCATGGACTTCTGCAGCTTCGGGACCAGGCCCTCGTAGGTCAGGTTGATGCCGTTGACCTTGATCTTGACCGGTTCCCGGTAGAGGAAGTCGTGCAGCTCCTTCTTGCTGTACTCGGCAATCGGCTTCGCCGGGTCGATGAACCCGGACTGCGTGAACGTCTGCACCGTCCACTGGTTGTCGACGTTGTAGCCGGGCACCTTGATCGCGCCCTCGAGGATCGACTTCGACGAGTCGTAGACCTCGGTCAGGTCGATGTCGGAGACCTGACCGCGGCCCTCACAGCGCGGGCACATGCCGCCGGTGATGGAGAACTCGCGGCGCTCCTTGACCTTCTGGCCTGCCTTCTCGATCGTCACCGCGCCCGCGCCGCTGATCGACGCGACGTTGAACGAGAACGCCTGCGGGCCGCCGACGTGCGGTGCGCCCAGGCGGCTGAACAGGATGCGCAGCATGGCGTTGACGTCGGTCGCGGTGCCCACTGTGGAACGCGGGTCGGCGCCCATCCGCTGCTGGTCCACCAGGATCGCGGTGGTGATCCCCTCCAGGAGGTACACCTCCGGCCGCGGCAGGGTCGGCATGAACCCCTGGATGAACGCGCTGTAGGTCTCGTTGATCAGCCGCTGCGACTCCGCGGCGATCGTGCCGAACACGAGCGAGCTCTTGCCCGAACCGGACACGCCGGTGAAGACCGTCAGCCGCCGCTTGGGGATCTCGACGTCGACGTCCTTCAGGTTGTTCACCCGCGCGCCCCGCACGCGGATCATGTCGTGGGTGTCGGCCTCGTGCGCGTTGGTGGCGGCCGCTCTCCTGGAGGTCATGGCGACAAGCTAACTCGCAGACCCCCGTCCCGCGCTTCTCGATTCCTGACTGATCACTCGCGGCAGCGGTAGTGGTAGGTGCACAGCTCGCGGAACCCCGACCGCTCGTAGAGCCGGAACGCCGACTTGTTGGCCTTTTCCATCTGCAGGTACATGTGGTTCGACTCGCGTGCGGCCGCCCATGACGCCAGCGCGGCGAGCACGGACCGTGCCGCGCCTTGGCCCCGTGCGTGCGGAAGCGTCGCCATGCCGAACACGCCGGCCCACCCGTTGTCGGCCACCACACGCCCCACGGCGACCACCTCGTCGTCGACCTCCGCGTAGGCGTACGCGCTCGGTGCCTCCACACGGCTGAGCAGCTCGCGTTCTGCTTCGACGTCGCGTGTCGTCACCTCGTGCCACGCCGCGAGCCAGCCGTCGTCCGGCCGGGTCGTCACGGCACCGGCGTCCGCGTGCGCCTGGCGGAGCACGTCGGCGGTCGACGCGATCTGCAACGACATGTCGTGACCCCGCGCGTACCCGCGGCCGGCCAGCCGGGCGTCCAGGTCGTCGGCGCACACGCCCGGCGTGATCTGGAACCGCACCGGGGCACCGCGGCCCGCGCAGAACTCCTCGGCGACCTCGACCCGGTCCTCGCGGTCGTGCGGCAGGACCGCGCTCACCCACCAGGCGTCGTCGGGGGAATGGCGCAGCCACCAGCCACCGGCCTCTTCGACGTGCGCGGCCGGCTGAGCCCGTGCCGCGTACTCCTGCAGCGTCTTGAGCAGCACGTCAGTCCAACGACCCCAGCAGCCAGTTGCCGGCCGCCGCGGGGTCCTCGGAGAAGTAGAACTCCCGGATGGCCGCCAGCAGCGCGTGCGTGCACAGCAGGCCGTCGTCGTCGGAGAGCAGGTCGTGGATCATCCGGGCATCGGCCTCGGAAAGGTTCATCAACGCGCCGGTCCACTTCACGTGCTCGTCGACGGTGAGCTTGCCGTCGCCGTCCCCGTCGGCGATCGCCATGACCGCGTCCAGGAACGGCACGTACCCCTCGTCGAACGACTCCGGTGTCTCCAGCAAGCCGTCCGCGAACGCCTTCTTGTACTCGTCCACGCTGATCCGGCCGTCGCGGTCGGTGTCAGCGGCCAGCGAGAGCTGCTGCCACAACCCGGTCAGCGTCGCGCGGAATCGCACCGCCCTCGGCTCATCGTCACCCAGGCCGAACGCCCTCGTGGTGCGCAGTCCCGCGGTGGTGAAGTCATCGCACCCGATGAACCCGTCGCCGTCGGCGTCGTAGGTGCGGAACCGACGGGCCAGCTTGCGGTCCAGGAAGGCGGTGATCTCCATGGGCATCCTTCTACCGCATTTCGAACACGCCCTCCACCACCTGCTCTTTCACGCACGGCGCGACCCACGCGCCGGGCTGCTGCGCGTGGGTCTGACGAGGGCGTCGATCAATAGCCGCGGCTGGGCATGATCACCCACAGCACGAGGTAGACGACGAACTGAGGTCCGGGCAGGAGGCACGACAGCACGAACAGAAGGCGCACCGTGCTCGCCTTCATGCCCCACCGCTGGGCGAGCCCCGCGCACACACCTGCGATCATCCGGTTGGTCCTGGGCCTGCTCAAAGCAACTGTCGTGGTCATAGCTCCACAATGCTCCCGCCGGTCCGTTCGTTGCATCAGGGACAGCCCTGGGATACCCCTGACAACTGGTCGACGAACCTCAGGCACGTGGCGCGCATGGTGTCGACGGTCATGGACCTGGACCCGGCGAGCACCTGCAGCGCCAGCCCGTCGAGCATGCTGACCAGCATGTTCGCCAGCTCCACCGGGTCGTCGCCGGTCCGGATCTCCCCGGTGTCCTGGCCGTCGCGGAAGATGCTCGCGACGATCTCGCGCCACTCGCCGTAGAAGCGCTCGTTGAGCTCCTGCAGCTCGGGGCTGCGGATCGCCTCGACCCACAGCTCGGCCCAGATCTTCCACGCCTCGACCGTCTCCGCGCCCTGCGGCAGGTAGGACTCGACGACCATGCGCAGCCGCGACAACGGCGGCTCGTCGGACTCGAGGATCCAGCGGCGGCGCTTGAGCGACTGCTCGAAGCAGTGCTCGAACGCGGCGTCGGTGAGCTCGCGCTTGGTCTCGAAGTAGTAGTGGACCGTGCCGCCGGACACGCCGGCGTCTCTGGCCACGTCGGACACCCGGAGGTGGCGGAAGCCCTCGGCGGCGATCACCTTGCAGGTGGACGCGAGGATCTGCGCCTTGCGTTCGGCTTCCACGCTTGGACGGGGCATCCGTCACCTCCATGACTTGCTTCGAGACCTTACCGAAGCAACGCGCGCAGCCGGCGCTTGTCGACCTTTCCCACCTGCGTCAGCGGCAGACGGGGTACGACCGTGACGCCACGTGGTGCATAGAGATCGCCCAGTTCGGCGACAACGGCCTGCTCCACCTCGTGGAGGTCGAGCTCGTGGCCGTCCTCCACCACGACGAACAGGTGCACCGCCTCGCCCCACCTCTCGTCCGGTGCCGCCACCGCCGCGGCCTGCCGGATGCCGGGCAGTGTCACGAGGAAGTCGTCGAGCAGCCGCGAGTAGACGTTGTCGGAGGTGCGGCCGGTGACGATCACGTCCTTGCTGCGGTCGTCGAGGTAGAGGTAGCCGTCCTCGTCGAAGTGGCCCACATCGCCGGTGTTCAGCCAGCCGTCGCTGGTCTCGCTCAGCGGCGGCTCGCCCCAGTAGCCGCGCATGACGTGCGGGCCGCGCACCCACACGTCGCCGTCGCGCACCTCGACCTCCATCTCCGGGTTGGGCTTGCCGACGGTGCGCAGCGTGTGCGGCTTCGCGAGGTCGACGGCCGTCGCGGGCATGAACGCGATCGCCATGGCCTCGGTCATGCCGTAGCCCTGGTACACCACCGGCCCCCAGCGCTCGACCGCCTGCCGGAGGCGTTCCGGTGCGAGCGGGGAACCGCCGAGGCCGATGCTGAGGAACTGCGGTCCTGGGCAGTCCGGGTGGTCCAGCACCTCGTACATCATGGGCGGCACGAAGAACGTCGCGTTGACCTGCTCGTCGCGGGCGAGCCGCACGAACACGTCCGCGTCGAACACCGAGGGGCCGAGCACGAGCTTCGAGCCGGTGACCAGCGCCCCGACCGAGGCGCCGGCACCGCTGCCGTGCGTGATGAGCGTGCTGCACAGCATGGTGAGCGACGGCGTGTGGCTCAGCGCCTCCCAGCGGCTCGTCGAGCGCGGGCCGTGGACGGCGAGCTTGGGCAGACCGGTGGTGCCGCCGGTGTAGCTGACCGTGGTGAAGTCCGGCGCCGGAGTCCGCTCGACCGGGTCGCCGGGCAGCTCCGCGAGGTCCCAGCCGGTGAGGCGGGTGCTGAAGCCGGGGTCCACGACGACCGCCGCGACCTCCGCCTTCTCGATCAACGCCGCCAGCTCGCGCTGACCCGGCTCCGGTGGCACGTACACGAGCCGGGCGCCCAGCAGGTGCACGGCCACGGTGAGCAGCAGCGCCTCCGGGGTGTTGCCGATGAACACCGCCACGCCGTCACCCCGGCCGATCCCGCGCCGGGCCAGCCCGTCGGCCAGCCGGAACACCAGGTCACGGGCCTGGCCGCGGGTCAGGCGGGTGTCGCCGCCGATCACCGCCTCCCGTTCCTGCCCGGTCGCGAGGCGGTTGAGGACGAGGTCGACGTAGGTCATGGACCCTGTCTACTCCGGCTCCTCGTAGGCTGAACGGGTGGTAGCACCCCCGATGGCGCCCGATTCGCCAGAATCGCCGGAAAAGCCCGCCCGTCGCAAGCGGTTCAGCGGGTCCGTGCTGCTGCGCGTGCTCCTCGCCGTCGCCGGTGGCGTGCTGGTCTACCTGAGCTTCCCGCCGCGGCCGCTGTGGTTCCTGGCGCCGGTCGGGTTCGCCGTGCTCGCGTACGTGCTCTACGGCCGTCGTGCGCGCGCTGGGTTCGGATACGGCCTGTTGTTCGGTCTCGGGTTCATGGTGCCGTTGCTGCGGTGGACCGGGGAGTTCGTCGGGCTGGTCGCGTGGCTGCCGCTGGCGTTCGCGTGCGCGCTGATGATCTCGATCGGCACGACCGCGATGGCGTTCACCTCCCGGCTGCCCGCCTGGCCGCTGTGGGCGGCGTTCCTGTGGGCGGCGGACGAGGCGCTGCGCGAGGTGTTCCCGTTCGGCGGCTTCACCTGGGGCAAGATCGCGTTCGGGCAGCCGGAGGGCTGGTTCCTGCCGCTGGCCGCGCTCGGGGGCGCGCCGCTGGTGTCGTTCGCGGTCGTGCTGACCGGGTTCGGGCTGTTCTGGCTGACCAGGAACTGGAAACTCGGCCTGCCGCTGCTCGTGGTGCCGCTGGTGGCCGGGTTCGGCGTGCCGGTCGGGGTGGACGCCTCCGCGGGCACCGTCACGGTCGCCGCGGTCCAGGGCAACGTGCCGCGTGCGGGGCTGGACTTCAACGCGCAGCGCCGGGCCGTGCTCGACAACCACGTCAAGAAGACGGTCGAGCTGGCCGACGACGTGGCCGCCGGCCGGGTGAAGCAGCCCGACGTCGTCATCTGGCCGGAGAACTCCTCCGACATCGACCCGTTCCGCAACGCCGACGCCAAGGCGGCGATCGACAGCGCGGCGAAGGCGATCAAGGCGCCGATCGCGGTCGGGGCCGTCGTGGTCGACCGGGGCGACGGGCTGCCGCGCAACCAGGTGGTGCTGTGGGACCCGGAGAAGGGCGCCACGGACACCTACACCAAGCGCAAGCTGCAGCCGTTCGGCGAGACGATGCCGATGCGGTCGTTCTTCCGGCTGTTCTCGTCCGATGTGGACCGGGCGGGCGTCTTCCAGCCGGGCACCGACCCCGAGGGCTTCCGGATGGGGCCCGCGCGGGTCGCACTTGACACATGTTACGAAGTGGCGTTCGACTCAGTTGTCCGCGACTCCGTGACGGCGGGCGCGACGATCATCGCGATCCCGACGAACAACGCCACGTTCGGTCGCACGGAGATGACCTACCAGCAGCTTTCCATGTCACGGGTGCGTGCCGTGGAGCACGGCCGGGCCGTGGTGGTGGCCGCTACCTCGGGGGTCAGCGCGATCGTGCGGCCTGACGGCTCGGTCACGCAGAAGACCGGCCTTTTCGTGCCCGGCGCACTGGTGGCGGAACTGCCCCTGCGGTCACAGACTACGCTGGCGACCTGGCTTGGAGCCTGGCCCGCGTGGGTGTTGACCGCTGCGGGCCTTGTCGCGTTGGCGCTGGGCTTCACACGACGACGGAAGGACTCGAATGGCGCAGCAGCCTGACCAGGAACTCGGGCAGGTGCTGGTGGTGATCCCGACCTACAACGAGCGGGACAACATCGGAAAGATCGTCAAGAGGCTGCACGCGGCACTGCCCGACGTGCACGTCCTGGTGGTCGACGACGGCAGCCCCGATGGCACCGGCCAGCTCGCCGACGAGATGGCGGCCGCTGACCAGCGCGTCCACGTCATGCACCGCACGGAGAAGGCCGGCCTCGGCGCCGCCTACGTCGCGGGTTTCCAGTGGGCGCTCGACCGCGAGTACGGCGTCGTGTGCGAGATGGACGCCGACGGCTCGCACGCCCCCGAGCAGCTGCACCGGCTGCTGGACGCGCTGCCGCAGGCCGACCTGGTGATCGGCTCGCGCTGGGTGCCCGGTGGCGAGGTCGTCAACTGGCCCGTGCAGCGCGAGGTGCTCTCCCGCGGTGGTTCGCTCTACTCGCGCATCGCGCTGGGGGCGAACATCCGCGACATGACCGGCGGGTTCCGCGCCTTCCGCGCGGACACGCTGCGCAAGCTGAACCTGGCCTCGGTCGCCTCGGCCGGCTACTGCTTCCAGATCGACCTGCTCTGGCGCACGATCGAGCTCGGCTTCCGCGTGCGCGAGGTGCCGATCACGTTCCGCGAGCGCGAGTACGGCGAGTCGAAGATGAGCGGCAACATCGTCCGCGAGGCGCTCATCAGGGTGACCAAGTGGGGGCTGCGGCGGCGCGGCAACCAGCTCAAGGAGCTGTTCGGCGGCAAGAAGAAGTGAGGCGGGCCCGTCCGGAGTGGACGGGACCCCGACGGCCCCCGGCGTCGCGCCGGGGGCCGTTTTCGTGTCCGGGGCGATACGATTCAGAACCGATGCGACGGGACGTGGGGTGAGTGGTGGAGTGGAGTGCGGGCGCGGTGGCCCGGATGCTCGGCGTCTCGCCGACGACCCTGCGCACCTGGGACCGCCGGTACGGGCTCGGTCCGAGCACACGGGCGGAGGGCAAGCACCGCCGGTACAGCGAGAACGACGTGGCACGGCTGCGGCGGATGGTCGAGCTGACCACGTCCGGTGTCGCGCCGGCCTCTGCCGCGGCGACCGTGGTGCCGGCGACGTCGGACGACCTGGACTTCGAGGGTGCCGCGACCAGGCTCGACGCCGTGGAGATGCGCCGCGTCGCGGTCGACCTCATCGCCCGGCACGGCGTGGTGCACGCGTGGGACGTGGTGCTGGCGCCGTTCCTGGTGGAGCTGGGGGAGCGGGTCACGGCTTCGGCGTCGGGGGTCGAGGTCGAGCACTTCGCGAGCGCGAGCATCGGTGACGTGCTGCGGGCGTCCGCGGTCGCCGGTGCGCCGTCGGCCCTGCTGGCGTGCGCGCCGGACGAGCAGCACAGCCTGCCGCTGGACGTGCTGGCGGCGGCGCTCGCGGAGCACGGGCACGCGGCGCGCAACCTGGGGGCGCGGGTGCCGGGGGACGCGTTGACGAGCGCGGTGGAGGTGCTGAAGCCGCGGGTCGTCTTCGTGTGGGCACACGATCGGGTGTATGCCGAGCAGGTGCCCCTGGCCGAGCTCTTGACGGTGCCGGTGCTGGTCGGCGGGCCGGGGTGGGCCTCGATGACGCTTCCGCCGGGCGTTCAGCGGGTCGACACGCTGGCCGCCGCGGTTGAAACGATTTTGAATCGAATCTAGTCTGGTCGGCGTGAGCCTCGCCGATCGCATGATCCGTCTGCTGTGGGCGGCGGGTGACGAGGCCGTCGCCGAACGGGTCGTGCGCGCCCACTGGCGCGCGTTGCCCTCCGACGACGAAGCCGGGCGGGCCCTGCGGTCGCGGCTGGTTGAGGCGCTGCTGCGGGAGGTACCCGGCAAGGGCGCCGAGATCCGGCGCGCGGTGCTGGCCGATGAGGTGTCGCTGCTCGGCGCCGCGGAACGGGCGGCCCCGAGCCGCGCGACCGTGCTCGCCATCGTCCGCGCCCTGCCTGTGGGGAGTTGTTGATGACCGCTCTGCCCGTGCGCCACCACCCCGTGCGCGTGCTGCTCGTGTTCGTCGCCGCGGTCGTGGTGACCGCCGTCGTCGGCTCGCTGTTCTCCGTGTCGGCGGGAGCGGACTACCAGGCCCTGCAACGGCCGTCGTGGGCGCCGCCGCCGTGGCTATTCGGTCCGGTGTGGACGGTGCTCTACGGGCTGATCGCGCTGTCGGGCTGGCTGGCGTGGCGCGCCGGTGCCGGTCGCGGCGAGCTGACCCTGTTCGGCGTGCAGCTGGTGCTGAACGCGCTGTGGACGCCGTTGTTCTTCGCGCTCGGCTGGTACGCGGTGGCGGTGGCGGAGATCGCGCTGCTGTGGCTGTCGATCGCCGCTCTCGTCGTCGTGTTCTGGTCGCGCAGCAGGGCCGCCGCGCTGCTGCTGGTGCCCTACCTGGCGTGGGTCAGCTTCGCGGCGGCCCTGAACATCGCCATCGCCGTCGCGAACTAGCTGGTGGGTGTGTGGCCTGCGGAGGTGTAGTCGCCGCGGGCCCGTTCCCCGATGGTGAGACCGATGGCCAGCAGGACCATCGCGGCACCGAGGCCGAGGTGCAGCCAGTTGTCGGCGGTGTTGACGGGCAGGACGTTCGCGCGGGTCTGCTCGCCGACCGCGGAGCCGTAGACCCACAGCAGGACGTAGATCCCGCCGCCGACCACCAGGAACAACCGGGCGGCACCCGCCGTCCTCGCCATCAGCAGGCCGATGATCCCGAACGCCAGGTGCACCAGGTTGTGCAGCACGGACACGGCGAACAGCCCGAACAGGAGCGCGCCCGAGTGGTGGCCGGCGAAGGTCAGCTGGTCGTAGTGGCTGGTGATGCCGGGGATGAACCCGAGGACGCCGACGAGCAGGAACGCCCCGCCGACGACCCTGGCTGCCGTTTGCACAGGTTTCATGTGCCTGACTACCCCGCCACCGCCGGAACGAACTCGCGCGGCACCTCCGTCCCCACAGGTGCGGAGCGCCGGGTGGCTCCTGGGCGATCACTCCACCGCGGACTGTGACCGTCATCACGCCGCCGCTGGCGGGCGCGGTCGTGAATTGAGACACGGGGCTCAAGTGAAGCTGTGCTGAGGACCTGGTGCCTTGTTGGTTTCATACAAAGCACGCTGCTCAACTCGCTTCGCTCCAGCGGTTTTGTTACCGGGTAGTAGACGAGAGTGTGTACATCGATTGGGCGGCGACTGCCGCTGAGGTTGTCTGTCCGCGAGGAGAGAAGTCGTTGTTCAGTCGTGTAGCGATCGTCAACCGCGGGGAAGCCGCTATGCGGCTGATCCACGCCGTCCGTGAGCTCGCCGCCGAGTCAGGGGAACGGATCGAGACCGTTGCCCTGTACACCGATGTCGACAAGTCGGCGCCCTTCGTGAGGGAAGCCGACCTCGCCCACAACCTCGGCCTGGCGGCCGATCGTCCGTACCTCGACCTCGGTGTGCTGGAGAAGGCGCTCGTCGAGACCGGGGCCGATGCCGCGTGGGTCGGCTGGGGCTTCGTCGCCGAGATCCCCGAGTTCGCCGAGCTGTGCGAGAAGGTCGGGGTCACCTTCGTCGGTCCGTCGGCCGATGCCATGCGCAAGCTGGGCGACAAGATCGGCTCCAAGCTGATCGCCGAGGAGGTCGGCGTCCCGGTCGCACCGTGGTCGCGCGGTGCCGTCGAGAACCTCGAACACGCCCTGAAGGTGGCCGAGGAGGTCACCTACCCGCTGATGCTGAAGGCGACCGCGGGTGGTGGTGGCCGCGGCATCCGCAAGATCACCTCGCCGGAGGAGCTGGAGGAGAACTTCGACCGCACCAGCATGGAGGCCGAACGTGCGTTCGGCTCCGGCGTGATGTTCCTGGAGCGCCTGGTCACCGGCGCCCGGCACGTCGAGGTGCAGGTCATCGCCGACGGCCAGGGCACGGCGTGGGCGCTGGGCGTCCGCGACTGCTCGGTGCAGCGGCGCAACCAGAAGATCATCGAGGAGTCGGCCTCCTGCGTGCTCGCTCCGGAGCAGGTCGACGAGCTCAAGGCCTCGGCCGAGCGGCTCGCGAACGCCGTCGGCTACCGCGGCGCGTGCACCGTCGAGTTCCTCTACCACCCCGGTGAGAAGCTCTTCGCGTTCCTGGAGGTCAACACCCGCCTGCAGGTCGAGCACCCGATCACCGAGATCACCACGGGCTTCGACCTGGTCAAGGCCCAGCTGCACGTGGCGGGCGGCGGCAGGCTCGAAGGCGCCAAGCCCGCCGAGCTCGGCCACGCCGTCGAGGCCCGCCTCAACGCCGAGGACCCCGACCGCGACTTCGCGCCGTGCCCCGGCCGGATCGTCCGCCTCGAACTGCCCGCCGGTCCCGGCATCCGCGTGGACACCGGTGTCGCCGAGGGCTCGCAGATCCCCGCCGACTTCGACTCGATGATCGCGAAGATCATCGCGCACGGCCGCGACCGCGACGAGGCGCTCGGCAAGCTGCGCCGCGCCATGGCCGAGACCACGGTCATCATCGAGGGCGGCACGACCAACAAGAGCTTCGTGCTCGACCTGCTCGACGAGCCCGCCGTGGTCGACGGCTCCGCCGACACGTCGTGGATCGACCGGGTCCGCTCCGAGGGCGGCCTGATCTCGCACCGCCACTCCGCCATCGCGCTGGCCGCCGCGGCCATCGAGGTGTACGAGGACGAGGAGCAGATCAACCGCACCGAGCTGCTCGCCTCCGCGCACGGCGGCCAGCCGCGCACCAACCACGAGGGCGCGCGCAAGCTGGAGTTCGTGCTGCGCGGTCAGCCCTACGTCGTGACCGTGGCCCGCGCCGGCGCCACCAGGTACCGCGTCGGCGTGTCCGCGGCCGACTCCGACGTCGTGCTGTCCGCCGACGTCGACGTCGAGCGCTTCGACCACCACGTCGGCCAGATCACCGTCAACGGCACCCGGTTCCGCGTCGTCACCGGCACGTCCGGTGTGGTGCACCAGGTCGAGGTCGACGGCGTCACCCACCGCGTCACCCGCGACGAGGGCGGTGTGCTGCGCTCGCCGATGCCCGCGCTGGTCGTCGCCACGCCGCTGGAGGTCGGTGCCGAGGTCGAGGCCGGCGCTCCGGTGCTGGTCCTCGAGGCGATGAAGATGGAGACGGTGCTGCGCGCGCCGTTCCGCGCCCGGCTCAAGGAGCTGAACGTCGTCGTCGGCACCCAGGTGCCCGCCGGTGGCGCGCTGCTCAAGCTGGAGGAGGTCGAGGACGACGCGGGCGCCGTGCAGGTGCAGAAGCCGGAGTCCGCGGTCGAGCTGGAGATGCCCGCGCCGCAGACCGGCGTCCCGGCCGAGCAGCTCGCCGCACGGGGCCTCGACGACCTGCGCAGCCTGCTGCTGGGCTTCGACACCACCGCCGCGGACACCGAGCGGGTGCTGGCGGGCTACATGAGCGCGCGGGAGGACCTGGCGGAGCGGCCACTGGTCGCGGAGGCGCAGCTGCTCAGCATCTTCGCCGACCTGTGCGACCTGTCGCGCAACCGCCCGGCCGGCGAGGAGACCAAGCCGGAGAACCACATCCACTCGCCGCGCGAGCACTTCCACACCTACCTCAAGACGCTCGACGCCGACCGCGCCGCGCTGCCGGCGACGTTCCGCGAGCGGTTGCAGCACGTGCTGAGCCACTACGGCATCACCGAGCTCGACCGCACGCCGGAGCTGGAACAGGCGGTGTTCCGCATCTTCGTCGCGCTGCGCCGGGGTGTGTTCGACGCCGCCGTCGCGACGACCCTGCTGCGCCGCTGGGTGGAGGAGGCGCCGCCAGTCGAGTCGGAGCGGGTGCGGGTCGGCCTGGTGCTGGAGCACATCGTCGCCGCGACCCAGGTCCGCTACCCGCAGGTGGCCGACCTCGCCCGCAGCGTCGTGTTCACCTGGTTCGCGCAGCCGCTGGTGCGCCGCAACCGCGCCCGCGTGCACACCGAGGTCCGCAGGCACCTGATCCACCTCGACGCGCAGCCGCAGGCCGCCGACCGCGAGGACCGGATCGCCGCGATGGTCGCGTCGGCCGAACCGCTGGTGCGCCTGCTCGGCCAGCGCATCGGCAAGCCCGGCGCGGACAACACCCCGCTGCTGGAGGTGCTGGCCCGCCGCTACTACACCAAGAAGGCGCTGGAGAACCCGCGCGTGGACGGCGCGTTCTTCCTCGCCGAGAACGAGCCGGAGCAGACCCGCCTGGTCAGCACCGCCGTCGAGTTCTCGTCGCTGGTGGACGCGATCGGCGACATCGTCAAGCACGCCGACGGCAACCCGGTCGTGGCCGACCTCTACGTCAACTGGCCCGACGGTCCGTCCGAACAGGACGAGCTGGCCGCCGGTCTGGGTGCCGCGGTGGCCGCGCACCAGCTGCCGCCGACGATCACCCGCATCACCACCACCGTGGCCGGCCGCCGCGGTGAGTCGATGCACCACCACTTCACGTTCCGCCCGTCCTCGAACGGGTTCGCGGAGGAGAGGCTGGTGCGCGGGCTGCACCCGCGCATCGCCGAACGCATGCAGCTGGAACGGCTGCGCGAGTTCGACCTCACCCGCCTGCCGTCGGTGGACGAGGACGTCTACCTGTTCCGCGCGGTGGCGAAGACGAACAAGTCCGACGAGCGCCTCGTCGCGCTGGGCCAGGTCCGCGACCTGACGCCGCTGCGCGACGACGAGGGCCGGATCGTGGCGCTGCCCGCGGCCGAGGACGTGCTGGCGACGTGCCTGGACGGCATCCGCCGGGCCCGTGCGCAGGCCGGTGGCCGCACCCGCCTCGCGACCAACCGCGTGGTGCTCTACGCGTGGCCGCCGACCGACCTGCACTCGGCGGACCTGGACGCGATCGCGTCCCGCGTGCTGCCCACGACCACGGGCCTGGACCTGGAGGAGGTCCTGTTCCTGGCGCGGCGCAAGGACAGCGAGACCGGTGAGCTCACCGACATCGGCGTCCGCATCGCCACCGACGCGGGCTCGGGCGTGCGGTTCTCGTTCGTGCAGCCGCCGACCGACGCGATCCAGCCGCTCGACGACTACCGCCAGAACGTCCTGCGCGCCCAGTCGCGCGGCACGATCTACCCGTACGAGCTGTGCGACATGCTCGCGGGCGAGGGCGGTTCGTTCGTGGAGCACGACCTCGTCGACGGCGCGCTGGTGCCGGTCGACCGCCCGCGCGGCGGCAACAGGGCGGGCATCGTCGTCGGCGTGGTGACCACCCCGACCCCGGCCTACCCCGAGGGCATGAAGCGCGTGGTGCTGCTGGGCGACCCGACCAAGTCGCTGGGCGCGCTCGCCGAACCCGAGTGCTCGCGGGTGATCCACGCCCTGGACCTGGCGTCGTCGCTGTCGGTGCCGCTGGAGTGGTTCTCGCTCTCGTCGGGCGCGAAGATCTCGATGTCGTCCGGTGTCGAGAACATGGACTGGGTCGCGGCGGCGCTCAAGCGCATCGTCGAGTTCACCCAGGACGGCGGCGAGATCAACATCGTCGTCAACGGCATCAACGTCGGCGCCCAGCCGTACTGGAACGCCGAAGCCACGATGCTCATGCACACCAAGGGCATCCTGGTCATGACGCCGGACTCGGCGATGGTGCTGACCGGCAAGCAGGCGCTGGACTTCTCCGGCGGCGTGTCGGCGGAGGACAACTACGGCATCGGCGGCTACGACCGCGTCATGGGCCCGAACGGCCAGGCGCAGTACTGGGCCCCGAACCTGCGGGCGGCGTTCGCCGTGCTGCTGGCGCACTACGAGCACACCTACGTGGTGCCGGGCGAGCCGGGCCCGCGCCGGGTGTCCACTTCGGACCCGGTGGCGCGCGACGTCTCGTCGTACCCGCACGTGGCGGGCGACAGCCCGTTCACGACGGTCGGGGAGATCTTCTCGGCCGAGGCGAACCCGGACCGCAAGAAGCCGTTCGACATCCGCACGGTGATGCGCGCGTTGTCGGACCAGGACCACGTCGTCCTGGAGCGCTGGGCGGGCATGGCCGACGCGGACACCGCCGTGGTGCAGGACGTGCACCTGGGCGGCATCCCGGTGACGCTGCTGGGCATCGAGTCCCGCGGCGTGGCCCGCGCCGGTTTCCCGCCCACCGACGGCCCGGACACCTACACCGCGGGCACGCTGTTCCCGAAGTCGTCGAAGAAGGCGGCCCGCGCGATCAACGCGGCCTCGGGCAACCGCCCGCTGGTGGTGCTGGCGAACCTGTCCGGCTTCGACGGCTCACCCGAGTCGATGCGCCTGCTGCAGCTGGAGTACGGCGCCGAGATCGGCCGCGCGATCGTGAACTTCCGCGGCCCGATCGTGTTCTGCGTGATCTCCCGCTACCACGGCGGCGCGTTCGTGGTCTTCTCGAAGGCCCTGAACCCGTCCATGACCGTGCTCGCCGTCGAGGGCTCGTACGCCTCGGTCATCGGTGGCGCACCGGCGGCCGCGGTCGTGTTCGCCCGTGACGTCGACGGCCGCACGGCCAACGACCCGCGGGTGAAGAAGCTGGAGACGGCGGTCGCGGAGGCCTCCGGTGCCGAACGCGCGGCCCTGGCCGCCGAGCTGGCGTCGACGCGGCAGTCGGTGCGAACCGAGAAGCTGAACGAGACGGCGGCGGAGTTCGACCGGGTGCACAGCGTGCAGCGGGCGGTGGAGGTCGGGTCCGTGGACGCGATCATCTCGGCTGCCGAGCTGCGGCCGGCGATCATCAAGGCCGTGGAGGCCGGTCTGGCCCGCTAGTGCTTGGATGGAGGAGCCCCGGCGATCTCGCCGGGGCTCTTCTGCGTTCTGGGGGCGGTCGTGCGGGACATCGCGGAGCTGACCGAGGTGGACGACCCCGGCTGGCCGGTGGTGGCGGAGGCGGTTCCCGCGTCGTGTGCGGTGCTGCCACCGGAACCGGGTGCCTGCCGGGCTGTGTTGCTGCAGCTGCAGGTGACCGTGCGGTCGTTGCTGGGCGCGGTGGTGCTGAACACCGGCGGTATGGTGCTGCACCACGGGTGGTTGCGCGTGTACGGCGGCTCGGGCGGTGCGTTGCCGAGCCTCGGAGAGGTCAACGGGTTTCCCGAGACCGTGGACCCGTCGTGGGCGCCTGCCGGCGGGCTGGTGCTCGCCCACGACGTGCTGGGTGGCGTGTTCGCGTTGAACGGCGCGGACTGCGGGCGGTCCGGCCGGCCAGGGGAGCCGGGGCAGGTCGTGTACTTCGCGCCGGACACGCTGGAGTGGGAGACCTTCGACGGCGGACACGGCGCGTGGCTGATGTGGATGCTCGACGGTGGGGTGGAGCGGTACTACGAGGGCATGTTCTGGCCGGGGTGGGAGGCGGACGTGGCGGCGCTCGGGCTGCGCGAAGGCATCACCGCGTACCCGCCGCTGTGGTCCGGGGAGGGCGCGACCGACGTCGCCGGGGCCACGCGGTCACCTGTGCCGATGAGCGAGCTGCTCTCGTTCACCGCGGACGTGTGCGGGCAGCTCGGCATCACCGATCCGGGGCCGCTCGGCGAGGTGGCGGAGTAACCCGCGGTTGACGGAGACCGGCCACTTCGCAGCTGAGCTCTTTCCTCCCGGTTCGGTTCGCGCGTTCCGGATGCCGAACGAACGTGCACGCACGGGACCGAGCTCACCAGGTGCTGACCGGGGCGTTCCTCGCCGTCACGATCGCGACGCGAAGTCTGACCCGGTACTCGGGCTCCTTCGCGCGTCGTTCTTCCTCCAGCAGCCGGATCCGGTTGATGTTGACCATGAAGTTGTGCAGGGGGCCTGGGTGGTGCGGACTGACCGCCCTGGTGACCTCATCTCGGCTGCCGAGCTGCGGCCGGGCTCTTCTCGTTCGGTGGCACCGGCACTGCGCGCGGTCAGGCCGCGTCCAGCTTGAACGGGTCGTGCTCCGCCAGCAGCTTGTCCAGCCGCGCCCGGTCCACGCGGCTCGCGATGTAGGTGTCCTCCTGCCGGTCCCTGATCACCTTGGCCAGCGTGAACGCCGACGTGACCGTGTAGAGCATCGCGATGCCCAGGAACGCCCGCACCCAGCCGTCGACCGGCAGGAACACGACCCCGATGCCGACGGCGGTGAGCGACAGGCCGAAGGACAGGACCGCCTGCACGTAGAAGGCGCCGGAGGTGGGGGTGCTGGCGGGCTTGGTGGTCATGCCGTCCAGCGTCCTGGGTCACACCGGGCCTGTCATGAGTACGGCTACTCATCCGAGCGGGACGGGGGCGAACCAGCGGGAGTTTTTCTGGTACGGTCGTACTAATGTACTGGGTGGTGCTGGTCGCGTCAGGAGTGCTGGAGGCCGTGTGGGCCACGGCGCTCGCCGCGTCGCGCGGTTTTCGCCGGCCGTGGCCGGTGGTCGTGTTCGCCGTGGCGATGACGTTGAGCGTCGCCGGGCTGGCGTGGGCGATGCAGGGCATTCCCGTCGGCACCGCCTACGCGGTGTGGGTCGGGGTGGGGGCCGTGCTCACGGTCCTCGTCGCGGTCGCGCGGGGTGAGGAGAAGCTCGGGGTCGCCAAGGCGGTGCTGCTGGCCGCGTTGATCGGCTGCGTCGCCGGGCTGAAGGTGGTGAGCTGAGTGCACTGGGCCGTGTTGCTGGTGAGCGCCGTGCTCGAAGCGGTGTGGGCGACCGCGTTGTCCGAGCAGTCCTATGTGGTCTTCGCGGTGGCCACGACGCTCAGCATGGTGGGGCTTTCCGTTGCGATGAAACGGATTCCGGTCGGCACCGCGTACGCGGTGTGGGTCGGGGTCGGTGCCGCGCTGACCGTGACGTGGGCGATGATCACCGGTGCGGAAGCCGTCTCCGCCTGGAAGGTCGTCTTCCTCACCGGGATCATCGCCTGCGTCATCGGGCTCAAGTTCCTGAAGGGCTCAGGCGTTGAGCGTCCACCGCTGGTTGGCGGTGGCGGCGCAGTCCCAGAGCTGGAGCCTGGTGCCGTCCGCCGAGCTGGGGCCGGTGGCGTCGAGACAACGCCCTGAGGCCGCGTTGCGCAGCTGGCCGTTCGACTCGGCGGTCCACTGCTGGTTGCCGGCGCCCGTGCAGTCCCAGAGCTGGGTCACGGCGCCGTTGGCGGTACCGGACGCGTCGAGGCACTTGCCCAGTGCGCGCAGCGTCTGACCGGTGCGGGTCCACTGCTGGGCGTTGGTGCCGTTGCACGTGTACAGCTGCACCGCCGTGCCGTTGGCCGAGCTCGCCCCCGCCACGTCCACGCACTTGCCGCCGTAACCGGTGATCGTGCCGCCGGTGGGCGGGTTCTGGGTGCCGCCGCTCGCGGCCTCCCAGATCGCGTTGAGCAGGCTGGTGCTGCCGGTGGTGTCCTGGGACAGCTCCCAGTTCATGATGCCGCCGGCGTTCGACAGCGCCCACGTCGTCTTGCGCTTGATCGTGGGGATGCCGTTGTAGTAGTTGCCGTTGTAGCTGTCGCGGTTGGCATTGGCCGGGTCCTGCGCGACCAGGTCCTTGTAAGCGATGTAGGTCGGCCGGCTGTAGAACGGCACGCCCAGCACTGCCTTGCTCGCGGGCAGGCCGCGGCCCTTCCAGAAGTTGACGCTGTTGATCGACCAGTCGTAGTTCGCGTGCGGGTTGCCGCCGTCGTAGGCCATGATGTTCAGCCAGTCGACGATGCCGAACACCGCGGGCTGCACGCCGTTGGCCGTGCCGCCCTCGGAGACGACGGCCGCGGTCAGCAGCTTGCCCCGGCTGTGCAGCGCGTCGCCGAGCTGGCGCATCAGCAGGGTGTAGTTGTCACCCTCGGCGCCGGGGTCCGGGTACTCCCAGTCGATGTCGACGCCGTCGAGGTTGTACTGGTTCACCAGGCCGACGAGCGCGTTGACGAACGTCGTGCGGCCGTTCGCGCTCGCGGCGAGGACCTCGAAGTTGTCGTCGTTGCCGTCGTTCCAGCCACCGACCGCGATCGAGACCTTCACGCCGTTCTGGTGGCCGAGGCTCACCAGCTGCTGCAGCTTGCCGGGGTCGGGAACGCCCTGGAGCGTGCCGTTCGAGTTCGGCAGCACGAACGAGTAGTTGATGTGCGTCAGCTTGCCGTACTGGATGGAGCTGACGCTGCCGGACCACGACGGCAGGTAGCCGACGCTCTTGAACCCGGCCGGGTAGGCGGCTTGCGCGGCAGGCGCCGTGACCGTGATGGTCGCCGCGGCGGCGGCCAGCGCGAGGCAGGCCGAACCGAGGCGAGAGCGGAGTGAACGCATGTGCAGGGTTGCCTCTCACTAACGTCGAGCGCCCACAGCGACGGTAGTGGTCTAGACCGGTTGCCGGGAAGGCCGGCAGCCGACCGGAACTGGTTCCGGTCGTGGCAGCAGGGGATCAGCGCAGGTACGAGGCCCCGTTGACGTCGATGACCGTGCCGCTGGCCCACGTCGCGGCCGGGGTCGCGAGCCACGCGACGGCCGCCGCGACCTCCTCGGGTTCCGCCACCCGCCCGAACGGGCTCTGCCCGCGGATGGCGTCACCGGCGGGCCCGGCCAGCAGGTCCGTGACCATGTCGGTGCGCACGAACCCCGGTGCCACCGCCGCCACCGCGATCCCCTGCGGTGCCAGTGACTGCGCCAGCGACTGGGTCAACGCGTGCAGCCCCGCCTTCGCCGCACCGTAGGCGGGCGCGTCGGGTTCGCCCCGGAACGCGCCGCGCGACCCCACGTTGATGATCCGCCCGCCCTCTGGCAGGTGCCGCACGGCGTGCCACGCCAGGTCGGCCGGCCCGTACAGGTTGAGCTCGACCGTGCGCCGCCACGCGTCCTGCCACTCGGCGAAGCTCGTCGCGGTGATCGGGTGCAGGAAGTACACGCCCGCGTTGTTCACCAGCACGTCGAGCCCGCCGAGCCGCTCGACCGCCTCGGTGACGACCTGCTCGGCCTCACCCGCGGCGATGTCGCCCCGCACGGTCACGTGGCCGTCGCCGGGCAGGCCCGCGGCCACCTCCGCGGCCTGCTCCGGGTCGCTGCGGAAGTGCACGGCGACCCGGTGCCCGTCGGCGGCGAGCGCGTGGGCGATGGCCGCTCCGATGCCCCGGGAGGCACCGGTCACGAGTGCGCGCCTGGTCACGGCGACTGATTGTCGATCATCCACTTGCCGTTCACCTGCACCAATGTGTACGTGTTGCGCTCGGTCGTCGTGACCGCCCCGCCCTTGCGGTACGTGAGCGTCGCCGACACCACGTTGTCGCCCTGCGGTGCGAAGTCGGACAGCTCGACACCGCTGAACTGGCCCCACCACTGCTGGTACTCCTGGAACGTCCGCGTCCTGGTCGCCTTGAACCTGTCCGTCAGCGTCGCGTACCCGGCTTCGAGGTTGCCGGGGATCAGCGCGTAGTACGCCGTCAGCGCTTCCTGCGCCGTGCCCGGCGTCGTCGCGGGCGGCGGGGTCGCGGTGTTCGGCGGGACGACCGGCGTGGTCGTCGTCTCCTGCGGGGTCGTGGTCTCCGCTGCCGTGGTGGTCGGCTGCTGCGACTGGGACTGCTGCGGCTGCTGGGACTGGCTCGCCGCCGGCGGGTTCGCCGAGCCGGTCGGGTCGTTCCCCGCCTGCTCGCGGTTCCCCTTCGGCCACAGCAGGAACGCGCCGACACCCACCGCGATCACCAGGACGATGATGCCGAGGAGGGCGAGCGGGTTCCTGCGGCGTTCCTCCTCCTGGGCGGACGGGACGGGCGCGGCCGGGGTGGCGGGCTCAGGCCGTGCCGGTGCCGGTGCCGGAACGGGCTGCGCGGGTTCGGGCTGGGCGGGTTCGGACTGGGCGGCCTCCGGCGTGGTCGCTGCGACCGCGGTCTTCTCCGGTGCCGCAACGGGTTCCGCGGGGGGCGCGGCAGGCTCCGCGGGGGGCGCGTCGGCGGTGTCCGCGGGCGGCGGCTCCACGGCGGCGGCTGCTTCCGGCTCCCCGGCTGCCGCGGCGGCGACCGCTGCCTCCGGCTCGCTCGCCTCCGCACCGGCGTTCCCGGCTTCGTCAGCGTCGGCCTCGTCAGCGCCTGCCTGGTCCGCGTCGGCCTTCTCCTGCTCGGCATCGGCCTTGCCCGGCGCCGTCAGACCCGCTGCCTCCGCCTGCGCCGCACCGGCCACGAGCCCGGCCGCCGCCGCACCGGCCGCCGCGGCGCCCGCCTTCTTCTGCTGCTTGGCCTTCTCCTCCGGCTGCGCCTCGA
Source organism: Lentzea sp. NPDC042327 (assembly GCF_040647275.1). Taxonomy (NCBI): domain Bacteria; kingdom Bacillati; phylum Actinomycetota; class Actinomycetes; order Pseudonocardiales; family Pseudonocardiaceae; genus Lentzea; species Lentzea sp. NPDC042327. The sequence goes on from NZ_JBEZBX010000007.1 coordinate 426,766, forward strand.
CCGGCAGCTCCACCGTCGCCGGGATGACGACCGTGGCCTCGGACGCCTGCGGCGTCTCGTTCACGACGGCGGCCAGCAGGTGCACGGCCTCCTCCATCGTGGGGCGGCGCTCCGGGTCGGTGGCCAGCAGGCGGAACAGCACCGGTGAGAGCAGCGGGCCGGCGTTCGCGGGCGGCATGATCGAGCCGCTCGCCACGCGGTGCAGCATCGCGATGTGGTTGTCGGCCGCGCCGAACGGCGGCGTGCCCTCCACGGCGTTGTAGAGCGTGGCGCCGAGGGAGAAGACGTCGGACGGGAAACCGGCTTCCTCGCCGCGGGCGATCTCGGGGGAGAAGAACGCGGGGGTGCCGACCGTGCCGGTCGCGGTGGCGGTGCCGTCGTCACCGGTGGCGCGCGAGACGCCGAAGTCGGTGATCTTGACCTCCTGGTCGCCGATCAGCACGTTGCCCGGCTTCACGTCGCGGTGCTGGATGCCGTTGCGGTGCGCGGCGGCCAGAGCGGCGGCGGTGTAGCAGCCGATGCGGGCGACCTCGCGCGGCGGCAGGGTGCCCTGCTCGGCGATCACCGCCGCGAGGCTGCGCGAGGGGAGGTACTCCATGATCAGCCACGGCTGGCCGTCGTCCTCGACGGCGTCGTACACGCGGATCGCGTTCGGGTGCTCCAGCCGGGCGGCCAGGCGCGCTTCGCGCATGGCCCGGTGCTTGGCGCGGTCGATCTTGGAGTCGTCGAGCCCCGCCAGCACGAGCAGCTCCTTGGCTGCGACGACGCGGTGCAGGTTCTCGTCATAGGCCTGCCACACGACGCCCATGGCGCCCTGGCCGACTTTCGTCCTCAACCGGTAGCGGCTCCCGATGAGCCGTTTGTTCTCCTCCACGACGTGTGCTCTCCCTGTCCCCTCGATCACCTACAAGTGTGACGGGCGACGCGATGTCGGTTGACTGTAACCCCTATTGGGGGTACATGTGGGGTTATGCCAAAAGTCAACGTGTACCTGCCGGACGACCTGGCCGAGACCGTCAAGGACCTCAACATCCCGGTTTCCGCGATCTGCCAGCGTGCACTCGAAGGTTCCGTCAAACGCATAGCCGCCATCCGGGCGGTGAAACCCGAAGACCTGGTGAGAGGGTCGGACCGGATCGAGAGCTTCACCCAGCGCGCCAAGGACGCCCTCCGGCTCGCCGTCGAGGCTGCGGGCGGACAACCGAGCGTGACCAGCGAACACCTGGTGGAGGGACTGCTGCGCGAAGGGGGGAACCTCGCGCTGGACGTCCTGCAGGCCATCGACATCGATCCCGCGACCCTGCGCCACACCTCCGCCTCCGAGGGCGCCGCTCCTGCCGGGCTGGCGGCCGACGCGGCGAACGCGCTGGAGCTGGCCGTCGTCGAGGCGATCGCACTGGGCCACAACTACGTGGGTTGCGAACACCTGCTGCTCGGTCTGGTCGCCGAACCGGAGGGGGCGGGCGGTCAGGTGCTGCGGGACCGCGGTGCCGACCTCAAGTCCACCCGGCGCGCGGTGCAGACGGCGCTCGCGGGCATCGTCCACCTCAAGAAGCAGCAGCAGAGCACGCCGGACGCGGCGAAGGTCCTGGAAATGATCATGAGTCGGCTGGCCCGGCTGGAGCGGCACGCGGGTATCGGCTGACCAGCTCCGCCCCGATGGCGGCCAGGTGGTCGCGGACGGACTCGGGCGACTCGACGGTGACCAGGCCGCCCCAGCCGGCGACGGTGCGCGCGAGGTCGAGCGGCCGGGGCGCGGTCAGCTCGACCCGCGTCCGGTCGCCGAGCTCCGCCACGACCGTGCAGTGACGGCCGTGCTGGTGCCGGAAGACGTCGAGGAACCGCGTCGGCACCACCAGCACGGCCGTGGTCTCCGCCCGCCTGCGCTCCACCTCCGTGACGACCGAGTCCCAGGCACCGGCGAGCTCGAAGCCGGCGGGACGGCTCGCCTGCTCGTCGGTCAGCGCCGCTTCCCGCACCCGGTCCAGCCGGAACGTGCGCTGACCGTCCGGCGTCCCCGCCACGAGGTACCAGGTGCCGTCCTTGTCGACGAGCCCCCACGGGTCGACCACGCGCTCGCTCGCCCCGGCACCGCGCTTCGCGTAGGTCAGCCGCACCTTCCGCTGCCGCACCACGGCCTGCTGCAGTGCCGTGACCAGCGCCGGCCGGTCGCCGGTGTGCTCGCCCCAGGCCGCGGTGTCGACGACGACCGCCTCCGCTGCCGCCTGCGCGTCGGCCCGGAACGTGCCCGGCAACGCCCGGACGAGCTTGCGCAGCGCCGACCTCACCTGCGGTGCGACGGCCGCCGCCGGTCCGGCGACCAGGAACAGCGCCTGCGCCTCGGCCGCGGTGAGCCCGCTGAGGTCCGTGCGCGCGCCACCGACCAGCGACCAGCCGCCGCCCCGGCCCGGCTGCGGGTACACGGGCACCCCGGCCGCGGACAACGCCTCCAGGTCGCGCCGGGCGGTGGCCGTGGAGACCTCCAGCTCCTCGGCGAGCTCCGCGGCGGTGACCCGGCCGCGGGCCTGCATCAGCAACAACATGGCCACGAGCCGGTCTGCGCGCATGTCGACAGCTTCCCGGTCAAAGTGCTCAGAAGATGAGCACTTCACAGCCGAAGCTGGGGGACATCAGCAAGTCGGACCTGCGAAGGAGAACGAGATGTTGCGAGGCATGTCGACCGTGTCCTACTACGCCGACGACCTGGCGGAGGCGCGCGCCTGGTACACCGAACTGCTGGGCGTCGAGGCCTACTTCGAGCGCCGCACACCGGACGGGCTGCTGGCCTACGTCGAGTTCCGCATCGGCGACCACCAGGCGGAGCTGGGGCTGGTGCACCGCGGTTTCGAGGTCACGCCGTCGGACGGGCCGTCCGGGGCGGTCCTCTACTGGGCGGTGGACGACCTGCGGGCGACGCTGGACCGGCTGTTCGAGCTGGGGGCGGAGGTGCACGACGAACCGCGGGTGCGCGGCGAGGGGTTCGTGACGGCGTCGGTGGTCGACCCGTTCGGCAACGTGCTCGGCGTGATGACCAACGTCCACTACCTCGCGGTGCTGGCCGGGCAGGGGTGAGCCGGGACCGGTCTTGCGCGGAAAGGCCCGCTGTGCTGCTCGGACACCTATGCTGCAGGGATGACGACGCAGCTCGCCATCACGGGGCACCGGGGGCTCTCCGCCGAGCTGGAGGCGGAGGTCGACCGGATGATCCGGGCCGCCGTGACCGCGGACGACGACGTGGTCGGGGTGTCCTGCCTGGCCGACGGCGCGGACGCGGTGTTCGCCCAGGCCGTGCTGGACGTGGGCGGCGAACTGGTGGCCGTGCTGCCCGCGGTGGAGTACCGGGCGTCGCTGCCGGAGGAGTTCCGGCCCGTCTACGACCGGTTGCTCGCGGAGGCGGGCCGGGTGGTGCAGCTGCCGTTCGTGACGCCCGACCCGACCGCCTACATGGAGGCGGGCAAGCGGATGGTGGACGAGCTGGGGGAGTCCGCCGCCCTGCTCGCGGTGTGGGACGGGCTGCCGGGGCGCGGCCCTGGCGGCACGGCGGACGTGGTCGCCTACGCGCGGTCGCGGGGCGTGCCGGTCACGGTGCTGTGGCCCGAGGGCGCGAGCCGGTGAGACGCGGTCACCGCGCACACGCCGTCGGCGCAGCTCCTGGCGCGGGGCTGGTGGCGGTGCACACCGGGCGCGCGGACGCTGCTGGTATACACGGCGGTGCTCATGGTGTCGTCCGGCGTCGTGCCGGCCGTCGCCGACCAGCTGACGTTGAGCTCCCGGCGCCGGTGGTGTTGCTGTCCGGTGACGCCGGCCGAGCACCATTGGGGGAAGTTCGTGAAGACGGTTCAGCTACCGGACGGCGCCGAGGTGACCGGTCGCGGCCTGCGCGACGGCAGGCTCGTCGAGCCCGCCCCTGCCTACGGCCTCTACCTCCAGGCGCGCGCGGTCGACCTGCCGTGGGAGCACGACTGGGTCGAGTGGCCTGACTTCCGCCTGCCCCGCGACCCCGCGGCGGCGATCGGGTTCATCCGCGCGCTGCACCGGCGCGCACTGGCCGGTGACAGGGTCGAGGTGGCGTGCAGCGGCGGTGTCGGCCGCACCGGCACCGTGATCTCGTGCCTGGCGGTGCTCTCCGGGGTGCCCGCGGACGAGGCGGTGGCGTGGACCCGTGCCCACTACCACCGCCGTGCCGTGGAGACGCCGTGGCAGAAGCGCTGGGTGCGCCGGTTCCCGGTCAGCTAGCGGGCTCCAGCACACCGAACCACTGCTCGGCGCCGAAGGCGTCGAACCGCTCCACCTCGGTGAACCCCAGCCGCTTCGCGAGCCGCAGCGAGCTCTCGTTGGCCACCCGGGTCGTGAGCACCAGCGGCTCACCGGGCAGCGCGGCGGCGAACCACCCCAGTGCCGCCGCGCACGCCTCGGTGGCGTAGCCGTTGCCCCACGAGGCGGGCAGGAACAGGTAGCCGAGCTGGTGCTCGCCGCCTTCTGGCCGGTAGTGCCCCGGCTGGTCGGGCAGCCGCCGGTCGAACGTGACCATCCCGATCGTCTCGCCGTCCAGCTCGACGGCGAAGAACCCGAACCGGCGGCCCGGCACCTCCGGGGCCGCGGCCTCGACCTCGGCCCGCGGCTTCGAGCCGCCGATGTGGGTGCCGACCTCGGGTGAGGAGAACAGCTCGACGAACGCCGCGCGGTCACGTGCCTCGGACTGGCGCAGCACCAGCCGTTCCGTCTTGATCGGGGAAGGCGGCCACCCTGGTTCGGTCATGATCTCGAAGCTACCCGTCCGAGGGCACCCGGCTCGCCGCGATCTCCGGCGACAGGTCGATCACCGTCCGCCGGTGCACCAGTTCGAGGACCTCCGGCGGCACCGCGTCGCCCGCCTCCAGCAGGCTGGGCAGCAGGGCGGCCTCCGTGGTGATGGCGCGCAGGAACAGCTCGACCGTGACGTCGTGGCCGGGGCGGTGCACGACGGTGATCTCGTCGCCGGGCGCGACCAGGCCGGGTTCGAGGACGCGGAAGTAGGCGCCGGGCCGTGCCTCCTGCGTGAACCGCTTCACCCAGCCGGGCTGGCCGAGGAACGTCGCGAACGTGCGGCACGGCACGCGCGGACCGGTGACCTCCAGCACCGCGGTGCCGACGCGCCAGTGTTCACCGACGCGCGCGTGGGTGTGGTCGATGCCCTGGGTCGTGAGGTTCTCGCCGAACTGGCCGTTGTCCAGCTCGACGCCGAGCTCGGCCTGCCACCAGTCGAGGTCCTCGCGGGCGTAGCCGTAGACCGCCTGGTGGGCGCCGCCGTGAACCGTCCAGTCGCCGATCTCGTCACCGGCCACGCCGCTGCCGGCCGAACCCTTGGGGCCGACCGGGCCGACCCGCAGCGGTCCGTCGACCGGGCGCTTGTCGATGCCGGTGGTGCCGGCGCGGGCGTAGTCGACCGGGACGGTCTTCGAGGCGACGTTCAGCGAGAGCACTACTGGCATGGCATCGACATTATTGGCCGACTGCCCTCGATGCGATCGAATTGACGTAGTCCTGGTATTTGCCCACCTTGTAGGTGATGAGGTCCAGGCACTCCTGCAGCCGCGCCATCTGCTCGCGGACCCGGTCCTGGTGCTCCTTGAGGATGTCGAGGCGCTGCAGCTCGTTGCCGTCGCCCTGGCGGACCAGCTCGGTGTAGCGGCGGATCTCCGGGACGGGCATTCCGGACATCCGCAGCATGATGCACATGCGCAGCCAGTCCACGTCCTGCTGCGTGTACACCCGGCGACCGCCCGGTCCTCTGTGGACCTCGTGGGCGAGGATGCCCTCCTTCTCGTAGAACCGGAGCGCGTGCACGCTCAGCCCGGTGTGTTCGGCGACCTCGCCGATGCTCATCCCCATGCCCCGAGCATAGGTTCTTGACCTAGAGGCGGCTCTAGTTCGTACGTTCTCGCTCATGACGATGCGCTATCGCGTACTTGGGGGAACGGGCATCGAGGTCAGCCACCACTGCCTCGGCGCCATGATGTTCGGGAACGTGGCCAACGCCGACCACGGGGAGGGCGTGCGGATCATCCACCGCGCGCTGGACGCGGGGATCAACTTCGTCGACACCGCCGACATGTACTCGGCAGGGGAGTCCGAGGAGATCGTCGGCAAGGCGCTCGCCGGCCGCCGCGACGACGTGGTGCTGGCGACGAAGGTGCACTTCCCGCTGACCGACGGCCGCAACCGCAGCGGCAACTCACGGCGGTACATCATGCGCGCGGTCGAGGACAGCCTGCGCCGGCTCGGCACAGACTGGATCGACCTGTACCAGGTGCACCGGCCGGACTACGCGACCGACGTCGAGGAAACGCTGTCCGTGCTCACGGACCTGGTGCGGGACGGCAAGATCCGCGCGTTCGGGTGCTCGACGTTCCCGGCGGAGGAGATCGTCGAGGCCCACCACGTGGCGCTGAACCGCGGCTTCCTGCGGTTCCGCACCGAACAGCCGCCCTACTCGCTGCTGGCGCGCGGGGTCGAGCGCTCGGTGCTGCCCACGGCCCAGCGGCTCGGCATGGGCGTGCTGGTGTGGTCGCCGCTGGCCAGCGGGTTCCTGTCGGGCAAGCACCGCAGGGGCGCGGCGGCCGAGGCGTTCCGCGCGACGCTCACGCCGGACAGGTTCGACGAGTCGCTGCCGGGCAACGCCGCGAAGTTCGACGCCGTCGAGCAGTTCGCGAAGCTCGCCGACGAGATGGGCGTGACGCTGCCCGCGCTCGCGATCGCGTTCGTGACGACGCACCCCGCCGTGACCTCGGCGATCACCGGGCCGCGCACGATGGAGCAGCTGGAGTCGCTGCTGGAGGGCGCCGACCTGGTGCTGACCGACGACGTGCTGGACCGCGTCGACGAGATCGTGCCGCCCGGCACCGACACCTACGACGTGCACGGGTTCTGGAAGCCCGCGTCGCTGGTGGACGTCCACCAGCGACGCAGGCCCCTGGACCGCCGGCAGGCCGGTTTGCCGCAGGCCATGCATAGCCCCCGGGTGGGGAGGCGGATGGAAAGACC
>NZ_JBEZBX010000008.1:0-409585 GCF_040647275.1 Lentzea sp. NPDC042327
TGTCCGTTGCCGCCCATCGCCCGGTTGTTCTTGGCGACGGGGGGCCCCCGCCACCCGATGGGGGGCCCCGGGGGGCCCCCCGCGTGACATGTGAAACGGCTAGCTCTTCGACATCTCGTAGCGCAGCAGGTCGTTGAACGTGAACGTGCCCGTCGGCTGGTCGTCCTTGCCGAGCAGGTAGAGGCGCTTCACGGCCACGAGGATGCCCTCGGCGACGATGTCGCGGAAGCCGGGCGTGGCCAGCCGGGCGCGGTCCTCGGCGTTCGTCAGGTAGCCCACCTCGACGCGGACGGCCGTGCAGCGGGTGAGCCGCAGCAGGTCCCACGTCTTCGGGTGCGAACCGCAGTTCACCATCGACGTGCGGGCGGTGACCTCGCGCTGGATGAACCCGGCGAGCGCCTCCCCCACCGTCGACGACGTGCCGTTGCCGGTGCCGTAGTGGAACGTCGACACGCCCTGCGCATTCGGCGACGAGTTGCCGTCCGCGTGCAGCGACAGGATCAGGTCGGCGCCGGCCTCGTTCGCGAAGCGCGCGCGCTCGGCCTCGTCCGGGCAGTTGGCGGGCCCGCGGGTGAGCAGCGCCTCCATGCCGGTCGCCGCCATCTTGCCCTCGAGGCGACGGGCCAGGTCCAGCATCAGGTCCGACTCGGACACGCCGTCCACGACCACACCGCGGTCCTGGCCGCCGTGACCGGGGTCGATGACGATCCGCTTGCCCGACAGCCGCGAACCGGCCGTGCGGACCTGCTCCTGCTCGCGCAGCAGCACCGGACGCCCGCCGCGGACCTTCGGCTGGAGCTGGCGCAACGCGCGCACCGTGTCCGGACCGCACATGCCGTCCACGATCAGGCCGTAGTCGCGCTGGAAGTTCCTCAGCGCCTGCTCGGTCTGCTGACCGAACACGCCGTTCGCCCGGCCGGCGTCGTAGCCGAGCTCGAGCAGGCGTTCCTGCAACATCAGCACGTCGTCACCGGTCGTCGGCTGCGACATCAGGAACGCGAGCGGCCGGTCCCCCAACCGGAAGGTCGCGTCCCGCAGCGAGCGGTAGGTGGCCGGGCCGACGATGCCATCGATGATCAGCCCCCGCTGCTGCTGGAACGCGCGCACGGCGTGCTCGACCTGCTGGTCGAACTCCGGCGGCGCCTGTGGGTCGGCCGGCGGAAGCAGTCCGAGCCTGGTCAGGGTCGACCGGATCTCGGCAACATCACTTCCGACGTCCCCGCGGCGGAGCAGCTGCATGCACCCTCGCTCGACTAGGGCGCCGATCGCTGTCGGCGCGGTAGGTGGGAAGCCCTCATTGTGCCCTGCTGCTCTTAGTGATCGATGCAGGGCTACTCACAGTCGTACTTGGATCACCTTCGAGAGAGCCGCGAAGCAACGTGGCCCGCCCGTCCTATCGATAGACGGGCGGGCCACGTTGCACGTTGCACGCGAGTGGCTGACTGCGTGATCAGCCAACCACGTCGGTCGTCAGCCGATCACGTCGGCCAGGTCGTTCAGCAGCGCGGCCTTGGGCTTCGCGCCGACGATCTGCTTCACCGGACGGCCGCCCTGGAACAGGATCAGCGTCGGCACGGACATGATCTGGTAGTCGCGGGCGATCGACGGGTTGGCGTCGATGTCGACCTTGGCGATGGTGAGCTTCTCGCCGTGCTCGGCGGCGATCTCCTCCAGCACCGGCGCAACCATCTTGCACGGGCCGCACCAGGTCGCCCAGAAGTCGACCAGCACGGGCTTCTCGCTGGTCAGCACGTCGTCCGCGAACGACTTGTCGGTCACCGTGACGGTGGCGCCTGCCATGGTTCTCTCCCTAGTTCCGAAGTCAGAAGGTCCGTGCAGAGGAACTTCAGCTGCTCTTGCCGTAGCCGCCGCCGACCGCCTCCGCGGCGATCTCGGCGTGCTCCTCGCCGTGCTCGGCCAGCCACCGCTCCGCGTCGATCGCGGCGCTGCAGCCGGAGCCGGCGGCGGTGATCGCCTGGCGGTACTCGTGGTCGACGAGGTCGCCGGCCGCGAACACGCCGTCCAGGTTCGTGTAGGAGGTCTTGCCCTTGGTCAGGACGTAGCCCTCCTCGTCCAGGTCGACCTGGCCCTTGACCAGCGCCGAGCGCGGGTCGTGGCCGATCGCCAGGAAGAAGCCGGTCACTGGCAGCTCGGACTCGGCGCCGGTCTGCGTGTCCCTGACCTTGATGGACGACACGGTGCCGTCACCCAGCACGTCGGTGACCTGGGTGTTCAGCTGCCACTTGATCTTCTCGTTGGCGCGGGCGCGCTCCAGCATGACCTTGGAGGCGCGGAACTCCTCGCGGCGGTGGATGACCGTCACCGACTTGGCGAAGCGGGTGAGGAAGGTGGCCTCCTCCATCGCCGTGTCACCGCCGCCGACGACCGCGATGTCGTGGTCGCGGAAGAAGAACCCGTCGCAGGTGGCACAGGCCGACACACCGCGGCCGAGCAGCTCCTGTTCGCCGGGGATGTTCAGGTAGCGGGCCGCGGCGCCCATCGCGAGGATGACGGCCTTGGCCTCGTAGGTGACGCCGTTCGCGACGACCTTCTTGACCTCGCCGGTCAGCTCGACCGACTCGACGTCCTCGGCCCGCAGCTCGGCGCCGAAGCGGGTCGCCTGCTCGCGCATCTGCTCCATGAGCTCGGGGCCCATGATGCCGTCGCGGAAGCCGGGGTAGTTCTCGACCTCGGTCGTCGTCATGAGGGCGCCGCCGTACTGCGAGCCCTCGAAGACCAGGGGCTCGAGCTGCGCGCGTGCGGCGTAGACCGCCGCGGTGTAGCCCGCAGGCCCCGATCCGATGATGATCACGTTGCGCACGCTCACGGTCCCGGCAACTCCTCGATCTCGTCGTCTGACTGGCTCAACGGATCGTAGGTGCAGCTAATTCCGTGATCTGAGCGACCACCTCCGTGATCGATCCCGTCGCTACCTCTGGCCGATGGTGGTGTTCGCCAGAACGCCCTCCGGCTTGTCCGGTCCGCAGGTGTCGGGGTCCAGCACGACCAGCCGGTACTGGCCCAGCCCTGCGGGCAGGACGGCCATCACCGCGTTCCTGCCGTCGAGCGTGATCGGGCTGATCCCCAGCGGCTTCGCCGAGCTGGCGATGCCACCGCCCTGCAGGCAGCCGGCCAGGCGGTCCTGGGTCTCCAGCGGGCCGTAGTTCTGCGCCTTGAGCACGTCACCGACCGCGGCGCCCAGCTCGGACTCCTTCACGGCCAGCGGCGGTTCAGCCGCGGGGTTCGTGGTCGTCGTGGGCTTGGTCTGCTGCGCGGCGGGCGGGTTGTTCGCCTGGTCACCGCCGGGCGACATCGCGAAGACGATGCCGAACGCGGCAGCGGCCGCGACCAGCACCCCGCCGCCCAGGCCCATCCTGCGGTTGCGCCTCTTGCGGGCCTCGTCGAGCGACACGACGGGTGCGACCGGCCTGGCCTCCGCGGCGAGCGCCGCGTCGATCCGCGCCGCCACGTGGTCGGGCATCGGGATCGGGGGCAACGCCTCCAGGTCCGCCAGCGTCGCGTCCAGCGCGTCGAGGATCTCGCGGGCCTCCTGGTCCGCCTCGACGCGCGGGCGCAGCTGTGCGGCGACCTCAGGGGGCAGCACGCCCGCGTGCAGGTCCGCGATGAGGTCAACCGACCACGGCGGACCCATCGGCACGCGCTCCATGCCGGTCATCGGCCCTCCCACTGACGTTGCTCTTGCACATTCACACCGTCAGCTGGGACGTTCGCATCTGCGACTCGGTTCCTGAGGTGCCCGAGAACTTTGGCGAGCTTGGCGCGACCTCGCGCACACCGGCTCTTCACCGTGCCCTCCGCGATGCCGAGCAGCTTCGCCGTCTCCGCGACGGAGTAGCCCTCGACGTCGACCAGCACGATGGGGGCGCGCTGCTCCTCCGGCAGCTCCATCAGCGCTTTCTGCACGATCAGGCTGGTCTCGCGGTCGCTCATCGCGTCACGGGGTGCGACGGGCTCGCCGGGACCGGCCTCGGGCAGCGGCACCGTGGGTCTTGTTTGTCGCCGTCTCATCCGGTCGAGGCACGCGTTCACCACGATCCGGTGCAGCCAGGTGGTGACCTGTGACTCCGCGCGGAACGACGACGCCGCCCGGAAGGCCGAGATGAACGCCTCCTGGAGCGCGTCCGCGGCCTCCTCCGGGTCGCGCAGCGTGCGCAGCGCCACCGCCCACATCCGGTCGCGGTGCCGTTTCACCAACTCCGAGAACGCGTAGGGGTCACCTGCGGCGTGGGCCGAGATGAGGTCGGCGTCCGAGCTGGCTGCGGCGGTCACGGCCCGAGGATAGCGAGGCTGGTCACAGCCGATCTGCCCGGGATCACCGCTGATCGCACGCGGGGACCCTTCGTGCGCCAGGAGAGTACGAAAGCTCCCCGCGTGCACTCACTGAGCGCGGGTGTAGAGGATCTCGCGGATCTCCGACTGGTTCTTGCCGGCGCCGGGGCTGGAGAGCTGAGTGATCCAGATCAGCACGTGCGCGGCAGGTTCGTGCTCGGCCAGCTGGATCTGGGTCTGCCCGTTGGACAGGTCGCCCTCGCCGATGATCTTCGTTTCCTCCAGCGGCGCGTCCTGCGACGACGCCACCCGGATCTGCACGTGGGTCTTCTCGCTCGGCGAGGTGATCGTGATCGACGCCAGCCGCACCGGCTCCGCGAACGACCCCATCAGCCCGATGCCCGGCTTCAGCGCGGGGAACTGCTGGAAGTAGTTGTCCGTCCGCCAGAACGTGCTCGCGTTGTTGTCGACCGCGCGGCTCGCCTGGTTCGCGCTGTCCGGCTGGTTCGTCACGTCGTAGACGCCGATCCGGCCCGGCTGCACCGGTCCCGCGGGTTTCGGCGCCTCGGCGGTCTGGCCGTTCGTGCCCGGCTGGTTGACCACCACCGTCGGGCCGCCGCCCTTGGTCGGCTCGTCGCTGAAGAACCCGACGATCTGCATGCTCAGCCACACGATGACGGCGACCGTCGCGGCCGCGAGCACACCGACGCTGATCCACAGCTTCTTCTTCTGCTGCTTGTCCTGCACCGGGCGCTGGGTCGTCCACACGACCTCGTCGTCCTTGGACGAGGAGGTCGTGCCCACGGCTGGGATCAGCGAGGTCTCGGCCTCCTCCGCCGCGATCTGGTCGAGCACCTGGAGGATCGCCGCGGACGTGCGGATGCCGCCCACCGACGTGTCCTCAAGCGAGCGCACCGCGACCGAGGACAGCTCGTGGGGCAGGTACGGGTGCAGCGCGTTGGGGGCGATCACGGTGCCGTCGGGACCGGTCGGGGCGAGCGGCACGTCGGCTGGCCCGCCCGGCAGCGCCCACCGGCCCGTGAGCAGCAGGTACAGGATCGCGCCGAGGCCCTTGACGTCGTCACGCGCGATGGCGTCCGGTCGCGGACCGGGGAACGCGAGGCGCAGGCGGCCGTCCGAGGTGACCCGGATGCGCTGCGGGTGGTCGGCGCCCAGCACGAGACCGGCGTGGTGCGCGCCCTCGATGGCGGCGCCCAGCGGTTCCAGCAGCCTGGTCGCGGCACCCGCGGGCAGCGGACCCTCCGCGATCAGGTCCATGAGGTCGGTGCCCTGGGTCCACTCGGCCACGACCATGCCGAGGATGCCCTCGTCCGGCCGGATGCCGGTGCCCGGCGTCAGCACGTCGATCACCCGCGACACACCGGGGTGCGTGAACGACGCGGCGTGCATCGCGCGTTCGACCGTCCGGCGGGCACGGGCGGCGGCCTCGTTGTCCGCGAGGTCGCCGAGCAGGATGGTCAGCGCCACGTCCCGGTTGAGCTGACCGTCGCGGCCACGCCACAGCTCCGCGTTGGATCTGGCGTCGGAGCCGGATTGCGCGAGCAGCCGGTACCGGCCGTTGCCGATGACACCGCCGGGGACCAGGGCGGCGTGGACTCCGCTACTCACGGGCACCAGGCTACGGGAAGACGCTCACGGACTGGAGTCATCGGCGCCGCACCAAACGGTTGATCTTGTCGATCGCCGGCTTCATCTCCGGCACCCGGAACGCGGCCAGCAGACCGAACGCGAGCGGCAGGCCGATCACCGTCACCAGGATGGTCTCGACCCATCCGGCGGCAACCGGGTGGATCGACCCGAACGCGCCCAGGACCAGCGCGTTCACGCCCTTGGCCACCGCGAAGGCGATGGCCGATGCGACCACGGTCAGGCAGATCGTCCAGATCGTGAACCCGGTGCGCAGCCGGCCCAGCCGGACCCGCAACCACACCTGACCGGCCACGGCGCCGAAGACGAAGCTGAGCGACATGGCGAGTGACACACCGACGGCGAGCTGCTGCGGCTCGGACACGGCGAGGAAGAAGTAGAGCAACCCGATCCGGACCGCCACGATCAACGCCTGGAGCAACGTCGGCGTGCGGGCGTCCTTCATCGCGTAGAAGACGCGCAGCTGCAGCAACGTCACCGCGTAGGGCACGAGTCCGAACGCCGACAGCGCCAGCGCCAGGCCGATCATCGTGCCGCCGTCGACGCCCGACCTGCCGTGGCCGAACGCGGCGAGGCCGATCGCGACACCGGAGACCGTCATCAGCACGCTGAACGGCATCAGCAGGATCGCCGACATGCGGTTGCCGAACAGCAGGTCCCGCACGATCTGCTCGTTGTCGCCGTGCGCGGCCGCCCGGCTCATCCTCGGCATCAACGCCGTGAGCAGCGAAACGCCGAGCACGCCGTACGGCACCTGCGCGATCAGCCACTGGTAGTTGTAGGCACCCAGCGCACCGTCGCTGTGCGTCGCCACCTTGGTCAGCACGGTCATGCTGGCGAGACCGAGGCCGACGTAGAGCATCACCCAGAACGCCAGGTTGCCGAACTCGGACAGCCGGGCGTCCCAGCCGAACCGCCACTTGAACCGGAAGCCGGTCCTGCGCAGCGCCGGCACCAGCACCAGGGCCTGCACCGCGACGCCGAGGGCGGTGCCCAGGCCGAGCACGAGCAGGTGGACGTCGGTCATGCGCACCGGGTTGAGCGAGAGCTCGCCGGGCAGCATCCAGTAGACGCCCAGCACCCCGATCACGACGACGTTGTTCAGCACCGGCGCCCAGGTGGGCAGGCCGAACACGTGGCGGGCGTTCAGCACCGCGCTGAGCAGCGCGGTCAGCCCGTAGAAGATGATCCCCGGCAGCACCAGGTAGGCGAACGCGGTGACCAGCGCCGGGTTCGCGGTGGGCGAGTCGGCGATGAAGAGCTTGGTCAGCAACGGCGCGCACGCCACCGCGACCACCGTGCCGACGGCGAGGACCGCCATGCCCATGCTGATCAACCACTGGGCGTACGACTCACCGCCGTCGCCGTCCTCCTTCTCGGCCCTGACCAGCAGCGGGATCGCCACGCTGGTCAGGATGCCGCCCAGGAGCAGCTCGTTGATCATGGTCGGCAGCGTGGAGGCCGCCTGGTACGAATCGTTGAGGGTGGTGACGCCGAGCGCCGACACCAGCAGGACCTTCGACAGCAGGCCGGTGATGCGGCTGACGATCGTGGCGATCGCCATGGAGCCGCTGGCCCTGGCTACCGAGGGTGCCTGCTTCTGCTGCCCTGGCTCGGTGGTCGTGGCTGACTCGCTCACGCGCTCGACTTCTCCGGTGTCACGTTCTCGATGGACGGTGCGTCGTCGCCGTTCTCGCCGTTGCGAGCCCGGACCCGCCTGATGATCCGCCGTCCCGAGAGCAGGACGAGCGCGATCGCGGCCACCACGGTGACGATCACCGTGGTGGTGCCGTAGGCGGACGACGACACCTCCAGCTTGACAGTGTCACCCAGAGCGACGCCGTCGGGAGTGGTCAGCCGGACGTTGACCGGGAACCGGCCGGAGCGCAGCACCTCGACCGGCACCCGCACGACCCGCTCGCCGCGGGCGGGCAGCACCTGGTCAGCGAGCTCCTTGGCGCGGATGCCGGGCGTCTCGGCGAGCACGATCCGCACGGTCACGCGGACGTCGAGCTTGTTCGTGATGGTGACGGGGATGGGGCTGTCACCGGAGCCGAGCAGGATCGAGCTGTTCGGCGGCGTGACGCTCACGAGGCCGGACAGCCGGTTGATCTCGCTGTCGCTGATGTACGCCGCGGTGCGCGCGCCGTTCTCGTCACCGCGCCACGCGCTCGACATCGCCCGCAGCTGGCCCAGGCGCAGCGGGCCGGCCAGGTCGGCGGGAGCGGCGTGCTCGCGGTCCTCCTGCTGCATCGACTTCACCAGACCGGCGAGCGCGAGGTTCTGGCTCGCGACCGAGTCGGCGATCGAGGCGGGGATCTCCCGCGCGCCGGCCTCCGCCGGATAGGTGAGCTTGGCTCCGGACGCCTCCGGCTTGGCCCTGACCAGCTCCTCCAGCCCGACCTGGGTCGCGTAGCCGGCCGTGACCAGGCGCTGGGCCGCCGACAGGAGCTCGTTCATCTCCGACAGCGGCGCGTTCCACCGGCGCGGCGGCGTCACCAGCACGGTGCGGCCGTCGCCCTGCCACCCGGCCCGGAACGCGAGCGCGGCCAGTGCGTTCTGCACGGACACCGGCTGGCTCTCCACCGGCGTCGTGACCCCGGACAGCGTGCGCGGGCGGGACTCGCCGCCCTGCAGTGCGTCGGACACCATCGAGTCGATCCGCACCGCGGTGACCGGGCGGTCCACGGAGAGCAGCCGGACGGGGGCGGTGCCGGGCGCGTCGGCGACGGCGGACGGCGCGAGCAGCACGGACTTCATGCCGTTGTAGTCGAGGTCCTCGTCAGAGGGGTGGTCCTGCCCCGAGCCCAGCTCGTCGAACGTCGCCTGGTCGAGCAGGCCGTCCTCGGGCCACACCAGCTCGGGCAGCGGCTGGACGGCGAGGATTCGCCTGACCTCGTTCACGCCGCCGCTGAGCGCGAGCGTGCGCATGTCGCCGAGCTTGGCCTTGGTGAGCGCCACGAGGTCGGCGTCGGCGTCCGGCATGGCCACGACGCACCGGCCGGCGACCGCGCGCTTGAGCCGGTCGAGCCACAGCTGGGCCTCCGCCCGGCCCCTGCCCTCGGCGCCACCGCGAATCCGGTAGCCGGTCGTCATCGCCTCGACGGTGCGCAGCAGGTCGGGGTCGACGGCCAGGCACAGCGAGGTGCTCATCGACGACACGGCCTGCTCGTAGGCCTGCAGCAGGCCGTACAGCCGGCCGTTGACCGACAGCGACAGCGCCAGCTCGTCGTCGACCAGCTCGGAGTCGCCCTCGCCGCCCAACCGGGCCAGCCTGGGCTTGTCCGCGATCGGCCACAGCATGGTCAGCTTCGCGGGGTCCCCCGCCTTGGTCTTCGTGCCGCCGCCGGGCACGCCGAGCACCGGCAGCAGCGTCGACAACGCGGCCAGCCGCGCCGTGCCGCCGTAGTCCGGCTTGCCGTTGATGTTGGCGAGGACCGGGTAGATGCCCGGCTCCTCGATGCCGAGCGAGGTGGGCGCGGAACCGCGCAACGGCACCTCGAGCGTGAAGTCGCGCTGCTGGCCCGGCTGGAGCTCGTCGGCGACCTCGGTGAACCTGGGCTGGACGAACTCGGCGGCCGCCGGCTCGCGCAACGCCTTGCGCAGGTCGTCCTCGGTGCCGAGCGGCTCACCGCGCTCCAGGCGCAGCACGATGTCGGACACCTTGCGGTCGCCGACGTTGACGACCCGGCCGCTGATCGTGATCTTGTCCGGCGAGTCGCCGGTGACGAACCGCGGGGTCAGCTGCGCGATGTCCATGCGCACGAACTGCGGCGGCTGCTGCTGGCCCGGCTGCGAGGACAGCGGCCTGGTCGCCCACACCTGGGTGGCGGGCGCCGGCGCGAACGGCAGCGCGTTGACCTGCTCGGGTTCGTCCTGCTGCTCGACCGCGAGCACCGGGGGTGTCGCTGTCAGCAGGAAGGCGCCGACGGCAGCTGTGCAGAGGAGCTTCCTGACGCTCACGCCGACTCGGCCCCTTCACGGGGGCGGCCGGAGAGCAGTTCGGCGGCTCGGCGGACCAGTCGGCGCTCGTCGGCATGCGCGAGTCGCTCGTCCAGTTCGCCGAGTGGCACCCACGCCACCTCGGTGACCTCCACGTCTTCGTCGGAAAGCTCTCCCCCCGTCGCTTCGAGGAGGAAGTGGTGAACGGTCTTGTGCACCCTGCGGTCGTCCGCGACGAACCAGTAGTCGATCGACCCCAGCGGGCGCAGGACCCTGCTATGAATACCGGTCTCCTCGGCGACCTCGCGCACCGCGGTCTGTTCCGCGGTCTCGCCCGCCTCGATGTGACCCTTCGGCAAAGACCACAGCAACCGGCCGCGCCGGTCAAGTCTGCCGATCACCGCCGCCCGCTGCTCGCCGTCGAGCACCAGGCCGCCCGCCGACGTCTCGTCGACGGTCTTGAGCCGCCGGCCCCGGCGCCGCTTCCGGCGCCCCGGCGTGGCACCTCCGGATCGAGCGGCTGACGGGGGCATACGGCCGATCGTACTTACGATCGTTGAGTACGCTGGTTTCTCGTGTCTCGACCGCTCCAGCAGAATGCGGTGGTGGAAGAGCCCACCATCACACCAGTCGTCGCCGAGCTCGCCGAGCGGTTCGCGACCGCCGGCAAGCGCCTCTACCTCGTCGGCGGCAGTGTGCGCGACGCCGTCCTGGGTCGCCGGACGAACGACTTCGACTTCACCACGGACGCGCGCCCCGCCGAGATCCAGAAGATCCTCACCGGCTGGTCCGACGCCCAGTGGGACACCGGGATCGCGTTCGGCACGGTCGGCGCGTCCAAGCAGGGCGAGATCATCGAGATCACGACCTTCCGCGCGGACGTCTACGACGGCGTCACCCGCAACCCCGAGGTCACGTTCGGCGACTCCGTCGACGGCGACCTGGTCCGCCGCGACTTCACGGTCAACGCCATGGCGTTCGACGTGGCCGCCCGGCAGTTCGTCGACCCGACCGGTGGCCTGGCCGCCGCGCGCGAGGGGGTGCTGGACACGCCGGCGACCCCGCAGGAGTCGTTCGGCGACGACCCGCTGCGGATGCTGCGCGCGGCGCGGTTCGTCTCCCAGCTGGGCTTCACCGCGGCGCCGCGGGTGGTGGAGGCGATGCGGTCGATGGCAGGCCAGCTCGCCCGCATCACACCGGAGCGCGTGCAGGTGGAGCTCTCGAAGCTCCTGTGCGGGGCGCACCCCCGCCGCGGCATCGAGCTCATGGTCGAGACCGGCCTGGCGGACATCGTCCTGCCGGAGCTCACGGCCATGAAGCTGGAAATCGACGAACACCATCAGCACAAGGACGTCTTCGACCACTCGCTGGTTGTGCTGGAACAGGCGATCGATCTCGAAGATGTCGATCAGTCACCTGACCTGGTGCTGCGCATCGCGGCGCTGCTGCACGACATCGGCAAGCCGGCCACGCGGAAGTTCGAGTCCGGCGGCGGCGTCTCGTTCCACCACCACGAGGTCGTGGGCGCGAAGATGGTCCGCAAGCGCTTGCGGGCGTTGCGGTACTCGAAGGAGATCACCGAGGACGTCGCGAAGCTCGTCTACCTGCACCTGCGGTTCCACGGCTACGGCAACGGCGAGTGGACCGACTCGGCCGTGCGCCGGTACGTGACGGACGCCGGCGACCTGCTGACGCGGTTGCACAAGCTCGTCCGCGCCGACTGCACGACGCGCAACAAGCGCAAGGCGAACCAGCTGCAGCGGACGTACGACTCCCTCGAAGAACGCATCGCGCGCATTGCGGCCGAGGAGGACCTTGCGCGCGTGCGGCCGGACCTCGACGGCAACGAGATCATGAAGCTGCTCGGCCTGCCGCCGGGGCCGCAGGTCGGTGCCGCGTGGAAGTTCCTCAAGGAGCTGCGCCTGGACCGGGGGCCGCTGGACCGCGACGAGGCCGAGGCCGCGTTGCTCGACTGGGCCCGCGACCAGGGTCTTACGCCACCAAACGGGTGACCCATCGTGAGCGCATGAAATCCCCGCGTTAGCGAACTGACAGCGCGCCACGGCACCATGGGTACTGCTCATGGGGGTGATGCAGATGTTCACTTGGGGACTTTCCGCTGGTCCGGTCGTGCACGACCTGGACGAGCTGACCGACGACCAGCGGGCCGTGCTGCGCTGTCTCGCACGCGGTCACGCCGACCACGAGATCGCGCGCGTGCTCGGTCTCGGGCACCAGCGGGTGGCCGACGAGGTCGCCGACATCCTGCGGCGGCTCGACCTACCCGATCGGGTGGCTGCTGTCGTCTTCGCGCACGAGAGCGGCATGCTGCGCCTGCCGTTTCCGCGCTAGCAGGAGCAGGTAGGCGCCCAGACCGGCCAGGTAGAGACCGGCGGCGGTGACGATGAGAGCGGGCGAGCGCCCGTCCAGGGGGATCACCGTCGCCGTGAGGGACACCGCGGTGACCTGCATGACGTTGAACAGGGTGTCGTAGAGGGCGAACACCCTGCCGCGCACCTCGTCGCCGACGTCGTGCTGCACCGCGGTGTCCACGCACAGCTTGACGACCTGACCGGCGAAGATGAGGAAGAAGCTGGCCGCGAGGATCGACGGCAGCGTCATCGGCAACCCGAGCGCGAGCTGGGCCACCGCGGTCAGCACGAGCGTGCCGCAGATCGTGCGCTTGATGCCGAACCGGTTGACGATCCGGTCGGTGAGGACGCCGGCGAGCAGGATGCCCGCGCCACCGGCGATGGCGACCTCGCCGAGCCCGCCGATGCCGGCCTTGAGGATGCCGACGTCCTCCAGGGCGTAGCGCATCAGCAGCAGCGTGATGATGAGGTTCACGCCGAACGCGGCCCGGTGCGCCAGCAGCGCGGCGAGGCTGGCCGTGACGCTCGGCGTGCGCAGGGTGGCCTTCGCGCCGTCCAGCAGACCGCGGGCGACGGCCTTGACCGCGTTGTGCGGCTCGTCGACCTCGTCCGGCCCGAGCGCGCCCGCCTTGAACCGGCTGGCGATGAACGCGCTGAGCAGCATGCCGGCCGCGGCGATGCTGGTGGTCCACCCCGACCCGCCGTCACCGGCGCCGAGCACCGCGCGGAACGCGATCGCACTGGCCGCGCCGACCACCGACATGACCGCACCCGCGGTCGCGGCCAGCGCGTTCGCCTCGACCAGGTGGTCCGCCGGCACGACGTGCGGCAGCGCCGCGCTGAGCCCCGACCCGACGAACCGGCCGATGCCCATGACGATGAGCGCGAAGACGTACAGCGGCAGCCCGGACAGCCCCATGCCGACCGCGACGGCCGTGAACAGCACGAACGCGGCGCGCAGCAGGTTCGCGACGAGGACGACCCGCCTGCGGTCCCACCGGTCCAGCAGGGCACCGGCGAACGGTCCGATGAACGAGTACGGCAGCAGGAGCACGGCGAACCCGGCGGCGATCTCGGCCGGGTGGGCCTGCCGCTCCGGGTTGAACAGCACAGCTCCGGCGAGGCCCGCCTGGAAGAGCCCGTCACCCCACTGCGAGGCGAGCCGGGTGGCCAGGAGCCTGCGGTACGCCGGGATGCCGAGGAACCGGCGCGAGCCCCAGTGGTGCTTCCGCTCCGCAGCCGTTGTCACGCCTGCACTCTATGCTCGCCTGCCCGGAAACCACGAAAGCCGGACCTCACGGTCCGGCTCCCCTGGATCGGATGCCAGGTCGCCTCACGGCGCGGTGCACTACGCGGCTCCAGCCGTACGGTATTCCGCGAAGGCGGTTGTCTGTTGAGCCCGGGGGACACAAAGACATCCGACAGTTAAGTCTAACGGGGCGCGGCCCTGAGTTGTTCCGGCGATCACGGATGATTTCATGGTGACGTGCGTCCCGATGCCGAGGTCGAAGCTGGCTCCCTGTTGGTTGCCGCCCCGAGCCTGACCGACCCGAACTTCACGCGCACGGTCGTCTACATCATCGACCAACGCCCAGAGGGAACCCTCGGCGTCGTGCTGAACCGCCCCTCCGAGGTGGCCGTCCTCGACGTGCTGCCGCCGTGGGGCCCGCACGTCACCCGCCCGCAGTGCATCCACATCGGCGGTCCGGTCGAGCAGAAGACGGCGCTGTGCCTGGCGGCGCTGAAGGCCGGTACCGACCCCGAGGAGGTCGAGGGCCTGGTCGGCGTGCAGGGCCCGGTGGCGCTGGTCGACCTCGACGCCGACCCGGAGAGCCTGCTGCCGCTGGTCCGCGGCCTGCGGGTGTTCGCGGGGTACTCGGGCTGGGGCGAGGGCCAGCTGGCCGGCGAGATCGAGCGCGGCGACTGGATGGTCGTCACTGGCCTGGCCGACGACGTGCTGGCCGGGGCGAACGTCGACCTGTGGGGCCGGGTGCTGCGCCGGCAGGGCATGCCGCTCGCGCTCCTGTCGACCTACCCGACCGACGTCCGCCTCAACTGATTCACGTGAAACGTCCGAGCCGCGCACGGCTCGGGTGGCTCAGAGACCGGCGAGCGGCGAGCAGCCGCCACCACCGCAGGCGCAGCCGCCGCAACCCTTGGGCTTGACCGGCTCCGGCAGCGCCTCGGCCGCGCGGTGCCCCAGCACGCCACCGGCGACGGCGATGCCGAGCGCGCCGACCAGGCCGATGACCCCGGCCGTGACGGCCAGGTCGGGCAGCGCGAACGAGACGGCGCCCGACACGACGGCCACGAGGCCGGCCGCGACGTTCGGCACCCCGGCGACGCGGTTGGCCAGCGCGAACGTCTCCTCGTCCCGCAGCGCCGCCGCCGTGCGCACCCCGACGAAGCGGTTGCGCCGCAGCTTGCCCTGCAGACCGAGCAGACCGACGGCGCCGAGAGCGACGCCGAGCACACCCAGGACGACCGACAGCACGATGTTCACCCCATGAGGGTAGGTGCTGCGCCGCGTTCACCGGAAAGTCACCCCGGCCCGGTGTGCCGCACGACACCGCCCGGTTCGGGTCGCTTGCGGTGCGCTGATACCGTTGACGGCATGAGCACGGCCCGCCTGCTCCTTATCTAGCCGCGACGACCTGATCGCAAGACGGTCGGCGCGGCAGCCCTCCATGCCCATCTGGGCTGGGGGGTTTCGTCATGTCAGGGGCAGGATCGATGGTGAGAGGGACGTTGAGATGAGCACGGACGCGGCGGAGATCCCCGCCTACCGCTACACCGCGGAGCTGGCGAACCGGATCGAGGAGCGGTGGCAGCGGTACTGGGAGGAACACGGCACCTACCACGCGCCGAACCCCGTGGGCGCGCTCAAGGGTGACGTCCCGGACGACAAGCTGTTCGTGCAGGACATGTTCCCGTACCCGAGCGGTTCCGGCCTGCACGTCGGCCACCCGCTGGGCTTCATCGGCACGGACGTGTTCGCGCGCTACCACCGCATGAACGGCCGGAACGTGCTGCACACGATGGGCTTCGACGCCTTCGGGCTGCCGGCCGAGCAGTACGCGGTGAAGACCGGGCAGCACCCGCGCAAGACCACCGAAGACAACATGAACACCTACCTGCGGCAGATCCGCAGGCTGGGGCTGGGCCACGACGAGCG
The DNA here is from genome assembly GCF_040647275.1 of Lentzea sp. NPDC042327. Classification (NCBI taxonomy): domain Bacteria; kingdom Bacillati; phylum Actinomycetota; class Actinomycetes; order Pseudonocardiales; family Pseudonocardiaceae; genus Lentzea; species Lentzea sp. NPDC042327. The sequence continues at coordinate 15,448 of NZ_JBEZBX010000008.1, forward strand.
CCGCCGCATCGCGACGATCGACCCGGGTTACTACAAGTGGACCCAGTGGATCTTCCTGCAGATCTTCAACTCCTGGTACGACGCCGACGCGGGCAAGGCCCGTCCGATCACCGAGCTGGTCGCCCGGTTCGAGTCCGGCGAGCGTCCCACTCCGGACGGTCGCACGTGGTCTGAGCTGTCTTTTGCCGACCAGCAAAGGATCTTGGGCGATTTCCGGCTGGCGTACTTGTCGGAGGCGCCCGTCAACTGGTGCCCGGGACTGGGTACTGTGCTGGCGAACGAAGAGGTCACCGCGGACGGTCGCAGTGAGCGTGGCAACTTCCCGGTGTTCAGGAAAAACCTGCGCCAGTGGATGATGCGCATCACCGCGTACTCGGACCGGCTGATCGACGACCTGGACCGGCTGGAGTGGCCGGACAAGGTCAAGGCCATGCAGCGCAACTGGATTGGGCGCTCGCACGGTGCCCGAGTCCGATTTGCGGTGGGAAGCGAGAGCATTGAGGTCTTCACGACCCGTCCGGACACGTTGTTCGGCGCGACCTACGTGGTCCTGGCACCGGAACACGAGCTGGTGGACCAGATTGCGGCGCCCGATCGCGTGGCAGACATCGCCGCGTACCGGCGCGCGGCGTCCCTGAAGTCCGAGCTGGACCGCCAGGAGAACAAGGAGAAGACCGGCGTCTTCACCGGGGCGTACGCCACGAACCCGGTGAACGGCGCGGAGCTCCCCGTCTACGTCGCCGACTACGTGCTGATGGGCTACGGCACCGGCGCGATCATGGCCGTGCCCGGTCAGGACCAGCGCGACTGGGACTTCGCGAAGAAGTTCGACCTGCCGATCATCCGCACGGTCCAGCCGTCCGAGGGCTTCGAGGGCGAGGCGTTCACCGGCGAGGGTCCCGCGATCAACTCCGGGTTCCTGGACGGGATGCTGGTCGACGAGGCCAAGAAGACGATCATCGGCTGGCTGGAGGAGCACGGCCACGGCCGCGGCACCGTCCAGTTCAAGCTGCGCGACTGGCTGTTCAGCCGCCAGCGCTACTGGGGCGAGCCGTTCCCGGTGGTCTACGACGAGGACGGCACCGCGATCCCGCTGCCCGAGTCGATGCTGCCGATCGAGCTGCCCGACGTCGACGACTACTCCCCCCGCACGTTCGACCCGGAGGACGCGGACACCGTCCCGTCGCCGCCGCTGTCGCGCGCCGGTGAGTGGACGACGGTCGAACTGGACCTGGGCGACGGGCTGAAGACCTACCGCCGCGACACGAACACCATGCCGAACTGGGCGGGTTCGTGCTGGTACCAGCTGCGCTACGTCGACCCGGTCGAGACCGAGCGGTTCGTCAACCCGGAGAACGAGCGGTACTGGCTGGGCCCGCGCACCGCCGAGCACGGCGCGAACGACCCCGGCGGCGTCGACCTGTACATCGGCGGTGTCGAGCACGCGGTGCTGCACCTGCTGTACTCGCGCTTCTGGCAGAAGGTCCTGTTCGACCTGGGGCACCTGTCGAGCGACGAGCCGTACCGCCGCCTGTTCAACCAGGGCTACATCCAGGCGTACGCGTGGACCGACGCCCGCGGCACGTACGTGCCCGCGACCCAGGTGGTCGAGGACGGCGGGAAGTTCTTCTACAACGGCGAAGAGGTCTTCCGCGAGTACGGGAAGATGGGCAAGAGCCTGAACAACGTCGTCACGCCGGACGAGATGTGCGAGACGTACGGCGCCGACACGTTCCGGTTCTACGAGATGTCCATGGGTCCGATGGACGTCTCCCGCCCGTGGGCGACCAAGGACGTCGTCGGTGCGCAGCGGTTCCTGCAGCGCCTGTGGCGCAACCTGGTCGACGAGACCGACGGCTCGCTGCGCGTCACCGACGAGGAGCCGTCCGCCGAGGCGCTGCGGCTGCTGCACAAGACGATCGCCGGCGTGCACGACGACTACGCGAACCTGCGCTACAACACGGCGGGCGCGAAGCTGATCGAGCTGAACAACTTCGTCACCAAGCACTACTCGGCGGGCACCCCGCGCGCCCTGGCGGAGCCGATGGTGCTGATGCTGGCACCGCAGGCGCCGCACGTGGCCGAGGAACTGTGGACGAAGCTGGGCCACGAGGGCTCGCTGGCCCACGGCCCGTTCCCGAAGGCCGACGAGCAGTACCTGGTCGAGGACACGGTCGAGTACCCGATCCAGGTCAACGGCAAGGTCCGCTCGCGGGTCGTCGTGTCCGCCTCCGCCGCGCAGGACGAGATCAAGGCGGCGGCGCTGGCCGAGGAGAAGATCGCCGAGCTGGTCGCCGGTGGCGAGCCGCGCAAGGTGATCGTCGTCCCCGGTCGCCTGGTGAACGTCGTCCTGTAGGACGTCAGTCGACGAGGAGGCCGTTGCTCACTGAGCAGCGGCCTCCTCCTCGTCGAACCCGATGTCCGTGAGCAGCTGGTCGATCATGCTGTCGAACATCGGCTCCGGGTTGCTCACCGCGAACGGGAAGCGCCCGAACACCTCCAGCGCCACGTGCCCGTACAGCCGCACCCACGACTGCACCACGTAGTAGATCTTGCCCAGGCTGAGCACGTCGTCGCCGACGGTCACGCCGTGCTGCCCCACCACGTCGATCAGGACCTGCTGGAACCGCGCCAGGTCCTCGTGCAGCGCCTTCGGCACCGGGTCGTCCACGTGCTTGGCGCCCAGGTTGGACGCGATCAGCCCACCGGCGAGCTGCAGGAACACCGAACCGAACTGGTCGGCGCCGAGCGGGTCGCGGGGTGAGGCGAAGACCAGCGCGAACTCCTGCGGGTGGGCCAGCGCCCAGCGGCGGAAGCTGTGGCACACCGCCCGCACCTGGCAGTCCACCTGGTCGGACGTCTCCGCGGCCAGGTCGGCGTGCAGCGCGGCGCCCATGTCCTGGCAGATGTCGTCGCAGAGCTGGCGCAGCAGCGCGTCGTGCGAGTCGTAGTAGCGGTAGAGCGCCGGTGCGGTGATGCCCAGTTCGCGTGCGATCGCACGCAGGGTCACTGCGTCACGGCCGCGTTCCACCAAAAGGGCGCGGGCCGCCTGCCGAATCTCACGCTCTGTTTCTGCGCGAAGGCGGTCTCGGCGAGTGGCCTGGGTCATATGTCACTCCATCGGGTTGTAGACCCCGTGCACGGCCCCGTACGGTTTCAGTGAACGGTGTTTACAAGGTTCGGGTGTTCACGGTACTACCCAGGAGGCCGTCGTCCATGTTCGCGAAATGGGGCTCGCTCGCACACAGACGGCGTTGGGTGGTGCTGGTCGCGACCGTACTGCTCGCCGTCCTCGGCGGCGTGTGGGGACTGGGCGTGTTCGACAAGCTCAGCCAGGGTGGGTACGAGGCCCCGAGCAGTGAGGCCGCGCGTGCGGACAAGGTCGCTGAAGAGGCGTTCGGGCGCAAGAACGGTGATGTGATCGTCATCTACCGGGGTGACTTCGCGAACCCGCTCGAACTGAAGAAGGTCGCCGACCACGTCGCCGGACTGCCCGAGGAGGACGTCCTGGGCGTCGTCGGGCCCGTGCCTGCGGACGACCAGCAGCAGGCCCTCGTCGTCATCACGCTGAGCAGCAGCGACTCGAACGAGCAGATCAAGCAGTTCGAGGACGTCCAGCCGCGGCTCGCGATCGACGGGTTCAGCCAGCAGGTCGGCGGTCTCGTGCCGACCCAGAAGGCCATCAACGACATGTCGCAGGCGGACCTCACGCGCGCAGAGATGTTCTCGTTGCCGCTGGTCCTGCTCCTGCTGGTGGTCATCTTCGGTGGCCTGGTCGCCGCGTCGCTGCCGGTCGTCGTCGGTGGTCTCTCGATCATGGGAGCGCTCGGCGTGCTGCACGTCGTCGCCATCTACACCGAGGTCAACTCGTTCGCGGTCAACGTCGCCTCGCTGCTCGGCCTCGGCATGGCGATCGACTACGGCCTGTTCATGGTCGGCCGGTTCCGCGAGGAGCTCGCGCAGGGGCGCACGACCGAACAGGCCGTCGGCCGCACCGTCGCGAGCGCCGGCCGCACCGTGCTGTTCAGCGCGACGCTGCTGGTCATCGCCCTCGCCGGGTTGCTGATCTTCCCGCACGGCTTCCTGAAGTCACTCGCGTACGGCGGTGTCGCGGCGGTCGCGATCGCCGCGCTCGTCTCCCTCACGCTGCTGCCCGCGTTGCTGGGCGTGCTCGGCCACCGCGTCGACAAGCTCGCCATGCCGTGGCGCAAGAAGGAGCCCAGCGAACGCGGGTGGCGCACGCTCAGCGGCAAGGTCATGAAGCGGCCCGTGCTGGTCGCCGTGCCGATCATCGGTGTGCTCGTCGCGCTCGGCGCGCCGTTCCTCGGCGTGCAGTTCGGCCAGGTCACCGAGAAGGTCCTGCCCGAGGGCAACGCCGTCCGCGTGGCCACCGAGAACATCAACGAGAACTTCTCCGCGCTCTCCAGCACCGGCCTCAAGGTCGTCGTGAAGGGCGGGGACCAGGCCGCCGTCCAGCAGTACCTGGACCGGGTCAAGGACGTCTCCGGCATCGGTGACCTCCAGCCGCTCGGCCAGGGCAACGGCGTCACCGCCGTGTCCGCGGGGCTCGACCGGGACGCGCTGAGCGACGAGTCGAAGCAGGCGCTGAAGGACGTCCGCGCGCTGCCGGCCCCGCAGGGCGCCGAGGTGCTCGTCGGCGGCAACACCGCCATGGTCAGCGACTCGCTCGACGCCATCAAGGACGGGCTGCCGCTGATGGTCGCCCTGCTGGTCGGCGCGACGCTGGTGCTGATGTTCCTCGCGTTCGGCTCGGTCGTGCTGCCGCTCAAGGCCGTGGTCATGAGCGCCCTGTCGCTGTCCGCGACCTTCGGCGTGCTGGTCTGGGTGTTCCAGGAGGGCCACTTCGCCGACCTGCTCGGCGTGACGCCGGGGCCGCTCGAGTCCGGCATCGTCGTGCTGATGGCGGCGATCGTGTTCGGCCTGTCGACCGACTACGAGGTCTTCCTGCTGTCCAGGATGGTCGAGGCGCGCAGCAACGGCGCCACCACCGAGGAGGCGGTCACGACCGGTCTCGCCAAGACCGGCCGGGTGATCACCTCAGCCGCTCTGCTGCTGATCGTCGTCACCGGCGCGTTCGCGTTCTCGCAGGTCGCGATGATGCGGTTCGTCGGCGTCGGCATGATCCTCGCGCTGGCACTCGACGCCACCGTGGTCCGCATGCTGCTCGTGCCCGCCGTGCTGAAGCTGCTCGGCAACGCCGCGTGGTGGGCGCCCGGTCCCCTCAAGCGGATCCAGGAGCGCCTCGCGCTTCACGACGAGCCGGCGGACGACTTCGACGAGGAGGTCAAGGTCCCGGCCGCGGTCGGCTGACCAGGAGCGAAAGCGATCAGGGCCGCGTCGAACTGGCGCGGCCCTGTCGTTTCCACGAACGCGGTGGTGCGCATGGGGTAGGTCGCGAGCACCGCGTTCGAGCTGTCCAGCACGGTCGTCGTCGCCCCGGTCGCGAGGAAGACCCTCCGGTCACCTGGCGCGATGGCGACACCGGGCGCGTTGATCGGCAGGCGTTCCCGCACGGTCATGGTCGCCGCGTCGACCACCGCGACCGAGCCCTCCTTCGGCAGCGCGACGTAGACCGTCGCACCGTCCGGGGTCACCGCGACGCCGCCCGCCCCGGTGCCGATGCCCGCCGAGCCGACGACCCGGTTCGTGGCCGTGTCGATCACCGTCAGCGTGCCCGGCGTCCTCTCCCCCAGCCGCATGCCGCTCACGTAGAGCCGCGACCCGTCCGGTGACACCGCCAGGTGCTGCGGCAGGCCGCCGACGAAGACGGTCGAGGTCTGGAACGCGACGGCGGTGTCGACCAGGCTGATCGTGCCGTCCTGGGCGTTCGCCACGTAGAGGACCTTGTTGTTCGGGTGGACCGCGAGGCCCTGCGGCTGCCCGCCGACCTTGATCGCGGCCACCAGCCGGAACTCCCGCGGGTCCACCACGGCCACGCTGCCGCTCGCGCTCACGTACAGGCGCTGGCCGTCCGGGCGCATCGCCGCCTGGGAGAGCTGGACCTGGGTGAAGAGCCGGTCGCGCACCGCGCCGGTGTGCGGGTCGACCTGGGTGATCGCGCCGGACCAGCCGTTGACCACGTAGACGCGCTCACCGTCCGGTGACACCGCCACGCCCGTCGCGCGGCCCGCCGTGTCGGCCTCGGCCAGAACCGCACCGCTGCCGGTGTCGACGACCTGGACGAGACCGGTTCTGCCGACCACGTACGCGCGTGGCGCCGACGTGCCGGACGAGGTCGGAACGAGGTCGTGCTGCTGCTCGACACCCATCGCCGCGATGACCGCTGAGAGTGCCAGAACCGCGGCCACGAGGCGTGGCTTTGCCATAGCCCGAATCGGACCACTTCGGGGTTATTCGATCTACCTGCGTCACTCCGTCGAGGGGAATCTACGCCTGGTCGTAGTACGAACGCCGCCCGCGACGGCGGCGCGGGCGGCGTTCGTCCCGATCAGCAGGAGCGCGGAGCCACCGGAGTGGGCTCGTGCGGCTCGGGGGTCTTCCGCGACGCCACCAGTTTGGCGTAGCGGGCGCCCGCGGTGAGCAGCACCAGACCGGCACCGAGGAACGCCAGCACCCGCGCGAACCCGTCCAGCGCCGAGAGGTCGAACAGCAGCAGCTTCGCCACCGCTGCCGCGACCAGCACCAGCCCGCAGATCCGCAGCGCCGTCACGTTGATGCCCTTGACCAGCAGGAACAGTGCGGCGACGGTCCAGGACACGGTGACGATCGAGTGCCCGAACAGGAACCCGGTCTCGTTCGGCGACACCAGCAGCGCGCCGCAGATCACCAGGCCCGCCGCGCCGTAGAGCACCACCAGCCCGGACGCGATCCACGGCAGCGGGTTCTCCGCCGGCTCGCGCAGGACCCGCATCTTCCTGGCCGCCCACGGAACGGCCACCGCGAACGCGGCCAGCACCAGCGCCGTCACCATGCCCGCGGCGTAGTCGCCGACACCGGCCGGGCGGTAGCGCGGCTCGTCGAGCAGCCACGGCAGCGGCACCGCCTGCGTGATGGCCAGCAGGAACCCGAGCGCGCCGAACGCGATCGACCCGACCAGCGCGCTCTTCTTGCCCAGGCGGGCGGCGAGGAACGCCAGCAGGATCGCCTCGGCCAGCACGACCGCCGCGCGCACGTTGCCGTCGAGCGCGACCACCGTCGTCTGGAACAGCGCCAGCATGCCGGTCGCACCGGCCGCCGTCGCGAACGCCCGCGGCAGGTCCGGCACCATCCAGATCGCCAGCAGCACTGCGGCCACCGCTCCGACCAGCACCGACCCGGCGGTGCGGTCCAGCAGCGTGGTGGCGAACATCGACGGCAGCGCAGACCCGGCGACCAGTGCGATCGCGACGACGTCCGCCGGTCGCTTCCAGACGGTGATCAGGGCGACCGCGATGCCCACCGCGGTCGTGGCCGCCGCGACGCCGACGACCGTCCACTCGTAGTCCGCGGGGATCGCGCTCGCGGTGGCCAGCATCGACGCGATGATCGGCGGGAAGCCGCCGGCGATCGCGAGACCCGGCCAGTTGCGCTTGATCTGGACCGGCGTGCTGGCCATCTTCAGCACCAGCAGGAAGCCGACCAGCAGCACGGAGAAGCCCTCGGTGATGATCGGCGAACAGACGGCGCACGCTGCGACGACGCACACCGCGAGCGTTTGCGAGTCCCACCGCAGCGCCAGCACGACACCGGCGACGGCGACCACCAGGCCGACGACCAGGCCCGCGAACGGCGGCAGGTACCCGTACAGGCTGGTGGCGGCGATGACGTCGAGGTAGAGGCCCGCGAAGCCGGTCGCCGCGAGCGCGAACGCCCCGGTGCGGCCGGTCGGGTTGCGGTGCAGCCACATGCCGATGCCGATCATCGCGGAGCTGAGCACCGCGCCGCCGATCACGCGCGGCACCGGGCCGAGCCAGCCGCGCTGGATCGCGAGGACCATCAGCATGACCAGGCCGAGCACGGTGATCGCGCCACCGACCCAGGCCAGCAGCTTCGAGCCCGCGCCGTCCTTGCTGAGCTTCTGGAACAGCGTCTCGCGCGGCGGCACCGGCGCCTGCTGCCACTGCGGCCGCCCCTGCTGCGGGAAGGCACGCGGGGGCCCCGCGTGTCCCACAGGGGTACGTGGGGTCCCCGCGTGCCCCTGAGGCCACTGGGTGGGGGGCGGGGGGAACTGCGGCTGTGCGGTCTGTGACCAGGGGTTGGGCGAGGGCGGGGGTGCGGCCGGTGCGGGCGCCTGGGGTGGAACGGGGGTGGCTGGCTCGGCGGGCGGCGCGACGGCCTCCGCGGCCGGTGCTTCCGCGGCCCGCGCCGGTGCCTCGGCTTCTGCCACGGCGACGGCCGAGTGCTGCTCGCGCATCTCCGCGCTGATCGTGGTCAGCCGCTGCCCGATCGCGGCGAGCTCCAACGCGAGGCGCTGCTCGTACCCGAGGCGATCCTGTCCGTTCATACGACAAGGGTGAGGCAGCACACGCCCGGTGACATCCGTACACCTACTCACCCGGCTTGACTGGACAGGTGTGTAATCGATTAACTACGCCCTCGTGACGACCATGAAGGACGTCGCGCAGCACGCAGGCGTCTCCACGGCCACCGTGTCGCGCGTGCTCAACGGCCACGCCGCGCCGACGCCCGAGACCCGTGAGCGGGTGCTCGCCGCGATCGAGGAGCTCGGCTACCGGCCCAACGCCCTGGCGCGATCCCTCAGGACCACCAGCACCCAGACCCTCGGTCTGGTCATCAGCGACCTGCTGAACCCGTTCTTCGCCGAGATCGCGCGAGCGGTCGAGGACGAAGCCCGGTCACACGGCTACTGCGTCGTGATCGGGAACGCCGACGAGAGCGCCGAGCAGGAGGCCACCTACGTGCGCACCCTGCTCGACCGCCGGGTGGACGGCCTCCTGCTGTGCCCCGCGACCGATGACCCCGCCCTGGTTCGCGAAGTGAGCGCAGGCGGCGTTCCGCTCGTCCTGCTCGACCGGACGGTCAGGGGCGCGACCTGCCCCGTCGTCCGCGCCGACGGCAGCGAGGCATTGACCGCGCTCGCCCGGCGGCTCGTCGGCGCCGGCCACTCCCGCATCGGTGTGATAGCGGGACCACCGGACACCTCCACCGGGAGAGAGCGCAGCACCGTGTTCACCGGTGCACTGGGCGGCCTCGCGCAGGTCGTGCACGGCGACTTCCGGCAGGAGAGCGGCAGCCAGGCCGCCGCCAGGCTCCTCGACGACGGCGCCACCGCTCTGGTCGCGATGGACAACCTGATGGGCCTGGGCGCGCTGGCCCAGATCAGGTCGCGCGGCCTGCGGATTCCGCACGACATCGCGCTCGCGGTGTTCGACGACCAGCCGTGGTTCCCGCTGCTCGACCCGCCGATCTCCGTCATCGCGCAACCGACGGTGGAGATGGGCAGGGCCGCCGCGCGCAGCCTGCTCGCCCTGATCAACGGGCAGCAGCCCGACGACGTCCGCCTCACCGCGAAGCTCGTGCTGCGCGGCTCGCTCGGGGAGGCCGAGCTGTGAAGACCCTCATCACCGCCCGCGGGATCACCAAGCACTTCGGCGCCACCAGGGCGCTGGACGGCGTCGACCTCGACATCAACGCGGGCGAGGTGCACGTCCTGCTCGGCGAGAACGGCGCGGGCAAGTCCACGCTGGTCAAGGTGCTCGCGGGCATCCACGGTCACGACGCGGGCACCATCGTGGGCCGCGCCAGCCTCGCCGTGATCCACCAGGAGCTGGCGCTCGTCCCCGAGCTGAGCGTCGCGGAGAACCTGTTCCTCAACCGGTTGCCGCGCAGGTTCGGGTTCGTCGACCGGGCCGAGATGCGCCGCCGGGCGCCCGAGCTGCTGAACCGCGTGGGCCTCGACGTCGACCCGAACGCCAAGGTCCGCGACCTCGGCATCGCCCAGCAGCAGATGATCGAGATCGCCCGCGCGCTCGACAAGGACGCCGGTGTCCTGATCCTCGACGAGCCGACCGCGGTGCTCACCGACACCGAGACCGACCGGTTGCTGCAGATCATGGACCAGCTGCGGCGCAACGGCGTCGGCCTCGTCTTCATCACGCACCACCTGGACGAGATCCAGCGCATCGCCGACCGCATCACGGTCCTGCGCGACGGCCGGTCCGTCGGCGTGCTCGGCCCGCGGGCCACCACGCGGCACATGATCGAGCTGATGGTCGGCCGCCCGATCGACGAGCAGTACCCGCGCGCGGCCGGTCGCCCCGGTCAGCCGTTGCTGCGGATCTCCGGCCTGACCAAGCGCGGTGTCTTCGCCGACGTCGACATCGAGGTGCGCGCGGGCGAGGTCGTCGGCGTCGCCGGACTGGTCGGCGCCGGTCGCACGGAGGTCGCGCGCGCGGCGTTCGGCGTGGACGACTACGACAGCGGCACGGTCGCGGTCGACGGGAAGCCGTTGCCGCGCCACGACGTGCAGGCCGCGATCAAGGCCGGTCTCGGCCTCGTGCCGGAGGACCGCAAGGGCCAGGGCCTGGTCCTCACCGCCACCGTCGGCTCAAACCTCGAACTCGTCACGCTGACCGACCGCGACCGGTCGAGGCTGCACGACATCGCGGGCAAGCTGCGCATCAAGGGCCGCGTCGACCAGCCCGTGAAGGAGCTGTCGGGCGGCAACCAGCAGAAGGTCGTCATCGGCAAGTGGCTGCTGGCCGACCCGAAGGTGCTCATCCTCGACGAGCCCACGCGCGGTGTCGACGTGGGCGCGAAGGTCGAGATCTACGAGCTCATCAACCGGATGACCGCCGCCGGACGGGCCGTGCTGCTCGTGTCCAGCGACCTGCCCGAGGTGATCGGGATGAGCGACCGCGTCGTCGTGATGGCCCACGGCCGGGTGGCCGGTGAGCTGCCGAAGGGCGCGACCCAAGACCAGGTGATGGCACTCGCCGTGCAGGAGATCCCAGCGTGAGCACGATCAGCATTCGCAAGTACGCAAGTGAGAACGGGGCCCTCGCCGGGCTCCTCGTGCTCGCCGTGGTCATCGCGGTCATGCAGCCGGCGTTCCTCAACGCGCAGAACCTGCTCAACGTCGGCGTGCAGGCCGCGGTCATCGCGATCATGGCGTTCGGCATGACGTTCGTGGTGGTCGCGGGCGGCATCGACCTGTCGGTGGGCAGCATCGCCGCGCTGGCCGCGATGGTCGGCGCGCTGACCGCGGGCCCGCTCGGCCTGGTCGTCGGCGCGCTGTGCGGTCTCGTCAACGGCGCGCTGGTCAGCTACGGCAAGCTGCCGCCGTTCATCGCGACGCTCGCGATGCTCAGCGTGGCCCGCGGTCTCACGCTGGTGTTCTCCGAGGGCCAGCCGCACGAGACCGACGAGCTGGTGACGTTCCTCGGCTCGAACCTCACGCCGTCGCTGCCGTTGCCGCTGCTGCTGATGCTGCTGTTCTTCGGCGTCACCGGTCTCGTCCTGACGCGCACCAACCTCGGCCGCCGCATGTACGCGATCGGTGGCAACGAGGAGGCCGCGAAGCTCAGCGGCATCGACGTGCGCCGCACCAAGCTCTGGATCTACGCGTTGTCCGGCCTGTTCGCCGCCGCCGCGGGTCTCGTGCTCGCGGGACGGCTCGGGTCCGCCGGTCCGCAGGCCGCGGCCGGCTACGAGCTCGACGCCATCGCCGCTGTCGTCATCGGTGGTGCGTCGCTGTCCGGTGGCGTTGGCCGCGCCACCGGGACGTTGGTCGGCGCCCTCGTGCTCGCCGTCCTGCGCAACGGCCTCAACCTGCTCCAGGTCCCGCCGTTCTGGCAGCAGGTCGTCATCGGCGCGGTGATCGCACTCGCCGCGTTGCTCGACTCCCTTCGCCGTCGCTGAGACAACCCGCAACAGGTAAGGAAGACACCAATGAAGGTGACCCGACGGATCGCGCTGACCCTGGGTGCCGCCGCGCTGCTGGCGTCCGGGTGCAGTGGGACCGGTGCGTCCGGAGGCCAGATCACCATCGGCCTCGCCGTGTCCACCCTGAACAACCCGTTCTTCGTGGAGCTGCAGCAGGGCGCGCAGGCGATGGCGGACAAGCTCGGCGCCAAGCTGACCGTGGTCGACGCGCAGAACGACGCGACGAACCAGGTCAACCAGGTGCAGACGCTGGTCACGCAGGGCGTCAAGGCGATCATCCTGAACCCGGTCGACTCCAAGCAGTCCGCCCCCGCGGCGAAGGCCGCCGAGCAGGCGAACATCCCGCTGATCTCGGTCGACCGCGCCGTCGAGGGCAAGGTCGCGGCCGAGGTCGCGTCGAACAACGTGCAGGGCGGCAGCCTCGCGGCCATCGAGCTCGGCCGTGCGGCCTCCGGCGAGGTCGCGCACCTCAGGGGCATCTCCGGCGCGTCCGCGTCGCGTGACCGCGGTCAGGGCTTCGAGCAGGGCCTGAACAGCGGGAACATCAAGGTCGTCGCCACCGCCGTGGCCGACTTCGACCGCGCCAAGGGCCTCAACGAGACCACGAACCTGGTGCAGGGCAACCCGAACATCAAGGGCATCTTCGCCGAGAACGACGAGATGGCGCTCGGCGCGATCAAGGCGCTCGGCGCCCGTGCCGGCAAGGACGTCATGGTCGTCGGCTTCGACGGCACGCCCGACGGCCTGAAGGCGATCCAGGACGGCACGCTCTACGCGACCGTCGCCCAGCAGCCGAAGGTCCTCGGCGAGAAGGCCGTCGAGCAGGCCGTCCACGCCGCGAAGGGCGAGGCCGTCCAGCAGGTCGTGGACGTCGAGGTGAAGGTCATCACCAAGCAGAACGTGGCAGAGTTCCTCAAGTGACGAACACCCTGCTGGTCCTCGGGTCCGCCAACGCCGACCTCGTCGTCGAGGTCGGCCGGCGGCCCGCCGGCGGTGAGACCGTGCTCGGCGGCGACACCGTCGTGCTGCCCGGCGGCAAGGGCGCGAACACCGCCGTCGCCGCCGCTCGCGTCGGTGCGCCGGTCGCGCTCGTCGGTGCGCTGGGCGGCGACGGGTACGGGTCGCTGCTGCGCGACTCGCTGGAGTCGTCCGGTGTGGACACCGCGCTGGTGAAGACGTCCGAGCGGCCCACCGGGATCGCGTACATCACCGTGACGCCGGACGGCGAGAACTCGATCGTGGTCTCGCCCGGCGCGAACCTGGACGTGTCGAAGTCCGAGGTGGACGCGCTGTCGTTCGACGGCGTGCGCGTGCTGGCGTGTTCGCTGGAGGTCCCGCTGGAGACCGTGAGCCACGCGATCGAGGCCGCCGCGGCCGCCGGTGTGCGGACGGTGCTGAACCTGTCGCCGGTCGCGCCGCTGCCCGCCGCCACGCTGGAACGGCTGAGCGTGCTGGTCGTCAACGAGCACGAGGCCGCCGAGCTCGCGCCGACGTGGCAGGGCCTGCTGGAGCTCGGTCCCGAGGCGGCGATCGTGACGCTCGGGTCGCGTGGCGTCGCCGTGGTCGCCGAGGGCGGAACGGTCGAGGTGCCCGCTGTCGAGGTGGCCGAGGTGGTGGACACGACCGGTGCCGGTGACGCGTTCGCCGGTGCGTTGTCGGCCAGGCTCGCCGCGGGCGACACCCTGCCGGACGCCGCGCGCTACGCCGTGAAGGTGGCCGCCCTGTCCGTCACGAAGGCCGGCGCGCAGCCGTCCTACCCGACCGCGGCCGAGGTCAGCGCCCTGCCGGAGTGACCTCTTGCGTTAAGACCACATGACGAGCGTCGCGGCGTTCCGCGCCCCGCGGCTGGATTGGTCACACTGAGCTGTCCTCAGAATCCAGCTGAAGGGTATGGTCTAGACCATGTCGAGCGCGCGGCTGAGCGGTGTCGGTGTGAGCAGCGGCCGGGCTTCCGGTCCCGTGGTGCGGGTCGCGGAGGCCCTGCCGGAACCCCCGACGGGACCGCGACCCGCGGACACCAAGGACGAGGCCTCCCGCATCCGCCCGGCCACCGAGGTCGTCGCGCAGCGCCTGATGGAGCGCGCGAAGACGGTCGAGGGCGACGCCCGCGCCGTGCTGGAGACGACCGCCGCCATGGCCGGCGACCCCTCCCTGATCAAGGCCGCGGAGAAGCTCGTCGTCGACGAGTCGCTGCCCGCTGCCCGCGCGGTGCACCAGGCCGCGCAGAAGTTCGTGACCGCGTTGCAGGCCGCCGGCGGCTACATGGCCGAACGCGCCCGCGACGTGCAGGACGTCCGCGACCGCGTGGTGGCCGAGCTGCTCGGCCTGCCCGCGCCCGGCGTTCCCGACCTGGCCTCGCCGTCCGTGCTGGTGGCCCGCGACCTCGCGCCCGCCGACACCGCGGGCCTCGACCCGTCGAAGGTCCTCGCGCTGGTCACCGAGGAGGGCGGCCCCACCTCGCACACCGCGATCCTCGCCCGTTCCCTGGGCATCCCCGCCGTCGTCGCGTGCCGCGGCGTGCTGGCGCTGGACGTCCCCGCGCTCGACGTCGACGGCGACACCGGCGTGGTGCGCGAGTCCGACGGCAAGGTCCGCGCCGCCGGCACCGGCCAGAAGGCCGTGTGGAACGGCGTCGGCGTGCTGAAGGACGGCCACCGCGTGAAGGTCCTCGGCAACGTCGGCTCCCCCGCCGACGCCGCGGCCGCCGCTGCCGCCGGAGCCGAGGGCGTGGGGCTCTTCCGCACCGAGTTCTGCTTCCTCGACGCCGCGGAGGAACCGTCCGTTGCCGATCAGACCGCTGCTTACGAGGCTGTTCTGGCGCCGTTCCAGGGCAAGCCGGTCGTCGTGCGCACCCTGGACGCGGGTGCCGACAAGCCGCTGGCGTTTCTGAGCCCCGACCCCGAGCCGAACCCGGCCCTCGGCGTCCGCGGCCTGCGCGTGGCGTTCGACCGCCCCGAGGTCTTGGACCGCCAGCTGGAGGCGATCGCGGCCGCAGCGAAGTCCACCGGCGCCGACGTCTCCGTGATGGCACCGATGGTCGCCACCGCCGCCGAGGCAGCCTGGTTCGTCGAACGCGCCCGCGCCGCCGGGATCGCCCGTGCCGGCGTGATGGTCGAGGTCCCGTCCGCCGCGCTCTCGGCCCGCGAGATCCTGCAGGTCGTCGACTTCATCTCCATCGGCACCAACGACCTGGCGCAGTACGTCTTCGCCGCCGACCGCCAGCTCGGCGGCGTCGCCGCGCTGAACGACCCCTGGCAGCCCGCGCTCCTGCGCCTGATCGCCCTGGTCGGCGAGGCCGCCACCGCCGCCGACAAGCCCGTCGGAGTGTGCGGCGAGGCGGCGGCCGACCCGCTGCTGGCGTGCGTGCTGGTCGGCATGGGCGTGACGTCGCTGTCGATGAACCACACCGCACTGGCCGACGTCGGCGCCCGCCTCGCCACCTCCAGCCTCGACATCTGCCAGCTCGCGGCCCGCGGCGCACTGGCCGCCCACGACCCGGCCTCGGCCAAGCTCGCCGCCCGCGCCCCGCACTAGCCCACCGCGGTCACGCGGATCTCCACGCGCATCTTCGGGTGACCGAGGGCGGTGACCCCGCTCTCGGTCCAGATCGGCGCGCGCTCGCCCATCCGTGCGCGGAACTGCTCGACCATGACCCGGTTGTGGTCGTCGAACGTGTCGTCGCCCAGCACGTGGTACGAGTTCACGTGCACCACGTCCGCCCAGCTCGCACCGGCGGTCTGGAGCGTCCGCTCGACGTTCTCGAAGGCCTGCACGATCTCCGCTTCGAGGCTCTCCGGAAACTCGAACCCGTCGTCCCAGCCACCCTGCCCCGAGGTCTCGACCCGGTCGCCGATCCGCACGGCCTGGCTGTAGTGCATGTTCTCGCGCTGCGTCTCGCCGTACCCCGGCGTCGCGAAGAACTCCGGCATGTCCCGCTCCTTTCACTTCACGCTTGAAGTCAACCGTACACGACTTCAAGCGTGAAGTAAGCTGCCGCGCATGGAGTGGCTGAACGCCGACGAGAAGGACGCCTGGACCGGCTTGATCTCCCTGGTCCTGCTGCTCCCCGGCCGCCTGGAGGCCCCGCTGCAGTCCGAGGCCGGCCTGTCCCTCTTCGACTACCTGGTCCTCAGCCACGTCTCCGAGGCCCCGGCCCGCACCATCCGCATGAGCGAGCTCGCCCACCTCGCGAACGGCTCCCTCTCCCGCCTGTCCAACGTCGTCAAGCGCTTCGAACAGCGCGGCTGGGTCACCCGCGCCCCCGACCCCGACGACGGCCGCTACACCCTCGCCACCCTCACCGACACCGGCTACGACGTGGTCGCCGCCGCGGCCCCGGTGCACCTGCGCAGCGTGCGCGAACACGTGCTGGACCCGCTGACGGCGGCGGACCGGGAGGCGTTGACGCGGATCGCGGCGAAGCTGCGGGTGACGATCCCCCCGCCCTAGCGACCACCGGATCGGGTGACAACGCCGGGCCGCGGTCTCGGCGTTTGAGTCCCATGACCGACTGGATCACCAAGAACGGCAGACGCATCCCGCTCAACAGCGGCGGCAAGAAGGGTGCGGGTGTCGTGGTGGCCGGCGCGCTGGCCTTGAGCGTCGCCGCTGGTACCGGCTCGCTCTCCGTCGGCGGCGCGGGCTCGGCGGAGCTGGGCTCGGCGGAGCTGGGCTCGGGAACGTCGTCGGCACGGCTCGGCCCGCGCAAAGCGGAAGGGCAGAAGGCCGCGCGCAAGGGCGACACCGGCGGTGCCTGGCAGCGCCTGGGCATGCGACAGCTCAACCGCACCGCCCGGCAGCAGGCCGAGTGCGTGGCGGCGTCGTTCGGCGAGGTGCGCGAGTTCTTCACCCGCAACCGCTGCACCTCGCTGGACCGGGTGCTGTTCGCGGTCACCGACGGAGCCGGGAACACGGCGGTCGTCTCGGTCGTGTGGGTGGGTCTCGCGTCCACCGGCGACGCCCGCGCGTTCGAGTCCGTCATGGCCCGGCACGGCAGCGGTGACGTCCACCCGCTCGGCGCCGCGTTGCTCGGCATGGCCGACATCCGCTTCACCGGCCTGCGCTACGGCAGCGACCGCGACGGCAAGCGCGTGACCGTCGCGGAGGCCGAGACCGCCACCGGCCGCATCGACCACGACACCCTCGACGCGCTCGCCGAGGTCGCCGCCCACCTGCCGCCGGTCTAGCGGCCTGCGGCCCGTTGCAGTTCCCGGAGCACCGTCTGCACCAGCGGGTGCTCCTCACTGCCCCGCCGGACCGCCGCCACCACCCGCCGCAACGGCGCCACGCCCGCCACCGGCACACCGGCGATGGCGTTCCGCGGCGCCAGCGCCACCCCGGCACCCGCCGCCACCAGTGCCTCGATGGCGCGGAAGTCGTCGGACGTGTGGCGGATCCGCGGTGCGAAACCGGCCTGGGCGCAGGCCATCTCCACGACGTCGCGCAGCGGGTTGCCGGGCAGGGTCACGACCCAGTCCTCGTCGGCCAGCGCCGCCAGGTCGACCGGGCCGGTCAGCGGGTGGCCCGGCGGCAGCACCACGTCGAACGGCTCGGTGTAGAGCGGGAAGCACGTGAAGCGTTCGGTGGTGCGGTGCTCCTCGGTGATGGCCACGTCGATCTCGCCGTCCAGCAGCAGCCGCACGCTCTCGTGGCCCTCGGCGTCGCGCACCGACAGGTCGATGGACCGCTCCCGCAGCGCCGCCAGTGCCGGGGCCACCACCTGCGTGATGGCCGAGGCGAACGACGCCACCGCCAGCCGACCGGCAGAGCCCGAGGCGAGGGCGTCCAAAGTGGCCTGTGCGCGTTCCAGCTCCGCCGCGACGACGTGGGCGTGCGCGACGAGCAGCTCACCGGCCGGGGTCAGCGACACCCGGCGGCCGTAGCGGCGCAGCAGCGGGTGGCCGGCCTCCGACTCCAGGGCCGCCAGCTGCTGTGACACCGCCGACGGCGTGAGGTGCAGTGCGGCGGCAGCGGCGGTCACGGTGCCGTGGTCGGCCAGCGCGCGCAGGACTCGGAGGCGTCGCGGATCGATCACCGCTCAATGATGGGGGATTCCACTCCGCCGTTCACGGGCACGTCCCGCGGCAGGATCGGGTCGATCGACGTGCTGTCCAGCAGGAGGTACTTCTCCTCCGCGATCGGCATGCCCGCGGGGAGGCCGAGCTGCGCCGTGGTGAGCACGTCCCGGCGTTCGACCGGCAGCCCGGTCTCCGGGTTGACCACCAGGCGGGTCTCGACGTCGGAGAACTGGAAGGTCGGCGGCGCGGCGATCGCCACGGCGACGCCCCTGCGGTCGGCGCCCACCGGGACGTCGGTCAGGAAGCGCACCCCGTCGAGGGTCTTGAGCAGCTCGAACACCGCCCGCCGCTGGGCGTCGCTCACGTTCGCGGTCATCAGGTCCATCGCGAGCGTCGCGGTCCGGTACGCGTCCTCGGTGCCGACCAGGGACTCCAGCACCTTCCGCAGCTCCACCGGGTCCGTGGGCAGCGAGCTGAACGAGTCGAGCCGCACGGGGCTGTGCAACGACATCTGGAACCCGGACACGGCGGCCTTCTGCACGGCGGGCTTCATCGGTCCGATGCGCACGGAACGGGACCCGCCGATCTGGGGTGCGGTGGCCGGCTTGCCCGCCGCGGTCCACCGCTCCTCGTCCTCGCTCGAGTAGGGCGACACCTCGCCGTCCTTCTGCACGACCGCGACCTCGGTGTCGGCGTTGAGCCACCGGTCCGTCTTCGACTCGAACTCCACGAGGTACGGGTTGGTCGGTTCGCCGACGCGCATCAACGACCAGTGCTGCGTCAGGACGTGCCACCACCGCGGCGGCTCGGCCGGCCGCGCGGGGTCGACGGGCCGCGGCAGCAGCACGACCACCAGCGCGATCACCCCGGCCACGACCAGCGGTGGGGCGAACCGGAGCACGAACTGCCGCTTGGCCGGCCTGTCCCGCGGCAGCGCGGTGATGCGGGCCAGGTCGCGTTCCGCCCGCGCGGGGTCGACCTCCGGTGTCGGCGGCTTGGCCCTGGCCAGGCTCTTCATGAGGTCTTCCATGACTCCCTCGCACGGTCGGAGTTCGGTGCCGAGAGAGCGGCCTGCAACCGCCGTCGGGCTCGGTGCAGGCGCACGAAGAACGTCGCCGTGGTGCACCCGAGCACCTGCGCGGCCTCCGCGGCGCCCAGGCCGTGCCACGCGATGAGCGTGAGCACCTCCTGGTCGGCGTCGGACAGGCCCGCGAGCGCCGCCCGCAGCTCGACCACCGCGAAGGCGTCGTCACCCGGCAGGTCGGCCAGCTCGTAGTGCGTCGTCTGCCGGCGCGCCTCCCTGACCAGGTTGCGGGCGATCCCGATCAGCCACGGCAGCGCGTTCGCCGGCATGCGGTCGAGCCTGCGCCAGGCGATCGTGAAGGTCTCGCTGGTGATGTCCTCGGCGAGCCGCGACCCGGCGTGGCTCGCCACGTAGGCGAGCACCCGCGGGTAGCACTCGCGGTAGACGGCGGAGAAGTCCTCCACGATCGCCCCTCCCTCTTCACGAGGTAGTGCGCAGACCGTGCCGATTCTTACTGCGAGGTGACCCGGATCACATCTTTGCGCGAGCGGCGACGAACGCGTCGACGGCGCGGTTCACGTCCTCCGTCGAGTGCGCGGCCGACATCTGCGTGCGGATGCGGGCCTTGCCGTGCGGCACCACCGGGTAGGAGAAGCCGATCACGTAGATGCCCTGCTCCAGCAGCAGGTCGGCCAGGCGGCCGGCCTCCGCGGCGTCGCCGATCATCACCGGGATGATCGGGTGCTCGCCGGGCAGCAGGTCGAAGCCCTCCTCGGTCATCCGGCGGCGGAACAGCTCCGTGTTCGAGCGCAGCTGGGTGAGCAGTTCCGAGGACGACGACAGCATGTCCAGCGCGGCGATCGCGGCGGCCGTGATCGACGGCGCGAGCGAGTTCGAGAACAGGTACGGCCGCGACCGCTGGCGCAGCAGCTCGACGATCTCCGCGCGACCGGACGTGTACCCGCCGGACGCACCGCCCAGCGCCTTGCCCAGCGTGCCGGTCACGACGTCGACCCGGTCCTGCACGCCGAACAGCTCCGGCGTGCCGCGACCGGTCGGCCCGGTGAAGCCCACCGCGTGCGAGTCGTCGACCATGACCAGCGCGTTGTACCGCTCGGCCAGGTCGCAGATCTCGTCCAGCGGCGCGAGGTAGCCGTCCATCGAGAACACGCCGTCGGTCGCGATGAGGCGGTAGCGCGCGTCGGAGGCGTCCTTGAGCTGGCGCTCCAGGTCGTCCATGTCGCGGTTCTTGTAGCGGAACCGGCGGGCCTTCGACAGCCGTACCCCGTCGATGATCGACGCGTGGTTCAGCTCGTCGGAGATGATCGCGTCCTCGGCGCCCAGCAGCGTCTCGAACAGGCCGCCGTTCGCGTCGAAGCACGAGCTGTACAGGATCGTGTCCTCGGTGCCGAGGAACGACGAGAGCTTCGCCTCCAGCTCCTTGTGCGGCTCCTGGGTGCCGCAGATGAACCGCACGGAGGCCATGCCGAAGCCCCACTCGTCCAAAGCGGACTTCGCGGCCTCGATGAGCCGCGGGTGGTCGGCGAGTCCCAGGTAGTTGTTGGCGCAGAAGTTCAGCACCTCGTCACCGGAACCGACGCGGACGGCGGCGTTCTGCGGGGTCGCGATCACTCGCTCGGCCTTGTAGAGCCCGGCCTCCCGGATCTCCCCGATCGTCTTGACCAGGTCGTTCTTCAGCTCGCCGTACATCAGGCTCCCGTCCAGTCGAGGATGACCTTGCCGCACTTGCCCTCGCGCGCCGTGGCGAACGCCTCGGCGTGCTGCGTGTGGTCGTACCGGTGCGTGATCACCGGTGCGAGGTCGAGTCCGCGCTGCAGCAGCACGGTCATCGAGTACCAGGTCTCGAACATCTCGCGGCCGTAGATCCCCTTGATGTGCAGCATCTTCAGCACGACGCTGCTCCAGTCGACGGGGAACTCCTCCGCGGGGAGCCCCAGCATCGCGATGCGGCCGCCGTGGGCCATGTTCGCGATCATGTCGCGCAGCGCGACCGGCTTGCCCGACATCTCCATGCCGACGTCGAAGCCCTCGGCCATGCCGAGCTCGGCCTGCGCGTCGGCGATCGACTTCTCGGCCACGTTCACCGCGAGGTCGACGCCGACCTTGCGGGCCAGGTCCAGGCGGTGCTCGGAGATGTCGGTGATCACGACGTTGCGCGCGCCCGCGTGCTTGGCGACGGCGGCGGCCATGATCCCGATCGGACCGGCGCCGGTGATGATCACGTCCTCGCCGATCACCGGGAACGACAGCGCGGTGTGCACGGCGTTGCCGAACGGGTCGAAGATCGCGGCCACGTCCAGGTCGACCTGCGTGCGGTGCACCCACGCGTTCTGCTCGGGCAGCACCACGTACTGCGCGAACGCGCCGTCGGAGTGCACGCCCAGGCCACGCGTGTTGGCGCACAGGTGCCGGCGGCCCGCCTTGCAGTTGCGGCACGTGCCGCACACCAGGTGGCCCTCGCCGCTGACCAGGTCACCGACCTTCACGCCGGTCACCGAGCCGCCGACCTCGACGACCTCCCCGACGAACTCGTGCCCGAGGACCAGCGGCGCCTTGATGTTGGCCGCGGCCCAGTCGTCCCACGAGTCGATGTGCAGATCGGTGCCGCAGATGCCGGTGCGCAGGACCCTGACCAGCACGTCCGTCGGACCCGGCGTGGGGTCGGGGACGTCGGTCAGTTCGAGTCCAGGCCCAGCGGCGACCTTGACGAGAGCCTTCATGCGGGAAGTCTCACCCTTTGCTGCTTGTGCAGTCCATCAGGACTTTCTGAAGTTCTTGTGCAGCTCAGCTTCATTGGCGATGTTGCGCACCATGCCGCCGAACACGATGCCGTGGAAGGGGTAGACGGCCCACCAGTAGAGGTGTCCGACCAGCCCCTTGGGCACGAACACGGCACGTTGGCGGTAAGTGGACCCGTGTCCCTCGTTGCCCGCCACTCGAAGCTCCAGCCAGGCCTTCCCCGGCACCTTCATCTCGGCGCGCAGCCGCAGCAGCCGGCCGCGCTCGATCTCCTCGACGCGCCAGAAGTCGAGCGCCTCCCCGACGTGCAGGCGGTGCGGGTCCCGCCGCCCGCGCCGCAGCCCCACCCCGCCGGCCAGCCGGTCCAGCCAGCCGCGCACGGCCCACGCCAGCGGGAACGAGTACCAGCCGCGCTCACCGCCGATGCCCTCCACGACCTCCCACAACCGCTCGGGCGTGGCGTTGGTCCTGGCCTCGCGCTCGTCGGTGTAGACAGAGCCGCCGGACCAGTCGGGGTCGGTCGGCAGCGGCTCGCTCGGCGCACCCGGTGTGGACGCGCCCGACCAGCGGGTCTCCACGTCGGCGTCGCGGATCTTGCTCAGCGCGAGCTCGACGGCCTTGTCGTAGCCGATGTTCTCGCCGGGCAGCACCGCGCGGATGTCGTTCTCCCGGCACACCACCTCGTGCACCAGCGACTCGATCAACGGCTTCGCGATCGACTTCGGCACCGGCGTCACGACGTTGACCCAGTGCGAGGACAGACCGGGCGTCAGCAACGGCACGGGCAGCACGCGCCGCTTCGGCAGCCCGGCGACCTCCGCGTACCGCATCATCATCTGCAGGTACGTCAGCACGTCCGGCCCGCCGACGTCGAACGTCCGGTTCTGGTCCTCCAGGGTCGTCGCCTCGACCAGGTACCGCAGCACGTCCCGCACCGCGATCGGCTGGATCCGGTTGTGCACCCACCTCGGCGTGACCATGACCGGCAGCCGTTCAGTGAGGTAGCGCAGCATCTCGAACGACGCCGAGCCCGACCCGATGATCATCGCGGCCTGCAGCACCACGGCCTGCACCGGCGAGCGCAGGAAGACCTCGCCGACCTCCTTGCGCGAGGCGAGGTGCGGCGACAGCTCCGTGCCCTCCGGGTGCAGCCCGCCCAGGTAGACGATGCGCCGGACGCCCGCGCGCTCCGCGGCCGCCGCCGTGTTCTCCGCGGCCTCGCGGTCGGCGTTCGCGAAGTCCTTCGAGTGCAGCGAGTGCACGAGGTAGTGCACGACCTCGACGTCGCGCATGGCCTCGTCGAGGTCGCCGAGCACGTCACCGCGCACGACCTCGACGTCAGCGGCCCACGGGACGTCGCGCAGCTTCTCGGGCGAACGCACGAGGCAGCGGACCTCGTGCCCTTCTGCCAGGAGCCGGGGCACGAGCCGTCCGCCGAGGTACCCGGTCGCACCGGTCACGAGACAACGCATGCCTCGATCCTGCGGGGTACCGGGTGTTCGCGCAGATTCAGCGCTTGGAGCGCTTGATCACCACGGTCCCGCCGCGCACCGCGCCCCTGAGCCGGAAGCGCGGGCTGCCCGCGGTGCTGCGGACCTTGTCCTTCACCTCGCCCGCGGTGACCTCGACGGCGTCGGCGTCGACCGCGGCCCCGGCGGGCAGCAGCAGCTTCACCGTGCCGAGCGACACGTCCAGGTCGACGGTGACGACCGGCGGCACCTCGGCGGCGGTGAAGTCGAGGTTCGTGGTGCCGAGTGTGTTGCGGATGACGAGCTCGTTCGGCACGACCCAGTGGCCCTTGCGGGTCGTGGTGCTCATCGTGCTCTTCAGCTCGGTGCGCTCACGGGCCACCTCGGTGTTGACCATGCCCGGCAGGTCGACCAGCACCACGTTCAGGTCGGCCCTGGTCACGGCCGCCAGCGCGGTGTCGGTGCGGGTGGTGAACTCGTCGAGCGTGATCATGCCGCGGCCGACTGCCTTGTTCAGCAGGCCGACGACGTGCTCGCGCTCGGCGTCGGACACGCGCAAAGCTCTGGGGTCTGTCATCTCTCTGCCTCCGGTTCGCTGTCGAGACCGTGCTCGATGGCATAACGCGCCAGCTCCACCCGGTTGTGCAGTTGGAGTTTCCGCAAAGTCGACTGGACGTGGTTCTCGACCGTGCGGTGGGAGATCACCAGGCGGTTGGCGATCTGGCGCGCGGTCAGCCCCTTGGCCACCAGCCGCAGCACCTCGGTCTCCCGTTCGGTCAGCTGCGGCTTCTCCTCCGCGTCGTCGGGCGCGGCGGCCATCCGCCGGTACTCGCCCAGCACCAGGCCCGCGAGACCGGCGGTGAACACGGCGTCGCCGGCCGCGGTCCGGCTCACGGCCTCGACCAGCTCCTCCGCGGACGCGGACTTCACCAGGTAGCCCGACGCGCCCGCCTTCACCGCCTGCAGCACGTCGTCGTGCTCGCCGCTCGCGGACAGCACCAGCACCCGCGTCTCCGGCAGCTCACCGGTGATCATGAGGGTGGCGTCGACACCGGACAGCTCACCCAGGTTGAGGTCCATCAGCACGACGTTGGGCCGCACGGTCTTCGCGATGCGCACGGCGGAGGCCGCGTCACCCGCGGTCGCCACGACCGAGAAGCCGCGCTCCTGCAGATCGCGTGCCACGCCCTCGCGCCACATCGGGTGGTCGTCGACCACCATCACCGAGACCGTCACCGCACCGCCTTCTTCCTGAACACGCGAACCTCCCACTCCGTGCCCTCCCCCGGCCCGGTCTGGAGCTCCAGGGTGCCGCCCAGCGACGCCACCCGGCCCCTGATCGACTTCGCGATGCCCATCCGGCCCTCCGCCTCCGCGGAGGCGATCCGGCCCTCCGGTATCCCTGGTCCATCGTCCCTGACGCTCAGCACCACCTCGTCCCCGAGGTCTTCCAGCAGCACCCACGCCCTGGCGTCACCGCCGGCGTGCTTGTCCACGTTGGACAGCGCCTCGCGGACCAGCGACGTGAGCTCGCCCGCGGCCGCCGCGTCGAACATGACCTGCGTCGCCGGCGTGGAGACCTGGATCCGCGGCGTGGCGAGGAGCTGCAACCCCGGGCGGAGGTCGACGTCGCCGTCCACTGTGGAGTCGGTGGGGGCGGCGGCCACGAGGTTGCGCAGCGCCACCTCCTGCTCGCCGGCCAGCCGCGCCAGCTCCGCCGCCTCACCGCCGACCTCCGCTCCGCGCTTGCGGACGCGCGCCAGCACCTGCAGCACGCTGTCGTGGATCGACCGGGCCAGCCGCTCGCGTTCGGCCGTCGCCGCCTCCGTGCGCAACGCCTGCGCCAGCCGCACCGCCGAACGCCGCGCCGTGGCCGAGGCCATGCCGACGACCATGCCGGCCCCCGCGAGCAGCACGACGTCGCGCAGCAGGTCGAGGCTCGGCACGCGCTTGGTCAGGTAGGTGAACAGGCCGACGGTCAGACCACCGGCGAACCCCGCCGCCGACCCGCCCAGCGCGCCCATGGCCACGACGGGCACGCACGCCCAGATCGTGGTGATGAGCGGGACGTTCTCGGTGAGCAGCTGGTGGCTCGACATGATCAACGGCGACAGCGACATGAGCCCGCAGGTCAGCACGAGGTCGACCAGCACGACCGGCCAGCGCCGGCCCCACGTCGTGCTGTAGGCGCGGCTGGTGAACACCGACCACAGCGCCATCGCCCCGAGCGCGCTCCACGCGAGCCACGGCCGGATGTAATCGGAATGGTTCGCGATGACGTTCGCCGCCGCGAAGAGGAATGTGACTATGCGTAGAGCAACAGCCCCGCGCCACAGGGGCGTGGCCGGGTCGTCGATCACCTTCGTCACACGTTCGGCAGGCTGCTCGGGCACGCTGTGCTCCTTTCGCACCCCATCCTGCCGCGTGAACGTGCGCTGGCTAACCCCCAGGTGGCCGTCTTCTGCCGAACGGAGGAATGTGCGACGCTTCCCGGGTTCGGGGCAGCGCTCCCGTTGGACGGGGAGGGCAAGTACACGTGCGCGACTGGCCGGTGTGGACACTGCGACGGCCTGCCCTCGGCTACTGGTTGTTGATCGACGGATCAGCTTTTGCGGTCGTGACGCACGTGATCGTCTCTTCCGGACAGCCGTCGCCCTCCGAGATCGCCCGGTTCGCCGCGATCGCGGGCACGGCCGGCGCGGTGGTCATCCTCAGCTCCATCTACAGCCACCGCATGGGCGAGACGGAGCGCAACCCGTGGGCAGCGCACCTCTCCTACCTGACAGCGGGCATCCTCGCCCTGCCGCCGAACCTGCTGGTGCTGCTGCTCTTCGGCCCCGCGCTGCACTGCCTGCTCACCCAGCGCCCGGAGAGCCACCGCTGGGTCTTCACGCTGAGCGCGACCGCGTTGTCCGTCTTCGCCACCCGCTACCTGCTCGGCTGGACCAACCCCCACGCGGGCCTGCCGATGATGGTCTTCGCCGCGACCGTCCTGCTCGTCCTGCGCGCCGCCCTGATCGCAGTGGGCCTGAAGCTCCGCCGCCCGTCCGACACCTTCGAGGAGAACGTCGGCGAACCCATCGACGCGGTCCTCGGCATCGTGGCCGTCTCCATCGGCGGCCTGATGGGTTGCGTCGCCGAGGCGAACGCCATCCACGCCCTCATCGCCGGCCCGCCCCTGGCCCTGCTGGAACGAGCCGCGCAACTCCCCCAATGGCGCCGCTCCGCCCAACGCGACGCGAAGACCGGCCTCGCCAACGCCGTCCACTGGGACAGCCGCGCCCGCTACGAGCTCACCAAGGGCGCCACCCGCACCCGCCCCATGGCCGTGATGCTCCTCGACCTCGACCACTTCAAGCGCGTCAACGACGAGGTCGGCCACCTCGCCGGCGACGCCGCACTGGCCGCGATCTCCCTGCTGCTGCGCGGCACCGTCCGCCGCGGCGACCTGGTCGGCCGCTTCGGCGGCGAGGAGTTCGTGGTCCTGCTGCCGGAAGCCACCCCGGACGAGGCCGAGTCCGTCGCCGAACGCGTGCGCAAGGCCGTGGCCGCCCTGCGCGTGCCGACCATGGGCACCGACGGCAAACCGCACGAGCTGCGCGGCCTGACCGTCAGCATCGGCGTGTCGACGACGACCCGCTTCGGCTACGAGCTGCCGGACCTGCTGGTGGCGGCCGACGCGGCTCTGCTGGCCGCGAAGGCGTACGGCCGCAACCTGGTCTCGATGGCCTGACCGCGGCCTACAGCTCCCTCTGCCGCTCACTCCGGTCGTCCCGCGGCGCGGTCTCCTGCGGTTCCAGCACGTCCACCTTCTCCGGCTTCTGCTCCGAGTCCGCGTCCGAGAGCAGCGACCGGATGCCGGAGTTCAGCACCGCCAGCAACGGCACCGAGAGCAGCGCACCGGCGATGCCGCCCGCCACCAACCCGACGGCGATCGCGATCACGACCGCCAGCGGGTGCAGCTTCACCGCGCGGCCGAGCAGGATCGGTTGCAGCACGTGGGACTCCAGCTGCATCACGCCGATCAGCACCGCCAGCACGATGAGCGCCGCGATCGGGCCGTTGGTCACCAGCGCGATCAACACCGCCACCGCGCCCGTGAACACCGCACCGATGATCGGGATGAACGCGCCGAGGAACACCAGCGCCGACAGCGGCACGACCAGGGGCACCCCGATGATCGCCAGGCCGATGCCGACACCCACGGCGTCCACGACCGCGACCGCCGCCGTCGCGCGCACGTAGGAGACGAGGGAGGCGAAGCCGCGGCGGCCGGCGACGTCGACGCGGGGGCGGACGTCGCGCGGGAACGCGCGGGTCACGAACTTCCAGATGCCGTCGCCGTCGTGCAGGAAGAAGATCAGCGTGAACAGCGCCAGGAGCAGGCCCGTCAGCGCCTCGCCCAGGGTGGCCGCCGTGGTGAGCGCGCCGGACGTGATCTCGGTCTGGTTGTCCTTGATCGTCTTCACGAGGTCGTTGAGGTAGCCCTGCAACTGCGCGTCGGACAGGTGCGCCGGGCCGTCCTTCAGCCACTGCTGGATGGTGTCGAGCGAGGCCGACACCTGCGTCTGCAGCTCGGGCAGGCCGCGGGAGAACTCGCTGATCACGAACGTCAGCACGCCGCCGAGCACGCCGATGCCGATGATCATCATCACCGTCGTCGCGACACCGCGCGGGACCCGCCACTCGACCAGCTTCGCCACGCCGGGCGAGAGCAGGGCGGCCAGCAGCAGCGCCACTGCGACGGGGATCACGATGGAGGCGAGGTAGCCCAGGACGTACGCGACCACGTACAACGCGGCCACCACAACGACGAAGCGCCAGCTCAGGGCAGCGCTGACCCTCAGCAGCCTGGGGACGCGGCTGCTGATCTCCGACTCCGGTGCGCTCACGTGCCTCACGTTAACTGTTCGGACCCTGGCGAAGGCGGAACCCGGAAGGGATGATCCGCTTTGTCGGGGGAGGACGAAGTGATCAAGCCGGAAGACTTGACCGAGGTCGAACGCCAGGTCGCCGGGGCCTACGCGGGTGGCACCGAGATCGACCTGACCGGGCAGAGCGTGCGCGGCGAGGTGCTCACCGGGTTGCTGACCGGCATGTACCGGGTGCCGCGCAAGGGATTACCCGCTCTGCGACTTCAAAACGCCCGTGTGACCGGGAAGTTCGAGCTGGAAGGCACTCGCGTCACGCGGGTCATCGACCTGACGCACTGCACCTTCCAGGAACCGCTGGACCTCCGCATGGCCCGGCTGATCGGCCTGCGGCTGCGCGGCACCCGCGTTCCCGGCATCCAGGGCCGCAACCTCCGGGTGTTCAGCGACCTCGTCCTCGAGGCCGGGTTCACCTGCACCGGCACCGTGGACCTCACCGACGCCGCCGTCGACGGGACGCTGCGGCTGGCCGGTGCCGTCCTGCGCAGCACCACCGACCACGCGCTGCTCGGCGCGCGGCTGCGGGTGAGCGGGTCCGTCCAGGCCATCGCGTTGCGGGCCAACGGGGAGGTGCGGCTGCGCGGTGCGGCGATCGGCGGCAGCGTCCACCTCGGCGGCGCGCGGCTGGTCAACAGCGGCAGGGACGCGCTGGAGGCGTCCGGGATCGTGGTGACGGGCAACGTCTTCTGCAACGCGGAGGGCGGCCGGTTCAGCGCGGACGGCCGGGTGCTGTTCGACGGCGCCCGGGTCGGCGGCAACCTCGAGTTCACCGGCGCCCGGCTGAACTCCGCCCACCGGGTCGACCACCAGGTGCTCGTCCTGCCGCACGGACTGGCCGACGAGGCCGCGACGCTCGTGGGCGACCGCATCCGGGTCGAGGGCAACGTCGAGCTCGACGACGGCTTCACCAGCACCGGCACCGTGCGGCTGCCGAACGCGAGCATCGGCGGGTACCTGCGGCTGTCCGGCGCGGTGATCGGACCGCGCGAGCTCGCGGAGGAGCTCGCGGGCGACATCACCAACCGCATCCCGGTCGCCCTGCACGCCGACGGCATGCAGGTGCGCGGCGACGTCGAGGCCCGCAGCGCGGCCAACGGCTCCGGCCTGCGCTCGCCCGCACTGCAGACCTACGGCCAGGTCCGGCTGTCCAACGCGCACATCCAGGGCAGCGCCAGCATGTCCGGCGTCTCGCTGCACGGCCCCGGCATCGACGTCCTGTTCGCCGACCGGCTGGAGATCGGCGGCACGCTCTTCCTGCGCGAGCTCAGGGCGAAGGGCTCGATCCGGCTGCAGAACGCGAACATCGGCTCCACGCTCGACCTCTCCGGCGCCTCGCTGACGTTGCCGCGGCTGCGACCGAACGGCACGCAGAAGCCGTCGCTCGACGCCCGTGCCATCACGATCGGCAAGGACCTGCTGTGCAGCCGCGGGTTCACCGCCGTCGGCGGCGTGCGGATCCGGCTGGGCGAGGTCGGCAAGATGGCCACGTTCAGCGACTCGCACCTCGGCTCCACCGCGGCCGACATCGCGCTCAACGCCTACGGGCTCACCGTCCACCAGTTCCGCCTGCACATCCCCGAGGGGCAGCAGCCCAAGGGCAAGATCGTGCTGAGCCGGCTGAAGGCCGTGTCGGTCACCGACGGCCCCGGGCTGTGGGACGCGGAGGGCGGGGTCGCCGTCGACGACTTCACCTTCGACGGCATCACCGCCGACCCCGACGTGTCGGTGGACACCCGGTTGCAGTGGCTGCGCAAGGTGCAGCCCGACTTCGCGCCCGGACCGTACGAGCAGCTGGCCGCCGTGTACCAGCAGGGTGGCGAGGAGGAGCTCGCGCAGAAGGTCCAGCTGGAGAAGCAACGCCGCCGCTACTCCGAGCTGGGCAGGGCCGGCCGGGTCTGGGGCGCGGTGCAGCGGTGGACCGTCGGGTACGGCTACCGGCCGTGGCTCGCGATCTGCTGGCTGGGCGTGTTCTGGCTGGGCGGTGCGCTGTGGTTCACCTGGCACCCGCTGGTCAAGCTCAACAAGGACGAGGACCCGGTGTGGAACGCCGCTCTCCTCGCGCTCGACCTGCTGATCCCGATCATCGACTTCGGCCACGACGGCAAGTGGCAGTTCACCGGTGCGTCGCAATGGGTCTCGGCGCTGCTCATCGCCGTGGGCTGGGTGCTCGCCTCCACCGCGGCGGCCGGTGCGGCACGCGTGTTGAAGCGGGTGTGATCGTCACACGATGTAGTTAATCGGACGCTCTGGGCGTGCGTTCGGGGCGCCGCGGCTGGCAGAGTCGCGGCGTCGGCTTGATCGTGTTGGTCGTCGGCGAACTTCCCCGAGTGCCCCCGAAAGTAGCGAGGTTCCCGCGTTGTCCTCTGCCGGTCTGCGAGCGAAGACGGGAGCGAACGGCATCCGCCGGTTCGCCACCCGAGCGCTGCTCGCCGTCGGTGGAGCGGTCGCGGGCACGGCCGTCGCCTGGGTGCTCTCGACGACCGCGGCACACGCGGCCGACGACGCGGAGCAGTTCGACGTGGTGACCAAGATCGCCACCGTGGACGAGAAGCTGCCGGTCGTCGTCCCCGCCACCGAGGCCGTCCACAAGATCGACGAAGCGTTGCGCGCCGAGCACGAGAAGGCACGCGATGCCCTGCCGCAGGTGCAGGTCCAGCAGGCGGTCGAACAGATCACCGAGCGGGTCCTGCCCCGAGTCACCACGGTCGTCACGCCCACCACTCCCGCGGTCGCGCGGGCAGAGGACGTGACGTACGTGGCGACGCCGGCGGACGCCCCCGAGACCGGACAGTCGCCGGTCGCGAAGGTGATTTCGCAGCTCACCGGCCCCTCCGGTGCTACCTGGACGAAGCTGCTCGAGACGCGCCACCTCGTGGTGCCCTCGGCGCAGCACCCGTCCCTGCCCGCAGACCCGTCCCCCGAACTGCCTGTCCCGGCCCCCGCGCCGGTGCACTGCACGTGCAGTTCCGACGGCTCGGGTGCTGCTGGCGGCAGCAACAAGGCTGCCTTCGCTGCTCCTGGCTCCGTTCACGACACCGCTGTGGCGAGCGCTCTCGCGCCGTCCACCGCCGAGGTGTCCGTGAAGCCGGGCAAGCAGCCTGGTACCACCCCCGACTGATTTCAGCGCGCGGTCCGCGGCAGCCCACTCCCCGGCTGTCCGGAAGTCGACCGTCGCGCTTTTTTTCATGCGCTCCTTCCGGTCGGCACCGCGTGCTCTCCCCCGGTGATGACGCGATCCCCACGCGTCCGGCCCACCCCCCGTAACCCCCCTGACAACAGGGGCTTTGGAAGGAGATCGAATGCAGACCTGGGCAAAGCGCGGAATCCAGTCCGCGTTTGTCACTGGTGGTTTGCTGATGCTCGGTACGGGCATCGCTTCTGCCCAGGAGAACGTCAACCCGGATGCAGCTCCTCCGGTCGTCGACGCGGGTGCCTCCGTTCCGGTCAAGATCGACCAGAACAACCTGGCCACGCCGGCCAGGGACCTGAACGTTCCGAAGGTCGACCGCACGGTCAGCACGGACCGCGTCACCAGCGCGGTGCCGACGAGGGCGGACGCCCCGGTCGCCAACCCGCTGTTCCGCTCGATGAGCGGACGCCTGCAGGACACCGCCACGCAGAACGCCCGCGGCAACAGGCTCCAGGCGTACGCCGACGTGCCGGTCACCGTCTGCGGCAACCAGGTCTCGGCTCTGGCCGACGGTGCGACGAGCGCCGACTGCGAGCAGAGCGTGAGCCGCAAGGGCGGTGTCACGACGACGGGTGAGCGCCAGGCGCTCGCCGGCAACGTCGTGGGCGTCAACCACGTCCTGCCCGCGCAGGTCACCGGCAACTCGATCGGCGCGGGCGGCAACGCCGCCAACGACACCACCGCGCGCCAGACCGGTACGACCGGCGGCAACATCACCACCAACGGTGACAAGGGCTCCATCTCCGGCAACATCCTCGCCGAGCAGGGCGCGACCCCGCTCCAGGTGACCGGCAACGCCGTGGGCGCCGGCGGCATCGCCGAGTCCCGCTCCACCGCGGACACCGTTGCCGAGTCGAACGGCATGATGCGGACGAGCGGCAAGGACAGCACGCTGTCCGGCAACGCGGGCCAGGTCCCGCTGGCCCCGCTGTTCGAGGTGAACGGCAACTCGGCCGCCGGTGCGGGCAACGCCGACACCCACTCGACGCAGTCCGGCACCGCTCACGCCGGCGACCGCGTCTGGACCGACGGCGACCCGGCCACCCTGGCGGGCAACGTCGCGAAGACGCCGCTCGCCGGCCCGGTCACGATCAGCGACAACGCGGGTGGCGTGGGCGGCAACTCCTACGCGACCAGCGAGACGGTCAACCAGTCCTTCGCCGGTGGCAACACCAACACCGCGGGCAACGGCTCCTCGGCCTCGGGCAACATCGCCGACACCCCGATCTCGCTGCCCGTCTCGGCCGGTGGCAACGCCGCGTCGCTCGTCGGCAACAGCGGTGCCGACCACACCAACACCGCCGAGTCGGCCGCGGGTGGCAACAACTGGACCAAGGGCCACGACTCGGTCCTGTCCGGCAACGTCGCGAACGTCCCGCCGGCCACGGCCGTGGACGTGTGCGGCAACGGTGCCTCCGGTGCCGGCCAGTCCGTCGGCACCTGCGTCAACGACGTGGACTCCGGCACCGGCGGCTACCAGGGCACGACCGGTGACGACTCGGTCCTGTCCGGCAACGTGGCGCAGACCCCGCTCGCCGCGCCCGCCGAGCTGTACGGCGCCGCCGCGACCGTCGGTGGCCAGGCCACCGGTTCCGCGGACGAGGTCAAGGACATCCGCTCCACCGGTGAGCCGAACACCGTGGACGACCGAGGCACCGTCTCGTCCAACATCATCACCGCGCCGACCGCCGTGGCCGCGCAGGTCTTCGGCGACACGGCCGGCCTGGTCGGCAACACCACGTCGACCAGCGCGAACGACACCAGGGTCCGCGCGGGCGACGACCCCAAGGCGAGCGGCCAGAAGTCCTCGGTCTCCGGCAACATCATCCAGGCCCCGACCTCGACGCCGGCTCAGGTCTTCGGCGACGGCGTCACCCTCGTCGGCAACAACGAGGCGCACGCCGACAACGCGACCGACATGCAGGCCGGTGGCGACGCCAAGACCGACGGCCAGCAGAGCTCCATCGGCGGCAACGCCATCTCGGCGCCGGTCGCGTCCGCCACCCAGGTCATGGGCTGGTCGGTCGGCGGCGGCAGCAACGTCAACTCCACCGCCACCAACGACCTCAAGTCGGCGGCGGGCGGCGACGTCCGCAGCACCGGTGAGCGCGGCTCGCTGGCGGGCAACCTGCTCGGCGCGCAGGCCACCCCGTTCGTGCCGGTGCCCGGCAACACGATCTCGGCCGCGGGCATCGCCACCTCGGACAGCGACACCGACACCCAGGTCCAGGCCGGCGAGGACTCGCAGACCTCGGGCAAGGACGGCTCGGTCTCCGGCAACCTGCTCCACGTGCCGGCCAACGCGGCCGTGCAGCCCTACGCGGACGCCATCGCGGCCGCGGGCTCGGCCTCGACCTGGACCGAGAAGGACTCGGAGACGCAGGCCGGCGGTCAGACCGACACCCTGGGCGAAGGCCCGCTGGCCGGCCGCGAGATGACCGTTCCCGCGGAGGCCGCAGCCAGCGTCCGCCGCATCCCCGTCGAGCTGGTCGGCCAGGCCTTCACCGGCGGCACCAGCGACGACACGCAGCTCACCGGTGAGGACACCGACACGCTGCGGGCCACCGAGCTCAAGGGCATCGAGCTCCCCCAGGGCGTCGACATGCTCATGGGCGCCACCGAGGTCCCCTCGTACAGCGGCGTCCCGTCGTTCAAGGGCCTGCCCGTGAACACGCTGCCCTCGCTCGGCGGCCTCGGCGGCATCACCGGTCTGGCCGGCCAGCTGCCGATCGGCCAGCTCCCCGTGGGTCAGCTGCCGATCGGTCAGCTGCCCGTGGGCCAGCTCCCGGTGGGCCAGCTGCCCGTCCGCGAGCTCCCCGCGGGTCAGCTCCCGGTCGGCAAGCTCCCCGTCGGCAAGCTGCCCGTCGGTCAGCTGCCGGTGACCAAGCTCCCGGTCGGCAAGCTGCCCGTGGGTCAGCTGCCGGTGACCAAGCTCGCCAAGCAGCGCGCGGAGCTGCCGGTGGGCCAGAACGCCGCGAACGTGGCCCCGAACATCCAGGGCCTGCCGCTCGCGCAGGTGCTGGAGGCCGCGAAGAAGGTGCTCCCCGGCACCGCGACCCAGCGCTCGGTGCCGTCGCTGCCGGTGACCGCTCCGGCCATGCCGGCGCTGCCCGTCCCGCTGCCGATCCCGACCGAGCGTTCGGTGCCCGTCCTGCCCACCACCCGTCCGACCAACGTCTCGGGTCTGAACCTGAACCCGACCGCCGCTCTGGTTCCGGCGCGTGAGCGCTCCATGCCGGGGCTGCCCGTGACCGCTCCGGCGATCGCGCACCTCAAGCCGGGCAACGTGTTCGACCGCGTTGCGGGCACGCTGTAAGGGTCGTACGACCCCGTAAGATCACCCCGGGTTCGCCCGGATTGCTCCACACCCTCCTCCGGTGAAAAGCCGAGCCCCGGTGACACGACGGTGTCACCGGGGCTCGGTGCTGTTCGGGGTCAGTGCTGCTCGGCGGTCGCGATGACCTCCTCGACGGGCGTGTCCCCGTCGCTCGTCACCCAGTGGACGCGGGCGCCTTCGCCCACGAGCTGCCGCACCAGCGACGCGATCGGCGAGCCGTCGCCGAAGTCGTGGTCGGCGAGCACGGCCAGGGTGTCGTCGCGGTACCGGGCCACCGTGAAGTCCGGGCGCAGCCCCGCGCGCAGGGTCCGCGCCGCCTCCAGCAGCGAGGTCGGTGCGGTGACGAGGACGAGCGTCACGAGGGTGCCGCGGGTGCGGGCGCGGACGAGCGACTGCTCCAGGCGGTCCAGCAGCAGCGCGTAGCCGGGCAGGCCCGTGAACGGGTCGTGCAGCACAAGCCGTGTCCAGTCCACGAACCGGCCGCTGACCAGCGAAGTCACCCGTGTGTCACGGGTGCGGGGACGGCTTTCTCCGCCGCGCGGCTGGTCTGCTCCCAGGCCGCCCAGGTGTCCATGCGGTGCCGGGAGAGGTCGAACGCCAGGTCGTAGACCATGCTGCCGAGCAGCAGCCGCAACGGCGGGTCGTCGCTGTCGACCAGGGTCATCACCGCCTCGGCGGCCAGGCGCGGTTCGCTGTCGATCGAGCCTTCTGCCCACTGCTCCTCCAGCTCCGCGCGCAGCTCGTCGTAGGCGGGGTCCGGGGTGGTGGCCCTGCTGCTGGTGTAGAGGTCGGTCCAGTACCCGCCCGGCTGGACGATGGTGACCTTGACGCCGAACCGCGCGGCCTCGGCGGCGAGTGCTTCGCTCATGCCTTCGAGCGCGAACTTGCTGGCGCTGTACAGGCCGGTGCTCGGGAAACCGCTGAGCGCGCCGATGCTGGAGACCTGCAGGACGTGACCGCTGCCCTGCCGGCGCAGGTGCGGCAGCACGGCCTGGCTCACCCAGAGCGCGCCGAAGAAGTTGACGTCCAGCTGGGCGCGGGCCTCCTCCTCGGTGAACTCCTCGACCATCCCGGCGAACAGCGCGCCGGCGTTGTTGACGACGACGTCGAGCCGGCCGAAGTGCGCGACCGCCCGGTCGACGACGGCGAAGACCGCGGACCGGTCCGTGACGTCCAGGTCCAGCGCGAGCAGCCGGTCCGGGTGCCGGGTGGCGAGGTCGGCCAGCGGTGCGATGTCCCTGGCCGCGCCGACGACCCGGTCACCGGCGGCGAGAGCGGCCTCGGTGAACGCGCGGCCGAGACCGCGGCTTGCGCCCGTGACGAACCAGACGCGAGTGGGGGCTTCCATGCGGTCTCCTTCGCAGTGGCGAGACGAACCGTTCCGTCTCGTTGATGCGAGGAGCATGCACTGCGTCAGATCGGCTTGTCAAGACGGACCGTCTCGTCTCATTCTGCGCTAGGGTGACCGCCATGCCCACGAAGGTCGCCCCGGACCCCAGCCGCCGCAGCGAGACCGCACGCAGGGCCATCCTCGGCGCCGCCATCGACCTCGTCGGCGAGGTGGGCTACGCCAAGCTCAGCATCGAGGGCATCGCCCAGGCGGCGGGCGTCGGCAAGCAGACCATCTACCGGTGGTGGTCCTCGAAGGGCGCGCTGCTCTTCGACGCCTTCCTCGCACTGGCCGGCGAGGGCGAGGCCGCGGCGCTGCCCGACACCGGTGACCTGGCGGCGGACCTCAAGCTGGTCCTGCGGGCCACCGTCGACGAGCTGAACGACCCGCGCTTCGACCAGGCCATGCGCGCCATGCACACCGAGATCGTCCACGACCCGGCCCTCGCCGCCGACTACGCGCACCGGCTCGACGGCCCGATGCGCGAGCTGAAGAAGGCCCGGCTGCGCGCCGCCCAGACCGCGGGCCAGCTCGCCGGCGACGTCGACCTCGACGTCGCCGTGGACCTGGTGTTCGGCCCGGTCCTCAACCGCTGGCTGCACCGCAACGGCCCGCTGACCAGCGAGTACGCCGACCAGGTGGTGGACACGGCGCTACGCGGGCTGCACCCGCGCGACCGGTAGCGCCGTACCGCCGGTGGTCATCGCCGCGGCGGAACGGACTTGCTGAGCATCGTGCCGCGCGGGGTGAAGCCGCGCGACGAGTAGAACGACACGGCCGGAGCGTTCGTCGCGAAGATGACGGCGTGCAGCGCGGTGACCCCGTGAGCTGCGGCGACCTGCTCCGCGGCGGCCACCAGCGCGGTGCCGATGCCCTGCCCGCGGTGGGTGTCGAGCACGACCGTGTGGATGTCGGCGCCGGTCCGCGGCACCAGGATCTGGTGGTCGGGCGGCGGCGGGAGCAGCACGACCTCCGCCATGCCGACCACCGCGCCACCGACCTCGGCGACCGTGATCAGCGACGACCCCAGCGTCAGCGCGAAGTGGCGGCGCACCGCCCCGGCGTCCGGCACGCGGAAGTCGTCCGGTGCCAGGGCGACGTGCCGGGCGGCGTTCGCCAGGCGCAACGCGACGAGCGCCGGGATGTCGGCGGGTGCTGCCGGGCGGACCACCGGCGGGTGTGCGGGTTCTCGATACACGTGACCCACCGGTCGTTCAGCGGGTCGTCACTGCTGGGCGAGGTCGGAGAAGCGGCTGTAGTGCAGCTGGTGCGCGACGGTGATCGTGGCGGTGGGACCGGCGCGGTGCTTCGCGATGATCAGGTCGGCCTCGCCGGCGCGGGGGTCGTCGCGCTCCCAGGCGTCCGGGCGGTTGATCAGGATGACCATGTCGGCGTCCTGCTCCAGGGAGCCGGACTCACGCAGGTCGGAGAGCATCGGGCGCTTGTCGGTGCGTTGTTCCGGACCGCGGTTCAGCTGGGAGATCGCGATGACCGGGACCTCGAGCTCCTTGGCGATCAGCTTCAACGACCGGGAGAACTCCGAGACCTCCTGCTGGCGGGACTCGGAGCGCTTGCCGGAGCTCATCAGCTGGAGGTAGTCGACGACGACGAGCTTCAGGTCGTGGCGCTGCTTCAGCCGGCGGGCCTTCGCGCGGATCTCCATCATCGTCAGGTTCGGGCTGTCGTCGACGAACAGCGGCGCCTCGCTGATCTCGCTCATCCGGCGGGCGAGACGGGTCCAGTCGTCGTCGCTCATCTTGCCACCGCGCATGTCGCCGAGGCGGATGCGCGCCTCCGCGGAGAGCATGCGCATCACGATCTCGGTCTTGCTCATCTCCAGGCTGAAGATGGCGCTGGTCAGGCCGTGCTTCACCGAGCACGACCTGGCGAAGTCGAGACCCAGCGTCGAGTTGTGGGTCGGGATCATCGTCTCGCCGGCCAGGTACAGGTGGTCGTGGTTGTCGACCTCCACGCACCGCACCGGCACGGACGCGACCGGGCGCACCGCCACGATCTCCACCTGCGCGTGCTCACCGAGACCGGCGATCAGCTCGTCCACGTCCCGGCGCAGCCGCGCGAACCGGCCGTCGATGTGCAGAGCGGCCAGCAGCTCGGAGCGCTGGGCTCGCGACGCCCGCAGGTACGCGGCCGGGATGTGCGGCTCGTCGGCGACGCCCAGCTCCTTGGCCGTGCGCAGCTCCTCGTCGGTCAGCTCCAGCTCGCCCAGGCCGGACAGGAACTTCCCCAGCGCGGAGGGCGCGAGCGGCAGCTCGGCGGCGGGCAGCTCCCAGGCGGCCGACATGCGGATGAACACGCGGCACTCGCCGACGCGGTGGAACAGCTGCTGCGTCGTGCGGATCGCCCAGAACCCACCGGTCTCGCTGCACGACTCGGTCAGCCACTGGTGCTCGGCGTCGGCGACGATCACCGTGCCGTCGGAGAACGCCACCTCGAAGCACGGGCGGCCGGTCATCACCCCGGTCGCGGCGACCACGCGGGTCGGCCGGCCGTCGGCGCCGATCAGGAAGTCGCCGGCGCCCACGGCGCCCATCGTCGTCCAGCCGGACGGCGTGGGCAGCGGGGTGTCCAGGGCGAGCGCCTTGCCGACACCCGGCCGGGCCGCGACGATGATCATCTGGCCGGGGTGCAGGCCGTTCGTCAGCTCGTCGAGGTCGGCGAAGCCGGTCGGGATGCCCAGCGACTGGCCACCGCGCGAGGCGATGGCGTCGATCTCGTCCATCGTCGGCTGGAGCAGGTCCTCCAGCACCGAGTAGTCCTCGGTCGTGCGGCGGTCGGTGACCTCGTAGATCGCCGACTGCGCGCGGTCGACCACCTCGTCGACGTCCGCGCCCTCCGCGCCGTTGTACCCCAGCTGCACGATGCGCGTGCCCGCCTCGACCAGCCTGCGCAGCACCGCCTTCTCGGCCACGATCTCGGCGTAGTACCCGGCGTTGGCCGCCGTCGGCACCGTCGCGATCAACGTGTGCAGGTACGGCGCGCCACCGACGCGCAGCAGCTCGCCGCGCCGTTCGAGCTCGGCGGAGATCGTGATCGGGTCGGCCGGCTCACCGCGGCCGTAGAGGTCGAGGATGCAGTCGTAGATGGCCTGGTGGGCGGGGCGGTAGAAGTCGTTGGGCGCGAGCGCCTCGATCACGTCCGCGATGGCGTCCTTGGACAGCAACATGCCGCCCAGCACCGACTGCTCAGCGGCGAGGTCCTGCGGCGGCTGACGTTCGAAACTGGGCTCCGCCATACCCCGGTCGTCGACCAACGCCACTGCTGAATCACCCCTGCGAAGACGTCGAGAGCCGGTGCCTGCCACCTAGTTGTACCGCGCGGCACCGACAATTCCGGGCGGCCACACTGTGCGATGGTCCTGCCCGCGCTGCGACGCTAGAGGGCCCCGTCCGGAGCAAGCAAACCAGCGTGTGGATCGCCCTGTGGACAACTGGGGGACAACTTGTGGATGGTTGCCCACAGGGACCAAGACGCTGGGGACAACCTGGGGACAACCGGTGGAGTGACAGAAATAACCCCAGCTCAAGGGCTGTGTACAACTTGTGGAAAAAGTTGTGCGCCACAGCCCCGGCGTGTCGCGAGAAACACCTTCTTCGGCGTGTCGCCAGGTGGCCGGACCCTGCGTTTATCCACAGGACGTGGACAGAACTCCGCTGGTCCGAACGAGCGAAAGCGCCACCCACCCGGAGCATTCCGGATGAGCGGCGCTTCTGCAAACGAGCACGCGTGGACCATCCCTGACGGGATGTCCCCGAGCTTCGTCGAGCGGTCTTACTCGGCCGCGGTGACGATGAGCGGCAGCGCGACGGTGACCTCCGGGTGGAGGCGAACCGTCACCGAGTGCTTGCCGGTGGTCTTGATGTGACCCGGCAGCTCGATGGCGCGCTTGTCCAGGGTGAGGCCACCCGCGGACTTCTTGACCGCCGCCGCCACGTCGGCGGTGGTGATCGAGCCGAACAGCTTGTTGGAGCCGGCCGCAGCCTTCGCGGTCAGCGTCACGCCGTCGAGGCCCTCGAGCTTGGCCTTGATCTCCTTGGCGTGGTCCAGGTCGCGCACGCGGCGGTTGTCCTGCGCACGGGTGATGACCTGGATCTGCTTCTGCGCACCGCGGGTCGCGACGATCGCGAGACCGCGCGGGAGCAGGTAGTTGCGGCCGTAGCCGTCCTTGACCTCGACGACGTCGCCGGGAGCGCCAAGGCCGGAAACGTCAGCGGTGAGGATGAGCTTCATCGCAGGAGTTCCCTTCTCTTAGCGGGCGGTCGAGGTGTAGGGCAGCAGCGCCATCTCACGGGCGTTCTTCACCGCAACAGCGACGTCGCGCTGGTGCTGCGAGCAGTTGCCGGTGACGCGACGGGCACGGATCTTGCCGCGGTCGGAGATGAACTTCCGAAGCAGCGTCGTGTCCTTGTAGTCGATCAGGTTCGCGCTCTTGTCCTTGCAGAAGGCACAAACCTTCTTCTTGGGCTTGCGCACAGGCGGCTTGGCCATGTGTCTCTAACTCCTGGAATACGCAGTGATCAGGTTCTGGATGACCGGTGCAGCGGTCTAGAAGGGGGGCTCGTCGGCGAAACCACCCGAGCCGGCCGGCGGGGCGGAACCCCACGGGTCGTCCGCGGGTGCGCCACCGCCGCCACGAGACTGCTGACCGCCGCCGCCGCCGAAGCCGCCGCCACCGCCGCCGTCTCCACGGCTGACCTTGTTGACCTTCGCGGTCGCGTAGCGCAGCGAGGGGCCGATCTCGTCGACCTCCAGCTCCACGACAGTGCGCTTCTCGCCTTCCTTCGTCTCGAAGGAACGCTGGCGCAACCGTCCGGAGACGAGCACGCGTGAACCGCGGGTGAGCGACTCGGCCACGTTCTCGGCGACCTGCCGCCACACGTTGCACCGCAGGAACAGCGCTTCGCCGTCCTTCCACTCGCCGGACTGGCGGTCGAAGGTGCGGGGCGTGGAGGCGACCGTGAAGGACGCCACCGCGGCACCGCTCTGGGTGAAGCGGAGTTCCGGGTCGGCGGTCAGGTTCCCGACCACCGTGATCGTCGTCTCGCCAGCCATGTCTTGGGAGCTCCCCTAATCGAGGTTCGTCAGGCCCTGGCAGCGGCCTTGGCCGCCGACTTGGCCGACTTGGCGTCCGCCTTCGCCGCGGCCTTGGCGGCCAACTTGGCGGCCTTGGCGGGCTCGCGGCGCAGGACCTTCGTCCGGAGCACCGTCTCCTGCAGACCGAGCTGGCGGTCCAGTTCCTTCACCGCGTCCGGCGTCGAGGTCAGGTCGAGCACCGCGTAGATGCCCTCGCTGCTCTTGTTGATCTCGAAGCTCAACCGGCGCTTGCCCCACACCTCGACCTTCTCAACGTTGCCGCCCGTGGTGCGGATGACGTTGAGGAACGTGTCGAGAGACGGCGCAACCGTGCGCTCGTCGAGACTGGGGTCGAGGATGACCATCACTTCGTAATGACGCATGAGGACCACTCACCTCCTGTGGACTCGCGGCCACGGGCTTTCCGTGGCAGGAGGGTCGTCGCGTCAGCAACTGAAGAAGGTTAACAGAGCGCGTCCAACGACTACGCAGGGGTGCGGCGCAGCACCCAGGTCCGCACCAGCGCGCCCGTCACGCAGGCCAGCAGCAGCACCGCGACCAGCACGGGGAGGCCGACGCCGCCGGGGCCGGACGTCCTGGGCAGCGCGGTGGCGCGGCCCGCGGTCTGCACCGCCTCGTCCAGGCCGTTGCCGCTGGACGCGCGCGGCACCTGCGAGCCGTACCGCACACCGGGCGACGGCGAGTAGAGGCCGGGCATCGCGAACGGCAGCGAGCCGTAGCTGAACAGCGGCACGCGGCCGAAGTTCGTGCCGAGCGAGTACAGGGCGAAGTCGCGGTTGATCGGCGTGCCGGCCGGGGAGCCGGGCAGGACACCGGGGCTGGTGCCCGGCTGGGTGCCGGGGTTCGTGCCCGGCTGGGGCTGGGGCTGCTGAGCAGGCGGTTTCTGCTGGCCGGGCAGCTGCGGCGCGGCGTTCTGGGACGCGTCGGCGATCGCCTTGCTGCCGTCCTGGATCGGCGCGCTGACCTGGTTGACGCCGGTCACGACCACCTTGCAGCCGGCGGACAGCGTCTGGCGCACGGTCTGGTCGAGGGTCACGAGGATCGGGCCGAGCAGCGGGATCTTGCGCACCTCGACCATCACCGCGTTCGCGATGGTCGCGCCGCTGATGGTCGTCGTGCCAACCTGGACGACGCCGATCGGCATGGGCTTGGCCTGCGCGAAGCCGTCCTGGAACGGCTTGACCAGCGGCGGGCCGAGCACCGGCACGGCGCGGACGAGGTCGGTCACCGGCTGCACCACCGCGGCCGGGCTCAGCGAGACGGGCTGACCGGGCACGCCCTGCACCGAGGTCGCGCAGCTGCCCACGACGATGGGTTCCGCCGCCGTCGCCGGGACCAGGCCCACCGAAGCGGAGGCCAGCGCCAGCAGCGTCGCGGTCGTGACGCTCAGCAGTCGCATGTGCACCCCTGTCTCACCTCGTTACCTACTCTCAAGTAACGACCGTAGGTCCTGGTGGTGACGCGAGCCACCCCCGGTTTTCGCAATTACTCCTATCGGCGGCGGCTGCGATGGCGTCAGGCGTGCCGACTACCCTCGTGGTCATGCGCATCGGGGCACATGTCCGCGACGACGACCCGGTCGGCGCCGCGGCCGAACGCGGTGCCGAGGTCGTCCAGTTCTTCCTGTCCGACCCGCAGGGGTGGAAGAAGCCGAAGCCTCATCCGCACGCGGAGGCGTTGCTCGCCTCCGACCTCGAGGTGTTCGTCCACGCCCCGTACCTGATCAACGTCGCGTCGCTGAACAACAAGATCCGGATTCCCAGCCGCAAGAACGTGGTCCAGCACGCGGAGGCCGCCGCCGCCGTGGGTGCGAAGGGCCTGGTCGTGC
This sequence comes from Lentzea sp. NPDC042327, assembly GCF_040647275.1. NCBI lineage: Bacteria > Bacillati > Actinomycetota > Actinomycetes > Pseudonocardiales > Pseudonocardiaceae > Lentzea > Lentzea sp. NPDC042327. The sequence goes on from NZ_JBEZBX010000008.1 coordinate 58,371, forward strand.
ACGGCGGGCACGTCACCAAGGGCGAGGACCCGGCAGAGGGCTTCGCGAACTGGCGCAAGTTCTTCGAGCGGCAGGTCGCGGAGGGCGGGTTCGCCGTGCCGGTGCTGATCGAGAACACCGCCGGCGGCGACGGTGCGATGGCGCGCACGTTCGACTCGCTGAAGCTGCTCTGGGACGCGGTCGGCGAGTTCGGCGCGGGCTTCTGCCTGGACACCTGCCACGCGTTCGCCGCGGGTGAGGACCTCGTCGGCATCGTCGAACGGGTGAAAGCGATCACCGGGCGGATCGACCTGGTGCACCTCAACAGCTCGCGCGACGAGTTCGGCTCGTCCCGCGATCGGCACGACAACATCGGGACTGGCACGATCGACGCAGATCAACTGGTGGCCGTGGTCGCCAGTGCCGGATGCCCGGTCGTGGTGGAGACGCCGGACGAGGGCCAAGCCGACGACATCGCGTTCCTGCGCGACCGCGCCGGCCGGTGAACAGCGTGCACGAGGTGGTGAGCGTGACGCCCGACCGAGGTGATGCCGCGGGCTCCGCGCACCGCTTCGGCAGGGCGGCACTGGCCGTGCTCGTGCTGCTCTGCGGCCTCACGCTGCTGCTGGGCTTCGCCAACAAGGACCGCTGCACCGGTCCCGCGTTCGACCAGTGGGGCCGCACGCAGCCCGACTACGACGAGCGCAACAAGGAAGAGGTCTGCTACTCCGACATCCAGCACCTCTGGATCGGGCGCGACATCGACCGGCACGTCTTCCCCTACGTCGACGGCGCGATCAACGAGCAGGGCATCCTCATCGGCGGCTCCGTCGAGTACCCGGTGCTCAGCGGCCTGCTGATCTGGGCGGGCGCGATCTTCGCGCACAACGACGCGGAGTACCTGCTCTACTCGTCGCTGCTGATGGCGCCGTTCGGCCTGCTCACCGGCTACCTGCTGGGCAAGCTCGCGCGCTGGCGCGCCCTGCTGTGGGCGATCGGGCCGCCGCTCGTGCTGTACGCGTTCCACAACTGGGACCTGCCGGTCGTGCTGTGCTCGGTGGCCGCGGTCTACGTGGTGCACCGCTGGAACCGGCCGCTGGTCGAACGCGCCACGGTGGCGTCCGTGCTGCTCGGGCTCGGGTTCGCGTTCAAGGTCTACCCGGCGATCTTCGTGCTGCCGCTGATGCTGTTCGTCGCGACCGGCGGCCTGCGCGGCCAGGAGCTGCCGGAACGCGTCCTGCGCGCGGGCAAGAAGGTCGACGTCGCCGGCGCGGTCAGGGTCGCGCTGGCCTCGATCGGCACGGTCGTGCTGGTCAACCTGCCGTTCGCCATCGCCGGCTACGACGGCTGGCTCGCGTCGTTCGAGTTCCAGGGCCAGCGCCGGGTCGACATCACCACGAACTCGATCTGGTACTGGGGCCTGCGGCCGTTCATCGGCGACGACGCGATGCAGTCGCTGGTCGGCGTCATCTCGCCGATCCTGATGCTCGTCTCGTTCGGCGTCGCCGCCGGGTACGGCTGGCTGCGGTTCCGGCGCGAGGGCAGCTACCCGTGGATCGCGGTGTCGGCCGCGATGATGTGCGGGTTCATGCTGCTGCACAAGGTCCACTCACCGCAGTACACGCTGTGGCTGGTGCCGTTCCTGGTGCTCATGCGGGTGCCGCTGGTCTGGTCGTTCGCCTACTTCGTCGTCGACCTGGCGATGGGGATCGGGATCTTCCGCTGGTTCTGGGCGATCGAGTTCGGGCAGCCGGCCGGGATCTACGACAGCTTCTCCGCGCAGGCCGTGATGATCGGCGTGTGGGGCCGGGCCGCGCTGCTGGTGGCGTTGTTCATCGTGTTCCTCAGGGCGAGGGACGTGACCGAGGACGAACAGCCCGACGACCGGAAGTTCCTCCGCGGAGCCGTAGCCGCGGAACGCTGATCAGCCGCACACTGCACCCGTGAGGGTGATCATCGTGCTGGCGTTGCTGCTGGTCTGCGGTGCCTCCGGCGCGCACGACCGGGGCACGCCGGTGCGCTGGCTGCCGGTGTGGCAGGCGGTGCCCACCCTCTCGGCGGCCACACCGGACCAGGTCGTGCGCACGACCGTCGACCTCACCGCGGGCGGAACGGCGGTCCGGGTGCGGCTGTCGAACCTCATGGGCATCAAGCCGGTCCGGGTCGACCGGGTCGCCGTCACCGCGAACGGCGAGACGCGCGAGCTCACGTTCCGCGGCGCGCGCGGCGTGCTGATGAGGGCCCGATCCGAGGTCTACAGCGATCCCGTGCAACTGGCCGTCACGCGAACGCTGGAGATCACCACCTACGCACCGGCGGGTACGCCGTGCCAAGCGCGCGCACTGCGCACGATCACCTCCGCACGCGACCACGTCTGCCTCGTGTCGGCCGTCGAGGTCGCCGGGTTCACCGCACCGGGCGCCGTGGTGATGTTCGGCGACTCGATCACCGAGGGGAACTCCACCGGCACGTGGCCGTCCATGGTGCGCACCGACTACGCCGTCCTGAACGCGGGCATCAGCGGCAACGGCCTGCTGACCGGGGACGCCCCGATGATCACCCGCCTCCAGCGGGACGTCCTGTTCAGCGCGGAGGTGCGCAAGGTCGTGCTGCTGGCGGGCATCAACGACATCCAGAACGGCATCAGCGCGGACAACGTCATCGCCGGCATCCGCACCGTCCAGCTGCGGTGCCGCAACGAGGGCGTGCCCGTCGTCGTCGGCACGATCACGCCGTGGCGCGGCTGGGTCAACTGGACGGAGGAACGCGAGCAGCAGCGCCTGAGGACCAATGCGTGGATTCGCGCCAACGTCCCCGGCGTGATCGACTTCGACGCCGCGCTGCGCGACCCCGCCGACCCGCTCAGACTGCGTCCGGAGTTCGACTCCGGTGATCACCTGCATCCGAACGCGTCCGCATTCGGTGCGATGGCTCGCCTCGTGCGGGTGTGACGAGCTGCCGGTCCGGCGCGTCCTCCAGCACGCCCGCCAACGGGTCGTCGCCCGCCATCCGCACCCGGTCGCGCTCCGGGTGGTAGATCTCCCGCAGGACCAGCACGCACAACCCGATGACCGCGGCGTCGCGCAGCAGCACGGCACCGAGGAACCAGTCGATCGGCAGCCCCTTGTTCTCCGTGCCCAGGTAGAAGTACATCCGCGGCACCCACACGAGCGCGTCGACCGTCATCCACGCCAGCAGCAGCTTCCACCGCGGCAGCGCGAGCACCGCCAGCGGCACCAGCCACAGCGAGTACTGCGGGCTCCACACCTTGTTCGTCAGCAGGAACGCCGCCACGACCAGGAACGACAGCTGCGCGAGCCGCGGCCGCGTCGGCGCCGACAGGGTCACGTACGCGATCCCGGCGCAGCAGACGATGAACAGCACCATGCTGACCGTGTTCAGCACGGTCGGCGCCTGCCCCTGCGTGAGGCCGGGGTCGAAGCCCTGCCACCCGGTCCACTGCACCAGCACGTTGTAGAGCGTGTCCGGGTCGGCGTTGCGCTCGGTGTTGAGCCGGAAGAACTCCTTCCAGCCCGTGTGCGACGCCGGGTTCAACGCGATCGGCGCGTTCACGAGCGCCCACGCCCCGATGGCCGCCGCGGTGGCGGCGAAACCGGCCTTGAGCCGTTGCGAACGCCAGCACAGCAGCAGGATCGGCCCCAGCAGGAACAACGGGTACAGCTTCGCCGCACCGCCGAGCCCGAGCAGCACACCGGCCAGCACGGGCTTCTTCCGCGCCCACGCCAGCAACCCGGCCGTGGCGAACGCGGTCGCGATCGTGTCGAAGTTCGTGAACGCGTGCACGACGACCAGCGGTGACACCGCCACGATCGCCGCGTCCCACATCCGCCGCCGCGCGATCCGCGCCACCGAGAACACCGTGATCAACCACGCCACCGCCAGCCAGAACGCCGTGACGTTGAAGTACACGATCACCGTCATCGGCAGCCCCGGCACCAGCACCGCGAGCCCCTGCGCCACCCGCGCGTTCAGCCACTGGAAGAGCCCCGTGACCACCGGGTACTCCATGTAGCGGACGTGCTCGGTCGGCTTGCCCTCGTCGTCCTTCCACGAGGTGATGTACGGGAACGACCCGCGCTGGTCCAGCCGCTCCGCCGTGTAGAGCGGCACGGTGTCGGAGTAGCAGAGCGCCGTGAACTGCTTGCTCCCCCGCCAATCCAGCTGCACCTGCCCCTTCTCGTCCACGTACTGCTGGATGCACGGCGACTTCTGCAGGTACCCGAGCAGCAGCGTCAGCACAGCGAGCAGCAGCACCACCCGCAGCGCCGACCAGAACCAGTGCCGCCCGACCTGCGCGTGCCGGCCCAGCGGACCGCCGAACGGTCTGCTCAGGGTGCGGGCGAGCGACTCGGTCCAGGTGGGCGCGACCCGCTGCTGCGGGGTGAGCGAGTCGGTGTCCTCTGCGGGGAGCTCGACCTGGTTGGGCTCAACAGGGCTGGGCACGGGCGGGATGTTACGGCCAAGACCGTTTCGCCGTGGTCAACATCCGGGCCGGGGCACACCGCGCCCTTCACGGCGAAGGGGCCCGACGGCGGTGCGTCGGGCCCCTTCGCTTCCTGTCGGACAGCGGAACTGCTACGTGTCACCAGGGTCTCGGCCACCCGTGGGGTTGCCGGGTCCTGGCTTCGTGGTCGTCGGCTTGGTGCCCGACGGCGGGCACGGCAGGATGCCGCAGTTGCCGTTGTCCGGGTCGGTCGTCTTGGTCGGCGGCGTCCGCGTCGGCTCGGTGGTCGTCGTGTTCGTCTGCGTGCTCGGAGCGGTGTTCGACACCGGCGCCTTGGACGGCGGCGGCGGGTTGAAGTTGCCGAGCGGCCTGGGCTTCGCGAACGACTCCTTCTGGTAGCCGTCCAGCGCGGCGTCCATGAACTTCTTCCAGATCAGACCGGGCAGGCCCGAGCCGAAGACCGGCTTGCCCGACCGGTCCCTGATCGGCTGGTCGCCCTTGTCCTTGCCGACCCACACGGAGGTGGACAGCTGCGGCGTGTAGCCGACCATCCAGGCCTTCGAGTTCTGGTCCTTGCTCTCGGGGAGCTCGTGCGTACCGGTCTTGCCGGCGCAGGGGCGGCTCGCCGCGCACGCGATCTTGCCGGTCGGGATCTCCTTCAACGTCTCGGTGACGTTGTCGGCGATGTCGCGGCTCTTCTCCTCGACCGGGTCGAACGCCGGCGTGCTCTTGTCCACGTGCTGGTAGAGCAGGTCGCCGTTCGGCGCCTCGATCTTCGTCACGAAGAACGGCGGGCGGTACATGCCGCGGGCGGCGAAGGTCGCGTACGCCGAAGCCATGTCGAACGGACGGACGCGGGCGTTGTCCGCGCCGATGGAGATACCGGTGTTGGGCGGACCGCCGCCTTCGCCGACGAGCGTCTGGAACGGCTTGCCGTCGTACGGCACCGTCTCCGGGATGCCGGCCGCGTGGGCCGCGTCCGCGACCGCCTTGGGGCCGGTGTCGTTCGCCACCATGTCGTAGAACACGGTGTTGAGCGACTCCTTCATGGCCTGCTTGATCGGGCACTGCGGGCCGCAGGTGCTGCTGGAGGCGTTGCGGATCTCGACGCCGGCGATCTTGCGCGGCGAGGTGCCGTCGTAGGTGTCGCCGATGCCCTTGCCGATCTTCAGGGCCGCCACGAGGTCGAACGGCTTGAACGACGAGCCGGCCTCCTGGATCGTGCCCTTCGCGTAGTCGATGCCCTTCAGGCCGTCCTTGCCCGGGTAGTACGCCCGGACCGCGCCCGTGGTCGGGTCGATCGCGCTGAGCGAGGTGCGCAGTTCGGGGTCCTCGCCGTTCATCACGGCGTTGACCGCTTCGACCGCGGCGTTCTGCATCTTCGGGTCGACCGTCGTGTGGACGGTGACGCCGACCTTCTGCGCGCGCTCCATGGTCAGGCCGACCATGTCGCTGTCGATCTCGTTCTGGACCTGCTGGCTCACGCGGGCGAGCGGGCCCTCGAGGCTCTGCGGCTGGGTCTCCTCGAACGGCAGCGGGACCGGGACCTTCTGGGCGTCGTAGTAGGCCTGGTCGATCCAGCCCTTCTGGAGCATCTGCCCCATCACGAACTCCCAGCGCCCCTGCGCGTGGTCCTTGTCCTCGGAGTACGACGGCAGCTGGATCATGCCCGCGATGTAGGCGGCCTCGGAAGGAGTGAGGTCCTTCATCTCCTTCTTGTAGTAGACCTGGGCGGCGGCCTTCATGCCGTTCGCGCCACGACCGAAGTACACCGTGTTGAGGTACGCGGTGAGGATCGTGTTGTGGTCCGACTCGTTGCTCATCTTGTAGGCCTTGACGAGCTCGGTGAACTTGCGGGTCAGCGTCGCTTCTTCTTTGCCCGTGGCCTTCTTGATGTACTGCTGGGTCAGGCCGGAACCACCCGAGCTGCCGCCGGTCGCCTGGATCCACACGGCGCGGACGATGGCCTTCGCGTCGAAGCCGGGATTCTCGTAGAAGTTCGCGTCCTCCGCGGCGAGCACCGCGTGCTTGACGTTGTCCGGGATCTCCTCGTAGGTCAGCATCGTGCGGTTCTGACCGGGCGAGGTGATCTTGCCCATCTCCGAGCCGTCGGAGTACTTCAGCGTGATCGTCTTGTCCTGGTCGGCCGCGATCTCGTCCGGGCGCGGCCAGTTCACGAGCGGGTACGCCACGGCGACGGCGATCACCGGACCGAGGATCATCAGTCCGAGCGCGACGAAGGCACCGATCCGGACGCGCTTCCAGATCTTCTTCTTGCGCAGGCGGCGCTCCTCCTCCTCGGTGAGCTCCGGCTCGTCGTCGTCGTAGTACTCGTCGTCGTCGACCGGTGCGCCGGCGAGCAGGAACTCGTCGTCGGGCTCGCGGTGGGTCAGCAGGTCGGGTTCGCGCTGCGCCGGCGGCCGGTTGACCGGGGGTAGCTGCGTGGTCCGCTCCTCACCGGGCTTGCGCGGGGGAACGCCGGGGCGGCCGGGACCACCCTGCGGGCCGGCGGGACCACCGGGGCCGCCAGGGCCACCGGGGCGGCGGGCGCCGGGAGGCGGTGGGACCGGCATGCCACCGGGCGGCGTGGGCGGGCGACCGCCGGGACCGCCGGGACCCTGACCACCGGGACCACCGGGACCTTGACCACCGGGGCTGCCGGGACCAGGTGCACCGGGACCGCCCTGCGGACGGCCGGGACCACCCTGGGGCCCGCCAGGGGCGCCCTGGGGTCCGCCTGGTCCGTTCGGGCGGCGTGGGGGCTGCTGCTGTGGGAAACCACCGGGCGGCGTGCCACCCTGGGGAGGGCGTGCGAAACCGCCGGGCGGAGTGCCCGGTCGCGGCTGATTCGGGGCATCGCGCCTGCCGCCGTCCGGGTCGTCCCCGGTCGGCCACTGCGGCTCGCCGCCGCGCTGCCTGTCATCATGCTGGTCGTTCACGTGAAAAGGCCTCCCAGACCGGCGTGCATCAGCACACGGTTCGGTGGTCGTACTTCGTTCGCAGCAGGCTCACCGGTGGTTCACTCCGCCGCAGTCCTCCTGCGTGGCTTTTCCAGCCCACGCTTCCCCAGGACGTATGACTGCACCAGGTGGTTCCAACTGCATGTGCGACAGACTTCCACCACGTACACGGTGAACTCGTCGAAGAGGGTTGCCATGCGCGCGAGTTCTTCAGCTGTGCGGGCCGAGCCGGTCGCGTGCTTCAGCTCGTCACCGTAGACCCACGACACGTGGGTCAGCGGTTCCTTGCGGCACACCGGGCAGGGCACGTCCGTCTGCGTGCCGTGGAACTTCGCAGCTCGGAGCAGGTAGGGGCTCGCGTCGCAGACCTCCATGGTGCCCGTCCGGCCGGAGTAGACCTCGGCCAGCAGCGCACGCCGCTGCAGCGAGTAGTCCACGACCTGCCGTTGGGTCAACACGTGACCAGAGTACGTGCCGAGTCCTTTCCGATGATGGGCCGTTCAGGGCAGCAGGGTCCGGGGCGGTATCACGGTGTGCCACATCCCACAACGAAGAGGGGTCCGCGATGTATCGCGTCGATATAATCACCTCACCTATCGGTGCAGGTGCGAGGAGGTGACTCGTGTTCGAGTTCGCGCTGCTCGGCCTGCTGCACGAGGCGCCCATGCACGGCTACGAGCTGCGCAAGCGCTTGCACGACCTGCTCGGAGCGTTTCGCGCGTTCTCCTACGGATCGCTGTACCCAACACTGCGGCGACTCCAGCGTGCGGGCCTGATCGTGGAGGAAGGGCCGGAGGAGTCGGCCCTTGCTTGGGGACGTCGGGCACGCAAGGTCTACAAGCTCACTCCGGAAGGCAAGGAGAGGTTCGCCGACATGCTCGTCAACGCGGGTCCGCAGACCTGGGACGACGACTCGTTCGGCGTGCACCTGGCGTTCTTCTCGCGGACGCCGGCCGACGTCAGGATCCGAATCCTGGAAGGCCGGCGGCGGTGTGTCGAGGAACGCAGGGAGGGGCTGCGGGAGCGGCTCACGCGTACGGGTGAGCAGATCGACCGCTACACCCGTGAGCTGCACCGGCTGGGCCTGGAGGGCACGGAGCGCGAGGTGCGGTGGCTCAACGAGCTCATCGCGCACGAACAGTCCGAGCAGGACGAGTAGTACTCACCGTTGATCAAGGAGGACTGGGCAATGGGCGGAAATCGCCGCACCGTTCGCGTGGCCATCGTCGGGGTTGGCAACTGCGCGGCGTCGCTGGTGCAGGGCGTCCACTACTACCGGGACGCCGACCCGAGCACCCGCGTGCCCGGCCTGATGCACGTGCAGTTCGGCGACTACCACGTGCGCGACGTCGAGTTCGTCGCCGCGTTCGACGTCGACGCGAAGAAGGTCGGTGTCGACCTGGCCGAGGCGATCGTGGCCAGCCAGAACAACACGATCAAGATCGCGGACGTGCCGCCGCTGGGCGTGGTCGTGCAGCGCGGGCACACGTTCGACGGTCTCGGCCGCTTCTACCGCGAGACGATCGAGGAGTCCGACTCCGAGCCGGTCGACGTGGTCGCGGCGCTGCGCGAGGCCGAGGTCGACGTGCTGGTCTCGTACCTGCCCGTGGGCTCGGAGGAGGCCGACCGCTTCTACGCCCAGTGCGCGATCGACGCGGGTGTGGCGTTCGTCAACGCCCTGCCGGTGTTCATCGCCTCGGACCCGGAGTGGGCCGAGAAGTTCCGCGCGGCCGGCGTGCCGATCGTGGGTGACGACATCAAGTCGCAGGTCGGCGCCACCATCACGCACCGCGTGCTGGCCAAGCTCTTCGAGGACCGCGGCGTCCAGCTCGACCGCACCATGCAGCTGAACGTGGGCGGCAACATGGACTTCCTCAACATGAAGGAGCTGGAGCGCCTGGAGTCCAAGAAGGTCTCCAAGACCCAGTCCGTCACCTCGCAGCTGTCCCGCGACATCGGCAAGGACAACGTCCACATCGGCCCGTCCGACTACGTGGCGTGGCTCGACGACCGCAAGTGGGCGTACGTGCGCCTCGAAGGCCGCGCGTTCGGCGACGTGCCGCTGAACCTGGAGTACAAGCTGGAGGTCTGGGACTCCCCGAACTCCGCGGGCATCATCATCGACGCCGTGCGCGCCGCGAAGATCGCCCTGGACCGCGGTGTCGGCGGCCCGATCCTCTCGGCGTCGTCGTACTTCATGAAGTCCCCGCCCGTGCAGTACTCGGACTCCGAGGCCCACGCGGCCGTCGAGGCCTTCATCCGCGGCGAGTGATGTCCGGTCGTCTGCAAGTACCACCAACACGGGTGTTGGTGGTACTTGCAGACGCCGTTCAGCGCTTCGAGAGGCGCAGCCTCTGCCAGGTGCCGTCCGCGGTCCAGCCGCCGTCCACCGGCAACGCCACCCCGTTGACGTACTTCGAGCCGTCACCCGCGAGGAACCGCACGGCCTGCGCGATGTCGTCCGGCGCCGCGAACCGCCCCATCGGCACGTGGTCCGTGATGTCGTCGTCCACGTAGTACCCGCCGGCCTGCGACTCGACGTCCATCTCCGTCTTGACCCAGCCGGGGCACACCGCGTTGACCCTGATCCCCCGCCCGCCCCACTCGACGGCGAGCGTGCGCGTCAACCCGATCAACCCGTGCTTCGTCGTGTTGTACGCCGCCCGGTCCGCCACCCCCTGCAACCCGGCGACGGACGCGATGTTGACGACACTGCCGCTGCGCTGCGCGAGCATCACCTTGCCCAGCGCCTGCGTGAGCAGGAACGGTCCGGTCAGGTTGACCGCCATGATCTGCTGCCACTGCTCCAGCGTGGTGTCCTCGAACGGCACGATGCCGGCGATCCCCGCGTTGTTGACCAGCACGTCCACCCGCCCGTAGGTGCTCGTGACGTGCTCGGTGAGGCGCTGCACGTCCTGGGCGTCGGCGACGTTGCCGACGATCCCGCCCTCGCTCTCCCGCAGGTCGAACCCGACGACGGTGAACCCGTCCGCGCGCAGCACCTCGGCGATGCTCCGGCCCATGCCTTGCGCCGTGCCGGTCACCACAGCCACTCGTTGCGTCATGAGCGCGAGGCTAGGCATCGCGGGCGACCGGTGCGAGACACCCGCGCCCGGTTCTGGTGCTGAGCATCAGACCTGCTGGCAGAGCACGCACGTGTCCCAGTCGAACGCGGCCGGTGCCGCCGGGGCCGGCCTGTCGAGGTGTCTGCCGATGACGAGGCCCACCACGCGGACAGCGCCGGAGCGCTTCAACGCCACCGCCGCGGACTGCAGGCTGGCTCCCGACGTCCAGGTGTCGTCGACCAGCAGGACACTGCGGCCCTCGACCTCGGTGAGGACCTCGTAGCAGTCCGGCCGCATCCTCCGGTCGTTCTCGCACCGGGAGACGAGCAGCTCGGCGAACCGTCCCCGTGTCCGGGTGATGCGCCGGCCGAGGGCGTCGACCAGTGGTGATGTCCGCCCCTGAGAACTGGGGACGACCGTCACCAGGTCGAGCACGCCCCAGCAGGTCTCGTGCCGGCTCAGGAAGGTCGCGAGGACGTAGGCGAGCTGGTTCCCGTAATGCCTGAAGTGCTGGTTGCACTGCCAGCACCGCTCGTAACCCTCCGTCGAGCGCCGGCACGTCGTGCACACGTTCGCCCCGCGGGCAGGAGGTGGGACGAGGAGGTTGCGGTAGCGGTCGAGGATGCGGCTGAGCGGGCTCACGTCAGAGGTCGATCAGGTCCGGGACTCCGGCGCGCAGCTCGTCCAGCACGCGCAGCAGGTGGTCGGGACCTTCGAGGACGGTCGTGTTCGGGCGCTGCGCCATGTCCCGGCCCCACGTCGTGCCGGACACGACCTCGGGCAGGAGGAACACGTGCCGGCCGTGCTCCAGCGCGAGTCTGGCCTGGATCCGGGTGCCGCTGTGCTCGCCCGCCTCCACGACGACCGTCGCGACGCTGCAGCCGCTCATGACGGCGTTGCGCAGCGGGAAGTGGTGCTTCGCCGGGCCCGCGTCCGGCCAGAACTGGGACAGCACCGCTCCGGTCCTGGCGATCTCGTGCTGCAGTCCGGCGTTCTCCGCCGGGTAGCAGTGGCGCAGGCCCGTGCCGACCACGGCCACCGTCCGCCCGCCGGCGTCGACGGCGGCCCGGTGCGCTGCTGTGTCGACGCCCGCGGCCAGACCGCTGAAGACGGTGATGTCGTGCTTGGTCAGGGTCGTCGCGATCTCGCGGGTGATGTGCAGGCCTCGTGCGCCGGCGGTCCTGCTGCCGACGACGGCCACGCCGAGCTGGTCGGCGGGATCGAGAAAACCCCTGCAGGTCAGGAAGGGCGGGCGCTGGTGGACCATGAGCAGCTGGGCCGGGTACTGCTCGTCCAGCACGGTGACGAGGTGAATGCCCTCGTCCGCCCAGGACTCGATCTCCTTCTCGACCAGTTCCAGCCGGCCCGCCACGTCGGGGAGGACGTGGTCCAGCGTGGGCTGGTCGGGGGTGAGCAACGCGTCCAGGACGGACAGCGCGGAACCGGCCTGTTCCACGGCGGTCGTGACGTCGGCCCAGCCACGCCCGCTGTCGCGCAGTGCGAGCAGGAGCGCCGCCTGTTCACGCCGGTCCACCACGGTCACATCCTATCGAACACAGGTTCGACACGCCGGGTCGAATTGCCTGAAAGTGGGCGAGTCTAGCCGGGTGGGCGCCGGTCACCGCTGGGTTCGCCGCGGCCGGTTACGCGAGCGCGTCCGGCAGGTCGGAGATCGACTCCAGCACCGTCACCTGGGCCAGCACGTCCTCCGCGGGCGGGAAGTGCGGGTTCGGCACGGCCAGCACGGTCATCCCGGCCGCCAGCGCGGCCTTCAACCCGTTCGTCGAGTCCTCCACGGCATAGCAACGAGCCGGGTCGACGCCCAACCGCGAAGCCGCCAGCAGGTACACGTCCGGCGACGGCTTCCCGGCGGCGCAGGACTCCGACGACACCGCCACGGGCACCGGCAACCCGGTCACGTCCAGGAACACCCTGATCAGCACGGCCGGCGCGGACGAGGCGATCGCCACCGGGAAACGGGACGCCACCGAGCGGACCGCGTCCACGGCGCCGGGGATCACCGGCAGGTGCGCCGCGTAGGCCTTCTCCATCTCCGCGATCACCCCGGCGGAGGCCTCGTCCGCCGACAGCCGGACGCCCAGCGACACCAGGTAGGCGCCCCACTCGGGTGTCGACATGCCCTGCATCGCCCTGGTCGCCTCGGCGGTCCACGTGCCGCCGTGCGCCGCCGCGAATGCCCGTCGCACCTCGTCCCACACCTGCTCGGAGTCGATCAGCACGCCGTCGAGGTCGAAGATCACCGCTTCCACGACGAGAACCGTACTGTGACGCGTTGTACTTCGCTATGCTAAGTAAATCTGTTAGGGTAGCTAAGTGAATTTCAAGGCTCAGCCCAAACAGGTGTGGATCACTGCTTTCGCAGCCGTGATCGCCTTCATGGGGATCGGGCTCGTGGACCCGATCCTGTTGTCCATCGCAGAGGGTCTGCACGCAACACCGTCGCAGGTCACCCTCCTCTTCTCCTCCTACCTCGGCGTGCAGGTCGTGGCGATGCTCTTCACGGGCGCGGCGACGGCGCGGTTCGGGGCCAAGCGCACGCTCGTCGGCGGGCTCGCGCTGATCGTGGTCGCCACGCTGGCGTGTTCGGCGGCGGGGAGCATCGGTCAGCTCGTCGGTCTCCGCGCGGTCTGGGGGCTCGGCAACGCGTTCTTCATCGCGACCGCGCTCAGCGTCATCGTCGGTGCGGCCAGCGGCGGGCAGAAGGGGGCGATCCTGCTCTACGAGGCCGCGCTCGGGCTCGGTCTGAGCGTCGGGCCGCTGCTCGGGGCGTTGCTCGGCAGCTTCTCGTGGCGCGGGCCGTTCCTCGGCACCGCCGTCCTCATGGCCGTCGCACTGGTCCTTTGTGCAACGTTCCTGGCTCGGGACGCGCACCACGAACGCCAGAAGATCGGCGTGCTCGACCCGCTCAAGGCGCTGCGGCACCCCGTTCTGCTGCGCACCTCCATCGGCGCGGCGCTCTACACGGCCGCGTTCTTCACGGTCCTGGCGTGGTCGCCGTTCGTGCTGCAGTGGGGTGCCGTCGAGATCGGGCTCATCTTCTTCGGCTGGGGCGTGTGCGTCGCCGTCTCCAGCGTCTTCCTCGCGCCGCGGCTCGCGGACCGCTTCGGTGAGAAGAGCGCGGTCATCGGGTCGGTGCTCGCGTTCGCCGCGCTGATGCTGCTGATGGCGGTGCCGAGCAAGCCGCTGCTGGTGGTCGCCGTGATCGTCAGCGGTGTCGTCAGCGGGCTGCTGAACACGCTGTTCACCGGCGCCGCGATGAGCGTCAGCGACGCGCCGCGGCCGGTGGCGAGCGCCGGGTACAACTTCCTGCGCTGGCTCGGTGGCGCGCTGGCGGCGACGTTCGTCAGCCACCTCGCGCAGCCGTTCGTCGTCGCGGCGGTGCTGTGCGCAGGCGCGGCGGTGCTGCTGGCGTTCAACCGCACGGACACGCACGAGGTACCGACGGAAGTCGTGATTGCCGGTGAGCAGCTAGTCGGTTAACGAAGGGTGAACTACGGTCGGTCGCGGTTCCCGAACCGACCGTAGGAGGCCCCCACCATGATCCCTCTGCCGCTCGTCAACCACCGGATCGGCAGAGCAGCGGTGACATGCGAGTACCGCTGCGGGGACGCGTGCTTCCACGACGTCCCGAACACCTCCGGCAACCCCTACTTCGGCGACCTCGTCAGCCGCCGCACCGCCCTCAGGGCCGGTGCCGTGGTCGCCGCCGCCGCGACGGTCGCACTGCCCGCGACCGCTGCCGCCGCCGCTGACGACGTTGTCACCACCGCCGCCCAGCCCGAGGCGCAGGGACACCGCCCGCCCAGGGGCCTCGACTTCACGCCGGTCGAGGTCAACACCAAGGACGAGGTCGTCGTCCCGGAGGGGTACGAGCAGGCGGTCGTGATCCGCTGGGGCGACCCGCTGTTCCCCGGCGTCCCCGACTTCGACTTCGACGACCAGACGGCCGCCAAGCAGGAGAAGCAGTTCGGCTTCAACTGCGACTTCGCCGCGATCCTGCCGCTGGACCCGCTGGAGCTGAGCGGGATCATGGTCACGAACCACGAGTACACCAGCGAGCCGTTCATGTTCCGCGGCTACGACCCGAACAACCCCACCGAGGAGCAGGTCAAGATCGCCTGGGCCGCGCACGGCCTGTCGGTGTTCATGATCAAGCGGTCGTACTTCTCCGGCCACTACCGGCCGCGGTTCAGCAGGTACAACCGCCGCATCACCCTCAACACGCCGTTCGAGGTGCGCGGCCCGGTCGCCGGCAGCGACCTGTTGAAGACCTCCGCCGACCCCACCGGCAGGAAGGTCCTCGGCACGATCAACAACTGCTCCGGAGGCGTCACGCCGTGGGGCACGATCCTGTCCGGCGAGGAGAACTTCAACCAGTACTTCGCCAACGCCGCCACCCGCAACGACCCGCGGCTGAGCCGCTACGGCGTCACCGGCACGGCGACCACGCGCAAGTGGGAGCGCTTCGACAAGCGCTGGGACCTCGCGCAGGAACCCAACGAGGTCAACAGGTTCGGCTGGGTCATCGAGCTCGACCCGCACGACCCGGACTCGACGCCGGTCAAGCACACGCACCTCGGCCGCTTCAAGCACGAGACCGCGAACATCCGCGTCGCCGAGGACGGCCGCGTGGTCGCGTACTCCGGTGACGACGAGCGGTTCGAGTACATCTACAAGTTCGTCTCCACCGGGAAGATGAAGCCCGGCAAGAGCAAGGCCGCGCGCCGGCACAACATGACGCTGCTCGACGACGGCACGCTCTACGTCGCGCGGTTCACCGGCGACAGCCCGGTCTCGGAGATCGACGGCACCGGCAAGCTGCCCAGCGACGGCAGGTTCGACGGCACCGGCGAGTGGATTCCGCTGGCCGCGGGCACCAGGTCGTTCGTGCCGGGCATGACCGCCGAGGAGGTGTACGTCTTCACGCGCATCGCGGCGGACAAGGTCGGCGCGACGAAGATGGACCGCCCCGAGGACATCGAATGCCACCCGCGCACCGGCACCGTCTACTGCGCGCTCAGCAACAACGTCGAACGCGGCGTCACCCCCGGCAGGGAGGGCGCGACCGAGCCGAACCCGCGCGTGAACAACCGGCACGGGCAGGTGCTGGAGCTGACCGAGCGCAAGGGCGACGCGCTCGCGCTGACGTTCGACTGGGACCTGTTCCTGGTCTGCGGCTTCCCCGAGGACCCGAACACGTACTTCGGCGGGTACGACAAGTCCCAGGTCAGCCCGATCTCCAGTCCGGACAACGTGGCGTTCGACCGCTTCGGCAACCTGTGGATCTCCACGGACGCCGACGGCAAGCTCAACGGGCTGAACGACGGCCTCTACGGCGTGCCGCTGGAGGGTCCGGAACGCGGTCACCTCAAGCTGTTCCTCACGGTCCCGCGCGGCGCCGAGACGTGCGGCCCGGTGATCGGCGAGCGGGTCATCACCGTGTGCGTGCAGCACCCCGGTGAGGTGGACGGCGCGAGCGCCGACAAGCCCGTCTCGAACTGGCCGGACCGCGGTACGAGCCGGCCGCGCCCGTCGGTCGTCGCTGTGTGGCGCAAGGGCCGTCGTCAGCTCGGTGAGATCGGCTGATCACCCTGCGTGCCGTGGTCTTTCGGGAGTAGTACGAGTTCGCCTGCCGTTCACCTGCTGGACGGCGGGCGATCTCGTTGGGCTCTTAGGTTCGGCCAGTTCCCACACTGACCGATCTCGGAGGCCTGCGTGTCCTCACCCACCGATCGGGGCCGCCGCCTGCTGCCCCTGCTCCCGACGAACCACCCGCTCGGGCGTCAGGCCGTCACCTGCGAGTTCCGCTGCGGCAACGCGTGTGCGCACGAGGCGCCCAACTCGTCGCGCAACGCCTACTTCGGCGACGTCGTCAAGGAGGTCGTGAGCCGCCGCGGCATGCTGAAGGCGGGTGCGGTCGTCGCCGCCGCCGGTGCCGGCGCGCTGGCGTTCTCCGGTGCGGCTGCCGCTGCCCCGGCGCACACCGGCGCCGAGGCCCTCGGCCGCGGCCACGGCGGTGGCAAGGACCCCGGCGGTCTCAACTTCGAGCCGGTGGCGCCCAACACCCTCGACCAGCTCAGCGTTCCGCAGGGGTTCCAGCAGGACGTCGTCATCCGCTGGGGTGACGCGGTGCTGGACGACGCGCCGAAGTTCGACTTCGACAACCAGACGCCGGAGGCGCAGGCCAAGCAGTTCGGCTTCAACAACGACTTCTGCGGCCTCGTCCCGGTGCCGGGCGACCCCAACAGCTGGCTCATGGTGAGCAACCACGAGTACACGACCGAGTCGTTCATGTTCAAGGACTGGTCGTCCACGACGATCACCGAGAAGCACGCCAAGATCGCGTGGGCCGCGCACGGCCTGTCGGTCGTGATGGTCGACCGCGACCCGCGCACCGGCCGGCTCTTCGTCTGCCCGGACGACAAGAAGAAGTACAACCGCCGCATCACCCTCACCACGCCGTTCGAGGTGAAGGGCCCGGCCGCCGGCTCGAAGCACCTGAAGACCTCCGCCGACCCGACCGGCCGCAGGGTGCTGGGCACGCAGAACAACTGCGCCGGTGGCGTCACGCCGTGGGGCACGATCCTGTCCGGCGAGGAGAACTTCAACCAGTACTTCGCCAACGGCGGCACCGTGACCGACCCGGACACGAAGGCCAAGTTCGCCCGCTACGGCATCAGCGGCGGCGCGACCCTGCGCCAGTGGGAGCGCTTCGACAAGCGCTTCGACCTGGCCCAGGAACCCAACGAGGCCAACCGCTTCGGCTGGATCGTCGAGATCGACCCGCTGGACAAGAACTCGACGCCGGTCAAGCACACCGCGCTCGGCCGCTTCAAGCACGAGGGCGCGAACGTCATCGTCGCCAAGGACGGCCGCGTGGTCGCGTACATGGGCGACGACGAGCGCTTCGACTACATGTACAAGTTCGTCTCCGACGAGAAGATGCAGAAGGGCCAGTCGAAGCGCGCCCGCGAGCACAACAAGCAGTTGCTGGACAAGGGAACGCTCTACGTCGCGCGCTTCTCCGGCGACAGCCCGGCCGCCGAGATCGACGGCACCGGCAAGCTCCCCGCAGACGGCGAGTTCGACGGCACCGGCGAGTGGATCCCGCTGGCGCACAACGACAGGTCGTTCGTGCCCGGCTTCACCGCCGAGGAGGTCTACGTCTTCACGCGCCTGGCCGCCGACAAGGTGGGCGCCACGAAGATGGACCGCCCGGAGGACGTCGAGCCCTCGACGCACAACCGCCGGATCTATGCCGCGCTCACCAACAACACCGACCGCGGCAAGGCCGGCAAGGAGGGCCCGACCGAGATCAACCCGCGCAACGGCAACAAGCACGGCCACGTGCTGGAGATCGAGGAGCGCCGCAGCGACAACACGGCGACCACGTTCTCGTGGAAGCTGCTGCTGGTCTGCGGTGACCCCAACGACCCCGGCACGTACTTCGGCGGGTTCGACAAGTCCCAGGTCAGCGCGATCTCCTGCCCGGACAACGTCGCGTTCGACACGCACGGCAACCTGTGGATCTCCACGGACGGCAACGCGCTGGGCTCCAACGACGGCCTGTTCGCGGTGCCGGTCGAGGGCAAGCGCCGCGGTCAGGTGAAGCAGTTCCTCACCGTGCCGCGGGGTGCGGAGACCTGCGGCCCGGTCATCACCGAGGACTTCGTCCTGGTGTCGGTGCAGCACCCCGGTGAGATCGACGGGGCGTCGGCGAACAACCCGCTGTCGCACTGGCCGGACGGCGGCACGTCCCAGCCGCGTCCGTCCGTCGCGGTGGTGTGGCGCAAGGACCGTCGCAAGATCTGCGACTGACCCGAGGCCGACCGGTGCGGCCACCCGTCCCGTGACGGGTGGCCGTGCCACCGGCTGAGACGGTACTGAACCGGCCCGGAAACCGGCCCGTAGCCCACGGTGTGATGAAACGTGCTGGCTTGGTCCTGGTCTCGTCGACCCTCCTGGGCATCCTCGCGGGAGGCGTGGGCTCCACCGCCGCGCCGACCCCGGACCTCCTCGGTGACTCCGCCGTGCGGACCGCACCCGCGGTCCAGGTCCCGCCCGGTCACCGGCTCGCCGCCAAGTTCTACGCCAAGGGCGTGCAGACCTACAGCTGCACGGCAGGTGCGTGGAAGGGCCTGGAACCCGCCGCCACCCTGGCCGACCGGCTCGGCCGGGCCGTGGGCCTGCACAGCCGCGGCCCGATCTGGGTGTCCACCGTGGACGGCAGCGCGGTCGAGGCCGCCCCGGTCGACGGTGCCCGCAACGAGGTGCAGGGCGCTGTTCCCGAACTGTTGCTGCAGGCCAAGTCCACCAGGGGCACCGGCGTGTTCTCCGGCGTCAGCTACGTGCAGCGGCTCGCCACCAAGGGCGGCGTCGCACCCGCGGGCGGCTGCACCGAGGGCGCCCAGACGTCCGTGCACTACGAGGCGCTCTACACCTTCTCCGTGCCCGCCCGCTGAACCAGCGCCACCACCGCTGCGCTGACCATCGTGATGCCGACGACCCACAGGCCGGTCTTCTGCGTCCCGGTGAGGTCGCGCAGCCACCCGGTGACGTAGGGCGCGGCGAACCCGCTCACGTTGCCCAGCGAGTTGATCAACGCGATCCCGCCGGCCGCCGCCGTGCCGCCCAGGAAGCTCGTGGGCAGCGCCCAGAACGTGGGCAGGGCGGCGCAGACGCCGATGGCGCACACCGAGACCGCCACCATCGCCGCGACGGGGTGCTCCAGGTGCAGCGCCACGGGGATCGCCGCGCCACCGAGCAGCATCGGCGCGGCGACGTGCCACTTCCGCTCCCCGGTGCGGTCGCCGTGCCTGGCCCACAGGACCATGGCGACCGCGCCGAGGACGTACGGGATGGCGTTGATCAGCCCGCGTTCGACGACGCCCGCACCCGGCGCGAGGCCCTTGATGATCGTCGGCAGGAAGAACCCCAGCGTGTACAGGCCGTACACGATGCCGAAGTACACGAAGCTCAACGCCAGGATTCGCGGGTGCGTGAGCGCCTTGCGCAGCGGCCAGTGCTCCTCCGCGGGCTGCTCGACGGCCTCCTCCGGCTTGTCCGGCAGCCAGAACCAGGTGACGAACGCCAGCGCGATGGCGGGCAGCCCCTCGACCAGGAACATCGTGCGCCAGTCCGTCCACTGGATCAGCAGCCCGCTGAGCGTGGCGCCCAGCGCCGTCGAGATCGGCACCGCGACCATGAACATCGCGACGACCTTCGCCCGGTCCTCCTGCGGGTACCAGTACGTCAGGTACAGGATGATCCCGGGGAAGAACCCGGCCTCCGCCACACCCAGCAGGAACCGCAGCACGATCAGCACGGTCCCGTTGGGCACGAACGCCATCGCGCTCGCCAGCACACCCCAGCTGATCATGATCCGCGCGATCCACCTGCGGGCGCCGAACCGGTGCAGCGCCAGGTTGCTGGGCACCTCCAGCAGCAGGTAGCCGAGGAAGAACACGCCGGAGGCGAACCCGAACACCGTCGCGGTGAGCTGGAGCTCCTCCGACATGCCGTTCGGCCCGGCGAACCCGATGTTGACCCGGTCCAGGTAGTTGATGAAGTAGAGCAGGCACAGGTACGGCAGGATCAGCTTCTTCGGCACTACAGTTCCCCCATGACTGATCGTCCGGTCGCCCTCGTCACCGGGGCCTCCAGCGGAATCGGCTCGGCCATCGCCAGAAGTCTGGCCCCGACCCACGACCTGTTGCTAGGCGGACGCGACGAAACGTCCCTCTCGCTGCTCGCCGCCGAGCTCCCAGGAGCGCAGGCCTGGCCGTTCGACCTGACGAACACCGCCTCCGCCGACCTCGGCGCGCTCCCCCGCCTGGACGTGCTGGTCCACAGCGCCGGCGTGGCGGTCCTCGGCCCGCTCGCCGAGGCCACGGAGGACGACTGGCGCAAGACCTTCGAGGTCAACGTCTTCGCCGTCGCCGCGCTGACGCAGCTGCTGCTGCCCCGGCTCCGCGAAGCCTCCGGCCAGGTCGTGCTGATCAACTCCGGCGCCGGTCTGCGCGTCAACCCGGGCTGGGGCGTCTACGCGGCCTCGAAGTTCGCACTCCGCGCCTACGCCGACGCCCTGCGCGCCGACGAGCCCGCACTGCGCGTGACCTCGGTCTTCCCCGGCCGCACGGACACGCCGATGCAGCAGGGCGTGCGGCGCCAGGAGGGCGGCGACTACGACGCCACCCAGTACCTGGACGCGGCCTCGGTGGGGCGGGCGGTGGCGTCGGCCGTGCTGGCCACGCCGGACGCCCACATCACCGAGCTGGTCCTCCGTCCACAGCCCCGCTGAAGTTGTCCACAGGATTGTCAACAGCCTGTGGCTAGTGGCTGACGCTCCGGAGTCGCTGCGCGACCGCCGTCACGCCGGCCTGCGCCTCCTGCCGGTCCACCCGCGTCGACTCCCCACCGGTGACGACGTGGTCGCCCGCCACCCACACGTCCGTGACCCGGCGCGAGCCCGCCGCCCAGACCAGGTTCGCCAGCAGCTGGTCGTCCGACGCGTCCAGACCGGTCGCGAACGCGGGGTCGTCGGCGTCGACGTGCACGACGTCGGCCCAGCGACCGGTCTCCAGCGCGCCGATGTCGTCGCGGCTCAACGCGTCGGCGCCGCCGCGGGTGGCCATCAGCAGCGCCTGGGCGGCGCCGAGTGCGGTGGCGTCCATGGCCGAGGCGCGGGCGAAGAGGGCGGCGAGGCGGGCCGCGGCGAGGAGGTCGAGGTCGTCGCTCGACGCGGGGCCGTCGGTGCCGAGGCCGACGTGCACGCCGGCGGTCAGCAGGTCGCGGACCCGTGCGATGCCCGAGGCGAGCTTCGCGTTCGAGGCGGGGCAGTGGGCCACGCCGACGCCGAACGACGCGTACAGGGCGATGTCGTCGTCGGACAGGTGCACGGAGTGCGCGGACAGCACGCGGCCGCCGAGCACGTCCGAGGCCTTCATCAGTGCCGGCACCGAACCGAACTCCGCGCGGGCGGCCTCGTCCTCGAACGGCGACTCGGCCACGTGCACCATGAACAGCGCGCCGCGGGCCCGTGCCTCCTGCGCGATGGCCGTCAGCTGCGGGGCCGACAGCGTGTACGCGGAGTGCGGCCCGTAGGCCAGCTCGACCCGCTCACCGGGGCCGAAGCGCAGGCCGTCGGCGTCGATCCAGGCGGAGATCTCGCCGGTCAGCGCCTTCCAGTCCATGCCGGGCACGTCGAGGATCGCCCCGCCGAACACCACCCGCGAGCCGGCCGCCAGCACCGACGACACCAGCTCGGGACCGTGGAAGTACATCTCGGCCGAGGTCGTCACGCCGTGCCGCAGCATCTCCACGGCGCCCAGCAGCATGCCGGTGCCGATGTCCGCCGGCGTCATCCGCGCCTCGTTCGGCCACATCTGCTCCTGCAGCCAGCGCAGCAGCGGCAGGTCGGAGCCCAGACCGCGCAGCACCGTCATCGGGCTGTGCGCGTGGGTGTTCACCAGACCGGGCATCAGGATGCCGGACAACGAACGGACCTCGCCGTCGAAGGCGGGCGCGTCCGAGAGCGGGCCCACGTGGGTGATGCGGCCGTCGACCACGTCCACGACCGCGTCGCGCAGGACGGAGCAGGACGGGTCGCAGGGCAGGACCACGGGGGCGTGCAGACGCAGTGACATGCGGAGGATCCTGCCATTGTGATGCCGATCACAAACATGCATAGGTGGGCGAAGTGGGGGAATCCCGTCCCTGTCGGGCGCGGGCCGACCCCCAGGGTCCGCCCCGACCAAAAACTTCACCCCATCCAAGGGGCCCGTCGCGTCGCGCGACGGGCCTTTTGTGCATCCCGCGCAACCGCGGGTGCGGCCCCGGCGTCACTTGATCATGTCGAAGAAGCCGTGCACGTCCCGTGGAGACCTCCGGCGCGCACAGAAGCCCGCCACCCCCAAGCCGCCCACCCGGCGCTGAGTTGGCATGATCACCTCGCACGGGTACGGGCGTGATCATGCGGAGGCATCAGTGGCCGACATCGACCCACAGAACGACGACCAGCTCACCGATGTCGAGATGACGCAGGAGTTCGACGTCATCCGCGACGACAGCTGAGCTAGCTGATCGGCAGCTCGGCGCGGACCGTCCACCCCGTCGGTTCGCGTCGGCCTGCGGAGAACGTCCCGCCGAGCAGCTCCACCCGCTCGCGCATCCCCACGATCCCGTAACCGCCCGACCCCCCGACGGGAACGCCGGAGGCGACGCCGTCGTCCGCCACGCCCAGCCGCAGCACACCGTCGCCAGAGGACAGTTCCACGTCCACTGAGGACACAGCGGCGGCGTGCTTCCTGGTGTTGGTCAACGACTCCTGCACCAGCCGCAGCACGGACCGCGCGAGCTCCTGCGGCACCGCGTCCCGCAGGTCGAACGACAGCCGCACCGGCAGCTCCGACTCCTCCGCCAGCGCGCGCACGTCGTCCTCCAGCGACGAGGACGCGGCCGGTCCGGTGGACGTCCCGTCCCGCATCGTCCCGACCAGGCGCCGCATCGCCGTCAACGCCTCCGCGCCGGACGCGGCGATGGACGGCAGCACGTCGACCTCGCGGTTCACCTGCCCGGCCTGGGCGTGCACCACGATCGCCGTCACGTAGTGCGCCACCACGTCGTGCAGCTCGCGCGCCAACGCCATCCGCTCGGCGTTCTGGGCGGCGGCGACGGAGGCCGCCAGCTGGGATGCGCGTTCGTTGTCGCGGGCGCGGAAGTACAGGCCGGTGCCGACCGCGAGGACGAGCATGATGGTGGCGCCGAACAGGTACGACGTCGGGTCCGGCCGCCACTCGCGGTACTCGGTGGCCGACACGACCGGCCACCCCAGCACCTCCGCCGTGATGACCGCCGCGATGACCAGCAGCGTGCCCGCGACCACACGCCAGGAGGAGCCTTCCCGCACGAGGATCGCGATGGTCGCCATCGCGGCACCGGTGACCGAGATGTTCACGCCGCTGACGAAGAAGTGCGGCTCGAACGCCACACCGAGGAACCGCAGGTACAGGGCGGTGCAGACGACCGCGAAGGCCAGCGCCAGCGCCGCGTCGAACGGCCGGCGCGGCGCGAGCACCGCGATCGCGCAGACGACCAGCACGCCGGGGACCTGCCACCAGCCGAGGTCGGTGGTGATCGAGCCGGTCTCGGCGATGACGATGCCGGTGAGCGAGAGCGCCAGCGGCCACTGGCGTTTGGCGAGCAACCGCCAGTTCAGATCCGTGCTCTCCACCCGGTACACGGTAAAGCCGGAGGTCTGATCCCGCGTCCGACCGGGGTCTGGGACGCCATCAGCCAGAAGGCTGAGTGGGCGACCTGCGGAAATACCCTCACGGCGGATGCCGGATCACGCCCCGGTCACGGACTCTGGAGGAGCTGAAGTCGGGGAACGGAGGACGTCGTGTTGTCAGTCGTGTTCACCTGGGCCGCCGCTGTGGTCGGTCTGCTGGTCCTTGCCCTCATGGCCCTGTCGGGCGTGCTGATCGACTCCAAGCACTAGGTGCGCGACCAGCGTGTGGTGGGGAAGTCAGACGCTGGTCAGGGAGTTCTGCTGGCGCAGCAGCTCGGCCAGCCTGCTGGTCGGCTGCGGACGCGTCTCGTCCACCGCGGCGGTGAAGCGCGCCGGAGCACCGGTCCGTGCGCGCGCCGCGGCAGCCGGGTCCAGCCGGAAGGCCGGACGGGCCGCGGACGGGCGCTGGCGCGAGCGCAGCCAGGCGAGCCGGTGCAGCGCCTCCGCGTGGTGGTCCGTGATCGTGACGGCCGCCTGGTCGAACGAGTGCAGCACTGCCGCGTTCAGGTGAACGGTCGCGAAGTCCCGCCACAGCGTGCGTTCGGACGAGGTGTCGAGGCCCATCGCCTCCGCCACCACGCGCGCCATCCCGTAGGCGCCTTCCTCCGCCAGTGACCGGGTGCCGATCTCCGCGCCGACGAACCACGAGTTGAACGGCGCCGCCGGGTAGTGCACGCCGCCGATCGACAGCCGCATGTTCGAGATCACCGGCACCGCGTGCCAGCGCAGCCCCATCTCGCCGAACCACGGCAGCGTCGGGTGCTCCAGCGGCACCTCGTGCACGACCTCGGGCGGCAACGTGAACAGCCGCGGCCCCTCGTGCTGCGTCTCCACCACCAGCGGCAGCACGTCGAACCGCGACCTGCGGGCCGGCGGCCGCCACCCCATGCCCTGCGCGGTCTCGGTGAACTGGGCGTAGCGCCGGTCGCCGGTGCCGTCGGCGTACCCGGCGTACCGGATCAGCTGCTCGTTCCAGATCACCGGCCCCGGCGAGCCGGGCGCGTCCGGCGCGAAGACGGTCACCAGCGGCCGGATCTCACCGCCGTTCGTCGCCAGCCGCAGGTGTTCCACGCACTCGCCCGCCACCGCGGCGGCGTTGCGGTATCCGCGCAGGTCGCGGACCTTGAGCCGCCGCCACGGCACCCCGGAGGTGCACCAGCCGGAGTCGCGCAACGCGATCCGCGCGCCGTAGGCGAGCTCGTGGGTGGTGTGGCGGTAGGTTCCGGTCTCGGCGATCTCGGCGCGCACCTGAGCGATGCGGGCGGACAGCGAGCCTGCGTCGGAGTGCGCCGCGTGGAACATGCGGACGAACTCCTCCGCGACGGGGAGGACGTCGGGGGTCACGGAGCGAGAACCTAATTCCGCGGCGGCCTCACGCGTCACTGCCACTCGGGGCACATCGGGTGATCAACACCTGCCACCTGATCGGGTGACAGCAGGACCCGCAGTGGTGAACGCCGCAGCTTGAGACCTCGATCAGGTGAGGTCGTTCCGCTTGAACATCAGGTCGTGCGACACGCGCCCCTCGTTCACGGCCCGCTGCTCGAACTTCGTGACCGGCCGCCAGTCCGGCCGCGGCGCCCAGCCGTCGTACACGTTCGTCAGCAGCCGCTCGCCGGAGCACACCGCGAGCATCTGCTCCGCGTAGTTCTCCCAGTCGGTGGCGAGGTGCAGCACGCCACCCGGCTCCAGCCGCGAGGCCAGCAGCGCCACGAACTCGGGCTGCACCAGGCGGCGCTTGTGGTGCTTCTTCTTCGGCCACGGGTCCGGGAAGAAGATCCGCACACCGTGCAACGACGCGGGTGCCACGTGGTCGGTCAGCAGGTCGACGGCGTCACCGCGCAGCACGCGCAGGTTGTCGAGCCCGCCCAGGTGCTCGGCGCGCAGCAGCAGCTGGGCCAGACCGGGCTTGTAGACCTCGACGGCGACGTAGTTCAGCTCGGGCGCGGCGGCCACGAGCTGGGAGGTGGTCTCGCCCATGCCGGAACCGATCTCCAGCAGGACGGGTGCGGGACGAC
This sequence comes from Lentzea sp. NPDC042327, assembly GCF_040647275.1. Classification (NCBI taxonomy): domain Bacteria; kingdom Bacillati; phylum Actinomycetota; class Actinomycetes; order Pseudonocardiales; family Pseudonocardiaceae; genus Lentzea; species Lentzea sp. NPDC042327. The sequence goes on from NZ_JBEZBX010000008.1 coordinate 84,167, forward strand.
CGAACCACGACGTGAAGTCGAGCGGCCCCTCGGGCAGCGTCTTCACGTCGTGGCCGAGCTTCTCCCAATGGGTGTCCCAGGCGCGCTCCTGCCCCACGGTCATGCGCTCGCCGCGCTGCACGAAGCTGACGATGGAACGGTGGTGCTCAGGCCTGGTCACGACCGGACAGCCTAGGCGATGAGCTCGATGTCCTCGATTTGCGCACGCAGGTCGGCGACGGTGAAGTCGATCGGCTGGGCCTGACCGGGACCCCGGTGCGCCGGCACCAGGTGGATCCAGCCGCGGTGGGAGTCGGTGAACTGGACGGTGGTGGGTGTCGCCGGACCGTAGACACCGGTTTCGGAGGGGACGTACTCCCAGTAACCGACCTCGCCGAAGTCGGCCCACGGCACGTACACCCAGCCGGGGCGGGACGACAGGAGCTCGGTGACGGCGTCCTCGACGGCGTGACCCTCGGCGCGGGACCGGAGTCTGCCCCGGTCGAGCGCGCGCAGCCACCAGGGTGCAGGTGCGTCCTCGACGTCTCGAACGGACCGGTACATCGCGAGGACCTGGTTTTCGTCGCCCTTGTTCACCCACGACTTGCGTGCGTCTGCAGGGGACAGAGCGAGATCAAGAGAGTTGGGCGCCTCGAGCGCACTAGCCCATTCGAGGCCGAGCATTGCTTCGACACGAACCACTGGCCACCTCCGGCCTCGGGATAACCCCATTGAACGCCAACTCAAACGTGAGGGATGTCCGAATAGTGGTGTTTCACGGGTTGTTAACACCACTATTACGCTGAGTGTGACCCCGGGCACGTTGCGCCGCGCAGCGGAAACACGATGTACCCGACGTGCCACTGCTCCCCGCTCTCGCCGTCGTGCTGCCGTTGCTGCTCGCCGCGCAGACGATCGAGGAGCAGGAGTGGCACCTCGACGCGCTCGACGTCTACGGCGCGCAGGCCCAGACCCGCGGTGACGGCGTGATCGTCGGCGTGATCGACTCCGGTGTCGACGCGAGGCACCCGGACCTGGTCGGACGCGTCCTGCCGGGCACCGGTTTCGGCAGCTCCAAGGGCACCGACGGCACCACCGACACCGACGGGCACGGCACCGCCATGGCCGCGATCATCGCGGGGACCGGTCGCAACGGCGGGGCCCTCGGCATCGCGCCCGGCGCGAAGGTCCTCCCCGTCGCGAGCGCGGAGAAGACGCAGTTCGCGCTCGACGTCGTGGCCGAGAGCATCCGGTGGGCCACCGACCACGGCGCCAAGGTGATCAACCTGTCGCTGGGCTTCACCGGCTCGACGACGCCGGGCCTCGTCCGTGCCGTGAACTACGCGGTGGAGAAGGACGTCGTCCTCGTCGCCGCGACCGGCAACGAGGGCAAGGCGGTCTCGGCGCCCGCGAACATCGGCGGCGTGATCGCGGTCGCGGGCACGAACCGCACCGGTCAGCCGTGGAAGTCCTCCAACGTCGGTGCGGGCACCGTGCTCGCCGCACCCGCCGAGGGCATCGTCACCGCCGCGCCGGAGAGCGTGTACTCCAGCGGCTACGCCGAGATGGACGGCACGAGCGCGGCGTCGGCGATCGTGGCCGGTGCCGCGGCGCTGGTGCGGGCCAAGCACCCGGACATGGCGGCCAAGGACGTCGTCAACGCGCTGATCAGGACCGCGAAGGACGTCGACGTGCCCGGCCGCGACGACCGGACCGGTTTCGGCCTGGTCGACCCGGCCGCCGCCGTCGCGGCCCAGCTGCCGCCGGTGGAGCGCAACCCGCTGCTGCCGCCGCCCGCGCCGTCGACCGACCCGGCGCCGGCCGCGGTGGCTCAGGAACGGGTCGCGCAGCAGGTCGTCGTGAAGGACCGGCTGCCGTTCGTCGCCGGCACCGCCGGCGGCGTCGCGCTGCTCACGGCGTTGCTGATCGCGCTGCCCACCGCCCGGTCGCGCCGCCGCCCGCAGCCGGAACGGGTCAGTGCGCCTGGTACTCCACCGACTCCTTGGTGAGCTGCATGAACGCGTCCTCCAGCGACCCGCGCTGAGGGCTGAGCTCGTGCAGCACGACCTGGTGCTCCGCGGCGAGCTCACCGATCTGCTGCGCCGGGATGCCCTGCACCACCAGCGCTCCGCTCGCCGGGGCGTCGGTGACCGTCGCGTGCGCCGCGAGGACCTCGCGCAGCTTCGCGGCGTGCGGCGACCGCACCCGGACGGTGTCCTGGGTCGCGTCGGCGATGAACTGCTCGGTGGTGGTCTGCGCGATCAGCCGGCCGCGGCCGATCACGATGAGGTCCTGCGCGGTCTGCGCCATCTCCGAGAGCAGGTGGCTCGACACGAACACCGTGCGGCCCTCGTCCGCGAGCCGGTGCATGAACTGCCGGATCCACAGGATGCCCTCGGGGTCCAGGCCGTTGACCGGCTCGTCGAACAGCAGCACCTCGGGGTCGCCGAGCAGCGCGCCCGCGATGCCGAGCCGCTGCGACATGCCGAGCGAGAAGCCGCCCGCGTTCTTGTGCGCGACCTCGGTGAGGCCGACGACCTCCAGCACCTCGCCGACCCGGCTGACCGGGATCTTGTTGGAGACCGCGAGCCACTTCAGGTGCGAGCGGGCGGACCGGTTGGGGTGCACCCACTTCGCGTCGAGCAGCGCGCCGACCTTGCGCAGCGGCTGCTTGAGCTGGGCGTAGTGCTTGCCGTCGATCGTGACGTCGCCCCCGGTGGGGGTGTCGAGGCCGAGGATCATCCGCATCGTCGTGGACTTGCCCGCGCCGTTCGGTCCGAGGAAACCGGTCACGCGGCCCGGTCGGACGGTGAACGACAGGTCGTCGACGGCCTTGGTGCTGCCGTAGTGCTTGCGCAACCGCACTGCCTCGATCATGGCCTCTCCTGTTCGCTGGAAGAACTGACCGGGACGCAGGTCGCCCCCGACGGATGACCTGCGTCCCGCTCCCCCTTTACCTGGAACCGGTCACGCGTCCCGGCGCTTCGCGACGATCAGCGCGACCACCAGCAACGCGACCGCGATGCCGGCGAAGTAGGCCAGCGACCCCCACTGGCTGAGCTTGAAGTCGATGCCCGCCCCACCCTGCTCCGGGCTCTCCGCGCCCATGGAGAGGAAGTGGGTGGCGTTTGTGAACGGCAACCAGGCCTGGATCTTGGTGCCGACCTTGGGGATGAACCCGATCAGGCCTTCCGCGGCCATCTGCCAGACGAGCAGGATCGAGACCGCACCGGCGGTCTGGCGGACCATGATCCCCACGGCGATCGCGATGACCGCGCCGATGGCGTAGACGAGGCCGACCCCGGCGACGTGCCGCCACTCCGCGGCCGTGTTGATCGCCAGGTCGGAGCCCGACGACAGCAGCTTCGCGATGCCCACCGAGCCGAAGGCGATGACCTCGCCGAGCACACCGGCGATGAACGCGACCACGACGGTCTTCGCGACGAGCGCCGACGTGCGGTTCGGCACCGCGAGGAAGGTCGAGCGGATGGTGCCGAAGCGGTACTCGGTGGTGACCGCGATCGCCGCCATCACCAGCACGACCGCGATGGCGAGCTGGGCGCTGCCGATCTGGGTCAGACCGAGCGACACCTGGCCCTCGCTGGCCGCGGCGATGATCGCGGTGAGGCCCACGCCCAGCACGATTGCGAGTGCGCTGCACCAGTACGGCGAGCGGGTCGAGAAGAGCTTGATCCGTTCGACTGCCAACAGGGTCATCAGACTCACTTCCCGATCTCTGCGTGGTACTCGACAGCATCGCCGGTCAACTGCATGAACGCCTCTTCGAGCGAACCGCGCTGCGGGCTCAGCTCGTGCAGCACCACACCGTTCGCCGCCGCGATGTCACCGATCTGGTCACTGGTGGCACCCGATACGGACAACGCCCCGTCGGCGCCGTCACGAACCGTGAAGCCCTTGTCCACGAGCAGCGGGCCGAGCTTCGACAGCTGCGGGCTGCGCACGAGCACGGAGTTGCCGGTCGAGCGGTCGATGAACTCCTGCGTGGTGCTCTGCGTGATCAGCTTCCCCCGGCCGATCACGACGAGCTCGCTGGCCGTCAGGGCCATCTCCGACAGCAGGTGGCTCGACACGAGGACCGTGCGGCCCTCGGCGGCCAGGTTCTGCATGAACGTGCGGATCCAGAGGATGCCCTCGGGGTCCAGGCCGTTCACCGGCTCGTCGAACAGCAGCACCCCCGGGTCACCGAGCAGTGCCCCGGCGATCCCCAGCCGCTGCGACATGCCGAGCGAGAACCCACCGGCCTTCTTGCCCGCCACCTGCGTCAGGCCCACGGCGTCGAGCACCGCGTCCACGCGCCCGTCCGGCAGCCCGTTGGACTTCGCGAGCCAGCGCAGGTGAGCCCGCGCACTCCGGTTGGGGTGCACCCACTTCGCGTCGAGCAGCGCCCCGACCGTCCGCAGTGGACGGTTCAGCTCCGCGTAGGGCTTGCCGTCGATCAGCACGCGGCCTGCCGTCGGACGGTCGAGCCCCAGGATCATGCGCATCGTGGTCGACTTGCCGGCACCGTTCGGACCGAGGAAGCCGGTCACCCGTCCAGGGTGGACGGTGAACGACAGGTCGTCGACCGCGACCGTCCTGCCGTATCTCTTGGTGAGGCCGATTGCCTCGATCATGGTGTCGTCCCCTCTTCGTGATGGGACAACTCTCCTGCGGCGAGGGGTGCCACCACATCGCCCTGCGGTCTGCGCGTGCGTCAACTTCCGTCGTCCGGTGGCGCTACCTCGGTCGTAGTTGAATGAGCCACATGGGATACACGGATGCTCCCGAAGGCTGGTGGCGTGAGTTCGTGCTGGCCACGCCGGCCCGCACCGGCAAGCTCGCGGTCACCCGCAAGGACGGCTCACCGCACATCGCGCCGGTGTGGGTCGACCTCGACGGCCCCGACCTCGTCTTCCTGACCGCGCGCGACACGGTCAAGGGCAAGTCGATCCTGCGCGACGGCCGGGTGGCCCTGTGCTTCGACGACGAGACGCCGCCGTTCAACTTCGTCACCATCACCGGCCGCGCCGTGACCGACGAGGACCCCGAGCAGCTGAGGTATTGGGCAGGCCGGACCGCCGCCCGCTACATGGGCGACGACCAGGCCGACGCCTACGCCGAGCGCAACGGAGTGCCCGGCGAGATGGTCGTCCGCGTGAAGGTCGACAAGGTCGTGGCCAAGACGAACGTGGCAACCTGACCCCTTGCTCGCAGATGCCGTGGAAGCTAGGCCGGGAAGAAGCGGGTCAGCGCCTGTGCGGCACCGTCTTCCAGGACGGTGCCGGTCACCTCGTCGGCCGCCGCCTGCACGACCGCCGGTGCCTGGCCCATCGCGATCCCGCGTGCCGCCCACCGCAGCATCTCGACGTCGTTGGAGCCGTCCCCGATCGCCAGCGTGTCCGCGGCGTCGACCCCCAGCGACTTCCGCAGGTCCTCCAGCGCCCAGCCCTTCGTGACGCCCGGTGGCACCGCGGTCAGCCACGCCTCGGTGTGGTCGACGCTCCACGAGACGCCGGGCAGCTCCAGTTCCCGCACGGCGAACGCCAGCTCGGCCGGGGTGTGGTCGAGCCAGCGCATCACCAGCCGCGGGGTCGGTGTGGCCGCGAGCTCCTCGAAGGTCGCCTGCGTCGTCTCGCCCCACAGGTCGTGCGGCAGGAAGCTGCCGAGCGAGAGGTTGCCGACACCGGTCTGCTCGACCGCGAACACCGAACCGGGCAGCAGCGCCTGCAACGTCCTGATCGTCGGGCCCGGTTCGAACGTCGTGCGCCGGGTGATCTCCGCCGTCGCCGGGTCCCACCACACCGCGCCGTTCGAGCACAGCGCGAGGGAGACCGGCAGCTGCGGGGCGACCGGGGTGGTGCCGATGAGGCTGCGGCCGGTGCACAGGACCACGTACGTGCCGTGGCCTGCCGCACGGGTGACGGCGGCTTTCACGGCGGGTGAGACGTCGTTCGAGCCGACTCCGGTGAGGGTTCCGTCGATGTCCAGCGCAACCAGGTGCGGTCTCCAGTTCACGTGGAGCCACCCTAGGCGAAGGTTAGTGAACTGTGGTTCACTAACGCGGTGGCACGGCCTCGCACCATCTCCGACGAACGCGTCCTCACCGCGGTCGCGACCGTGATCGACCGGCGCGGCCCGGAGTTCACGGTGGCGGACGTCGCCGCCGAGGCCGGGGTGTCGGTCGGTGCGGTGGCGAAGCGGTTCGGCTCGAAGAGCGGCCTGCTGCAGGCGCTGACCAGGGCCGGAACGGAGGACGTCGTCCGCAGGACGCGAGAGGCGGGCGGTGTCCGGGCGGCGCTGCTGACCTGGTTCGACCGGCTGGCCGACCCGGTCGTGGCGACGAACAACCTGGCACAGCTGGGGGTCGACCTGATCGACCCGGAGCTGCGGGCGTTGCTGGCCGGGCACTACGCGGCGATGGAGGCCGAGCTGGAGGTCCTGTGCGCGGCCGAGGGGCTGCCACCGAACGCGGCGCGCGTGCTGGCCGCGCTGGTGTACGGGATCGCCATGGACTGGTCGATCCGGCCGCGCGGAGAGCTGATGGCACGCATGGAGGAAGACGTCGACCTGGTGTTGGAAGGGATGCGCTGAATGGCGACCTGGGCGGAGTTCGCGGCCGAGGAGCCCGAGCTGGCCGCGTTCGTGGAGGGCCGGTTCGCCGCTGACCGGCACGCGTTGATCGCCACCCTGCGCAGGGACGGCGCACCGCGGCTCAGCGGTGTGGAACCGGACTTCGCGCGCGGCGAACTGTGGACGGGCATGATGCTCGACTCGCTGAAGTCGCGCGACCTGCGGCGTGACCCGCGATTTTCGCTGCACTGCACCACCACGGCCGCCTCGATGGCGGAGGCCGGTGACGCGAAGATCAGCGGCACCGCGGAGTTCTGGACGGACAAGGAGGACTACCTGAAAGACCTGTACGACCGCACCGGCTGGATGCCGGACGCCCTGGACCTGTTCCGGATGAACGTCACCGAGGTCGTGTCGATCACTGTCGAGGGCGACGAGATGGTCGTCGTGTCCTGGCACGAGGGAAGGGGAGCTCGTCGTGTCGCGAAGAAGCCCTGACCTGAGCGGGAAGGTCGCCGTCGTCACCGGCGCCACGCGCGGTGCCGGCCGGGCGATCGCGGTCGAACTGGGCGCCGCGGGGGCCACGGTGTTCGTCGCCGGCCGGACCACGCGCACGCGGCAGTCGGAGGTCGGGCGGTCGGAGACCATCGAGGACACCGCGGAACTGGTCGACGCCGCCGGGGGCAGGGGGATCGCGGTCCGGTGCGACCTGACCGACCCGTCCGACGTGGCCGCGCTGGCGGCGCGCATCGACCGGCTCGACGTGTTCGTCGACAACGCCTGGGGCGGCGAGAACCTCGTCGAGTGGGGCAAGTTCTGGGAGCACGACCTCGACCGGCAGCTGCGCATGTGGCGCAACGGCGTCGAGTCGCACCTGGTCGCGATCCACCGGCTGGTGCCGCTGGTGCTCAAGTCCGACGACGGGCTCGTCGTCGAGGTGACCGACGGCGAGGACGGCGACGCCTACTTCGTGAACCTGCCGTACGACGCGGTGAAGAGCTCGGTGCGGCGGTTCGGCGAGGTGCTGGCGAAGGACCTGGAGGACCACCCGAACGTCACGGCGCTCTCGGCCACGCCGGGGTTCCTGCGGTCCGAGCAGATGCTGGAGGGCTTCGGCGTCACCGAGGCGAACTGGCGCGACGCGGTCAAGGACGTGCCGGACTACGCGTTGTCCGAGACACCGCACTACCTCGGCCGCGGTCTCGCGCACCTCGCCGCGGACCCGGACCGGCGCCGGTTCGCCGGGCGGTGCCTGTCGTCGTGGAAGTTGATGCGCGAGTACGGGTTCACCGACCTCGACGGCTCGCAGCCCGACTGGGGCCGCTGGTACGACGAGGTGGCGAAGCCGCGGAGGGCCGGTCAGACCGTGGAGGCGGACCCGGAGGACTACCGCTAGGCGTCACCGGGGCGGACGAGACCGGTCTCGTAGGCCAGTACCACGGCCTGCACCCGGTCTCGCAGCTCCAGCTTCGCGAGGATCCGCCCGACGTGCGTCTTCACCGTCGCCTCCGACAGGAAGAGCTTGCGCGCGATCTCGGTGTTCGACAGGCCCTTGGCGATCAGCACGAGCACCTCGCGCTCGCGTTCGGTCAGCACGTCCAGCACGGTCGCGTCGCGCAGCTCACCGCCGCCGTCGCCGAGGAACCGGCCGAGCAGCCGCTTCGTCACCGACGGCGAGACCACCGCGTCACCGGAGGCCACGGCCCGCAGCGCGGAGACCAGGTCGCCGGGCGGGGTGTCCTTCAGCAGGAACCCGCTGGCGCCGTTGCGCAACGCCGACAGCGCGTACTCGTCCATGTCGAACGTCGTCATGACCAGCACCTTGGCCGTGTCGGCCTCGGTGATGCGCTTGGTCGCCTCGACCCCGTCGAGCACGGGCATGCGGACGTCCATCAGCACGACGTCGGGCCGCAGCTTGTCGGCCATCTGCACGGCGTCCAGGCCGTCGGCGGCCTCGCCGACGACGTCGATGTCCTCCTGCGCCCCCAGCACCATGCGGAAGCCCATGCGCATGAGTTCCTGGTCGTCGACCAGCAGCACCCGAATCACGTGATCACCCTATGCGGCGAGCGGGAAGACCGCGCGGACGCGCCAGCCACCACCGGGGTTGGGGCCCGCCTCGAACTCACCGCCCAGCACCGCCGCCCTTTCCCTCATGCCGATGAGACCGTTGCCGCCGGACACCTTGACCACGTCGTGCGGTGTGCCGAAGCCGTCGTCGACGACCTCGAGGTGCAGCTGCTCCGGCGTGCGGGCCAGCCGGACGGTCGCCGTCGAACCGGTGCCCGCGTGCTTGATGGTGTTGGTCAGTGCTTCCTGCACGATCCGGTAGGTGCTCAGGCCGACACCGGCGGGCAGGTCGTCGACGTCGCCGGTGATCTCCAGGCGGACCGGGACCCCGGCCGCGCGGGCGTTCTCGGCGAGCTCGACCACACCGCGCGCGTCGGGCTGCGGCTCCCACTGCGTCTCGGAGTCCTCGCTGCGCAGCACGCCCAGCAGCCGCCGCATCTCGGTCAGCGCGAGCCGGCCGGTCTCGGCGATCGTGCGCACGGCGTTCTCGGCGACCTCCGGCTGCTTGCGGATCGTGTACGCGGCGCCGTCGGCGTGGACGATCATGACGCTGACCGCGTGGGCGACCACGTCGTGCAGCTCGCGGGCGATGCGGGAGCGCTCCTCGCCGACCGCGAGCCGCGCCTGCTGGTCGCGCTCGGTCTCCAGCAGCTTGAGGCGTTGCTCCAGTTCGTTCTGGTAGGCGCGGCGGGCCCCGATGAACTCGCCCATCGCCCAGCTGAAGCCGAAGATCACGAAGATCATGAACACGAACAGGACGGCCTCTGGCTGGCCGACCTGGAAGACCGCCCAGAGCAGCGTGCCCGCGATCAGCCAGGCCAGGTAGATCAACCCGGCCTTGCGGCCCATGTACGCGACGAGCGTGTACAGCGCGATGGCCATTGCGAAGTCGGCCATCCGCACCGGCAGCCCGGTCTCCCACCCGCCGTGCGTGAACAGCTGCAGGAACCCGCCCGCGAGGATCAGGTAGCTGGAGCCGACCGGGTGGTAGCGCCGGAACGGCAGCGGGCCGAGCAGCAGCAGCGTGACGGCGAGGAACGCGGACACGGACAGGCCGCGGTCGACGCCTGCGACACCCGCTGCCAGGTCGAACAACGCCAAGATCCCGGCGATCAGGGAGTCCCCGAACGCCGGGTGTGCCTTCATCCACAGGCTGAATCGCCGCACCGGACAAGGTTAGGTGCGAGTCGAACTTCCGCGCGTCGCGCCACGGGCTGACACCGGGTACTACCTCGGAGTGAGTTCCTGTGTCGAGGGGTTGATGCACCGCAGGCGTGCTCACGACAGGACGAAGGCAGGGCACCGTGGTAGCTGCCCTGCCTTCATCTGCACTGGACGCCGTCCGCGCGCACTACTTCGCGGAGTAGGGCGACTCGATCTTCGGTGCGGGTCGCGGGTCGCTCACATGTGCGTGGCGCTCCTCGTAGATGCGGTGCTCCTCCGCCATCTGGTCGGCGAGCTGCTGCTGCACCTGGCGATCCCTGATCCTGGCCAGGATCGCCATCGTGACGCCGTGGGCCAGTGCCAGGAGCAGCAGCACGATCCCCAGCTTCACGACCACGTTCTTCACCGCGTCACCGGTCTCGATGCCAATCGTCGAGACCAACGCGAGCAGGCCGAGCACGACGAGGTGGAACAGGACGGCCGTCAGCTTCATCATGCCGCCGGCCTGGTCGTCGTCGTACGCCGCGCGCTTCAGGTATTCCTTGCCACTGCGGTAGATCAGCTGGCCGTCTACGACGACCAGGACGATCCCCAGCACTAGGAACGTCACGTAGCTGTCACCCATGCACGGTGGCTACCCGAGTACGTACGTGCACAAACCGTGGCAGGATTCGGACGTGACGGCGTTGCAGGGACGACAACTGGCCGGCCCGCTCTGCGCGGCGGTGGCCCACCTGTGCGTCGCGCTGCAACAGCAGGTCTCCCCCGCCACGGCCGCCGGTTTCCAGGAGGTCCTGCGCCGGCTGCACGCACCGTTGCAGGTCGCGGTCGCCGGCCGCATCAAGTCCGGCAAGTCGACGCTGGTCAACGCCTTGATCGGGCGCCGGGTCGCACCCACCGACGTCGGCGAGTGCACGCGGCTCGTGACCCGGTACCAGTACGGGACGGTCGACCGGATCGAGGTCGTGCTGCAGGACGGGCGGCGGCAGGTGCTGCCGTTCGACGCGGCTGGCATGATCCCCGCCTCGCTCGGCCTCGACGGCGTCTCGCACATCGAGGCCTACCTGACGAACGCGGTCCTGCGCGACTTCACCGTCATCGACACGCCCGGCCTGGGCTCCCTGGACGCGAGCTCGGTAGCGCGGACCGAGGAGCTGCTGGACCCGGTGTCGCGCAACGCGGTCGCCGGCGCCGAGGCCGTGCTGTACGTCGTGACGCAGGGGGTGCGCGCCGACGACCACCAGACGCTGGCCGCCTTCACGGCCGCCACGGCGTCGCGGGAGGCGGGGCCGGTCAACGCGGTGGCGGCGTTGAACAAGGTCGACGCGGTCGCCCCGGAGTCGGTCGCGGGGTCGGACGGCGACGTGTGGCGCGCCGCCGAGATCCTGGCGGCGAAGCAGGCCGAGCTGCTCAAGCCGCGGGTGGCCGACGTGCTGCCGGTGATCAGCCTGCTCGCCGAGTCCGCGGAGACCGGCGAGTTCACCTCCGCCGACGCCGACGCGCTGCGGCAGCTGGCCGCGCTGGACGCGGACACCCGCACGATGATGCTGATGTCCGGCGACCTCTTCACGTCGTGGGACTGCGCGGTGCCGGCGGGCGTGCGGTCGCGGTTGCTGGAGAAGCTCGACCTGTACGGCATCGGCCGCGCACTGGCCGCCTTGGACGCCGAGCCCGGTCTCACCGCCGGCGCGTTGCGGCGGGTGCTGTTCGACGCGTCGGGGTTCGCCGCCGTGCGGGCGCGGCTCGACGCGGTGTTCCGCTCCCGTGCCGACGGCATCAAGGCGGCGGCCGCGCTCGCGTCGGTGACGTCGCTGGCCGCGGCCGACCCCGGTGAACGGCAGCGCGTGCACGACGCGATCGAGGTGCTGCTGGCCCGGCCGGAGGCGCACCAGCTGCGGTTGCTGGAGGCGTTGACGCTGGTCTCGTCGGGTGCGGTGGTGCTGGCGCCGGACCTGACCGAGGAGGTGCTGCGGCTGGGCAGCACCCCCGGCGTGTCCGGCCGGCTGGGACTGCCCGGCCGTCCGGTGGCGGAGCTGCAGGCGTTCGCGCTGGAACGGGCCGGCTGGTGGCGTTCGTTCGCCTCCTTCGGCGCGACGCCGGCGCAGGCCCGGGTGGCGCACGTCGTCCACAGGGCGTATTTCCTCATTTGGCAGCAACTACGTGCTGGGGGGCACCGATGAGCGTGGGTGGAACCGATCCGGCGGACCTGGCGTCGGACGCTGGTGTGGAGACCATTGCCGACGAGCTGCTCGACCAGGCGCTGGCCGAACGCCGCGCACTGGTCCAGCTCTGCCTGTACGCGCTCGACCGCGCGAGCTCCGGCGTGGTGCAGCGCATCGAGGAAGGTCTGTCGTCCATAGGAGTGGTCGCGGTCCGCGCGGACGGCCAGCGGTTCGACCCCGCGCAGCACGAGGCGGGCGGCACGGTGCCGACGGACGACGTGTCGTTGCTCGGCCTGGTCGCCGAGACCGAGGTCCCCGGCTTCTGCGACCGCGGCCGGGTCCTGCGCGCACCGATCGTGACGGTCTACACGCCCCGATGAGCAACCTCCCGCAGACGGTCCGCGCGACCCGTGAACGCCTCACGGCGGTGGTCCGCGACCTCGACCCGGCGATGGCCGACTGGGTCTCCCGCCGCTCGGTGCCGGAGACCTCGTCCGTCGTGGTCGTCGGCGAGACCAACCGCGGCAAGTCGTCGCTGGTCAACGCACTGCTGGCCGCACCGGGCCTGTCGCCGGTCGACGCCGACGTGGCCACCTCGACCTACCTGGTCTTCCAGCACGGCCCCGACTGGGCCGCCCGCGCCTGCTACCCCGGCGTGCTGGCGCCCGTGTCGTTCCCGCTGCCCGCCTTGATCAACTGGGTGTCCGCGGCCCACGAGCTGCCGCCCGGCGAGCTGCCACCGCGCTACGTCGAGGTCGACGCGCCGATCCCGCTGCTCTCGCGGATGTCCGTTGTGGACACTCCGGGGGTCGGCGGGCTGGAGTCCGTGCACGGCGAGCTGGCCCTGGAGGCCGTCACCTCCGCCACCGCGCTGGTGTTCGTGGTCGACGCCTCCTCCCCGTTCACCCGCGGTGAGCTGGACTTCCTCAAGCGCGTCGGCGACCGGGTCGAGACCGTCGTCTTCGCCCTGACGAAGACCGACCGGTACCGCGGCTGGCGCCAGGTCCAGGACGCGAACACGGCCCTGCTGGCCGAGCACGCCCCGCGCTTCGCCGAGGCGGCGTGGTTCCCGGTCTCCTCCCGCATGTTCGAGATGGCCGCCCAGGCCCCGAACCCCGACGCCGCCGCGATGCTCCGCGAGCGTTCCGGCGTCGCCGCGCTGCAGACCTCGTTGCAGGAGCTGGTCTCCGGCCGCGCCGGGATGCTCGCCGAGGCCAACGCCCTGCGCGCACTGACGACGGTGCTCGCCGAGCTGACCATCCGCCTCGACCACGAGAAGCGCGCCCTGTCCGTCGGCGAGGACGAGGCGGAGGTGCTGCGCGCCCGCCGCGAGGAGCTCGTCACCGAGCGCCGTTCCTCCACCCGCGGCTGGCAGGTCCGCCTGCGCGGCGAGGTCCAGCGCGCCCGCGTCGAGAACTCCCACGAGATCTCCCGCCAGATGCGCGACCTGCAGACCTGGTACCGCCAGGCCATCGACACCGCCGACCGCACGGCACTGGCGGCGTTGCCCGCCCAGGTCGACACGGCACTGCAGGTCGTCTCCAGCCGCATCTCCACCGTGCTGTCGGTGCGCTTGGCCGCCATCGCCGACACCGTGCTGTCCTCGTTGTTCAGCCCCGACGAGCTGACCCTGATCCGCGGCCAGTTCGCCCGCGGCGAGCGCCCCCCGGTCGTGTTGCGCCCCAAGGAGAAACGCCCACCCACGGCAGAGGACAAACTGCTGGTGTTCATGGGCGTCTCCGGCGGCCTCGGCGCCGGCAAGCTCGCCGTCATGCCGCTGGCGGGCCTCGGCATCGCCGCGCTGAACCCGATCGTCCTGCCGGTGACCATCGCGCTGGGCCTGGGCGCCGGCTGGTGGATGGCCAGGACCCGCACCCACACCGCCGAGAAGCAACACGTCAAGCAGTGGCTCTCCGACGCCATCGCCGACGCGCGGTCGATGGTCGACCAGCTCGCCGCCGAACAGCTCATCGAGGCCGAACAGGCGTTGTCGCTGGCGCTGGACGAGGCGCTGGCCAAGCGGATCGAGGCCATCGAGGCCGAGCTGCGCGAGGTCGACAAGGCCCTCCGCATGGAGGCCGGTGAACGCGGCCGCGAGCTCCAGGCCGTGACGCGTCAGCTGGCGGAGGTGGAGTCGGGGCGGTCCAAGGCGGAGGAGCTGCTGGGCCGCATCCGCCAGGTCCGCGACCGCACCTAGGCTTCGGTGACCTGCACGACCAGCGGCCACGACTCCTCGGCGAGGTGGTGGTGGCCCGGGAAGTGGTCGACGTGCACGTGGTGGTCGAAGTCCGCCTCCTCGGCCAGATCGCGCAGCACCTCGCCCAGCACCGCCAGGTGCTCGGCCCCACCGCTGACCACGAGCTCCTGGTCCACCACGTCGACCACGACCTCGCCCCCGGTCACCCGGACCTCCAGTGCCCGCAGGCACGTCTCGTACGGGGCCGGGTCGGTCAGCTCCGTCTCCACCCGCCCGCCCGTGCAGAAGAACAGGTCGGCGGCCTGCGCGACCGACCCTCGGGAGCCCGACAGGTCGACCTCCCGCGTACGCGACGAGCAGCGCAACACGACTGCCATGACTGTTCCTCCGGTCGGCGGGTGTGGTTGGCGGTGGAACCAAACCGGCATAACGTAGGTCAGACCGGTACGCAGAAGGTGTAGGAGGTGTGTCCCGGTGTACATCGACGAGAACGGTGCGGCCGACGCCGAGCTGAAGGTGACCGTCGAGGACGAGGAGTACACCGCCGACGTCACCTTCGACCTGAACGACGACGGCGTGAACGACTCCGCCGTGGTCGAGACGGACGACGGCGGCCATCTGGCGTTCACCGACACGAACGGCGACGGTGACGCCGATCTGATGAGCACGTTCGACAAGGACGGCAATCTCCTGAGCCAAGCGCGGTTCGAGGAGAATTCCGGTGAGTGGGTTGCCGTCCACCCGGACGACCAGACGCAACAAAAGACGAATTCCGGTGCTTCGCAGACGATTGTCGTGGACACCGACGAAGGTGAGCGAAAGGTCGGTCCGGCGACCGAGGACACCGACGGCGACGGCAAGGCCGACACCGCGGTGGTCAAGGACGACGAGGGCGACACCTGGCTGTTCACCGACAAGAACGGTGACGGGCGTGCCGACGTGGCGACCGAGATCACACGGTCTGGCGAGGTCACGATGTCCGAGCAGCGCGGTGACGACTGGGTCGAGGTCGAGCACGGGCACATCGAGTCCGACGGCCGGTACGTGACGGACTCCAAGAGCGGCGTTCTGGACGACTCGGACGAGTGGTTCGAGGAAGAACGGTTCAACGGGGTCGTCCGAATCGATTCCACGACCGGGCAGTGGATCAGCCCCAACTGAAGCGCAGCTCACAGGCCCCGATGTGGTGAGAACCGCATCGGGGCCTCTTGTGTTTTTCCCCCGTCGTGGACGCCTTAACTCCGTCCGTGTGCTGAATCGATTCCAGAATCGGTTTTGTGAGGCAAGCGACAGGCTGGGGGTGCGTTACCTGCCATTCACCGGGCTAACCTCGGTCCATCCCCTTCCACGTGCGCCCGGCTCCACCGGGCGTTGTGGAGCTATTCCCGAGGACGACGAAGTCCCGCACACCGGACGATCCACGTCCTCGGGCGGCCGAGGCGTTCAGTCAGGAGACGAGACGAGATGACGGCAGTGACCATTCCCGGTCTCGACCACGCACCTACCAACCACGCGCGTCTGCTCGCATGGGTTCAGGAAGTCGCAGAGCTGACCTGCCCCGACGAGGTTGTTTGGGCTGACGGGTCCCAGGCCGAATGGGACCGCCTCACGAAGAAGCTCGTCGACGCCGGCACGTTCGTGCCGCTGAAGAAGAAGCCGAACTCGTTCTGGGCCGCCTCCGACCCCAGCGACGTGGCCCGCGTGGAGGAGCGCACGTACATCTGTTCGGTGCGCGAGGAGGACTCGGGCGCGACGAACAACTGGATGGACCCTTCCGAGATGAAGGCCATCATGACCGAGCTCTACCGGGGCTGCATGCGTGGCCGCACGATGTACGTGATCCCGTTCTGCATGGGCCCGCTCGACGCGGAGAAGCCGATGCTGGGCGTCGAGATCACGGACTCGGAGTACGTGGTCGTCTCGATGCACATCATGACCCGCATGGGCAGCAAGGCCCTCGCGGTCTTCGGTGACGACGCGGACTTCGTGCCCGCGCTGCACTCGCTGGGCGCTCCGCTGGAGCACGGCCAGGAGGACGTGCAGTGGCCGTGCAACGAGACCAAGTACATCTCGCACTTCCCGGAGACCCGCGAGATCTGGAGCTTCGGCTCCGGCTACGGCGGCAACGCCCTGCTCGGCAAGAAGTGCTACTCGCTGCGCATCGCGTCCGTGATGGCGCGCGACGAGGGCTGGCTCGCCGAGCACATGCTGATCCTCAAGCTCACCTCGCCGGAGAACAAGGCGTACTACGTCGCCGCCGCGTTCCCGTCGGCCTGCGGCAAGACGAACCTCGCCATGCTGGAGCCCACCATCCCGGGCTGGAAGGTCGAGACGCTCGGCGACGACATCGCCTGGATGCGCTTCGGTGAGGACGGCCGCCTGTACGCGGTGAACCCGGAGAACGGCTTCTTCGGCGTCGCGCCCGGCACCGACTACCACACCAACCCGAACGCGATGCGCACCATCGCCAAGGGCAACTCGCTGTTCACGAACGTCGCGCTGACCGACGACGGCGACATCTGGTGGGAGGGCATGGGCGAGCCCCCGGCCCACCTCACCTCGTGGAAGCACCAGGACTGGACGCCGGACAGCGAGGAGCTCTCCTCGCACCCGAACTCCCGCTACTGCACGCCGATCGAGCAGTGCGACATCAAGGCGCCCGAGTGGGACGACCCGAAGGGCGTGCCGATCAGCGCGATCTTCTTCGGTGGCCGTCGCGCCACGACGATCCCGCTGGTCACCGAGTCGCGCGACTGGCAGCACGGCACCTACATGGGCGCCACGCTGTCGTCGGAGACCACGGCCGCCGCGGTCGGCAAGACCGGTGTCGTGCGTCGTGACCCGATGGCGATGCTGCCGTTCATCGGCTACAACGCCGGCGACTACTTCCAGCACTGGGTCGACCTCGGCAAGCGCGCCGACGCCGACAAGCTGCCGAAGATCTTCTACGTCAACTGGTTCCGCCGCGGCGACGACAAGCGCTTCCTGTGGCCCGGGTTCGGCGAGAACTCGCGCGTGCTGAAGTGGGCCATCGAGCGCATCGAGGGCAAGGCCGCCGCCCAGGAGACGCCGATCGGCTACGTGCCGACCGCCGCTGACCTGGACCTGGAGGGCCTGGACGCGCCGATCGAGGACATCGAGGCCTCGCTCGCGTTCGACGCCGACGAGTGGCGTGCCGAGATCCCGCTGGTCGAGGAGTGGTTCGACAAGATCGGCGAGAAGGTGCCGACCACGCTCCGCGACCAGCTCGCCGCTCTGAAGCAGCGCCTCGGCTGACCTTTCACGGCACGCGGGGACCCCGCGTTCCCCCAGAGGGAACGCGGGGTCCCCGCGTGCGTTTTCAGCGGAGGCGGGGAGTGACTGGGTCGCTGAGGTGGGGTATCACTGAGGGGTGACGCAGGACGAGGACTTCCTCGGCGGACTCCACTACGACGGCACCAGCCGCGATGTCGCGGTCGGTCCCTCCACGGGCATCGTCCGCTACTACCCCGTGCCGCCCGCACCACCGGCCCGCACGCCGTGGTGGCGCTACGCCCTCGTGTTCCTCGTCGGCCTCGCACTAGGCGTTGCCGCCGGCGTGGTCCTGTGCAGCGAATTCCTCTGAGTCCGCGCAGCTCATCGTCCATTGCGGACGAAGTTGTCCACAGCTGTGGACGGCTCTGTGCACAGGTTGTGGATGGTTGTGGACAGCCCTGTGGGCACACCGGGGCGCGGTCTCTATCGGGAGAAGCGGTCCCGCTCCAGGAATGAACCCGGCCCCTCCCGGGAACGTCTTGTACATGTGATGGCGATCACCAAGATCGTCACCGGGGACGGAAAGGGAGGTGTGCCGTGGGAATCGCAGGAGTCGCGATGCTGGTGCTGTCCCTCGCCGCCGTGCTGATGGTCGTGATCGCCGGATCAGTTGGGCAGCGGGTTGTCGCGGATGCCGAGGAGAGTGCCGCTGAAGGCCCTGGTGGCCTCCGCGTAGCAGATGGCGTTGGTCCAACCCTCTGACCACGCCTGCGAACCGGGGTTCCGCCACGCCGGGAAGACGTCCGTGCGCTTGGACGAACCCAGGTAGTCGTGCACGGCCTTGGTGCACTTGTCCGTCGCGATGGCGTTCATCTGCTCCTTGGACGGAGCCGGGTCGCTCGGCTTGCCGAGGGAGACCACACCGCCGGGCACGGCCTCGGCGAGGTGCGCGCCGTTGCAGGCCGTCACCTTCACCTCCGCGTCCTTCGACGGTGAGCCGCTGGTGCAGGTCTGGAACGTCGAGAAGCCGTTCTGGCCGAGGATGTTCTTCACGGAACCCTTGCGCGCCAGCGGCTTCTCGTCGGGGCTGATCTCCACGACGGTGCACAGCCGCCAGCGCTGGCCGTCCTTCCAGCCCTGCTCGTTCGGCCAGAAGGCCCACACCCGCAGGCGCGTCGAGTCCGCGTCGCCACTGCCCAGGTACTCGGTCAGCACCGAACGGCACGGCGGCAGCGCGACCTTGCGCAGCGCCTGCGTGTCCGGGTAGCTCGCGCCGAGACCGGAGAGCTCACCGACGCTCATCACCTCGGCCTCGTGCGCCCCGGCGCAGTCGAGGACCTTGAGGTCGAAGGCGTTCATGCACTGCCCCGCCTTCGGCAGCGTCGGCGCGGACGCGCTGGCGGTGGACGGCATCGGTCCGGGGACCGCCTGCCCGCCCACGTTGATCGTGCAGGCCGAGACCGCCCACGCGCTCAAGAAGATGCCCACCGCCAGCCGCACACGAGTCACACCGCAGAGACTAGGGCCTTGACCTGATCGGCGATGGCCCGGCGCTGGTTTTCGAAGGCCGCATCGGTCAGCGCGGCCGGGTCGGCGGGCTGCCCGAGGACCGGCGTGTGCAGGTGTCCACCGAGGACTTCCGTTGCCCCGTAACCGATCCGCAGCCGGTTCGCGCGGTACATGCTCTCGTTCGACAGGTAGTCGCCGCCACCGCCGACCGCCGCGACCGCACCGGGGGTGGGCTCGTCCGTGCGGCAGTCCTGCTGCGAACCGACCGGCGTGCCGACCTTCCACTCGCAGAAGCTGCGGTTGAGCACCACGGGGTACGGACCGGTGCCCGCGTCGATCATCTTCTGGTGCGGCAACGAGGTCTCGATGAACTCGGTCGCCGGCTGCGGCCACCCGGCCGCGTCCGGAACGCTGCCGAACGTGCGCACGTCGTTGTTGTCCGGCGAGCCGCCCCGCCAGCGAGCCGCCCACCGTTCGACGTCGAACCGGTCCGGCCGGCCCTGGCTGATCGTCACGAACCCGTCCGGCCGGTTCCGCTGCTGCAACGCGGAACCGTAGAACTGCTCGACGATCCCCTCGTCGAAACCGCCCCACAGCACCGGGAGCACCGCCGCCTGCACCACGACCTTGCCGCCGGGGGTGTCGATCTCACGGCCGTCGAGCTGCAACGCCGCCGCACCGGCCGGGTTGGCGCGCCGGACGTTCGTGCCGGTGAGCTGGAACGGGTCGAAGCCGGTCACCGCGATCCGCCGCACCCCCGGCCTCACCGGGAACGCCGCGTCGCTCAGCCCGCGCGAGGCCCAGTCGAACTGCTGGATCAGCTTCGCCCGGTCGTTGACGGACAACGCGAACCGCGGCTTCCACTGCCGCAGCGCGCTGGTGAGCTGCAAGCGCGCCCAGTAGAGCGGGCGGTCGTCGTAGGCGTCGTGCGCGAGCGGTTTCGCGCTCTGCGCGCGGGCGACGGCGGCCTTCCACAGCGCGTTGCCCTCGTTCACGACGAACTGCCGCGCCTGCTTCGCGACGATCTGGCGGCACAGCTTGGCGGTGAAGTCCCCGACCCTGCCGTCGAACCCGCCGAGCGCCACCAGTGCGGGACCGACCGCGGGCCCGCCGGGCACGAGCACGTCGTCGAGCCGCTGCTCCTCGACCGTGAGCGGTGCGGTGGTGTCGTAGCAGTGCGCGTCCTGGGCCTGCGCGACCCCCGGCGCCACGACGAGCGACGCCGTCGCGATGAGTCCGACCAGACCGGCGATGGTTTTCACACCTAGATGCTTAGCGCAACGGGCCACCCGGCAAACCCGCCAGGTGGCCCGTTGTCGTCAGCCTTGCGTCTCGACAGGTGTCAGTGCGCGGCCACCGGCTTGACCCGCGGGCTGTCCTCGTCGACGTGGTAGTCCGACGGGTCGGTGTGGTCGACGCCGTTGGAGACCCCGGCCTTCCTCGCGATCAGCGTGGCGATCACCGCGACCAGCAGGTTCACCACCAGCGCCACGATGCCGACGTAGATCTGCACGGTAGAGGCGCCGAACGGGTGCCAGCCGAAGATCGACAGCTTGCCGAGCGGCAGCGCCGACCCGGCGAAGTGCGCCTTGCCGATGGCCGGGTTGCCGATGTTGTAGAGCAGCCACATGCCGTAGCCCATGCCCGCGACCCAGCCGGCGATCAGGCCGTAGACGTGGAACCAGCGGGTGTACAGCGCGATCGCGACCGCCGGCAGCGTCTGCAGGATCATCACGCCGCCGATGAGCTGCAGGTCGATCGAGAACTGCGGGTCGACGAACACGATGAACGCGACAGCGCCGAACTTCACGACCAGCGACGCGAGCTTGGCCTGCTTCGCCTCCTGCGCCGGCGTCGCGTCCTTCTTCACGTACTCCTTGTAGACGTTGCGCGTCCACAGGTTCGCCGCCGCGATCGACATGATCGCCGCGGGCACCAGCGCACCGATGCCGATGGCCGCGAACGCGATGCCCGCGAACCACGACGGGAAGTTCTGGCCGAACAGCTCGGGAACGATCGTGTTCGTGTCGGGGCGGCCGGTCGCCTGGTTGACGATCGGCTTGGTGCCCGCGCTGATCGCGACGTAGCCCAGCAGCGCCAGCAGACCCAGCACCAGCGAGTACGCCGGCAGCGCGACCATGTTGCGCTTGATGACGTTGCGGCCGCGGCTCGCGAGGATGCCGGTCAGCGAGTGCGGGTAGATGAACAGCGCCAGCGCGGAGCCCAGCGCCAGCGTCGCGTACTGCAGCTGGTTGTTGCTGTTCAACAGGATGCCGTCGGTCTTGGCCGGCGTCGCGTCGAACTTGGCCTGCGCGTCGTTGAAGATCTCGCCCCAGCCGCCGAACTTCGCGGGCAGGTAGACGATCGCCACGAGGATGACGATGTAGATCAGGATGTCCTTGACGAACGCGATCAGCGCCGGCGCCCGCAGGCCCGACTGGTAGGTGTAGAGCGCGAGGATCACGAACGCGATGAACAGCGGCAGGTGGCCGAGGATGCCGGAGCCGTTGAGGCCCATCGACCGCAGCACCGCTTCGAGACCGACCAGCTGCAGCGCGATGTACGGCATGGTCGCGACGATGCCGGTGACGGCGATGATCAGTGCCAGCCAGTGCGAGCCGTAGCGGCCCTTCACGAAGTCGGCGGGCGTGACGTAGCCGTGCACGCGGCTGACCGACCACATGCGCACCAGCGGCAGGAAGACGATCGGGTAGAGCACCACCGTGTACGGCAGGGCGTAGAAGCCGAGCGCACCGGCACCGAACATCAGCGCCGGCACAGCGACGAACGTGTACGCGGTGTAGAGGTCGCCACCGACCAGGAACCACGTGATCCAGCTGCCGAACTTCCGGCCGCCCAGACCCCACTCGTCGAGGTGGTCGAGGGTCTCGCCCTTCTGCCACCGCGCCGCCACGAAACCCATGACCGTGACGAGCAGGAAGAGGACGCTGAAGACGATCAGCTCAGTCCACTGCATCAGTTCGCTCCCTCGTCCAGGTCGTCGACACCCAGCTCGTCCGGCTTACCGGTGACGACCGGCGCGTCCTTGGTCTTCACGTAGACCAGACCGACGGCGAGCACGCCGACCGGCACGAACACGAACTGGTACCAGTAGAAGAAGGGGAGCCCGAAGAGGCGGGGCTCGTCCATGTTGAACCACGGTGTGATGAGCATCAGCAGCGGGACTATCAGCAACAGGTTCCAGTTGCTCCAGCGCAAGCCGGTCCTGGGTTCCGACGGCATGGGGCCCTCCGTGTACGCGGTGTTGCGCGGATGTTAGGCCTGACGACACGGCTCGTCAGCACGCTGATCGGAATCGTTGCACTCCGCTTAACACTTTCTTTGGGCGGTCAGCTCCGCGCTTCCCCGAGCTGCTCGACGAGGTCGGCCTCCGCGAGGTCGAAGTACTCCCGCAGCTTGCCGGTCGCGCGGTCCACGTCACCCGCGTTGAGCAGCTCGACGATCTCCCGGTTCAGCGGCAGGTACGCCAGGTGCAGCCGCTTCGGATCGCTGACCACCCGGAACGCCAGCATGAGCTCCGCGAACAGCCGGTCGGACTCCTCGCTCAGCCGGCTGCTGCCCGCCAGCCCCACGATCCCGCGGTGGAACCGCACGTTGGCCGTCCCGACCCGCCCCCAGTCCTTCCTGGACCCGTGCGAGAGCGCTTCCTCGACCGGCATCCGCACCGCGTTGCGCCGCGCCTCGTCGACGTCGGCCCACTTCTGCAGCGCACCGCACTCGATCACCCGCCGCGCCGCGTAGAGGTCGCGCACGTCCTCGGCCGTCGGCGTCCGCACGAACACCCCGCGGCTGTGCTCGTGCACGAGGATCCGATCCCGCGTGAGCAGCCGGAACGCCTCCCGCAGCGTGTTGCGGCTGACCCCGAGCGCCCCGCCGATCGCCTCCTCGCTGAGCCGCAGGCCCGGTGCCAGCTCCCCGTCGAGCACGCGCTCGCGCAGCATGTCGGCGACCTTCTGCGCGGTGCTGGCCCGCTCCAGGCCGCCCTTGCCCTGCGCCAGCGTCGACACCCACGTCTCGGTCACCGCGCCAGTCTATTTGCGGGATCGTTCGATTGCAGTATCGTTCAACAATTCTACAATCGCGCGCCGGTGCCCACGCATCGCCGCACCGGATCGCGCCTGCCCCGCCTCACCGTGCCTGGACCAGCGCCGCCGCCCCGACCAACCCCGCTTCCCCACCGAGCTCCGCCGCCCGCACCTCAAGACCCGCCAGGTACGACAAACCGGCGTGCGACTTCAACGCCCGCCGCACCGGCTCGAACAGCAGCTCACCGGCCTGCGCCACCCCGCCGCCGATCACCGCCACGTCCAGGTCGCACACCGCAGCCGCCCCCGCGATGGCCATCCCGACGGCTTGGCCAGCGCGGTCGAAGGCGGCCAGCGGGATCTCCTCACCGGCGAGCGCTGCGGCGGCGAGCAGGGCGGCGTCGGCGTCGTCCGGGGCCTGCCAGCCCGCGTGGCGCGCCCAGGCGACCATGCGGGGGCCTGCGGCCACGGTTTCCACGCAGCCGCGGCCACCGCACGTGCACGGCGTGCCGTCCGGGTCCACGACGACGTGGCCGATGTGGCCGGCGTTTCCGGTGCGACCGCCGAACGGACGGCCGTCGAGGACCAGGCCGCCGCCGACGCCGGTCGAGACGACCAGGCCGACCAGGTAGCGGCTGCCCTGGCCGGCGCCGCGCCAGTGCTCACCGAGGGCCATGCAGACGCCGTCGCCGGCCAGTTCCACCGGCACGCCGGGGAGCAGGGACGCCACCGAGTCGCGCAGCGGGAAGTTCCGCCAGGACGGCACGTTGATCGGCGACACGGTGCCGTCCACCGTGTTGACCGGGCCGGCCGAGGCGATGCCCACACCGGCCACCGCCACGTCGGCGACCACCGACGTGACCAGCGACGACACCGCGGGCCACGGGTCCGCAGCGGGAGTGGGGACGCGGGTGGTCCGCACCACCGCGCCGGAGGGGTCGACGAGGGCGGCGGCGATCTTGGTGCCGCCGAAGTCCAGTGCCAGCACCAGATCAGTCACGGTCGCCGATCCTAATCCGCGCACCCCGGCAGCGGCTCCACACCGATCACAGTGGACGGTGTGGCGGCGGGGTCAGCGCTTCAGCATCCGGGTGAGACCGGCGGCCACGGTCGTCGCCAGCACCCAGCCGGACACGATCAGGCCGGACGCGATCCACATCGACGTGCCGGGCGTCTGCCAGCGGTTCTTGTTGCCGAAGTCCACGATGGGCACGACCAGGTCGATCGTGTAGAGCCACGCGTTCCACGGCAGGTGGTCGTCCTCGTTGATCGGCACCAGCGGGCCCTTGTGCTGGAACCAGATGCTCCCGATCAGCCACACGGTGATCAGCCACCCCAACGCGCGCGCCGGGCGGTAGCCGTAGCCGACCATCGAGCGCTGCAGGAAGCTCCACAGCAGCACCAGCGGCCCGAAGAACCGCATGCCCTCGGCGACCGCGCGGTACCGCAGGCGCTGCTTCTCGATCAGCACGGTGGAGGCGTGCTCCTCGTTGCCGGCCGCGGTCAGCATCTCCGCGAACTGGTCGTACGGGCGCGGGTGGTAGCTGCGCCGCATCGCGTGCCGCAGCCAGCGCAGCCGCTGCTCGACCTGGGCGTCGTCGCGCAGGTCGATCGGGTGGGCCAGCGAGTCGTAGCGGAAGTCGTCGAGGTCGATGAAACCGGTGGCGTTCCAGAAGTTCTCGTTGTCGTCCAACGAGTTGCAGCGCGCCTGCCGCAGCGTCACGAGACCCTTCGGCGGTGACACCACGTTCAGCATCAGCTCCTGGACCTGCATGCCCATGCCGTTCAACGCGTGGCTGTCGAGCTTGTAGCCGAGCACGCCGCCGTTGAAGTTCGCCATGCGGCCGATCACCGCGCGCCGGCACCGCACCCCGCCGTGCGCCACGAACTCCTTCTCGCCGCGCGCGCAGATGAGGTCGCGGCCGATGGTGGCACCGCCGATGTCCAGCGACGGCTTCTCCCGCGGCTGGTGGCGGTACTTGCCCGGCTTGGTCAACCGGCTGCCGCGCAGGTCGAGGTTCGCGCCCACGGTCACGGCGCGCAGCTCCAGCCCGCCGGAGACGTTCGACTCGCGCACCACGAAGTTGCTGCCCACCCGCGTCCGGTTCGCCAGCACGGCGTCCGCGAACGGGTTGTCCACAACGGCGCGTTCCACGGTGATGCTGCCGCGCACGTGCGTGTCGACCATCCGCAGCTGGCCCTGGATGTGCACGCCGCGGCCCACGACGTCACCGCCGATCTCCGCGCCGTCGACGTGCAACGCGCGCCCGGCGCCGGTCGGCTCGGTGCCGACGGCGGGGGGCGACACGGCGTCCAGCACGGCGTCGGCGAACGACAGCGTGCCGCCGATCTTCGCGTTCACCGCGCGGATCGTGCCCGCGCTGGTGAAACCGCGGTCGAGCTCGACGTCACCGGACACGTCCACGCGGTCGAGGACCAGCGTCGCCGACGGGTCCGCGTGCGGGTCGGTGGTCTCGTCGAACTCCGCGCCGCGCGACAGCACCGCGCCGCGCAACGACAACGCCGAGCTGATCCGGGCGTTCGCGAGGAACACCACGCCGTGCGAGGTGAACGTGCCGAGGAAGTTGCCGCCGACCTGCACCCCGTTGCCGTTCAACGTGAACCCGTCGGCGTTGCTCAGCACCGCGCTGACGAGGTTGACGTTGCCGCCGATCCGCGCACCGGCGATCCGGATCTCGCCCTCGGTGCGGATGCCGAAGCCGAGCAACGCGCCGGCGAGCGTCACCCGGTCGGCGTGCACGCACAGCCCGCCGGGAACGCTGAACTCGCTGTCGCGCAACAGGACCGAGCCCGCGATGTCGGCGTCGGTCAGGTCGACGAGCCCGCCGACGCGACAGCCGAGCAGCGAGACGTCGTTGCTGCTGTGCAGGTTGCGCGCCTGCAGACCGGGCAGGTCGCAGTCGGTGAAGGAGATGCCGGCGAGGTTCGCCTGCCGCAGGTCCGGTGTCGCCTCGAACCGGCAGCGCTCGAACTCCAGCACGTACGGCACCTCGACCGCGCGCAGGTCGAGCACGCCGGTGACGACGTGGTCCACCACGCGGATGACGGGTGGGGTGCTCGGCTTGCGCCGCGGCAACCGCCACCCGCCACCGCCGGTGCTGTTCTCGTTCTCCCCCAGGCCGCGCAGTACGTCAGCCGCAGGGAGCCTCTTCTGCGTGGCCACCGCACCAGTGTGACCGGCCGCGCCGCGTTTCGAGGTCGATCACGGGGAACCGGCGCGGCTACGCGGACGGCCCCTGGTGCGTCGGGTCGAGCACGCGCGACAGGAACGACTTGGTGCGCTCCTCCTGCGGGTTGCCGATCACCTCGGCCGCCGGGCCCGCCTCGACGATGTAGCCGCCGTCCATGAAGATCACCTTGTCGGCGACCTCGCGGGCGAACTGCATCTCGTGCGTGACGACCAGCATGGTCATGCCCTCGTCGGCGAGCTGCCGCATGACGCCGAGCACGTCACCGACGAGCTCGGGGTCGAGCGCGGAGGTCGGCTCGTCGAACAGCATCACCTCGGGGTCCATCGACAGCGCGCGGGCGATCGCCACGCGCTGCTGCTGCCCGCCGGACAGCTCCGCGGGCATGGAGTTGGCCTTCTCCTTGAGCCCCACGCGTTCGAGGTTGCGCAACGCGATCTCGTTCGCCGCCTGCTCGCTGCGCTTGAGCACCTTGCGCTGCGCCACGGTCAGGTTGTTCATGACGTTGAGGTGCGCGAACAGGTTGAAGCCCTGGAAGACCATGCCGATCTTCGTGCGCGCGAGGTCGATGTCGACGTCCGGGTCGGTGAGCTCGACGCCGTTGACGACGATCCGGCCTCCCTGGGGCTCCTCCAGCAGGTTGATGCAGCGCAGCAACGTGGACTTGCCGGAACCGGACGGACCGATGATGCAGACCACGTCACCGCGGTTGACCTGGAGGTCGATGTTCTTCAGGACCTCGAGCGGGCCGAACGACTTCTTCAGCCCGCTGATCTCGACACTGACGTCGCTCATACGACGGCCACCTTCTTCCCGCCGGAGCGCCGTTCCAGGTACCGCGACAGGTAGCCCAGCGGCAGCGTGATCACCAGGTAGGACAGGCCGACCACGAGGATCGGCGTCAGCGTGGGGCTGCGGCTGAGGAACTCGCGGCCGAACTTGAGCAGCTCGTAGTCGTCGCGCGCCAGGCCGATGACGTAGACCAGCGACGAGTCCTTGGTGAGCAGGATCAGCTCGTTGGTCAGCGGCGGCAGGATGATCCGGAACGCCTGCGGGATCACGATCGTGATCATCGCGCGGCCCCGCGACATGCCGAGCGAGCGCGCGGCCTCGACCTGGCCCTTCGGCACCGCCTGGATGCCGGCGCGGACCGTCTCCGCGATGTAGGCACCGCCGACGAGGCCGAGCGCCATCATCACGATCGAGTAGATGTCGAACTTCAGCTGGAACGCCAGCGGCACCGCGACGGTGAACGCGAGGAACACCAGCAGGGCGGGGACACCGCGGAAGAACTCGATGTAGACGGTGGCGATCCACCGGTACGGTGCCACCGACGAGAGCTTCATCAGTGCCAGCAGCAGGCCGAGCACCAACGCGAGCCCGAACCCGAACAGCGTGTAGATGACGGTGTTCTTGAACGCGACCGTGATGAGCTCGGGGAACATCGCCCCCGCGGTATCCACGTCGAAGAACGTGTGCGCGATCTCCGACCAGTTCGCGGTGAACGCCACCACCAGTGCGACCAGCACCAGCAGGCCGTACTGCGCGTACCTGAAGTATGTGGCGCGCTTTCGCTTGGACAGCGCCATGTGAGGCTCCTAGCGGATCGGTCCGGACGTGAGACGGGGTCGGCAGGTCCTCTGCCGACCCCGTGGGAAGCCGCTTACTTCGACGCCGGCTTCTTGCCGAACCACTTCTCGTAGATCTTGTCGTACTCGCCGCTGCTCTTCGCGTCCTTCAACACCTGGTTGACGACGTCGAGCAGGGCCTTGTTGTCCTTCTTGATGCCGATGCCGTACTTGTCGCCGGTCGGGAACTCCGTCGTCACCTCGGTGTCGGGGAACTCCTTGGCGTAGTCGTACAGCGGGCCGTTGTCGTTGATCGCGGCGTCGACGGATCCGGTGCGGACCGCCGTCTCCTGCAACGTCAGGTCCTCGAACTGCACGACCTCGTAGCCGTACTTCTCCTTGTTCTCGTTCGCGTAGATCTCACCGGTGGTGGACTGCTGCACGCCGAGCTTCTTGCCCTTCAGCGCGGCCAGGTCCTTGTAACCGGTGCCCTTCTTCACGAGCAGGGCCTGCTCGGCGTCGAAGTACGGGTCCGAGAAGTCGAGCGCCTTCTTGCGCTCGTCGGTGATCGTCATCGCCGCGGCGGCGACGTCGCAGTCGCCGACGTTGAGGCTCTGGCCGTTCTGGATGCCCTCGAACGCGGTGTCGAGGATCTCCTGCTGGACGTTCAGCTTCTTGGCCACCAGGTCGACGAGGTCGACGTCGAAGCCGATGGTCTTGTCGCCCTCGCTGTACTGGAAGGGCTTGTACGACAGGTGCGTGCAGGTGACGAGCTTGCCGTCCTTGACGAGCTTCACCCCGCTGTCGCTGCTGGTGCCGCCACCGCTGTTGGTGCTCGTCGCGCAGCCGGTCAGCGCGGTCAGCGCTAGGGCCGCTGCGGGCAGCAGGGCGAGCACGTGCCTGGTTCGACGAGCCACTGCGTCACTCCTCGTAACTGTTGCGGACGAGTGAACGGGATACTGCCACCCGGGTGACGTGGTGGACAGCACGTGCGTGTTACAGGCCACTCCGTTGCAACAATTTTGCGTGACATAGGCAAATCGGCCGCAGGATGTTGCGCAAATTGGCCTAGATCACACAACGTCTTCACGTATTGCACACGAATGGTGACGAACTGAGAGCGCGTCCTTGATCAGGATTTGATCACGGGGGCCGCAGGTCGGTCCGGTTCCGCCTCAGCTGCTCCGTTCCGCGAGCAGCCCCGCCACCAGCGCCGTCCACCCCGTCTGGTGCGTCGCCCCGAGCCCTTCGCCCGTGTCGCCGTCGAAGTACTCGCTGAACGTCACGTGCCGCCGCCAAAGGGGTGACTCCGACGCCTCGATCCGCTTGCCGTCCGACGGCCGCCGCCCGTCGTGGTCGGGCAGGAACAGCCCGACCAGCCGGTCGCTCAGCTCGTCCGCGACCTGACCGGCCGTCAGCGCCCGCCCGGAGTTCGTCGGCATCTCCACCTGGAACTCGCCGCGGTGGAACGCCTCGACCGTCCGCAGCGCCTCGACCAGCAGGGCGTTCGTGGGCAGCCAGACCGGGCCGCGCCAGTTCGAGTTGCCGCCGAACATCGGGGTGTGCGACTCGCCCGGCTCGTAGCCCATCCGGTGGTCCTGTCCGGCGACCTTGACCTCCAGGCCCTCGCGGTGCGCGGCGCTCAGCGACCGGATGCCGTGCGGCGAGAGGAACTCGTGCTCGTCGAGCATCCGGTGCAGCACCCGCCGCAGCCTGTGCTCGTCCAGCAACGACGCGAACGCGCCGCGCTCGTAGTGGAACGTGATGAACTGCCGCAGCTCCGGCCGCCGCTTGAGCAGGTGCTCCAGGCGTGACGTGAAGCCGTGCAGCTCCTCCAGCACCCACGGTTCCAGCACCGCGGACGCCAGCAGCGGGATCAGGCCCACCATCGACCGCACCCGCACCGGTTCGGACTCCACTGACCCGTCGTGGGCGCGCCGGGAGACCCGGTCGTAGCAGAAGCCGTCCTCGTCGTGCCAGATGCCGCTGCCCGACGACCCGAAGTGCGTGAACGCCTCCGCGATCGACAGGAAGTGCTCGACGAACTTGGTCGCCACGTCCTCGTACGACTCGTCGTCGCGCGCCAGCTCCAGCGCGATCTGCATGAGGTGCAGGCTGTAGGCGGCCATCCACGACGTGGCGTCGGACTGCTCCAGCCGCCACTCGCCGAGCATCGGCTCCGACCGGTTGACCGGGCCGATGTTGTCCATGCCGAGGAAGCCGCCCTCGAACAGGTAGCTGCCGCCGGCGTCCTTGCGGTTGACCCACCAGGAGAAGTTCAGCAGCAGCTTGTGGAAGACCTTGGCGAGGAACCCGCGGTCCCTGCTGCCGTCCGCGCGGTAGACCTGCAGCGCCGCCCACGCGTGCACGGGCGGGTTGACGTCGCCGAACTCCCACTCGTAGGCGGGGATCTGGCCGTTCGGGTGCATCATCCACTCGCGGCAGAACAGCAGCAGCTGCTCCTTCGCGAACGCCGGGTCGACCAGCGTGAACGGGATCGTGTGGAACGCGAGGTCCCACGCCGCGAACCAGGGGTACTCCCACTCGTCCGGCATCGAGATCACGTCGGCCACGTCGAGGTGCCGCCAGTGCACGTTGCGCGCCTCGGGGGTGCGCCGCGAGCTGGGCGCCTCGGGCTTCGTCGGGTCGCCGTCGAGCCAGTCGCGGGTGCGGAAGCGGTAGTGCTGCTTCGTCCACATCAGACCGGCGAGCGCGCGCCGCAGCACGTGCCTCTGCTCAGGCCCCGCCTCGGGCGCGATCGCGTCGTGGAACTCGTCGGCCTCCCGCCTGCGGGCGGCCATGGTCTCGGCGAAGCTCGGCCCGAACGGGTCCACGTGCCCGTCGCCGCCGGTCAGCCGCAGCCGCACCGTCACCGTCTCGCCCGGCTCCACCGGGTCGAACGAGTACCAGGCCGCGAACTTCGTGCCCGCCGCACCGGGGTCGTCCGGCCCCACGACCTGGCACGCGCTGGTCGAGCCGCGCACCACGTACTCGCAGATGCCGTCCTTGGCCCACGGCGACGGGTTGCGCTCGGCCCCGAAGAGCGCCACCTCGTTGCTCTCGTTGTCCGTCATCAGCAACGACGGCGAGTCGTCCAGGTGCAGCGTGTACCGGCCGAGGTTGCCGTGGTCCGCGGTCACCTTGCGCCCGGTCGTGGTGCTCGCGACCAGCCGGCACGGCCGCCCGTCCCGCCCCCACGCCCAGGTGTTGCGGAACCACAGCTGCGGCAGCAGGTGCAGCGGCGCGTCCTCCGGCCCGCAGTTCGTGGCGCTGATCTCGACGCAGATGTCGTCGGTCTCCGCCTTCGCGTACGTGACCACGACGTCGAAGAACCGGTTCTCGTCGAGCACCCCGGTGTCGGACAGCTCCGGCTCCCGGTTCTCCCGCCCCGCGGTGCGCGCCATCTCCCTGAGCTGCTCGTACGGGTACTCGCGCTGCGGGTAGCGGTAGACCACCTGCATCCAGGAGTGGGTGGGCGTCCCGTCGGTCACCCACCAGTGCTCCTTGACGTCCTCGCCGTGGTTGCCCTCCTCGTTGGCGAGACCGAAGTACCGCTCCTTGAGGATCGGGTCCCTGCCGTTCCACAGCGCCAGGGCGAGGTTGAGGAACCCGTGCACGTCGCAGATGCCCGCGATGCCGTCCTCGCCCCACCGGTAGGCCCGCGACCGGGCGTGGTCGAACGGGAACGACGCCCAGGCGTCACCGCCGGGCGAGTAGTCCTCGCGGACCGTGCCCCACTGCCGGCCGGAGAGGTACGGCCCCCACAGCCGCCACGGCGAAGTCGGTGTGCCCGACTCCGCGAGACGCGCCCGTTCCGCTTCTTCGCCCATCGGCCCAGTGTGCGTCACGGATTCGGAGGTCCGGTCACCTCCTGGTCAGCGCTGAGTCGTTCCTCACTCGAGCCCTGCCCACAAGTACCTGCGCTTGGGGCTGTTGGGTGCGCCCTCGACCCGCGCCAGACCGGCCTTGACCAACTCGTCCAGTCTGGTCAGCACCGTCTGCCGCGAGTAGCCGGTGGCGGCGGCGAGCTCGGCCGCGCGCGCCACCCCCCTCACGCGGAGTGCGTCGGCAACCTCTGGTCGGGGTTGGTCGACGGTGAACAGATCGGGCGTCTCGGCGGTCACGCCCAGCGAATAGGTCGCGTACCGCCGGCCGCCTGTGCGGACCGCCAGCTCCTTGGTGACCAGGTCGCGGAGCACGGTCGTGGCCTCCGCCCGACTCGCCCCGAACTGCCGGAGGGCCGCGTTGCTGATCGGCCGGCCGTGGAACATGGTGGCGAGTGCGAGCTCGTGCAGCTGGGTGAGTCCCGACTGCCGGAGCCCGGTGAGCCACCGCCGCGTTCTGAGGTCGAGCAGTTCGGACCGGCTGAACTCCACCTCGAACCGGCTCAACGGACTGCGGAAGATCGGTCGCGCCAGTCCCGAGCGCTGCAACTCCCTGATCATCGCGGGGATGCCGGACGCCCTGTTCTCCGCTACGAGCCGATCGCTGCCCGGCAGGAAGGTGTCCGACAGCAGCGAGGCGAGGAACGCGTTGCGCGACGAGCTGACGCCCTCGGCGCCGAGGTCCTCGAGCAGGACCGGACCGAAGAGGCCGCCTGGGCTGCGGACGACCAGCCGGTCCGGGTGCAGCTCGATCTGTACTTGGACACCCCTCGTGCCACCGCTGTAGTCGCGGTGCAGCACGGCGTTGACCACGGCCTCGCGAACCGCTTCCATCGGGTAGTCCGGCATCTCGCGCCTGCCGGAGCCGTCGACGAACGAACGGGTGCGCATGTGGCGGCGCAGCACCGCCATGGTCTCGGCCACCAGCTCGGGTATCGGGCCGCGGATCACCGGGTTGTCCGTGAAACGCGCTTCGGTGTCGTCACCGCCGTAGACCACGACCGACACGGTGAGCTGGGGGAAGTACTGCTGCGGGTAGGTGCCGAACGTCAACAGCCCGCCCAGGGACGGGACCAGGTGACCGTTGTCGGCACGGACCAGGACGCGCATGCGCTCCAATGCCGTGACCTCGTCCACGTCGCGGAACGCGCGGGTGGTCTGGCGGACGCGTTCGATCGTGCGACCGAAGGCGACCCGGTCCAGGTCGCCGACGACGGCGTCCGGCACGGCCTCCAGGTCGTAGCGGGGTTGGCCGCGGTTGGCGATCGCCAGACCGATCTCCACCTGCGTCATCCGGCGGTCGCCGTCACCGACGCGGACGTAGGAGCCGGACGCGATGCCCTTCGCCTCGACGTAGCAAGGCCGTTGGTCCGCTGGGAGCGGGTCGATCTCGGCGACCACGACCGGTGCGCCCTCGAAGTCCAGGACGTCCACCGCGATGCGCAGCGGCGGGTGCAGGGAGTCGCTCGCCTGCGAAGCCAGGTCGTCGCGCAACTTGGCCGGAGCCGTGAGCTCAACCGGCCGGAACCCCTCGTTCTCGGCCAAGCCCAGGACGAGGGTGCCGCCGTGGGTGTTGGCGAACGCGGACAGCGTCTCGAGCGTGCTCTTCGGCAGGCCGCCCGCAGCGGCCTTCACCTCGACGTCGGCCATCTCCGCGCCTGCTCGGCGCAGGCGGTCGACGAGTGAGGTCAACGCTGAGGTGTCCACCGGCACCACTCTCTGCTCTCAAGTACTCTCCAACTGGGTGGAGAGTACTTGAGAGTAGTGGGGAGTAGCGGAGGGTTATGACTCCTGTGCCGCGTGCGCGTCCAGCACCAGCGCGACCGCCTCGGTGACCCTGGCCGCGTGCGCCAGGTGCAGCCACTCGTCCGGCACGTGGCAGTTCGAGTCCGGTCCGATCACGCCGGTGACCACGAACTGCGCCTCCGGGTACGCCTCGTGCAGCAGCCCCATGAACGGGATCGAGCCGCCCAGCGACACGGTCCGCCACGGTGCCCCGAAGACGTCCTTGCCCGCCTCGTCGAGCACGGCGGACAGCCACGGGGCCAGCTCGGGCGCGTTCCAGCCGTCGGCGGCCTCGACGCGGGAGAGCTCCACGGTCGCGTTGTAGGGCACGTCGGTGGTGAGCAGCGTGCGCACCGCCTCCAGCGCGGCCGCGGAGGACGCGGTCGGCGGCAGGCGGAACGACAGGACCAGCGAGGTGTACGGGCGCAGCACGTTGCCCGCGTCGTCGGGCAGCGGCAGGCCCTCGGCACCGGTCACGGACAGGGTGGGCCGCCAACCGGAGTTCAGCGCGAGCTCGACCTCGTCCGGGGACATCGGCCGCAGGTCGCCGACGCGCGGGACCGGGTCCCACAGGGCACCTGGTGCGGCCTCGACGGCCTCGCGGACCTCCGCCAGCCGGTGAGCGGGGATCTCGACGTGCATCTCCGGCACCAGGACCTCGCCGGTCTCGGAGTTCTCGATGCGGTCGAGCAGGGTGCGGGCGATCCGGAACGACGACGGCACGATGCCCGACGCCATGCCGGAGTGCAGGCCGCCCTCCAGCACCCGCACGGTGACCGTGACCTGCACCAACCCGCGCAGCGACGTGGTCAGCCACATGCGGTCGTAGTCGGAGCCGCCCGAGTCGAGGCAGACGACCAGCGACACGCGGCCCAGCCGGTCGGACAGGTGCTCCAGGTACGCCGGCAGATCGGGCGAACCGGACTCCTCACCGGTCTCCAGCAGCACGACGCAACGGGCGTGCGAACCGCCCGACGCGCGCACGGCCTCGATTGCGGCAACTGCGGCATAACCGGAGTAACCGTCATCGGCAGCGCCGCGCCCGTAGAGACGTCCGTCACGCAGCACAGGGGTCCAGGGGCCGAGTCCTTCGCCCCACCCGCCCACCGGGGGCTGCTTGTCGAGGTGTCCGTAGAGCAACACCGTGTCGTCGCCGGAGTTGCCGGAGGCCGGCACGTCGACCACGAGCAGCGGCGTGCGTCCCGCCAGTTGGACGACCTCCAGGGTCGCGCCGGGCAGGTTTCGCGAGGCGATCCACGCGCGCACGTGGTCGATGGCGGCGGCCAGTTCGCCGTGTTCCTCCCACGCCGGGTCGAAGGCGGGGGAAACGGCAGGCACGGCCACGAGCCGAGACAGGCTCGGGACGATCTCGGAGTCCCAGAGCGTCCGGACGGTGCTGGTCACAACGGAGCGGTCCACCTCTCGATCCTGTCACGACTCCGCCTCTGCCCGCGTCGTCAGACTCTTACCAGGAGGCCCGCACAGAAGTTAACGATCGGTAACCGGGACAGCGGCGTCCGGTAGTCGGACGGCCTACTCGGAGGACAAAAGGTCGAACCTCCGACTGTTGTCGCTGATCAGAACGTTGACTCGTGTGTTACGAAGTGGGACGGGTCTCACCAACTCGGGTGAGGCCGTGTCAGGATGTGGTCGTAAGCCACCGTCACCGTCGACGGCTGCCTCCGGCCCCACAGGGCTGGCGGCGACCGCCGACGTCGCCGCACGAGGTCGTCACGAGCGATCGGGCGGTCGGAGAAGACAGAGGAGAAGGCGCATGTCGTCCCCTGAGCAATGGACGCACCCTGAGCCGGACGCAGCGCCGGCCGCCACTGCCGCGAAACCGACGGCGGAACAGGTGATCGCGGGCTTGCGAGCGACCGACGAGGGCGGCGCCGACCTGGTGCAGCTCCTCACCCCCGAGGGCGAGCGGGTCGAGCACCCCGACTTCGACATCGACATCTCGGCGGAGGAGCTGCGCGGCCTGTACCGCGACATGGTCCTGATCCGCCGCGTCGACCGCGAGGCGAACGCGTTGCAGCGCAAGGGCCAGCTCGGCATCTGGGTGCCGCTGCTGGGCCAGGAGGCCGCGCAGATCGGTGCCGGCCGCGCGATGCGCCCGACCGACATGGCCTTCCCGAGCTACCGCGAGCACGGCATCGCGTGGACCCGCGGGATCAACCCGACGGAGCTGCTCGGCATCTTCCGCGGCACCGACCAGGGCACCTGGGACCCGGTCGAGAAGCGCTTCCACCCGTACACGATCGTCATCGGCAACCAGGTCCTCAACGCGGCCGGGTACGCGATGGGCCAGAAGTTCGACGGCAAGGTCGGCGACGACGAGGGAGAAGCCACCATGTGCTTCTTCGGCGACGGCGCGACCAGCCAGGGTGACGTGCACGAGGGCTTCGTGTGGGCCGCGGTCTACGACGCGCCGCTGGTCTTCTTCTGCCAGAACAACCAGTGGGCCATCTCCGAACCCACCGAGCGCCAGTCGCGCCTGCCGTTGTACCAGCGCGCTCGCGGCTACGGCTTCCCCGGCATCCGGGTCGACGGCAACGACGTGCTGGCCACGCTCGCCGTGACGAAGTGGGCGCTCGACGAGTGCCGCCACGGCAACGGCCCGATCCTGATCGAGGCGTTCACCTACCGGATGGACGCGCACACCACCTCCGACGACCCGACCCGCTACCGGCTGTCGGACGAGCTGGAGATGTGGAAGCTCAAGGACCCGATCGAGCGGGTCAAGGTCTACCTCGTGAAGCAGCAGTGGGCCGACAGCGCGTTCTTCGAGGGTGTCGAGGCGGACGCCGACAAGCTCGGCGAGGAGCTGCGGGAGTTCTGCACGAACATGCCCGACCCGCCGGCTGAACGGATCTTCAGCAACGTCTACGCGGAGGGGAACCCCAACCTCGACGCGCAGCGCGATGAGTTCCTCGACTACGTCTCGGGTTTTGCTGGAGGTGAGCACTGATGGCTGCTCCGACGATGGACCGCTCCACCGCTGCCGCCCCGGCGACCCCGGTGCAGACGCTCACGATCTCGAAGGCGCTCAACATGGGCCTGCGGGCGGCCATGGAGGCCAACCCCAAGGTCATCATGATGGGCGAGGACATCGGCAAGCTCGGTGGCGTCTTCCGCATCACCGACGGCCTGCAGAAGGACTTCGGTGAGCAGCGCGTGCTGGACACGCCGCTCGCGGAGTCCGGCATCATCGGCACCGCCGTGGGCCTCGCGATCCGCGGCTACCGCCCGGTGTGCGAGATCCAGTTCGACGGCTTCATCTTCCCCGGCTTCGACCAGATCGTGTCGCAGGTCGCGAAGCTGCACTACCGCACGCAGGGCAAGATCAAGATGCCCATCGTGATCCGCGTGCCGTTCGGTGGCGGCATCGGTGCGGTCGAGCACCACTCGGAGTCCCCGGAGTCGTACTTCGCGCACACCGCCGGCCTCAAGGTCGTCTCGTGCTCGAACCCGGCCGACGCGTACTGGATGATCCAGCAGGCGATCGACTGCGACGACCCGGTGCTGTTCTTCGAGCCGAAGCGCCGCTACTACGAGAAGGGCGAGGTCGACACCACGACCCAGCCCGGCAAGCTGTTCGAGTCGCGCGTGCTGCGCTCCGGCACGGACGCCACGCTGGTCGCCTACGGCCCGATGGTCCGCACCTCGCTCGACGCCGCCAACGCGGCCGCCGAGGACGGCACGTCGCTGGAGGTCATCGACCTGCGCACGCTGTCGCCGCTCGACCTGGAGCCGGTGTTCGAGTCGGTGCGCCGCACCGGCCGGCTGGTCGTCGTGTCCGAGGCGCCGTCCGAGTCCTCGATCGCCAGCGAGATTGCGGCCAAGGTCCAGCAGGAGTGCTTCTACTCCCTGCAGGCACCGGTGCTGCGGGTGACCGGTTTCGACACCCCGTACCCGCCGTCGAAGCTCGAGGAGGAGTTCCTCCCCGACCTCGACCGGGTGCTGCACGCCGTCGACCGCTCTCTCGCCTGGTAAGGGGACAACCGGAAATGCCGCAGTACAAGCAGTTCCCCCTGCCGGACACGGCTGAGGGGCTGACCGAGGCCGACATCCTCACCTGGCACGTGAAGCCCGGTGACACCGTCACGGTCAACCAGATCATCGTCGAGATCGAGACGGCCAAGGCTGCCGTCGAGCTGCCGTGCCCGTGGGCCGGCGTCGTGACCGAGCTGCTCGCGGAGCCCGGTCAGACCGTCGAGGTCGGCGTCCCGATCATCACGATCGACACCGACCCCGGTGGCGCGGCCGCGCCCGCCCCCGCTCCTGCCGCGGCAGAGGCGAACGGCACCTCGTCCGGCAAGATCGGCGAGGAGATGCCGGGCGGGCGCATCGCGACGCTCGTCGGCTACGGCCCGAAGTCCGGTGCGGCCAAGCGCCGTGCCCGCAAGGACGCCCCGGCCGTGGCCGGCGCCGCGGTCACCCCGGCCGCCGTAGCGGCACCGCCGGCCCCCGCCCCGGCTCCGGCTCCGGTCGTCCCGGAACCCGTTGCGGCGGCTCCGGTCTCGGCCCCCGGCGGGTACGTGCCGCTGGCCAAGCCGCCGGTCCGCAAGCTCGCCAAGGACCTCGGCGTCGACCTGCGCGCGCTCACGGGCTCCGGCCCCGGCGGCGTGATCACCCGGTCCGACGTGGAGAACGCGGTGTCCGCACCGGCCGCCGCACCCGTTGCTGCGTCCACTGTGGACAACGGCACGCGGGAACGCCGGGTGCCGATCAAGGGCGTCCGCAAGGCGACCGCGCAGGCGATGGTGGACAGCGCGTTCACCGCACCGCACGTCACCGAGTTCCTGACGGTCGACGTGACGCCGATGATGGAGCTGCGGGCCCGGTTGAAGAACCACCCGGAGTTCCGCGGCGTGAAGCTGACGCCACTCGCGTTCTGCGCCAAGGCCGTGATCCTCGCGGCCCGCCGCACACCGGACGTCAACGCCACGTGGGACGCGGCGGCCAACGAGATCGTCTACAAGGACTACGTCCACCTCGGCATCGCGGCCGCCACGCCGCGCGGCCTGGTGGTCCCGAAGGTCCGCGACGCCGACCGCATGTCGTTGAAGGAACTGGCCGTCGCGCTGGACGAGCTCGCCACGGTGGCCCGCGAGGGCAAGACCGCGCCTGCCGACATGATGAACGGCACCATCACGATCACCAACGTCGGCGTCTTCGGCGTCGACACCGGCACGCCGATCCTCAACCCCGGTGAGTCCGCGATCCTCGCCCTCGGCGCGATCCGCGACATGCCGTGGGTGGTCGACGGCGAGATCAAGGTCCGCAAGATCTGCCAGCTCGCGCTGTCGTTCGACCACCGCGTGGTCGACGGCCAGCAGGGCTCGCAGTTCCTGGCCGACGTCGGCGCGCTGTTGGCCGAGCCGGGCATCGCGCTGACCTACTGATCCCAGGTCCGTGAAAGGCCCCCGTGCTGCGGCACGGGGGCCTTTTCGCTGTTCAGCCACCTGTTCGGCCAATCCGGCTTGACCCTCCAGCCACTGGAGACTGCACAGTTGTCCCCGTGACGCGCTACCAGATCGGCGAGCTGGCCAGGATGACCGGCCTGACCGTCAAGACCATCCGGTTCTACTCGGACTCGGGCCTCATCCCGCCCACGGACCGGACCGCCGGCGGGTACCGCACCTACGACGCGGAGGCCGTCGCCCGGCTCAAGCTCGTCCGCACCCTGCGCGACCTGGGTGTGGACCTGCCGACGGCCGGGCGGGTGCTCGCCAAGGAGGTGTCGGTGACCGACGTGGCGCGTGCACACGCTGATGCGATCGACGCGCAGATGAGGACGTTGCGGCTCCGCCGTGCCGTGCTGCGCGCCGTCGCCAAGGGAGGGGAGATGGAACTGATGAACGAGCTGGCCCGCATGTCGGACGAGGAGCGGCAGCGCATCCTCGACGACTTCTTCGAGGACGTGTTCGGGCCGTACGAGCTGGACCCGCAGTTCGAGCAGCACATGCGGTCCGTGCGGATCGAGCTGCCGGACGACCCGTCGCCGGAACAGCTGGAGGCCTGGGTCGAGCTCGCGAAGCTCGTGCAGGACCCGGACTTCCGCGCGTCGATCAAGCGGATGTCCCGGCAGCACGAGCAGTACCGCCGCGACAACGTGAACATGACCCCGCCGTCGGGCGGCAACCAGATGGAGACGTTCACCTACTCCATCGACCAGGCACGGCAGGCGATCGAGGCCGGCATCGCACCGGACTCGGCGGAGGCCGCGGAGGTCGTCGCCCGCGTCAACGCGAAGTGGGCGGAGGCGCTGGACGTGCCGAACGACGAGACCGTCGTGCGGCGGCTGCGCGAGTTCGCCGACTTCGCGGACCCGCGGGCCGAGCGGTACTGGGTGCTGATCGGCCGCGTCAACGGCTGGCCCGCCATGCCGGACAACACCCGCGAGCGCGAGTGGCTGCGCGCCGCCGGGGTGCCGCTGGGCTAGACCCTGCGCACGACGCGGGAATCAGCTGGGCGCCCAGCTCGTTCCCGTGGCGACGAAGGGGACGGCTCGCGGTGGACGGGGTCTTCAAGCCTCGCAAGACCCCGCCCCTCAGACGGCCTGAGGACGGCCTGGGGTGATCAACTCACTTGATCTGCATCCCGGAGATCATCCGCGACACCACCAGCCGCTGGATCTCCGACGTCCCCTCGAAGATGGTGAAGATCTTCGCGTCCCGGTGCATCCGCTCCACCGGGTGCTCCCGCGTGTAGCCGGCGCCGCCGAGGATGTGGATCGCCCGCTCGGTCGCCCACACCGACACCTCGGACGCCTTCAGCTTCGACATCGAGCCCTCGCCCGCGGTGAACGGCACGTTGTTGCGGCCCATCCACGCCGCCCGCCACACCAGCAGGCGTGACGCGTCGATCTCCATCCGCATGTTCGCGAGGTCGAAGGCGATCGACTGGTTCTCGATGATCTTGCGGCCGAACGCCTCGCGGTCCTTCGCGTACTCCAACGCGTAGTCGTAGGCGGCCCGTGCGACACCGACGGCCATCGCGCCCACGGTCGGGCGGGTGGTCTCGAAGGTCGCCATCGCCGCCTGGCCGCCGGCCTTCAGGCCCTCACGAGCTCGTGCCAGCCGGGCGTCCAACCGCTCCTTACCGCCCAGCACGCAACGGCCCGGCACCCGCACGTCGTCCAGGAACACGTCGGCGGTGTGCGACGCGCGCATGCCGTGCTTCTTGATCTTGCCCGGTGACGACAGGCCGGGGGTGCCGGGGGGAACGATGAAACCGGCCTGCCCGCGCGAGCCCAGGGCGGGGTCGACGACTGCGGTGACCACGTGCACGTTCGCGATGCCGCCGTTGGTGGCCCAGGCCTTCTGGCCGTTCAGGACCCACTCGTCGGTGGCCTCGTCGTAGCGGGCCCGCGTCCGGTAGCCCGCCACGTCCGAGCCCGCCTGGGGTTCGGAGGCGCAGAACGCCGCCAGCTTCGGGTCCGACTCGTCGCCGAAGCACTCCGGGACCCACTCGGCCAGCTGTTCCGGCTCGCCGCCCGCGAAGATGCCGGCGACCGCGAGACCGGTGCCCATCAACGACAGCGCGATGCCCGCGTCACCCCAGAAGAGCTCCTCGGTGGCGATGGGCAGCGACAGCCCGATCGGGTCGGCGAACCAGGTCGCGAGGGCCTCGAAGCCGTAGAGACCGATCTTCGCGGCCTCCTGGATGACCGGCCACGGCGTCTCCTCGCGCTCGTCCCACTCCGAGGCCGCCGGCCTGATGACGTCGCGAGCGAAACCGTGCACCCAGTCGCGCAGGTCGGTCTGGTCTTCGTTCAGTTCGAGCGAGAAGCCACCCACGGGAGAACCTTCCTACGCCTTCGGGATGTTGAACAGGCTCATGAACCCGGCCGCGAACCCCAGGTCGCCCTTGACCTTCAGCTTGCCCGTCATGAACAGCACGGGGGCCGACGCGTTGCCGGTCGCGAGCTTCAGGAAGTCGGCCGGCGTCAAGGTCACGATGGCGCGGGCCTCGCGGGTCACGCCCTTGTTGATGGTGCACGTCGCGTCTTCGATGATGGCCTCGTAGACGTCTTCGAGCACGTGGAAGTGCACGACGGCGCGGGTGGCACCGGCCCGGTCCGCGCGGAAGTGGACCTCCATGCGGCGGAACACCTCGTCCAGCACGCGCACGCGCAGCGCCGGGTCCGCGACGACCGCCTCGATCTGGTCCTTGGAGGCGCGCGAGATGATGCGGGCGAAGTTCGACGGGTCCATCTTCGAGAGGTCGAGGTCCGCGCCGCCGTCGGCCAGGGCGCCGAGGGCGTTCAGCAGGGCGGCGAAGTCGTCCTTGCCGAGCTTCTTCGGGTCGATGCCGCGTGCGATGACGTCGATGTCGACGTCCTTCAGCGCGGGGTCGTCCGGCGAGATCTGCTGCAACGTGCTGATGAGCTCGGCGGGGCTGAGCTTCGCGATCGCCTCGGTCGTGAGGTCGTGCGTCATCGAGACACCTCCTGGTACCTACTCGCGAGTAAGACTACTGGCGAGTAGATAGAGCGGCAAGCCGATCGGATAATCTTGCACCTCCGAACCGAGGGGTAGTGATGCGCACAGAAGGTCGAGCCAAGCGCTTGCCGCGCGCCGTGCGGGAGCGGCAGATCATGGATGCCGCCGTCGACGTGTTCTCGCGGCTCGGCTTCCACGCGGCGTCGATGGACGAGATCTCCGACGTCGCGGGCATCTCCAAGCCGATGCTCTACGCCTACCTCGGGTCGAAGGAGGAGCTGTTCGCGACCTGCATCCGGCGCGAGGCCACCAGGATGATCGAGGCCATCGCGACCGGCGTCGAGCCCGACCAGGAACCAGACGTGCAGCTGTGGAGCGGGCTGCGGGCGTTCTTCGGGTTCGTCGGGGAGAACCGGGCGAGCTGGCAGGTGCTGCACCGGCAGGCGTCCTCGCAGGGCGGGCCGTTCGCGGCCGAGCTCGCGGACATGCGCGGGCGCGCGGTGTCGCTGGTCGCGGCGCTGCTCACCCAGTCGACGAAGGCGCCGGCGACCACCCTGGAGGCCGAGTCGCTGGCGGCCGCGCTCGTCGGTGCCGGCGAGTCGCTCGCGGACTGGTGGCTCGACCACCCCGAGGAACCGGCCGGCGTGGTCGCCGCCCGGCTCATGAACCTCGTGTGGATGGGCTTCGGCGACCTCGTCGACGGCAACGTCTGGCACCCACCGTCACGTCGCTGAGCCGAGCAGGTGAGGTCCCTTGCCCCAGACGGCGAACTCCCAGCCGTTCTCGTCCTCGCGCGCCGAGAACTCGACGCGCCCCGGGATCAGCAACGGCTTCTTGAACCTCACGTCCACCGTCACGGCCTCGGGCAACCG
The DNA here is from genome assembly GCF_040647275.1 of Lentzea sp. NPDC042327. NCBI lineage: Bacteria > Bacillati > Actinomycetota > Actinomycetes > Pseudonocardiales > Pseudonocardiaceae > Lentzea > Lentzea sp. NPDC042327. The sequence continues at coordinate 126,866 of NZ_JBEZBX010000008.1, forward strand.
GCCTTCCAGCGCCGCGAGGCACCGCGCCTTGGTCCACATCCCGTGCGCGATCGCCCGCGGGAACCCGAACAGCTTGGCGCTCAACGGGTGCAGGTGGATCGGGTTGCGGTCGCCGGACACCGCGCCGTAACGCCGCCCGATGTCCGCGGGCACCCGCCACTGCGCCGACCCGGCCGGCCGCCGCAGCTCCTCACCGGAGGACGAGCCGGAACCGGTGCGCCGCAGGTAGGTCGACACCCCTTCCCAAACACCGGACACCGCCGTCACCACGTCGAGCTGGCTGCCCTGCGGGTGCGGGCGAAGGTCGCGCGCCGACACCGTGACCTCCAGCGGTTCGTCCAGGCGCAACGGCCGCGACTGCGTGATCCGGTTCGCGACGTGCACCAGACCGGGCAGCGGGAACGGGAAACCGGCCCCCGTCATCAGCTCCAGCTGCAACGGGAAACCCAGCACGTGCGGGTAGGTCAACGGCAACGCGTCGCGCAGCCCGAACCCGCACACCTCGTTGTACGCCGCCAGGTGCTTGAGCGAGACGTCGTAGGTGGCCGAGACCGGTTGTGCGGCAAGGGAGTCACCGCGTCGGAACGCCGTGAGCGCCGCCTTCAGCAACATCACGCCCCCAGCAGCATCTGGCCGCACACCCGCACGACGTTCCCGTTGACACCACCGGATCCGGGCGCGGCGAACCACGCGACGGTCTCCGCGACGTCAGAGGGCAGCCCGCCCTGCGACAGGCTGTTCATCCGCCGCCCGACCTCGCGGGTCAGGAGCGGCACGGCCGCGGTCATCTTCGTCTCGATGAAACCGGGCGCGACGGCGTTGATGGTGGCGCCGCGCTCGGCGAGCACCGGTGCCAGCGACGTGACCATCCCGATCACGCCTGCCTTCGAGGTGGCGTAGTTGGTCTGCCCGACGTTGCCCGCGATCCCGGCGATCGACGACACCCCGACGATCCGCCCGCCGGTCCGCAGCACGTCGCCGTCCAACAGGGCCGCGTTGATCCGCTCCTGGCAGGCCAGGTTGACCTCCAGCACGGCGTCCCACTTGTCGGAGTCCATGCGCGCCAACGTCTTGTCACGGGTGATGCCCGCGTTGTGCACGACGACGTCCACGCCGCCGTGCCGTTCCATCAGGTACGAGGTCAACCGAGCCGGGTCGCCGGTGATGTCGAGCTGCAACGCCGACCCGCCGACCGCGTTCGCGACCCTCGACAGGTCCTCGCCGGCCGCCGGGACGTCCAGGCACACCACGTGCGCGCCGTCGCGGGCCAGCGTCGTGGCGATCGCCTCGCCGATCCCGCGCGAGGCACCCGTGACCAGCGCGACCTTGCCCTCCAGCGTGCCGGTCGACGCGGCTCCCGACACGTGGACGACCTGGCCGGACACGTACGCGGACCGCCCGGACAGCAGGAACCGCAGCGTCGACTCGGCACCGTCCTCGGCGCCGTCGGCCACGTACACCAGGTTCGCCGTGCCGCCGCGGCGCAGCTCCTTGCCGACCGAGCGCACGAACCCTTCGAGGGCCCGCTGCGCCACCAAGTCCGGCGACCGCCCGATGACGACCACCCGCCCGCACGGGCCGAGCTGCGTGATCACCGGGTGGAAGAAGTCGTGCAGCTGCCGCAGGTCGGCCACGGTCTCGATGCCGGAGGCGTCGAACACCAGCGCGCCGTAGGGCGCCGAGCCGGTTTCGAGCGTCTTGAGGAAGGGCAGCCGGGGGGTGCCACCGACCAGGACCGGTGTCGCCAGTGCGGCGTCGCGGCGGAGCGGATGCGGGTTCGGCAGGCCGAGCCTGCGCACGAGCTGGCGGCCGAGTCCCGACGAGGCGAACTTCTGGTACCTGTCCACGTCACACAACCTACTCGCTAGTAAGTCTACCCGCTAGTAGGTAGTATGGCGGCATGCGAGTAGCGATCATCGGCGGCAACCGCATCCCGTTCGCCCGCTCGAACGGCCCGTACGCCACCGCGTCGAACCAGGACATGTTCACGGCGGTGCTGGACGGCCTGGTGAGCCGCTTCGGGTTGCAGGGCGAACGCCTCGGCGAGGTGGTCGCCGGCGCCGTGCTCAAGCACTCGCGCGACTTCAACCTCGTCCGCGAGTCGGTGCTGGGCAGCAGGCTCAGCCCGCAGACACCCGCATACGACCTCCAGCAGGCGTGCGGCACCGGCCTGCAGGCGATCATCGCGGTGGCCAACAAGATCGCGCTCGGCCAGATCGAGTCCGGCATCGCGGGCGGCGTCGACACCACCAGCGACGCGCCGATCGGCGTGAACGAGGACTTCCGCAAGCTGCTGCTGGAGTTCAACCGCACCCGCAAGGTCGGTCTGCTCGCCAAGCTGCGGCCCGGCCACGTCGTCCCGCACCTGCCGCGCAACGGCGAACCGCGCACCGGCAGGTCGATGGGCGAGCACGCCGCGCTGACCGCCGCCGAGTACGGCATCACCCGCGAGGACCAGGACGAGCTGACCGCGCGCAGCCACCGCAACCTCGCCCGCGCCTACGACGAGGGCTTCTTCGACGACCTCGTCACGCCCTACCTCGGCCTCACCCGCGACCAGAACCTGCGCCCGGACAGCAGCGTCGAGAAGCTCGCCAAGCTCAAGCCGGTCTTCGGCGACACCATGACCGCGGGCAACTCCACCCCGTTGTCCGACGGCGCCTCCGCGGTGCTGCTCGCCACCGAGGAGTGGGCGGCGGCCCGCAACCTCCCGGTGCTCGCGTACCTGACGTTCGCCGAGACCGCCGCCGTCGACCACGTGCACGGCGGCGAAGGCCTGCTCATGGCCCCGGTGCACGCCGCACCGCGGATGCTCGACAAGGCGGGGCTCAAGCTGCAGGAGTTCGACTTCTACGAGGTGCACGAGGCGTTCGCGTCCCAGGTCCTCGCGACGCTGAAGGCCTGGGAGACCGACCTCGGCGAGATCGACCGCGCCAAGCTCAACGTCAACGGCTCGTCGCTCGCCGCGGGGCACCCGTTCGCGGCGACCGGTGCGCGGATCGTGGCGACGCTCGCGAAGCTGCTGCACCAGAAGGGCAGCGGGCGCGGGTTCGTGTCGATCTGCGCGGCCGGCGGCCAGGGGATCACGGCGATCCTGGAGCGATGAGTTCCGCGCGGTCCCGAGGTCAGCACATCCGACCCGTTCACGGAGAAGGATGACGACCATGACCTTGCAGGACGTGCTGGAAAAGCACCGCGGGACCACCCCGAACGCCGTGGCGCTCGTCGCCCGCGGTGACGACGTGGAGGTCGCGGCGGTCGGGGGCGAGACCCGCGACTCGGCGTTCGCGGTCGCGTCGGTGACCAAGCCGGTCGTCGCGTACGCCGCGCAGCTGCTGGTGAACGACGGCCGGATCGCGCCGGACGACCCGGTCGCGCGGTGGCTGCCGGAACTGGCCGAGCCGAAGGTCGTCCGCACGCCGCAGGGGCCTGCCGACGACGTGGTGCCCGCGACGACGCCGATCACCGTCCGGCACCTGCTGACCTCGCGGTCCGGCTGGGGCTTCACGGCGGACTTCTCGTTGCCCGCCACGCGGGTGCTGTTCGAGAAGGCGCACCTGCACGGCGTGCCGGAGCTGCCCACGCCGGACGAGTGGTTGCCGCGCCTCGCCGAGGTGCCGCTGCTGCACCAGCCGGGCACCGGGTGGACCTACAACACCTCCTACGACGTGCTCGGCGTGCTGCTCGACCGCGTCACCGGCTCGTTGCCCGACTTCCTGGCCGAACGCGTCTTCGCGCCGTTCGGCATGACCGCCACGGGTTTCGTGAGCCCCGTCTTCCCGTCCGGCGCCGGTGGCCTGAGCTCCACGGCGGACGACCTGCTGGCGTTCGGCCGCGGTCTGCTCGCGAGCGACCTGCTGCCGGTGCTCGCGACCGACACGACCTCGGCGGCCGAGCGGGCGGCCGCGCGGATCTTCCTGGAGGGGCAGGGCTGGGGCTGCGGCGGCAGCGTCGACGTAGCGGACGTCGACCCGTGGAACGTCCCCGGCCGCTACGGCTGGGTCGGCGGGTCGGGCACAGCGCTGCACGTCGTCCCGGCGCAGCGGAAGGTGACCGTGCTGCTCACGCGCACGGCCATGACGAGTCCCGAGCCGGCGCCGGTCATGCGCGACTTCTGGGAACTCGCTGCCGGATAGCACCCTCCGTCGCGCACACTGCCCACGGCTGCCCTGGAGCGCTGGGCGGGCCGGAGCTAGTCGAGCAACGCCCAGGCCGCGGTGCAGGACGCGGTGACCGTGATCTGCTGCGCCTTGAGGTTCAGCTGGTCGACCATCCCGGCCGGGCCGGCCATCTCGAACGACGCGCTGCGCATCATCTTCGGCGAGTAGCCGCCGCCGTCCGTGTCGCCGATGCGCAGCAACGGCCCGAGCCGCCGCCCCAGCGCGTTCGCGTAGCCCTCGGCGCGGCGCAACGCGTCGGCCACGGCCTCCTTCTGCGCCTCGCGGACCGCCTCGGTGTCGTCGACGAGCGTCCACGACGGTCCGTTGACCCACGACGGCTCGGCCTGCACCAGCTCGGCGAGCAGGCCGTCGAGCTTGTCGAGGTCGGACACCCAGATCACGTACTGCTGGGTGGCGCGGCTGCCGATGCGCTGGTTGTTGTCCCAGTTGTCGTGCACGGACAGCTGGCGCGACCGCACCTCGAAGTCCGCCAGCAGCGGTTCCACGGCGGAAATGCGCTGGTTGAGCGTGCTCACCGCCTCGGACCGTTCGGCGCCGAGCGCCTCGAACGTCACGTCCACCTGGGCGCGGTCGGCGGTCCGCTCGACCTCGCCGGTCCCCTTCGTCACCACTTCAGCCACACCACCCACCCAACCGCCACCCCACTCCATCCGCAACCACTACCTCTTGCAGCTCTCCCACCAGCACCCCCAATCCTCACTTCGCGAGTGCACGCGGGGAGCTTTCGTACTCCCCTGGGGCACGGCGGGGTCCCCGCGTGCCCCTCGGAGCGTGCCCGGAGCGGGCCGCCGGGCCGTACGTCGGCCGGTCTCTGCCCGGGCGTGAGGGATGACCGGTGTTGTCCGGTCGTTCACGTTGTCCACCGGCGATTCATCGGCGTGTGCCCCACCTCACCGGATAATCGCGTGCTTTCGGCGGGCTCAGGGTGCATACTTGAGTCACCAGCCCAACAGATCTCCGAGAGGGAAGTGCAGACCGAGATGAACTTCGCAGCGAAGCTCCGCGCCCGTCGTGCCGAGGCGCGCAACCGGAAGGCCGTGGCTCGCGCGATCGACATGGCCACCACCCCGGCCATGCGTCACGAGCTGATGGCCATCGCCCAGGCTCAGGTCACCACCCTGCGCTGACACTCGAGAACCCGGCACTCGCACGGCGCCCCGGCGCGAGTGCCTCCCCAACGGGAACCCCTGGAGCACCTCCCGCGCTCCAGGGGTTTCATTCTGTTAAACGTGATACACGCCACAGTATGCTGGCCGTGTAACAGAGCGCATCGGTCCGCCGATGTCACGGATGACCTCGCGGTGCTGTCGGACCCCCGACCTGGCAGCACCGCGAGGTTTCTTGTTTGCTGGGGGCATGAAGATCGCCGTGCTCGGCACCGGCCTCATGGGTGCCCCGATCGCAGCCAACCTCGCCGCCGCCGGACACGACGTCCGGGTCTGGAACCGCACCCGCGCCAAGGCCGAACCGCTGGCCGCGCAGGGCGTCACCGTCGTGGACACGCCCGCGGGGGCCGTCGACGGCGTCGAGGTCGTGCTGACGATGCTCAACGACGGCCCCGCCGTCACCACGACCATGCAGGACGCGGCCCCCTCGCTGCCGCACGACGCGGTGTGGGTCCAGGCCTCCACGGTCGGCATCGAGTCGACCGAGGACCACATCGCGCTCGCCCGGTCGCTCGGGCTGGAGTTCGTGGACGCCCCGGTCCTCGGCAGCACCAAACCGGCCCAGGACGGCACCCTCGTCGTGCTCGCCGCGGGTGTCGAGGAGCTGCGCGAACGGGTGCAGCCGGTGTTCGACGTGATCGGCGCCCGCACGATGTGGGTCGGTGAGGCGGGTGCGGCGACGCGGTTGAAGCTCGTCGCGAACAGCTGGGTCCTCTCGCTGACCGCCGCGGTCGGTGAGGCCGTGGCGCTGGCCGAGTCCTCCGGTCTCGACCCGAGGCTGTTCCTGGAGGCCGTCTCCGGTGGCCCGCTGGACTGCGCGTACCTGCAGACGAAGGGCAACGCGATCATCGAACGCTCCTTCCCGCTGGCGTTCACCGTGCAGAACGCCCTCAAGGACGCGCTGCTCGTGAACGAGGCGGCCACGCGGGCCGGGGTGCAGCTGGACGTGGCGCAGGCCTCGGGCGCCCGCCTGAACCGCGCGGTCACCCGAGGCCACGGCGACGAGGACCTGGCCGCCGCCTACTACGCCAGCTTCAAGAACTAGTTCCGCACCGACCAGGCACCCTTGGCGGGCGTCCAGTAGAAGGTCGAGCCCTCGAAGACCTGCATCCGGCCGCCTGCCTCGCCGGCCCAGTCCTTCTCGGCCTCCCTCGGGTAGCCGTGGGTGTGCTCGTCCCCGGTGCTCATGAACTTCGAGAGGATGTCGCCGTACACCGGGTACGCGCTGGTGCGTGCGCTCCAGTACCAGATGCCGTTCTGGAACTTCTGGTAGCGACCGCCGTTCGCCCCCGGTGCCTCCTCCATGAGCGGGTAACCCCAGCGGTGCTCGTCACCGGCGTTCATGAAGTTGGTCAGGATCTCGCCGTAGACGGGGAACGCCCCGGTGGCCGCTGTCCAGTAGAAGTGCGCCACCTGGAACTGCTGCCATCGGCCGCCGTGCGCGCCCGGTGACTCGTCGTTGACCGGGTAGCCCCAGCGGTGCTCGTCGCCGGTGTCCATGAACCGGGTCAGGATGTCGCCGTACACGGGGTGGGCGTTGAGCGCGGGCGTCCAGTAGATGTTGCCGCGCTGGAAGCCCTGCCACCGACCGCCGGGAGCGCCGTCCTGCTCGTTGTTCACAGGCGCGCCGACGACGCTGTTCTCCGCGCCCATCGCACGCCACTTGACGCCGATGTCGCCGCCGACCGCGATCCTGACCTCGTCGAGCATCTGCCGCGCCTTGGCCTCGGCCTGGTCGTAGCGGGCGGGACAGCACGAGCGCTGCACCTTGTCCGCGAGCAGACCCGCGGTGAGGTTCGGGTACTTCGGTTCCACCCGCTGCGCCTCGGCGAAGAAGCGGTCGGCGGCGTACGCGACGTTCATGATCTGCTCCGGCGTGCCCCAGCCCTGCGAAGGCCGTTGCTGGAACACGCCGAGCGAGTCGCGGTCGCCGCAGCCCAGGTTGTTCATGTGCGACTCGACCCAGCCCGCCTCGAACCCGGCGAGCATCACCTTCGCCGACACCCCGCGGCGGACGCCGACGTCGTGGACGGTCCGGGTGACGTTGATGTCGCGGTTGGCCGGCACCGCGCACGCCGCCTGCATCTCGGCGTTGGAGATGTGCGCGGGTTCGGCCTGGGCGACGCCCGCCAGCGGGAGCAGGGACAGCGTTGCGAGAGCGAGAACTGCCTTCCTCATCGCCGTCACCCGTTCCGGACGGACCAGGCGCCCTTGGCGGGGGTCCAGTAGAAGGTGGAGTTCTCGAACGTCTGCATGCGACCGCCCGTCTCGCCGGCCCAGTCCTTCTCGGCTTCCTTCGGGTAGCCGTGGGTGTGCTCGTCGCCGGTCGACAGGAACTTGGTCAGGATGTCGCCGTAGACGGGGTACGCGCTGGTGCGCGCGCTCCAGTACCAGATGCCGTTCTGGAACTTCTGGTAACGACCGCCGTTGGCGCCGGCCGCCTCCTCCATGAGCGGGTAACCCCAGCGGTGCTCGTCGCCCGCGTTCATGAAGTTGGTCAGGATCTCGCCGTACACGGGGAAGGCGCCGGTCGCCGCGGTCCAGTAGAAGTGCGCGGTCTGGAACTGCTGCCACCGCCCACCGTGCGCGCCGGGCGACTCGTCGTTGACCGGGTAGCCCCAGCGGTGCTCGTCACCGGTGTCCATGAACCGGGTCAGGATGTCGCCGTAGACCGGGTGGGCGTTGAGCGCAGGGGTCCAGTAGATGTTGCCGTGCTGGAAGCCCTGCCAGCGACCGCCGGGAGCGCCGTCCTGCTCGTTGTTGACCGGGGCGCCCACGACGCTGTTCTCCGCGCCCATCGCACGCCACTTCGTGCCGATGTCGCCGGCGACGTTGTACGAGACGATGTTGTTGTAGCGGATCGGCGTGTACTTGGCGGCCGTCGTGGCCGACCAGTTGCGCTCCACCGTGGGCGAGCCGTTCGGACCGGCCTGCTCGCGCACCCGCGGCATCGTCCGCGCGGCGTCGGCCCAGCCGAGGAACAACGCGGTGTGCTGGCCCGGCCAGTTCAGCGCGTCACCCGGCTGCAGGTCTGCCCGGTTGATCGTGTGCGACACCTGGTGCAGCGTCGACGTGGTGTAGGAGTGGGCCAGCCCCCAGATCATCGACAGGTAGCCGCTGCAGTCGGTGCGGTACGAGCCGAACTGGTTGTTGTGGCAGGCGCTCTGGCTGTACGGCACCCGCGCCTGGAGCCACGTCGTCGACCTGGCCAGCGCCTCGTCCCTCGCGGTCTGCTTGCCCGCGGGGTAGTTGCCGCAGTTGAACATCACGCCGATCTCGTCGGCGGTGGCCACGTTCGCGTTCGCCGTCCCCATGACGAGCGCGACGGCCACGGCTGTCGTGCCGAGCAGTTCTCGAACCTTCATGTCAGTCCCCCTCTTCGGACGTGGACCCAGGTTCGGGGGCCGGTCTGCAAGGCGTCTCCAAGTCCGCTGCAAGCCACCTGCAGTCCCGCCGATCGGCCGGTCCGCCGCCCGCCCGCCGCTGGCTAGCGTCGGAGCGTGAACAGACTCGTACGCTCCCTGCTGGCGTTCGGCCTGGTATCAGCGCAGGTCACGGCCACAGCGGCGGTCGCGACCGCCGCCACCGACATCAAGGACCGCATCGCAGCCATCCCCGGTGTGCGGATCATCAGCGAGGGCACGTCCGGCACCGCCAGGACGTTCGTGCTCGGCATCCAGCAGCCCGCGGACCACCGCAAGCCGCGCGGCCAGCGGTTCGAGCAGCGGTTCTCGTTGCTGCACAAGGACGTCTCCCGCCCGATGGTGCTGCACACCACGGGTTACAACCTGCCCGGCACGATCGGCGCCTCCGAACCGGCCCGGCTCGTCGACGGCAACCAGCTCAGCGTCGAACAGCGGTTCTTCGCGCCCTCGCGCCCGTCACCGGCCGACTGGGACGACCTGACCATCTGGCAGGCGGCCAACGACCACCACCGGATCGTCACGGCGTTCAAGGAGCTCTACGGCGCGAAGTGGCTGTCGACCGGTGCCAGCAAGGGCGGCATGACGTCGATCTACCACCGGCGGTTCTTCCCGCGCGACGTCGACGCCACCATCGCCTACGTCACGCCGAACGACGTGGTGAACGACCGCGACACCTACGGCGAGTTCATCCGCGAGGTGGGCACCGACCCGTCCTGCAACCGCCGGCTCGAAGGCGTGCAGCGGCAGCTGTTGCAGCACCGCGACGAGATCGTGGCCAGGCTGACCGCGCGGGGCTACACGTTCCAGCAGTTCGGCGGCGGGCACCGGGCGCTGGAGGTGCTGGTGCTCGACACGCCGTTCACGTTCTGGCAGTACGGCACCCAGGAGCAGTGCGCGCTGGTTCCGGGCGCCGGCGCGTCCGTGGACGACCTCTGGACGTTCATCGACAAGACCGTCGGCTGGGACTTCTACAACGACGCGGGCGTCGCGCCCTACGCGGCGTACTACTACCAGGCGGGCACGCAGCTCGGCTGGCCGGAGGCGGACGAGTCGGCGGTGGCGGACCTGCTGCGCCACCCCGGCGTCTCGGTGCCGCGCACGATGGTGTCCCCCGACATCAGGTTCCCGCGCTTCGACCGGCACGCCATGAAGGACGTCGACCGCTGGGTGCGCCACCAGGGCAACCGCCTGCTGTTCGTGTACGGGCAGAACGACCCGTGGAGCGCGGAACCGTTCCGGCTCGGGCCCGGCACCCGTGACTCGCTGTCGTTCGAGGTGCCCGCCGGCAACCACGGCGCGAACATCGCGAAGCTGCCGGAGGACCGGCGCGCGGCGGCCACGGCGGCGGTGCTGCGGTGGGCCGGCGTGTCCTCCCCGGTCTCGGCCGCGCTGTCCGACACCGGCCCCGACCCGGACTCGCTGGACGCGCTGCGGGCCCGCCGCGGCTGAGGCAGGCTGACGGGCGTGAAGCCGTTGCTCGTGGTCGACGCCGCCAACGTCGTGGGCTCGGTGCCCGACGGGTGGTGGCGCGACCGCGCGGGCGCGGCCGAACGCCTGCGCGACGCGCTGCGCGGCCGGGACGAGGAGGTCGTCCTGGTCGTGGAAGGCAAGGCGCGCACCGTGTCCAGCGTCGACGACGTGCGGGTCGTCGCCGCGGAGCACTCCGGTGACGACACCGTCGTCGAGGTCGTGCGCACCGAGGGCGCCGGCCGCGCGGTGACGGTCGTGACCGCCGACCGCGAGCTGCGGCGGCGGGTGGCGGAGCTCGGTGCCGAGGTGGCCGGACCCACCTCGGTGCCGCGCCGTTAGTCCCTAGAGGCGGAAGAGCCGTTCGAGGACCTGTGCGACGCCGTCCTCCGTGTTCGGCGGCGCGTGGTTCGCACAGGCCTGCTTCACGAGCGGGTGCGCGTTGCCCATCGCGTACGCCGTGCCCGCCCAGCCGAGCACCGACAGGTCGTTGGGCATGTCCCCGAACGCGACGACCTCGTGCTGACCGATGCCGCGCGTCGCGCAGAGGGCTTCGAGCGTGGCGGCCTTCGACACCCCCGGCGGGCTGATCTCCAGCAGCCCGAGCCCGCCCGAGTGCGTGACCGAGACGTGCTGGCCGACCGCCTCCCTGGCGATCTCCATCATGTGGTCGGACTCGCTGTCCGGCGCCCACGCGAGCATCTGCACCACCTGGTGCGCCTCGTCGAGGACGTGGTCGAGCAGCTCCAGCGTCCGGTGCGGGTTGTTGGCGCTGAACCCGCGGAAAGCGGGCTCGCACAACACCTCCAGGCCGGTCTCGACCGCGATGCCGACGTTCGGGATGACGTTCGCGAGCGCCTCCGACACCGTCCGCACGACGTCCAGCGGCACCGTCTGCGCGTGCGTGACGCTCTGGCCGGCCAGGTCGTAGACGATCGCCCCGTTGGAGCAGACCGCGGTCCCGGTGAACCCGAGGTCCGCCACGAACCGCGGCGGCCGGGCGGTCACCACGACGACGTCCGCGTCGACGGCCTCCAGCGTGGCGCGCGTGCGGTCGCTGAGCACACCGCCCGGCTGCAGCAGGGTGCCGTCGAGGTCGGTGGCGATCAGCCTGATCATCGGCCGATTATCGGGCACCGGCCGCGCGTGCGGGACGGGTTTTCCCGTCGCACGGGCGGGCGTGGGCGCGAAGTCGACCTTCCGGCAGGATCACCCCATGACTCACCGCGTGAACGACATCCCGCTCCCGGTCTGGTTGCCGGAGAGCGGAACCGGCCCCGGCATCGTGCTGATCCAGGAGATCTTCGGGCTGGACTCCTACCTGCAGGGGGTCGCCGCCGACCTCGCCGCGCGCGGGTACGTCGTGGCGATCCCCGAGCTCTTCCACCGCTTCCAGCCGGGCTGGGTCGGCGAGCACGACGAGGCCGGCGTCGCGCGGTCCATGGAGGTCGTGCAGGGCCTGGACTTCCCGCAGGCCGTGCAGGACGTGGTCGCGTCGGTGCAGTACCTGCGCTCGCTGCCCGAGGTCTCCGGCGGGGTCGGCGTGTTCGGCTTCTGCCTGGGCGGGACGCTCGCGTTCAACGCCGCCGCGGTCTCCGACCCGGACACCGCCGTGTCGTTCTACGGCTCGGGCGTGCCGGACCAGGTCGCGCTGCTGGACCAGGTGTCCTGCCCGATCATCTTCCACTTCGGCACCGAGGACGACTTCATCCCCGGCTACCAGAAGGTGGTCGACGCGTCCGACTCGCACGAGGGCGCCGAGGTGCACCTGCAGCCGGCCGGGCACGCGTTCCACAACCACCTCGGCCACTTCCACGACAAGGCCGCCGCCGACCGCGCGTGGGACCTGACGACGGCGTTCCTGGACCGCACCCTGCCCGTGGCGTAGTGCGGTTGTCCCGACTGCGGCTTCGTCCGGTTGGCTGACGACGTCCTTTCACCTGCCCCGTACGCTCCGGGCAGTGGGAGGGTGAATGAGCCAACCGGACGATCCACGCAGTTCGGTGCCCCGCGAACTCGCGCCACTTCTGCGTCGGGAGATACCGCCGCTCGCCGTGAGCATCTTCGAGGCGATCGAGAAATCGATTCCGGAGTACCAGCATTTCCGGGAAAACGTCATCGAAGGCATTCAGCAGGCGCTGGACAAGTTCGTCGACCACATCGCGGCACCCGATGCGCTGGTCTACCCGCACGACATCCACCGCAAGCTCGGCGCCTGGGAGTTCAAGTCCGGCCGCAGCCTGGACAGCCTGCAGGCGGCCTACCGGATCGGCGCTCGGGTGGCGTGGCGGCACGTGTGCGCGTTCGCGGAGCGGCGGACGCTGTCGCTGCACCTGATGAGCGTGCTCGGCGAAGCCATGATCGCGCACGTCGACGAGCTGGTGAGCCTGTCGGTCGACGGGTACGCCGCGGCTCAGGCCAGTGCCGCCGGCACGCTGGAGCGCAAGCGCCGGCGGCTGACGGAGCTGCTGGTCGGTGACCCACCGGTGCCGTGGCAGTCGGTCGTCGACGCGGCGGACGTGGCGGCGTGGCCGATGCCGGACTCGCTGTGCGCGGTGGCGCTGGAGCCGTCGTCCGGGCACGTCGACGAGCTGCTGCTGCCGCAGGACGTGCTGGTCAACCTCGAAGACGCCACGCCGTACGTGCTGGTCCCGAACCCGGTCGAGGTGCCGCGCATGGTCCGCGCGGTGGGCTGGCGGGCCGTGGTGGGGCTGGCCGTGCCACCGCGGGAGGCGCGCCGGTCGCTGGCCTGCGCCCGCCGGGTGCTGGCGCTGTCGAACGCCGGGGTGCTGCCCGGTGACCAGGTGCTCGACTGCGCCGACCACCTGGTCGAGCTGACCCTGCTCGCCGACGAGTTCCTGGCCCGTCAGCTGGCCGAACGCGCGTTGGCGCCCCTCGCGCCGTTGACCGCCCGGCAACGCACGAAGCTCGCCGAGACGTTGTTCGCCTGGCTCTCCGCCCGCGGTGGCGCACCGGAGATCGCGGCCAGGCTGGCGGTCCACCCGCAGACCGTGCGATACCGGGTGAACCAGTTGGAGGAACTGTTCGGCGACCGTTTGCAGGACGCCGGCGAACGCTTCACGCTCGAACTCGCACTGCGGGTCCGCGCGTTTTTGGGTCTCGACTGACAAATCGCACCGCGGCAATTATTACGCGGATGACAAAAACGCGCTAATGCTTGCTTTGCATTGTCGGCGTCGCTACCTTACTGACCAGTAGCTCCATTCCCTGCAGTTCGATGCCGCACTCAGGAGAACCCTGCCATGAAACTCGGAATCATCGCACGTGCCGCCGCGGTCGTCCTGTTCGCCGGAGCGACGAGCATTGTCGCGGCGGGCACCAGCCAGGCCGCCGACGTGACCCTGAACATCACGTACTCCTGCACGTTCACCCTGATCGGCCTGCAGGACCAGCCGTCCACGGTCACCGCGACGAACCTGCCGGACTCCGCCACCGTCGGCACGCCCACCGCGGGCGGTCAGACCCAGGTCGTCTCGACCGTCTCCGCCGCGGCCACGGGCGTGCTGAACTGGCTCGGCGCCGCGACCGTCGAGGGCACGCTGAGCACCACGAACACGATCAACAACGCGGGCAGCGTCTCGTCGGTCACGGCGACGCTCGCGATCCCGAAGACGAACGTCGCCTCCTCCGGGACGTTCAACGTGACCGGCACCGGCACGTTCCCGTCGCTGACGCTGACCAAGGCGGGCACCACCACGGTCAACCTCGGCAACGCCTCGCTGACGCTCACCCCGCGCCACGCGGACGGCTCGACGACGTTCCTCGGCACCTTCACCTCGCCGTGCACCGTCAAGGCCGGCCAGAACACCAAGCTGCACGAGTTCCCGGTGGTGTAAGGCCTTTCAGGCGATACAAGGCACCGCGAGCTGCGTGGAGAAGAACCTCTCCAGCGGCTTGCGGTGCAGCCTGCGTTCCACGGCGATCAGCTCGTTGTGCCGGTAGTGCTCGACCTGCGCGTTGGTGACGACGAACCCGGTGCGCCGCCTGGCCGGCATCTCGTCGTAGAGCAGTGCGTTCTGCCCTTGCGGCACAACGACATCCGCCAGCCCCTCCGGGATCTCCCGAGCCCTGGTCGCGATCGCCGCCGCCAGCGCGTCCGGCCGGTTGCGCAGCTTGCGGTGCGGCCACGGCACCCCGTGGTGCTCGGCCTCCAGCGTCCGGTGCAGCGCCCTCGTCGAGTGCCGGATCGCCCTGATCGAGTCACCCGCCGCCAGGTGCACGTGCGGCACGTCGAGCGTGGTGTCCCGCTTGAACCCGGTGCACGCGATGACCCGGTCGTAGTACAGCTCCCCGGTGTCCAGCACCGCCTTGAACCCCTTGCCGTGCCTGGCGATCCGCCGCACGGTCCGCCCCACCGTGTGGGTGACCGCCGCCGTCGACGACACCAGGTCCGCCGTCTCGAACGCGCTGTGTCCCCGCCCGATGATCAGCACCCGCTGCCCCGCGTACACCGTCGGGTCGGTGCTGGCCGTCGCATACGTCTCCGCGAGCCCGATCCCCTCGATCCGCGGCAGGTGCTCCTTCGCCCGCCCGGTGGCGAGGATGATCCGCTCCGCCTCGATCCGCCCGTGCGCGTGCCGGACCTCGTTGCCCCGGATGCCCTCGACCCGCGTCCGGTACCGCACGTGCAACGGCCGCGCGAAGTCCTCCAGGTACCGCACCAGCTCGTCCGCCGGCGGGAACGCCCGCTTGCTGTACCGCTCGAACGGCGTGCCGAACAACGAGTTGTCGTCCGTCGCCAGCACCCGGTGCCGCGGGAACTCGCGGAAGAACGTGCCCGCCGACGGCCCCGCTTCGAGGATCACGTAGTCGCGCCCGGCCTCGTGCAGGAAGTGCCCCATCTGCAGACCCGCCGGACCGGCGCCGATCACCAGGTACTCCACCATCGCGCACCTCCCGGCGACCTCTACGCCGACGGCACGTAAACGGTTCAGAACCTGTCGACGTCGACAGGTTCGGCCGGTCGCGCCCGGCTCGGCGGGCGCGTGGCCGGGGTTGCTGCTCGCGGGGGCCGCGCGGTCGCGCATGATCAGCGCTGGCCAGCGCCACGCTGCCTTTCCACCTGCACCGGGAGATCGCCTTGGGTACTTGGGACATCGGGTCGTTCGACAACGACGCGGCAGCGGACTTCGCCGGCAGGCTGGACAAGGCGCGTGCCGAGGAGCGCGAGGGCATCGTCCGGGCCGTCCTGGCCGGCGCGGCCGAAGCGGACGACGTCGAGGCCGATGACGGCAGCGAAGCCGTGGCGGCAGCCACGCTGGTCGCCGCGCAGTGTCCTGGTGGGAAGCCGGTCACCACCGCCTATGGCCCCCGCGAGCCCCTCCCCGCGTTCCCGGCGGACCTGCCTCCGCTGGCGGTGAGGGCGCTGGACCGCGTGCTGGCGAACTCCGAGCTCGCCGTGCTCTGGGACGACGCCGGGCACGGACCGCTGTGGCGCCAGGGCGTGGGCGACCTGCGCGCGGTACTGGCCCAGTCCACATGATGGACGTCGGAACACCACTACCGTCCACAGTGTTGGATACGGCCGTGACGACTGCCAAGCGCCGTGCCCGTGTCCGTGCCCCCGAGCTGCACGGCCGCGGCTGGCTGAACACCGGTGACGCCGCGATCAGCCTCAGGGACCTGCGCGGCAAGGTCGTGCTGCTCGACTTCTGGACGTTCTGCTGCATCAACTGCCTGCACGTCCTCGACGAGCTGCGGCCGTTGGAGGCCAAGTACTCCGACGTCCTGGTCACGATCGGCGTGCACTCGCCGAAGTTCGTGCACGAGGCGGACCCGGAGGCGTTGAAGGCCGCCGTCGAGCGCTACGAGGTGCACCACCCGGTGCTCGACGACCCCGAGCTGGAGATGTGGCAGCAGTACGCGGTCAAGGCGTGGCCGACGCTCGCGCTGGTCGACCCGGAGGGGTACGTCGTGCACGTCGCCGCCGGTGAGGGGCACGTCGACGCGCTCGACACGATCATCGGCGAGCTGGTCGCCGAGCACGCGGCGAAGGGCACGTTGCACCGCGGCAGCGGGCCGTACGTCGCGCCGGAACCGCCGAGCACCACGCTCCGGTTCCCCGCCAAGGCGATCGTCACGCCGCGGAACACGATCCTGGTCAGCGACAGCGCCCACCACAGCCTCGTCGAGCTCGAAGCGGACGGCGAGACGGTCGTCCGGCGCATCGGCACCGGTGAGCGCGGGCGCGCGGACGGGCTGAACCCCACCTTCTCCGAGCCCGCCGGGCTCACGCTGGTGCCGAACACGCACGGCTACGACGTGGTCGTCGCGGACACGGTCAACCACCTCCTCCGCGGCCTCGACCTGGAGACCGGCGAGGTCACGACCATCGCGGGCACCGGTGAGCAGTGGCGGGACGGCCAGACCGACGGACCGGCAGACAAGATCGACCTCACCAGCCCGTGGGACGTGGCGTGGTGGAACGGCGGCGTCGCCATCGCCATGGCCGGCAACCACACGCTCGGGTTCTTCGACCCGGGGACGAACCAGGTCAGCAGGCTCGCCGGCACGACCGTCGAGGGCATCAACGACGGTCCGGCGGAGGGGGCGTTCTTCGCGCAGACCAGCGGGCTGGCCGCGGCCGGCGACCGGCTGTGGATGGTCGACTCGGAGACCTCCGCGCTGCGCTACCTCGAGAACGGCGAGGTGCGCACCGAGGTCGGCAAGGGGCTGTTCGCGTTCGGGCACAGGGACGGCGACGCGGATGAGGCGCTGCTGCAGCACCCGCTCGGCGTCACGGTGCTGCCCGACGGGTCGGTGGCGGTCTCGGACACCTACAACGGCGCGATCCGCCGGTACGACCCGGAGACGCGGACGGTCAGCACCATCGCGACCGACCTCGCCGAGCCGAGTGACGCGCTGGTCGTGGACGGCGAGCTCGTCGTCGTGGCGAGCGCGGCGCACCGGCTTGAGCGGTTCACCGCCGCGGCCGTCAAGGTCGACGGCGAGGCGCACCGGGTGAAGCGGCCGAGCACCGACATCGCGGCCGGTGCGGTCGAGCTCGCCGTCGTCTTCACCCCGCCGACCGGGACGAAACTGGACGAACGGTACGGACCGTCCACCCGCCTGGAGATCACCAGCTCACCCCCGGAGCTGATCCTGGAGGGCGCGGGTGTCGGCACCGAACTGGTACGGGCGTTGCGGATCAACGATCAGGTCACGAACGGCGTTCTGCACGTCGTAGCGCAGGCGGCCAGTTGCAGTGACGATCCTGCCGACGAACACCCGGTCTGCCGCCTGACCAGGCAGGACTGGGGCGTCCCCGTTCGAGTGGTTGCCGATGCACCGACCCGGCTCCCGCTGCTGATGGGCGGCATGGACGAGGCACCTCCGCAGGCCACGTAGACTCTGCGGGTGCCTGATGTCAAGCTCGAGATCCAGATGCTGTACGACCGTGTGATGGTGCGCATCTCGCCGGAGGACGGCGAGCGGCGGTCCAGCGGTGGCATCGTGATCCCCGCGACGGCCCAGATGGCGAAGCGGTTGGCGTGGGGCAGCGTGTTCGGAGTCGGTACCAGCGTGCGGCACGTGAAGGTGGGAGACCGGGTGCTGTTCAACCCGGACGATCAGCTCGAGGTCGAGGTGCAGGGCACCACGTACCTCGTGCTGAGGGAACGCGATCTGCACGCTGTGGCCAGCGAGCTCACCGAGCACGGCACCGGCCTATACCTGTGAGCCGCCGGTTCGAGATGGTGAACTGCTAGCTGTACACACGTATACGCCGCCTCAGTGGAGAGACAGGGCAACGGGGAGAGCTGTGCCGTACGACGCTGACAAGACGAGGGCGATGCCACCGGTCAACCCGAGAGGCACCGCCTCCGAGGAGACCACCCAGATCGCGCCCGTGAACGTGAACGCGTCCACCGAGGCCTGGCCGTCGGAGGAACCGGACACCGAGCAGCCGACCGTCACGGCCGCCGTGCCCGGTGTCGGCTTTCCCGCCGGCGAGGACGCCACCGAGTACATGCGACCGGTGACCCCGCCGCAGCCCCTGCCGGAGGACTCCGGCGTCTACGGGCCCGTGATGATCGAACCGGGCGACGAGGACGACGGGGCAGAGCCGAAGAACACGAAGAAGAAGGCGTTGATCGTGGCCGCGGCCGTGGTCGGCGCCTTCGGTCTGCTGTACGGCCTCGACATGCTCGTCTCCAGCGGCAACGTGCCCCGCGGCGTCACCGTCGCGGGCGTCGACGTCGGCGGCATGAGCCACTCCGAGGCCGAGGGGAAGCTGCGCGAGGCGATCGAGCCGCGGCTGAGCAAGCCGGTCGCGCTGAAGGCCGGTGACGTCACGGGCGAGCTCGACCCGAAGGCGGCGGGCCTGGAGCTCGACTGGAACGCCACGATCGACCGCGCGGGCAGCCAGCCGCTCTCCCCGATCACCCGCGTGACGTCGTTCTTCACCAGCCGCGAGGTGGGCGTGGCGACGAAGGCGGACGACGAGAAGGTCGCCGGCGCGCTCGAGGCGCTGCGCCCCGAGCTCGACCACGAGCTGATCGAGGGCACCATCAGGTTCGAGGGTGCCGCCCCGGTCGCCGTCGAGCCGCACGCCGGTCAGAAGATGCGCACGGAGGACGCGGCGCGCACCGTCGTGGCCAACTGGGCCTCCGGTGACCCGGTCGACGTGCCGATGGACTTCACCCCGGTCAAGACCACCAAGGAGGGCGTCGAGAAGGCGCTCAACGAGGTCGTGAAGACCGCCGTCTCCGCCCCGGTCACGATCAAGGGCGAGGGCAAGGACGCGGTCCTCGCACCCGAGCAGATCGCCGCCACGCTGAACTTCGTGCCCCTCGACGGGGGCGCGCTCGACGTCGGCGTGAACAAGGACAAGCTCGTCGAGGTGGCCGCTCCGCCGCTGAAGGAGACGGTCAAGGAGGGCAAGGACGCCCAGATCGTGTTCGAGGGCGGCCGGCCGACCGTGAAGCCGTCCGTCGACGGGCTCGACGTCGACTGGGACAAGAACATCCAGCCCTACTTCGACACGCTCAAGAAGACCGACGGGCGCGAGCTGAAGTTCGAGTACAAGCACACGCCCGCGAAGGTCACCACCGAGCAGGCGAACAAGATGGGCATCAAGGAGGTCATCGGCGAGTTCCAGACCGGTGGCTTCGCCGCGACGTCGGGCGTGAACATCCGGGTCGTGGCCGAGAAGGTCAACGGTGCGATCGTGAAGCCCAAGGAGACGTTCAGCCTCAACAAGCACACCGGCCCGCGCGGCACCGCGCAGGGCTACGTCGAGGCGGGCATCATCGAGAACGGCATCCCGGGCAAGGCGGTCGGCGGTGGCATCTCGCAGTTCGCGACCACGCTCTACAACGCGTCCTACTACGCGGGCATGAAGGACGCGGGCCACAAGGAGCACAGCTACTGGATCACGCGGTATCCGAAGGGCCGCGAGGCCACCGTGTTCATGGACGGCGCAGGCAACAGCCTGATCGACATCGCGTTCACGAACCCGGACGACACGGGCGTCGCCATCCAGACGATCTGGACCCCCTCGTCGATCAAGATCGTGCTCTGGGGCACCAAGAACTACGACGTCACCGGCTCCACCAGCGGTGAGTTCGCCCCGACCCAGCCGCAGGAGAAGAAGATCACCAAGGAGGGGTGCACGCCGAGCAACGGCGCCCCCGGCTTCTCCGTGACGGACACCCGCACGATCAAGGACCGCCGCACGGGCCAGACCCGCAGCGAGTCGCGCACGGTCCGCTACGACCCGCAGTTCAAGATCATCTGTGAGGGTCCGCCGCCTGCGGGCGGCTGACCCGAACCCGGGATTTGCCGTGGCCACGAGCGGGTATTCACCCGTTCGTGGCCACTGTTGCGCATGAGGCGCGAAGACACCCCGTCGTCCAGACGCTGGGGCGGGTGGGGATGGTTGTGTACGGAGCGGTGCACGTGCTCATCGCGTGGCTCGCGCTCCAGGTCGCGTTCGGCACGGACGCCGAGCGGACGGACTCCAAGGGAGCGCTGAGCGAGCTCGCGAAGAACGGCGCCTGGTTGCTGTGGGCCGTCGGCATCGGTCTGGTGTTCTTCGCCGTGTGGCAGCTGATCCTGGCCTTCGTCGGCTACACCTACGTGAGCAAGAAGCGCAAGCGGATCTCCAAACGCGTCGGCTCCGCGGCACGTGCCATCACTGCGGGCGGTATCGCGTTCGGTGCGTTCAAGTACGCCACCAGCGGTGCCACCGGTGACTCCACACAACAGCAGCAGGAGCTGACCGCGCAGGTGCTCGCGTGGCCGGGCGGCCAGCTGATCGTGGGTGCGATCGCGATCGGCATCCTGGTCACCGCCGGCGTGATCGCCTACAAGGGCTTCAAGAAGTCGTTCGAGAAGGACCTCGACATGAGCCGTGCGCCGTCGTGGGTCGAGCCCGTCGGCCGGATCGGCTGGATCGGCAAGGGCGTCGCGTACGGCGTCATCGGCGTCCTCGTCGGACTGGCCGCGATCAACGCGGACCCCGAGCAGTCCGGCGGCATGGACAAGGCGCTGCACACGCTGGCCGCGCAGCCGTTCGGCATGTTCCTGCTGTCGGCGGTCGCGGTGGGCATCGCGGCGTTCGGCGTCTACTGCTTCGTCGCCGCGCGGGCGCTCAAGGAGTGAGCAGGAGCCGGAAAACGGAGACCGACTGAAAACGGGTCCGCGCACCTCGGGCAGGAGGTGCGCGGACCCGTCGTCGTGATCGCGTCCTAGAAGACGCTCTCGTCGATGTCCATCAGCGAGTTGTCGGTCTGCTCGGTGACCTTGCGGCGCGCGGTCAGCTCCGGCAGCACGTTCTTCGCGAAGAACGACGCCACCGCGATCTTGCCCTCGTAGAACGCCTTGTCCTTGGCCGACGGGGTGCCGCCGAGCTTCTCCAGCGCGACCTCGGCCTGGCGCAGCAGCAGCCAGCCGACGAGCACGTCACCCGCGGTCATCAGCAGGCGGACCGAGTTCTGGCCGACCTTGTAGAGGTTGCGGACGTCCTCCTGCGACGAGGTCAGGAAGCCGACGAGGGCGCCGAGCATGCCCTGCAGGTCTTCCAGGCCCTGCTTCAGGAGAGCGCGCTCCTCCTTGAGGCGACCGTTGCCGCCCTCGTTGTCGAGGAAGGACTGGATCTCGCCGTTGATGAACGCGAGCGCCTGGCCCTTGTCGCGGATGATCTTCCGGAAGAAGAAGTCGAGCGACTGGATGGCCGTGGTGCCCTCGTACAGCGAGTCGATCTTCGAGTCCCGGATGTACTGCTCGATCGGGTACTCCTGCAGGAAGCCGGAGCCGCCCAGGGTTTGCAGCGACTGCGCGAGCTGCTCGTAGGCGCGCTCGGAGCCGACGCCCTTGACGATCGGCAGCAGCAGGTCGTTCACCTGGGCCGCGAGCTTGGCGTCGTCGCCGCCGAGCATCACCTTGTCCTGGAACGTCGCGGTGTACAGGTACACGGCGCGCAGGCCCTCGGCGTACGCCTTCTGCAGCATCAGGCTGCGGCGCACGTCCGGGTGGTTGGTGATGGTGACGCGCGGGGCGGTCTTGTCCGTCATCCGCGTGAGGTCGGCGGACTGGACGCGCTCCTTGGCGTAGGACAGCGCGTTCAGGTAGCCGGTCGACAGCGTCGCGATGGCCTTGGTGCCGACCATCATGCGGGCGTACTCGATGACGTCGAACATCTGCGCGATGCCGTCGTGCACCTCGCCGAGCAGCCAGCCCTTGGCCGGGACGCCGTGCTGGCCGAACGTCAGCTCGCACGTCGTGGACGCCTTGATGCCCATCTTGTGCTCGACGTTGGTGACGAAGGCGCCGTTGCGCTCGCCCAGCTCGCCGGACTCCGGGTCGAAGTGGAACTTCGGCACCAGGAACAGCGACAGGCCCTTGGTGCCGGGCTTCGCCTCGATGCCCTCACCCTCGGGACGGGCGAGCACCATGTGCATGATGTTCTCGGTCAGGTCCTGGTCGGCGGACGTGATGAACCGCTTCACACCCTCGATGTGCCAGGTGCCGTCGTCCTGCTTGATCGCCTTGGTGCGGCCGGCGCCGACGTCGGAACCGGCGTCCGGCTCGGTCAGCACCATCGTGGCGCCCCAGCCGCGGTCGATCATCAGCTGCGCCCAGTGCTGGTCGCGCTCGGTGCCGTTGTTGTAGACGACCGTCGCGAAGCTCGGGCCCGCCAGGTACATGTAGATCGGCGGGTTGGCGCCCAGGATCAGCTCGGACGCGGCCCACGCCACCGAGGGCGGGGTGCCGAAGCCGCCCAGCTCCTCCGGCAGGAACATGCGGTACCACTCGCCGTCCCACACGGCCTGGTACGACTTCTTCAGCGACTCCGGCAGGGTCGCCGAGTGCGTCGCCGGGTCGAACTTCGGCGGGTTGCGGTCGGCGTCGGCGAACGAGTCCGCGAGCGGACCCTCCGCCAGGGTCTTCATCTCGGCCAGAACGCCGCGCGCGGTGTCCTCGTCGGACTGCTCGAACGGCCCCTTGCCGAGGTGGTCCTGCACGTTGAAGACCTCGAACAGGTTGAATTCGAGATCCCGGACGTTGCTCTTGTAGTGGCCCATCTCGTCAGCTCACTCCTCAGGGTCGCGGCGGGGTCGCCTACTGACCGGTAACAACAGAGTATTACCCGACAGTAACCCCGGCAAGGGCGACCACCCACCGGTGGCGAAGCAGACAGTCCTCCGCGCGGCCTGAATCGGACATGAGGTCGGACATGAGAGCAGGTCAGACGCGTACGGGGCGTGCGGGAACCATGTCGAGCAGTCCGGCCTCCGTGCGCTCGGCGAAGTCGACCGCACGCGGCACCATGACGGACTCGTAGGCCCGCACGCCCTCGTCGACACCGTCGCGGGCGACCGCGAGCGCCAGTTCGGCGGCGTCCTGCAGTGCGAGGTTCGCGCCGACGCCCAGCGGGGGCATCAGGTGGGCGGCGTCCCCGAGCAGCGTCACGCCCGGCGTCGGGTCCCACCGGTGCGGGACGGGCAGGGCGTACAGCGGCCGGTGGACGGGCTCGCCGCGCAGGAACGCCCGCAGCGACGGGTGCCAGTCGGCGTAGACGTCCAGCAGGTCGGCGGTGGAGGGCTGCCAGTCCTCGGGGGCACGCAGGCACGCGTACGCGCGGATGTGGTCGCCGCTGCTGCGCTGCGACCACAGCATCAGGCCGTCGTGGTCGGCGACCATGGTGCCCTGGCCGGTGAGGTCGAGCAGCGCCTCGTCGCCGTCGTGCCGGACCTCGACGAACAGCACGCCGGTGTACCGCGGCACGGCGGCCGAGACCGCGCCGCGCACCCGTGACCAGGCGCCGTCCGCGCCGATGACCAGGTCGAACGTCGCGGTGGTGCCGTCCGTGAGCGTGACCTCGTGCGGGGCGGCGCCGGTGACGCCGAGGCCCCACGCGACGGTGCCTGGCGCGAGCGAGTCGAGCAGGAGGCCGCGCAGCTGCCCTCGGTCGATCTCCGGCCGGAAGTCGCCCTCGGCCGGTTCGTGCTCGACCAGCGCGGCCGTGGCGTGGTCGACCTTGCGCTGCTCCTGGCCCTCGAACCGGGCGAGCGCGCGCCACTGGTCGTAGAGGCCGGCGGCGCGGATCGCCTGCTGGCCGCTGTCGGCGTGCAGGTCGATCGTGCCGCCCTGCTGGCGGGCGTCCGGGGAGCTCTCCCGCTCGAAGACGGTGACGTCGGTGAACCCGTGCTGCTGGAGGACGCGGGCGCAGGTGAGGCCGCCGAGACCGGCTCCGGCGATGGCGATGCGTGGTGTGGTCATGCCACCGATGAAAGCGCACTGACTCAAAAAGTGCAATCACTACACTTTTGAAGTGGCTCAACTCGCAGGGTAGGCTGCCGGCGTGACCGAACTCGGCCGCCGTGAGCGCAAGAAGCTGCAGACCCGCCAGTCGATCGCCGACGCGGCGCTGGAGCTGTTCCTGGCGCGCGGGTTCGACGACGTGGGCGTGAAGGAGGTCGCCGACCGTGCCGACGTGTCGGTGACGACGCTGTTCAAGCACTTCCCGAGCAAGGAGGCGCTGCTGTTCGACGAGGACGCCGAGATGGAGTCCTCGCTCATCGGCGCCGTGCGGGACCGCCCGGCCGGGACGTCGATCCCGGCCGCGCTGCGCGACCACTTCATCGGCGCCGCGGAGGGCCACGTCGACCACCCGCTGTTCGAGTCGTTCGCCCGGCTGGTCGAAAGCACCCCGTCGCTGCGCGCCTACCAGCGCACGATGTGGCTCCGCCACGAGAAGGCGCTGGCCGAGGCCATCGCCGCGGAGATCGGCGCGCCACCCGGCGACGTCCGGTGCGCGGGCCTCGCCCGGTTCGCGCTGGAGGCCCGTGACGTGATCTTCAGCCGGCCGGACCGCGAGCGGGCGGCGGCGGAGCTGTTCGGCCTACTCGAACACGGTTGGCAGGCTCAGCAGCAGGCCTGACCGGTACGCGAGCGACACCGCGTGCGTCCGGTCGCGCGCGCTCAGCTTGCGGAGGATGCCCTTCACGTGGGTCCGCACGGTCTCCACGGACACGATCAACGCGTCGGCGACCTGCCGGTTCTCCATCCCGTCCGCGATGAGCGTGAGCACCTCGTACTCGCGCCGGGTCAGCGCCGGCCGTTCCCGGCAGCGCAGGTCGGGGTGCACGTACCCGCGGATGCGCAGCGTCTCGGAGATCACCCGCACGATCTGCTCCGGCTCCGCCGACCGCGGCACCACACCGCGAACACCCGCCTCCAGCGCGCTCGTGACGTAGTTCGCGTGCGAGTGCGCGTCCCTGGCCAGCCCGATCACGACGAGCCGGCTGTCGCGTTCGAGGAGCTGCCGCGCGAGCTGCCCCACCGGGTCCAGCATCGAGTCGACCAGCAGCACGTCCGGGTTCAGGTGCTCCTGCAGGCGCGCGGCGGCCTCCGGGTGCCCCGTCGACCCGAGCCAGCGCAGGCCGGCGGTCCGCCGGACCAGCGAGGACAGGCCCTCGCGGTAGAGCGGTACGGGGTCGATCAGCGCGACGCCGGGAGCAGGCCGGCCTGGCGGGAGCATCAGCACCTCCGTTCGTGCTTCCAGAGGAATGACGTCGTTCCCCCGGCCGCATGACGTGGAAAGTGCCGTTCATGTAGGTGAACAAGGGTCACGAATGTGATTCAAGACTGGCCAAGGTCTTCCACCCGGGGGCAACGGTCTCGTAAGACCTACGTCACATATCCCGTGCGGATGTGCCAGGTTCCCGCCGCCATGAGGCCTGGTGCTCTCGCGGGCACACGTGTGTGCACGCAAGGAGGTCACATGGGCACCCTCGATTGGATCGTGGTTGTCGGCTATTTCTTCGTGATGGTCGCGATCGGGCTCTGGTCGCGCGGGCGGGTCCAGAACATCGCCGACTTCTTCACGGCGGGCGGCAAGATGCCGTGGTGGCTGTCCGGCATCTCCCACCACATGTCGGGCTACAGCGCCGTCATGTTCGTGGCGTTCGCGTCCGAGGCGTACCGGCTCGGTCTCACCGTCTACGTGTGGTGGTCGCTGACGATCGGCATCGGCGTCGGCATCGGCGCGTTCCTGTTCGCACCGCGGTGGAACCGGCTGCGCTCCAAGCACGACGTCAAGTCGCCGCTCGAGTACCTGGCCAAGCGCTACAACCTGCCCACCCAGCAGGTCATGGCCTACGCGGGCGCACTGCTCAAGGTCGTCGACATCGCCGCGAAGTGGGCGGCCGTCTCGATCCTGCTCCGCGGCTTCGCGGGCGTCCCGATCACCTGGGGCATCGTGATCATCGGCCTGGTGACGATGGTCTACTCGGTGCTCGGCGGCCTGTGGGCGGACGCGCTCACCGACTTCGGCCAGTTCATCATCCAGGCGGCCGCGGGCTTCGCGATGTTCATCGCCGTCGCCGACACCCTCGGCTGGGGCTTCCCCGTGACGATCTGGGACAGGCTCCCCGACAGCCACAGCGACCCGCTCGCCGGCCCGTACACCTCGACGTTCCTCATGGCGCTCTTCCTGATCAAGACGCTGGAGTACAACGGCGGCATGTGGAACCTGGCGCAGCGCTACATGGCCGCGCCGTCGGGCTTCGCGGCCAAGCGGTCCGCGCTGCTGTCGTCCGCGCTGTGGCTGGTGTGGCCGCTGGTGCTGTTCTTCCCGATGTGGGCAGCGCCGCTGATCGTCCCCGGCCTCGAAGGCGCGCAGGCGGAGAACGCCTACATCGAGATGGGCAAGCAGATGCTGCCCGCCGGCATGATCGGCCTCGTCCTGGCCGGCTTCTTCTCGCACACGATGGCCATGGTGTCCTCGGACGCGAACGTCATCGCCGCCGTGATCAACCGCGACATGCTGCCGCACATCTGGAAGAAGGTGAAGACGTTCTCCGCGGACAACCAGCTCGTCCTGGCCCGCGTCACGACGTTCCTCTTCATCGGCATCAGCATGATCATCGCCATCGCCTCCGGCGGCCAGGGCTTCGTGCTCAAGGTGGTCGTCGACCTGGTCGCCGCCACGATGGGCCCGATCGCGATCCCGCTGATGCTGGGCCTGCTCCCGTGGTTCCGCAAGATCGGCTCAACAGCCGCCATCGCCTCGGTCGTCGGCGGCCTCGGCATGTGGGCGTTCCTCTACGTCGAGCAGATGAGCAAGGCCGCGTGGGTCACCAAGGGCGTGCTCGTCTCGTGGCCCCTGCTGCTCTCGCTGGTGCTGTACCTGTCGATCGGCTTCCTGAAGAAGGAGCCCTCCACCGAGCGCGACGCCCTGCTCGACTCGCTCAACTCCGACGAGCGCGAGCGCGTCAGGGCTTGATTTCCTGCGCGTCTCGCGGCGCCACGCCACGCCGCCGCGAGACGCGCAGATCACCCGTTGGTTGCCGTGGCGTGCGTCATCGTCACGAGACTCCCGCTTCGTCCGCATGCACAGTGGAGGTCATGGGTGCATGGCGTCCGGCGGACGACGCGGAACTGACCGCAGGCTGGCGACTCTGGCTGGAGCTCGCCGACCGCGTCTACCCCGGCCCGTCCTGGGACGGCACCCCGGCCGACGCCATCCGCCAGGTCCGCGACCTGCTGGCCGCCTGCGACTCGATCCGCACCGACTACCTGACCGAGTCACCGTCGCCTTCCGCCGCGCTGCTGCAGCTGCTGCAGTCGATGACCTTCGTGGCGTCGTTCCCGGTCGACCTGTGGCACGACGACGTCCATCCGCTGGACGTGGAACGCGCCGAGCTGCTGCACGGGGACCTGGCCTCGTTCGCGGAGCACGTCGCGGGGGTGCGTGCGGCGCTGGCCCGTGGTGGCGGGTGGGTGGAACTGGACCGCCGACCGTGGGGCCTACCGGTCGACTGACAGACCCTCGCAGCTAGGTTGGATGCCGCGCTTCGCGTCAGACTGAGTTCGTGAGCGCACAGTTGCACGCAGCATTGGCCCATGTCGGAGTCAGGAAGGCATTCCCGCCTGGCAGTGTGATCGTCCGGCAGCACGAGGTAGCTGTGTCGGTGGTCTTCGTCGAGCGTGGAATCTGCCGAGTCGCTCATCTGTCGGCGAACGGCAAGGAGAGCCTGCTGGCGCTGCGTGGTGCCGGTGAGCTGATCGGCGATTTCGGCGTTCTCGCTCAGCGTCCACGATCGGCGATGGTGACAGCGGTGACCGAGGTGGTCGGCTTGGTGGTGCCGGCGGAGAGATTCGAGCGGCTCGCCGAGGACGACCCCGCCGTGAGCCGCGAGCTGATGCGGCGGCTCGTCCTGAGGGTGGAGCAAGCCAACAGCAAGCGCGTCGACCTGGGCACCCTGCCGACGAGGCAGCGACTTGCCCGATTGCTCCAAGAGTTGGTCGCGACTCACGGCAGCGATGTCGGATCGTTGCTGACCCAGGAAGAACTCGGGCACGCGATCGGGGCGACCCGTGAATCGGTCGTCCGTGCCCTACGGGGTATGAGGGAAGATGGCGTGGTCAGCACCTCGCGGCGCACGCTCATCGTGCGCCGCCCTGACCTGCTGGCCGCCGAATGCGCTGAGTCATGATGCGACGACGAGCCATGTGATGAGAAGTGTGGCCGAGACGAACCACAGCATCAGAGCCCACCGCAGCGATCGGTATTTCGCCTGAGCGATGCGTGCGAGGGTCTGTGCGTAGGCCCAGCCGGCTTCCTCACCCGCTGGAGTCCTGCTCATGAGGTCGTCCAACGGCAATTGAGCCAGGGACGGCCATGAGTAGCGACTGTGCGCTCCTGGCGCCGTGCGCGGTAGGAGCACCTTCACGAGGAAGAAGGCCGAGGCGATCAACGCTGCGGCGGACAGTCCTAACGCGACGAGCGCCAAGACGTTCACCACTCCAGCCGACTTCGCCACCGTGCCCAGGATCGGGCGCTGACTCGCCACGGCAGTCGCCACCCCGGCCACCGCCGTGGCGCACAGCCCTGCCTTCACGTCGGCGTTCTTGATCCACGTCGTGCTCTGTTCGATCGCCAATTCAGCGTCACTCATGTCTCCTCCGTCCTTCAGCATCCACCTTTCCTGATCACTGGATCATGGAAAACGGCTGTTCGAGTGCGGACTTGTGCCACTTTCTGGGTCATTTGTCGCAGACTTCGCGTAGTGCGGATGGTATTACTCCAGGTGGCGGAATGGATGCTGAAACTTCTTGCGGAGGTGGCGAGGTGAATCGAGGACACGTCGATTGGCATAGATCAACTTTTGGCCTGTTTCGCTTACTCCTGATTCACCCGCTATTGTTTCGGTGCTTTCGTCGCCGCGCTCGCTCGGACTGTCTCGCGACAACGGATGCCCTCAACGGTGCACCAGGAGGTCAGGTGACTGGCAATGGTGGTGGCTGGCCTGTGCGAACCCTGCTCGGCAGGCTGCCGTCATCGGTGTGCGATCGCGCGCTGCAGTTGGGGACCGAGCGCTTGCGTTCGTCAGGAGAATCGCTTCTCCGGCAGGGCGAAGTGGGTAGCGAAGTCATCCTCCTGCTGTCGGGATACGTGAAAGTAGAGGTCGATCTGCCCAGCGGGAAGCAGGTGTTGATCGCTGTTCGCACAGGTGGCGACCTCGTCGGAGAGATGGGTCCGCTGGAGGGCAAGCCGAGGAGCGCCAGCGTCCGGGCCTGTACGCCCATCAGGTTCAGGTCGATCGCGTGGGGCGAGTGGGAACGCTTTCTCGCTCTCCACTCGTCAGCTGCGATCGAGTTCGGTCGAATGTTGTCATCCAGGCTGAGGTGGGCGAACGAACGTCGTCTGGACGTTGCCGGTTCTCGCCGCGTGTCGGTTCGAGTTGCGCGGATTGTGGAAGAGCTGTCTGCGATTCACGGAAGGCCTGTCGAAGCAGGTGTCGAGCTCGTGGTGGCGCTCACGCAGCGAGAGCTGGCTTCTTTGGCTGGCGTGTCGCTCTCATCGGCAGAATCGGAACTGAGTGATCTCGAAAGTGCTGGGATCATCAGGTGGGGTTACCGCGGCTGCGTCGTGCTGGACGAGGCTGCGCTGAGTCGACGAGCCGAAAACATGGACGAGAATCCCTGCCAGTAGGGAATGTCGTTCGTCTGTTCCGGTGGAAAGTTCAGCAGGGCGCTGCCCAGGTCGCGCGTCCTGTCCAGAAAGGTAGTCGGAATGCATGGAACATTCAGTCGCGCCCTCTGCATGACCGCCGACGTGGAGGCGTACGGAAGACGCAGCGATCCCGAGAAGCTGGCGGCGCAGGAAGAGCTTGCGGCGGTCCTGCGGCAAGCGGCCGAAGACGTCGGTCTGCAGCGGGACCGCTGGCTGCGCCAGCCCAAGGGCGACGAGGAGCTCGCCGTGATCCCGAGCGAAGAGTTCGAGCCACAGGTCGTCGACCCCTTCATCGCTGCGGTTGACCGCCACCTCAGCGTCGTGAACCTCGGTGTCGCACCGAGCAAGCGCCTGAGGCTCAGAGCGGCGTTGCACCACGGCAACGCTTTTCCGTCAGCCATGGGGTTCGGTGGGCAGGCAGTCGTGCACGTGAGCAGGCTCGTCAACGGCGACGTGGTGAAGCAAGCACTGATCGCCGCACCTGATGCGAACCTCGCCGTCATCCTCTCCGCGGAGGTGTTCGACCACGTCGTCAAGACCGGACACACATCTCTGTCACCCAGCGAGTTCCGCAAGGTTGCCGTGGTGAACAAGGAAATCACGACATCTGGCTGGCTTCGGGTGCCGGGTGCGGATGTGCACTCACTGAACCTCCAGCCTGCGAAACCGCCGGCTGCCCGTGCGAGGGCGGTCGGGGACAACCGAGCCGTGCACAACGAGTTCCACGACGTCGTCCACGCGGACAACGCGAACTTCGGTTTCCAAGGAGGATGAACGTGAGCGAGGGGGATACCGGGGACGACGGACGCGTCGACGAACCGGTGGTTGAGCAGTCTCCGCAATCAAACCCGGCGAACGACCTGCAGGTCGTACAGGGTGAGACGGGCGAGGACCAGGACGACGACCTTCTGCCGGTCGAAGAGTTGCGCGGTAGCCAGGTCATCAACAACTTCTACGGCCGCGTAGACGCTGACAACGCCAGGTTCGGAGTGTCGATCTCGGCGTCGACGAGGAGGTCGACCGGCCCGGTCAGCACCGATGAGATCAACGCGATCGTCGAGCGCTACGTCGGTTCTGAGTGTTTCGACAACTTGATCGAGTTGTTGAGGACCAACCACATCGCGTTGGCGGTAGGAACGGACGGCACCGGCAAGCGGACTGGTGCCATTGCTGGCCTGCACTCAGTGCTTCCTCCCGGTGGCCGGATCACGGCGCTCGCACCCTCGACGAGCCTGGGCGAACTCACGATCAAGCCAGGCAAGGGCTACCTGATCGCGGATCGGTTGGACAGCGGCACTGCGTCGGTGCAACAGCGCTTCGAGATCGAACGCGTCCGCGATGAGTTGAAGCGCAACGGATCGTACCTGGTGATCACGCTGAATTCAGCGGGCTCTCTTCGCAGGCATGTACGCGACCTCGTCGTGGAGTGGCAACCGCCCGATCCGCAACTGCTGCTCGACCGGTACCTCGACGACGCCGCGCTGGACGACCCAGATCTGGAGCTGGTGCGCAAGCGAGTCGCCGACCTCGTGTTCCCGAGAACCATCGTTGCCATCGCCAAGGCAGCGACGGGAAGTTGCCAGGCCGCACTTCGCGCGCTCGACGGTTCGTCGAAGGACAACGTGCGCGAGTGGTTCGACGACGAAAGCCGGACGTTGGCGGACGTGTTGTCGGCAGCGGCTGTGGTCTTCGCGCACGGTGTGCCGCTGCGGAAGTTCGAGGTCCTGCTTCAGCGCTTGCTCGACCTGGGCACGTCGGGAGGCGGTGAAGTGCCCGCACAACAACCGCGTCCACTCGGCGAGAAGCTGGTGCAACGGCGGGTGAGTTGGGCGAACGTGGAGGGACTTTTCACCGTCACGCGCGACCTCGCAGCCGGCTCAGATGAGTCTGACCGCGAGCGCACGGTCGTGTTCCGTTCGGATGACTACCGCGAGCACGTCATCGCTGAGTTGTCCGAGCGCTATGGGCTTGAGCTCTGGGCGCCTGTGCGGACATGGGCACGGGAGATCGCCGCTTCGACTCCGGTGTCGGAGGTGCAGGTCCAGGTTGCGCTCGGTCTGGCGCTGTTGTGCCGCGACTCCTGGGGCGAGGTTGAGGAGTCGTTCCTCACCCCGTGGTCGAACGGCACCAGACCGGAACGCGCCACCGCGGCGTACCTGCTTTCCTGGATGTGCATCGACGACTCGTTGGCGCCGATTGCCCTCGACCTGGCTCTGAAGTGGGTTCGCAACGGTCGAACCCGGCAGAAGACGACTGCCGCGGCAGCGCTGGGCAGCACGCTGGGCATCCGTTATCAACTCTCCGCGCTGACCTGGCTGTGGCACCTCGCTGCGCGCGGCGGCGTCCAGACCAAGGTCGCCCGCCAGTCGATCGCATTGCTGTTCTGCGCGAACACGGCCGAAGGCGAAGATGCCGGCGGCCTGCTCCGATTTGTCCAACGCGGACTGGACACCGCGATCGACGGCGGTCGCGACCTGCCCGCGCTGGATGCGGTGATCAACGTACTGGCTGCCAGGCAACCGGACTCCGGTGAAGCGGCGATGGCCGCGGTGCTGCGCAACCAGCCGCAGAACGTGGAAGTCGCAGGCGAACTGTGGGCCGAGGCGTTGCGCAGCGGTCTTCACCGTGGCAAAGCGATCGACGCGCTGCGCAACACCCTCGTCGCACTCGGCGGAGACGAGAGGGCTCGCCAGATCACCGGACGTCTCGGTGATGCCGTGCGGGCGTCCCTGTCCGACGGGGAGATCGATCTTCTGCACAGATCCCTTGAGTACGAGTTCACCTCTGCTGATGGCGCGGGTCTCACCGAACAGGTCACCTCCGCTCTGTTGGCCGCTTTCTTGATCACGAACGTTCGTTGAGGAGACCCACCGATGAACAGCAACGACCACAGCAGTTATCCCGTTCGTGAGGAACGGGCGTTGGCGCCGGTCAACCGTCGTTTCCTGTCCCGCCGACGCGACGTCGCCGAGCTCCCGGCCCAGGTGCCCGGGACGGTCCTCGTGTTCGAGGTGGGGGGCAGGTATGAGGCCTTCACCGAACGCAGGCACCTGACCGGTGCAGAGGAGGCGGTGCTCGAAGCCGTTACCGTCAGCGTGGTCGACATGGGCCCGCGACTGGTCACGGTTGAGCTCCCCATCCCTTCCTCCAACCCCGGCAACGACTTCTACGTGCGCGTTCGATTCGTCTGTGCGGTGACGAATCCTGAGACGGTCGTGGCCAGGAGGCTGACGAACGTGGCAGCGGTGCTGAGCGAGCACCTCCGCCGTGATCGGAAGTTGCTGGAACTGGGCGTCGGGCGCGACATCGACCAGCTGAACGAGGTGCGGAGCCAGGCCCACGCGCGGGTGACCGCATATTGCACGCTCGAACCACCCCGGATTCCCGGTCTCACCGCCGATTTGTCCACGGTGGACGTCCTGACACCAGGTGAGCTCCGCAGCCACGGGAAGAAGGTTCAGGCGTTGAGCTGGGAACAGCAGCTCGAAGCGTTGAGCCTCAGCGGGCAGAAGGCGTCTACGGAGTTCCTGTACGAGCTGATCAGCCGCGGACCGGAGATGGCCGACGCGCTCGCCCTCAACCGAGGTGAGACCACGGCATCTCAAGTGGCTGACCAGATCCGCAACGACCGGCATCGACACGACCAGAACCTGCTGACGGTGCTCCAGCAGCTGAGCGAGAACAACGCGCTGAACAGGATTGGCTACGACCCGGTCGAGCTGATCAATCAGGTCACCAGGTCCCAGCTGGGCATCCAGCCCGCGAGGGAGGTGGGACCATCTCAGCGCCGCCGTGCCGTGACTGCGGCCGACGACCAGAAGCCCGGCTTCGTCCCGAGTGAGGACGACCTTGCCTGAACACGAGAAGTCGATGAGTAGGCGACTCCGCGTCTTCGCGGGTGTCGACGAAGAGGTGCTGGCCAGGGTTCCGCAGGAACGCGCTCGCTACACGGGTGTCGGCGGGGCTGTGCTCGGCACGGCCACCATCGCCACCGCGTCGTTCGGCCTCGCGCTCTCCCAGATCTTTGACGGCTGGCACCTCCTGCTGGCAGTGCCGATGCTGATCTGGGGCCTCTTCGTGTTGAACCTCGACCGGTGGCTGGTGTCGAGCTCGACCGGGTCGAAGTGGACAAGGCGGGCCTGGTTGCTCGTGCCGCGGCTCCTGCTCGCTTGCTTCTTTGGTGTGATCATTGCTGAGCCGTTGGTTTTGGGCATCTTCGGGAAGGCGATCGAACAGCACATCAACGAGGAGCGCCGTACGGAGATCGAGAGGTTCGAGAAGAGGCTTGCAGGCTGCAACCCCGTTTCGGGTGCAGCACCATCGGGTGACTGCACTGAAGCTGACCGCATTCGAACGGGCACGACGCCGGCCGCTGTGGAACAGGAACTGGCCGCCCGGCGAGCCGATGCGAACACCCTCCAGAGCGCCATCGTGCGGGACTCCGAGGAGCACGGCAAGCTGGAGGACCTTGCTCGGCGCGAATGCACCGGTGGCAGTGGTGAAGGGCTGACAGGCGTGCCCGGTGCGGGGCCTGAGTGCCTCCGGCTGCGCAAGCAGGCAGACGACTACGCCGCAGCCCACCCGATCGCTCCGGCGAAAGCACAGCTTGCCGAGGTCACCAACCGGATCAACGAACTCGAAGCACAGGCCGGCACCGTCAAGGCGGACTACGAGCGGGCGATCAACGAAGAGATCGAGAAGCGGGTACGGGGCAAGCGCGAGACCTATGACGGTATCGGCCTGCTCGAACGTTTCAAGGCGCTCGACGAGTTGACCCGGAGCAGCGGCTTCCTCGTCGCTGCCCTGTGGTTCATCCGGTTCTTCCTCATCGTGATCGACTGCCTGCCGGTGCTGGTCAAGCTCTTCGGCGGTGTCAGCGCCTATGACCGGCTGGTGGAGGAGCGCCTCACGAGCGCGGTCAAGGTCGATGGCGACGAGCTGCGAGTACTAGAGGCACGTCGCCTGAGCGCGACGCGGATCGCCCTGCACGAGATCGAGGTCGCCGAACAGAAGAAGTTCTCGGAGATCGACGTCGAGCTCCGCAAGCACAAGGTGACGATGAGTCAACAGGAGGAGAGGGCAGTCGATCAGCTCGCCAATCTGCTCCTGAAGCAGCCGCAGCGGCAGGAAACGCTGGTCAACGGGCATCGGCTCTGAAGCTGACCCTGCCGTTTCACGGACGAAGGGCCCCTCTGGTGGTCGACCAAGGGGGCCCTTCGGGTGGAGCGGGTGACGGGAATCGAACCCGCCTCTACAGCTTGGGAAGCTGTCGTTCTACCAATGAACTACACCCGCAGGAGCAAGCTCGCAGCCGATCATACACAGCCCGGCAACGTGACGTCTCACCGTCCTCGTCGGCGAGCCGGACCAACTCGGTTACCCTGCCCAGGTGCTGCTGAGTGACCAGGATCTGCGCAAAGAGGTCGAGTCCGGCCGTCTCCACCTCGACCCCTTCGACGCCGAGATGCTCCAACCGAGCAGCATCGACGTGCGGCTCGACCGGTTCTTCCGGGTCTTCAACAACACGAAGTACACGCACATCGACCCGTCACAGCAGCAGGACGACCTGACGAGCCTGGTGGAGACGCCGGAGGGTGAGCAGTTCGTGTTGCACCCCGGTGAGTTCGTGCTGGGCAGCACCTACGAGATGGTGACGCTCCCGGACGACCTGGCGGGCCGGCTGGAGGGCAAGTCCAGCCTGGGGCGCCTCGGGTTGCTCACGCACTCCACGGCCGGGTTCATCGACCCGGGGTTCTCCGGCCACATCACGCTGGAGCTGTCGAACGTCGCGAACCTGCCGATCACGCTGCACCCCGGCATGAAGATCGGCCAGCTGTGCCTGTTCAAGCTGTCGAGCCCGGCGGAGCACCCGTACGGTTCGACGCAGGCCGGCAGCCGGTACCAGGGGCAGCGGGGACCGACGCCGAGCCGCGCGTACCTGAACTTCCACCGGACGGACACGCGCCGCTAGAAGCCGTAGCGCTCCAGCACGCGGCGGCGCAGTTCGGGATCGGTGCGCGGGACCGGTTCGAGGAAGATCTCGTCCAGATCGGGGAACTCCGAGTGCAGGTCCGCGGAGATGCGCACGCAGGCCAGTTCCAGTTCGTGGGCGGTCATGGAGTCGTCGAAGTCCAGTCGGGCGCACAGCAGGACGCGGTCGGTGCCGATGAGCATCGTCAGGACGTCCACCACGGCGTCGACCTCGGGCAGGTCGGCGAGCCACTTCCAGATCGCCTTGACCACCACCTGGTCTGCCTGGCGGCCGATCAGCAGGCCGCGGTTGGTGCGGGCCAGGGTGTAGGCGACGAGGGCGAGCAGCACGCCGATCGCCAGTGACGCGAGGCCGTCCCACACCGACGAGCCGGTCAGCTGGTGCAGGCCGAGGCCGGTGAACGCGAGGACCAGGCCGATCAGGGCCGCCGAGTCCTCCAGGAACACGGTCTTCACGGTGGGGTCGTCGGACTCGCGCAGGAACGCCCAGAAGCTCTTGCCGTGCTCGGCGGACTGGGAGCGGACCTGGCGGAACGCCTGCGTCCACGACACGGACTCCAGCAGGAACGCCAGTGCCAGCACGATGTAGCCGACCAGGGGGCGGGTCTGCTCCTCCGGTTCGCCGAAGACGGTGCGGAAGCCCTCGTAGAACGCGAACATCGCGCCGGAGGCGAAGATCGAGACGGCGGCCAGCAGCGACCAGAAGTAGCGCTCCTTGCCGTAGCCGAAGGGGTGGCGGCGGTCGGCCGGGCGGTCGGAGCGGCGCAGGGCCGTGAGCAGCAGGGCCTCGGTGAACGTGTCGGCCACCGAGTGCGCGGCCTCGGAGAGGATCGCGGCCGAACCGGTCAGCACGCCCGCGATGGCCTTGGTGATGGCGATCGCCAGGTTCACCAGCAGGGCGAGTACGACGGTCAGCGTGCTTTCCCCAGAGCCCTGCGGCTTGTCGCTCATGGTGATCAGCGTAGGCCCGGCGGGGCCGCTCCACCGGTTGTGACCTGGCACGATCCGAACCCCGGCAACCGGACAAACCGCCCTGAACCACAGGCGTTCATTGGTTCATTCGAGTGACATTCGGGGAACCGGGCAACATCACCGGGGGCTGTGGTGTCTTAGGGACGGGATCTGCTCCGGGGGGAGACGCTGATCACCAAGGGGGTAAGACGGAACCGCCCGCGTCCAGCGAGAGGACGCGGGCGGTTCTGCGTCCGGCGCACCACGCCGGCGCTCCCGGCCACTTAGGACCGAAGTGGTTAGTCTGCGGCATGGGCATCTTGGTGCATGTGCTGCTGACTGCCGTGGCGGTCTGGGTCTCGACGGCCATTCCCGGCATCGACCTGGGCGAGGGCAGCACCGGGTCGCGGATTCTCACGCTGATCGGCGTGGCGGTGATCTTCGGCCTGGTGAACGCGGTCGTGAAGCCGCTCGTGAAGTTCTTCGGCTGCCTGTTCTACCTGCTGACGCTCGGTCTGATCGGGCTCGTGGTGAACGCGCTGCTGTTCATGCTCACCGGCTGGCTGGCCGAGCAGCTGGACCTGCCGTTCCGCGTCGACGGGTTCTGGCCCGCCTTCTGGGGCGCGATCATCGTGGCGCTCGCGAGCTGGCTGCTGAACGTGGTCTACGACAAGGTCACCGACAACGACTGACGCGCAACGAGAAAGGCCCTCGGTCCGATGGACCGAGGGCCTTTCTCGTTGCGCGTCAGGCTCAGGCCTTCGCCTTGTCCTCGTTCGGCAGCGGCGTGCCGGTCGGGACCTCGTCGGTCGGCGTGTCGGCCTTCTCCGTGCTGCGCTTCACCGACGCCAGCAGCATCTGCGCCACGTCCACGACCTCCACGTGCGCACCGGCCTGGCCGTCGGACTGCCGCGCGGTCACGCCGTCGGTCAGCATCACGCGGCAGAACGGGCAGCCGGTCGCGATCTTCGACGGCGCGGTGCCCAGCGCCTCGTCGACGCGATCGATGTTGATGCGCTTGCCGATCCGCTCCTCCATCCACATGCGGGCGCCACCGGCACCGCAGCACATGGAGCGCTCCTCGTGGCGCGGCATCTCGCGCAGCTTCGCGCCGGACGCGCCGATGAGCTCGCGCGGGGCCTCGTAGACCTTGTTGTGGCGGCCCAGGTAGCACGGGTCGTGGTAGGTCACGTCCTCGGTGACCGGCGCGACCGGCACCAGGCGGCGTTCGCGCACCAGCTTGTTCAGCAGCTGCGTGTGGTGCACGACCTCGTACGTGCCGCCGACCTGCGGGTACTCGTTGGCCAGCGTGTTGAAGCAGTGCGCGCACGTCACGACGATCTTGCGCTGGCCTGCCGGGCGGTCCTCGAACACCGCGTTCAGCACCTCGACGTTCTGCTGCGCCAGCATCTGGAACAGGAACTCGTTGCCGGCGCGGCGGGCCGGGTCACCGGTGCAGGTCTCCTCCGGGCCGAGCACCGCGTACTTGACGCCCGCGGTGTGCAGCAGCTCGGCCACGGCGCGGGTGGTCTTCTTCGCGCGGTCCTCGAACGCACCGGCGCAGCCGACCCAGAACAGGTACTCCGCGTCGCCCAGCTCGCCGTCGAACACCGGCACCTCGAACTCGAGGCCCTCGGTCCAGCTCAGCCGGTCCTTGGCGTTCTGGCCCCACGGGTTGCCCTTGTTCTCCAGGTTCTTGAACATCCCGCCGAGCTCGGTCGGGAAGTTCGACTCGATCAGCACCTGGTAGCGGCGCATGTCGACGATGTGGTCGACGTGCTCGATGTCGACCGGGCACTGCTCGACGCACGCGCCGCAGGTCGTGCACGACCACAGCACCTCGGGGTCGATCACGCCCAGCTCGCCGGGGCCGCCGACCAGCGGGCGCTCCGACTCGGCCATCGCCAGCACGTCGATCGACTCGAGGCGCTTCTTGTAGTCCTCGTACTTGTCCTCGGTGAGGCCGACCTCGTCACCGGCCATGTCGCGCGAGCCACCGGCGAGCAGGTACGGCGCCTTGGCGAACGCGTGGTCGCGCAGCTGCGTGATGACCATCTTCGGGGACAACGGCTTGCCGGTGTTCCAGGCGGGGCACTGCGACTGGCAGCGACCGCACTCGGTGCAGGTGGAGAAGTCGAGCCAGCCCTTCCAGCTGAAGTCCTCGACCTTGCCGACGCCGAACACGTCCTTGTCCGGGTCGGCCTCTTCGAGGTCCAGGACCTTGCCGCCGGACATCATCGGCTTCAGCGCGCCCAGCGCGACGCCACCGTCGTCCTCGCGCTTGAAGTAGATGTTGAAGAAGGCCGAGAACCGGTGCCAGGCGATGCCCATCGTCAGGTTCCGGCCGACCACGACCAGCCAGAGCATGCCGCTGAGCAGCTTGACCAGCGCCATCACCGACACCCAGATCGGGGCGGCCGGCAGGATCTGCGCGAGCGGCTGCGTCACGAACGACGTCCACAGCGGCGCGGACTCGAGGCCGCTCGACTGCTTGAACGCCTTCACGAGCAGGATGCCGAGGCCCTCGACGATGACGACGGCCTCGACGAAGTACGCCGACCTGAAGCTGGAGCCCGCGAAGCGCGAGATGCGGTCGGCGCGGCGCGGGTGGTTGCGCTGGCGGATGACCGCGAGGGCCACACCACCGACGACGGTGCCGAGGCCGAGTAGCTCGACGAGCAGCAGCCAGATCGACCACGTGCCGATGACCGGCCAGTGGAAGTGCGGGTCGAACACCTCGCCGTAGGCCTCGAACAGCACCGCGGAGCCGATGAGGAAGCCCCACATCACCATCCAGTGCCACGGGGCGACCGAGCGGAACTTCGCCATCCTGGTGTGCGCGACGAACTCGACGACCATCGTCTTCAGGCGCGGCCAGAACGGTCCCGTGCGGGTGCCGTCCGGCTGGCCGAGCCGGATGATCTTGATCATCTTCCAGACGCCGGCGACGAACACGCCCCAGGCGACGACGCTCACCACTACGGCGACGAGTCCGAGAACCAGCTGGAGGGTCATGGCGGGAGTCTAGGCCAGGTTACCGCTGAGTAACCACTTGGACGTGGCCGGTGTCTCGTCACGTACCGGTCAAGTACCCGGAATGTGATCGAAAACTTGTGGAACACTTGTTCAGATAGTTCTGCGAGGCATCCGGAGGCCGCCGTGTTGTACCTGTACCTGGCCGCGGCGATCGTCGCGGAGATCGCCGCCACCGTCTCCCTGAAGGTCTCCGACGGATTCACCAAACTGTGGCCTTCGGTGGTCGTCGTCGCCGGCTACACGATCGCCTTCACAGCGCTCTCGCGCGCGTTGAAGTTGGGTATGCCCGTGGGCGTCGCCTACGCCGTGTGGTCCGCGATCGGTGTCGCCGCCGTGGCGCTCATCGGCTGGCGGTTCCTCGGCGAGGCGCTCAACCCCACGATGGTCGTCGGGCTGGCCCTGATCATCGGGGGCGTGGTGACCCTGGAGCTCGGGAGGACGCACTGAGCGCGACGGCAGTCGACGGGCGCAAGGCGCGCGGCGAGAAGAAGCGGCGCGCCATCGTCGAGGCCACGTTGCGGGTCATCGAACGCGAGGGCGTCGCCGGGGTGACGCACCGCAGCGTGGCCCGCGAGGCCGGCGTGCCGACCACGGCGCCGACCTACTACTTCGCGACGCTCGACGACCTGCTGACCGCCACGCTGCTGTGGTCGGCCGAGGCGATGTGCGACGAGGTCCTGAAGATCATCGCCGTCGGCACCCCGCGGGAGATCGCGCGCAGCCTGGCCAGGGCGGTCGACGAGCACCGGGCGCGCACGCTCGCCGAGTACGAGCTGTACTTGCTGGCAGGGCGGCGACCGGAGCTCAAGCCCGCCGCTCGCCGCTGGCTCGACCTGGCCGCCGAGGTGGCCGCGCCCGCGGACCCCGTGGCGTTCCGCGCGTTCCTCGCCGCGATCGACGGCCTGCTCATCCAGGGGCTGATCGCCGACGTCGCCCCGGACGTGGACGAGCTGGAGCCAATCGTGTCCTTCTTGATCCGCGGTCGCGACGATCCCACGCCCGCCGCACGGGGAGAATGAGCGGCATGAGGTTCGCGCGAGAGGTGTCCGGCATCAGCCACGGGGTGAGCCTCGGGCTGCTGACCGCGCTCTACGTGCGCGACGGCCTGGCGTTGTCGGTGGACGTCGAACCGCACGTGCCGGGACTGGAACCGTCGCTGCCGGTGCACGTGCCGGCCGGGGTCGACCGCGCCGCCGTGACCGCCGAGTGGCCTGGCTGGTGGGCCGACGCGCTGGACGCGTGCACCCGCGGTGCCGAACCGGCCGTGCCCGAGGACGCGGAGGCGTTGCTGACCCGGCCGGCCAGCCGGACGGCGGTGCTCGCGCTCAAGTCCGGCATCCAGGAGCTGCACCGGGTGCAGAGCCCGGCCGCGCTGCCGATC
Source organism: Lentzea sp. NPDC042327 (assembly GCF_040647275.1). NCBI lineage: Bacteria > Bacillati > Actinomycetota > Actinomycetes > Pseudonocardiales > Pseudonocardiaceae > Lentzea > Lentzea sp. NPDC042327. The sequence goes on from NZ_JBEZBX010000008.1 coordinate 167,947, forward strand.
GGCGACGTGCTGCGCGGCATCGAGTCGCGGATCGGGCGGTGGGCGCAGAGCGTGGAGCTGCACATCGCCGAGGTGCCGGTCGAGGGCCTGCTCTGGGAGCGGATCGCGCCCGCGCACGTGCTGGCGTCGTCGCGGTTCCTCAACGACCCGGCGCGGACCGCACCGGCCCTGCGCGCGGTGCTCGAAGACCTGGTCTAGGCACGGGGTAGGGAGAACCCCACCCCGCCTCCGGGGGCTGACTGCCGTGTGGCCGGACCCCGGCCGCCTCTACTTTTGTGCCCATGATGAGGGCAGCGCTGGTGGCGTTGGTGGCGGGGACGGTGCTCACGGCGCTGACGGGCTGTGGCATCCGCATCGTGAAGTACGAGTTCTCCGATGACTACGTCGTCTCGGAAACGTTCACGTCGGTGCGTGCGCGCAACGGGTCGGGTGACGTGACGATCAGGTACCAGGAGGGCCTGACCGGGACGAAGGTCCACCGCAGGGTGGAGCACGCCAAGAACAACAAGCCGGGGGGCACCACGCACCGGGTCGAGGGCGACACGCTGGTGCTGGACACCTGCGGCGACAACTGCGAGGCCAACTACGAGGTGCTCGTGCCCGCCGCCGGCATCAGGGTCGTCGGCGACGTGGGCTCGGGCGACGCGGTCGTCGAGGGCCTGGCGTCGGTCGAGTACGCGACCGGCTCCGGGGACATCACCACCCTGGACATCTCGGGGGACGTCAAGGTGAACACCGGGTCCGGCAACTTCCGGGCCACCAGGGTCGGCGGCACCGTGACCGCGGACCTCGGGTCCGGGCACATCGAGCTGAACACGGTGAAGGGCAAGCTGCTCGCCGTCACGAGGTCCGGTGACATCGACGGCTCGTCCCTGAGCGGCGAGGTGATCGCCGACGCCAGCTCGGGACGGGTCGAGCTGATCATGGCGGAGCCGCGGTCGGTGCGGGTCAACTCCGGCTCCGGCGACGTGGACGTACGGGTGCCGGGCGGTCCGTACCGGATCACCGGGGTGTCGGGCAGCGGTGACCGCGACATCCAGGTCGCGACCGCGCCGGACGCACCGCTCGAGCTCAACCTCACCACCGGTTCCGGCGAGGTCCGGGTGCTCGCCATCTGAGTCCGTCCGAGGGGGACTGTGTCGAGGGCCACTCCACAAGGGGTGGCCCTCGTGGCGTTCTGAGGGAACAACGGGAGCTTCCCGGCCGTTGTGCCAGTCAGAAAGCTTGAGTCGGGTAGGCTCAAGGTTGAGCAAGGTGGCAAACTTGAGCCAGCAACGCTCAACAAGTACTAGCGGAAGGAACTCCAATGGCGCGTGCAGTCGGCATCGACTTGGGGACGACCAACTCCGTCGTCGCCGTTCTCGAGGGCGGTGAGCCGACGGTCATCGCCAACTCGGAGGGCTCGAGGACGACCCCGTCCATCGTCGCTTTCGCCAAGAACGGCGAGGTCCTCGTGGGTCAGCCCGCGAAGAACCAGGCCGTCACCAACGTCGACCGCACCATCCGCTCGGTCAAGCGCCACATCGGCACCGACTGGAAGACCGACGAGGTCGACGGCAAGAAGTACACCTCGCAGGAGATCAGCGCGCGCGTGCTCATGAAGCTCAAGCGCGACGCCGAGGCGTACCTGGGCGAGGAGATCACCGACGCGGTCATCACCGTCCCGGCCTACTTCGAGGACGCGCAGCGGCAGGCCACCAAGGAGGCCGGCCAGATCGCGGGTCTCAACGTGCTCCGCATCGTCAACGAGCCGACCTCCGCCGCTCTGGCGTACGGCCTCGACAAGGGCGAGAAGGAGCAGACCATCCTGGTCTTCGACCTCGGTGGCGGCACGTTCGACGTCTCGCTGCTCGAGCTCGGCGACGGCGTCGTCGAGGTCCGCGCGACCTCCGGTGACAACCACCTCGGTGGCGACGACTGGGACCAGCGCGTCGTCGACTGGCTGGTCGAGCGCTTCAAGCAGGCCAACGGCATCGACCTGACCAAGGACAAGATGGCCCTGCAGCGGATTCGCGAGGCCGCTGAGAAGGCCAAGATCGAGCTGTCCAGCTCGGCGCAGGCGTCCATCAACCTGCCCTACATCACGGTGGACGCGGACAAGAACCCGCTGTTCCTCGACGAGACGCTGTCGCGCGCCGAGTTCCAGCGCATCACGTCCGACCTGCTCGAGCGCACCCGCGCGCCGTTCAACAACGTGATCAAGGACGCCGGCGTCTCCGTCGGCGACATCGACCACGTCGTGCTCGTCGGCGGCTCGACCCGCATGCCCGCCGTCGCGGAGCTCGTCAAGGAGCTGACCGGCGGCCGTGAGCCCAACAAGGGCGTGAACCCGGACGAGGTCGTCGCCGTCGGCGCCGCCCTGCAGGCCGGTGTCCTCAAGGGCGAGGTCAAGGACGTCCTGCTGCTCGACGTCACCCCGCTGTCCCTCGGCATCGAGACCAAGGGCGGCATCATGACCAAGCTGATCGAGCGCAACACCACGATCCCGACCAAGCGGTCCGAGACCTTCACGACGGCGGACGACAACCAGCCGTCCGTGCAGATCCAGGTCTTCCAGGGCGAGCGCGAGATCGCGTCGCAGAACAAGAAGCTCGGCATGTTCGAGCTGACCGGTCTGCCCCCGGCCCCGCGCGGCGTGCCGCAGATCGAGGTCACCTTCGACATCGACGCGAACGGCATCGTCCACGTGTCGGCGAAGGACCTGGGCACCGGCAAGGAGCAGTCGATGACGATCACCGGTGGCTCCGCGCTGCCGAAGGACGACATCGACCGCATGGTCAAGGACGCGGAGGCCCACGCGGAGGAGGACAAGCGCCGCCGCGAGGAGGTCGAGGTCCGCAACCAGGCCGAGACGCTGGTCTACCAGACGGAGAAGGTCGTCAAGGAGAACGACGACAAGCTCCCGGCGGAGATCAAGGACAAGGTCAACGCCGCCGTCGCCGAGGCGAACGAGGCGCTCAAGGGCACCGACATCAACGCCATCAAGGCCGCGGTGGAGAAGCTCGCGACCGAGTCGCAGGCCATCGGCCAGGCGATCTACGCCAACGCACCGGGCGCGGCGGGTGCCGAGGCCCCCGGTGCGGGCGCCGGTGCGGCCGGTGCCGGCCAGGCCAAGTCCGACAAGGACGACGACGTCGTCGACGCCGAGATCGTGGACGAGGACGAGAAGAAGTGACCGAGCCGAGGCACGCAGCTCCTGACGAGCAGCAGCCTCCCCTCGTCGTGAACGACCGGCGCCGGATCGACCCCGAAACGGGCGAGGTCCGCGCGCCGGCCGCTCCGGCGGAGGAGGGCGCAGCCCAGGAGACCGACGAGACCGTGGTCGCCGCCGAGTTCGTGGACGACGCCGCCGTCGAGCTGAAGGCCCAGCTCGACGAGCGCACCGCGGACCTGCAGCGGCTCACCGCCGAGTACGCGAACTACCGCAAGCGGGTGGAACGCGACCGGGAAGCGGTGATCAACAACGCGAAGGCGTCCGTGGCCGCCGAGCTCCTGCCGCTGCTGGACGACGTCGAACGGGCCGCCGCTCACGGCGACCTGACCGGCGCGTTCAAGGCGGTGGCGGACAAGCTCGTGTCCACGCTGCAGAAGACCGGCCTGGAGCCGTTCGCGCACGAGGGCGAGGCGTTCGACCCGTCGGTGCACGAGGCCGTGCAGCACAGCACGTCCCCGGACGTCGAGGGCCCGACCGTCACCGCCGTGCTGCGGCGCGGCTACCGGTTCGGCGAGAAGCTCGTCCGCCCGGCGCTCGTCGCCGTGACGGACCACGAGCCGGCAGCACCCGCTGAAGAGAGCTGAAGGGAGGGAGACGTCCGGTGAGTGCTAGGGACTGGATCGAGAAGGACTTCTACCGCGAACTGGGCGTCTCCTCCGACGCCTCGGCGGACGAGATCAAGAAGTCGTACCGCAAGCTCGCCCGTGAGCTGCACCCCGACGCCAACCCCGGCGACGCCAAGGCGGAGGCCCGCTTCAAGGCCGTCTCCGAGGCCTACGGGGTGCTGTCCGACGCGGCGAAGCGCAAGCAGTACGACGAGGCTCGTCGCCTGTTCGCGGGCGGAGGGGGCTTCCCCGGCGGCTTCGGCGGTGCCGGCGGCTTCGACGTCAACGACCTGTTCGGCCGGGCGGCGCAGGGCACCGGTGGCGGTGGCGGTGGCCTGGGCGACCTGCTCGGCGGCCTGTTCAACCGGCGCGGTGGCGGCGGTGCGGCCTCGGCCACGCGTCCCCGTCGCGGCGAGGACGTCGAGACCGACGTCCGGCTCGACTTCACCGAGGCGGTGAGGGGCGCGCAGGTGCCACTGCGGCTGTCCTCACCGGCCGCGTGCACGACCTGCGGCGGCTCCGGCGCCAAGCCGGGCACGACGCCGCACACCTGCGCGACCTGCTCGGGTTCCGGCCTGGTCACGCGGTCGCAGGGCGCGTTCGCGTTCAGCGAGCCGTGCCGCGACTGCCGCGGCACCGGCCGGATCATCGACGACCCGTGCGTCGAGTGCGGTGGCGACGGCGTCAGCACCCGCACCCGCACGCTGACCGTCCGAATCCCCTCGGGGGTCGACGACGGCCAGCGGATCCGCCTGGCGGGACAGGGCGAACCGGGGCGCAACGGCGGCCCGTCGGGCGACCTGTTCGTCCGCGTGCACGTCAACCCGCACAGCGTGTTCGGCCGCCAGGGCAACGACCTGACGCTGACCGCGCCGATGACGTTCCCCGAGCTGGCGCTGGGCACGACGTTGACCGTGCCGACGCTGGACGGCAAGGTGACCTTGAAGGTGCCGGCCGGCACCGCTTCCGGGCGCGTGCTGAGGGCGCGCGGCAAGGGCATCACCCGCAAGGACGGCAGCCAGGGCGATCTGCTGATCACGCTGGAGGTCGCCGTCCCGAACAACCTGTCCTCCGAGGCGCGCACGGCCCTGGAGGGCTACGCGGACGTGACCAAGGAGCACGACCCGCGAGGTGAGCTGAACGCGCTGCTGGAAGGGCGGTGAGTTCCGGTGAGTTTTCCGTTCCCGCCGGGGACTGACGAGGACACGCCGTTCTTCGTCATCTCGGTGGCAGCACAGCTCTCCGGCCTGCACGCGCAGACCCTGCGGTCCTACGACCGGATGGGCCTCGTGTCGCCGGGCCGCACCTCCGGCGGCGGCCGCCGCTACTCGATGCGCGACATCGTGCTGCTGCGCGAGGTCCAGCGCCTCTCCCAGGAGGAGGGCGTGAACCTCGCCGGCATCAAGCGCATCATCGACCTGGAGCACCAGGTCGACGCCCTGCGCGCCCGCGTGACCGAGCTGTCCCAGGAGCTGGCCCAGGCACTGGCCGCCGCCGACTCCGCGGCAGCCGCCGTGCACGCCTCCTACCGCAGGGACCTGGTCCCGGTGCGGCAGGAGACGGCGCTCGTGGTGTGGAAGCCCAAGCCGCGCAAGTAGCTCACCGCTCGAAGTAGAACCCGGTCTCCAGGTCCGCCAGGAGGCCGGGTTCCTGCGGTTCCCACCCCAGCAGCGTCCTCGTGCGCGCGCTGGACGTCGGTGCGTCCCGCGTCACCATGAACGCCAACGGCCCGAAGTGCTCCTGCGCTCGTTCCGCGGGAATGCTCTCGACCGGCAGGCCGAGCTTGCGCCCGATCGCCTCGGCGATGGTGCGCATCGGCACGGCCTCCTCGGCCACCGCGTGCAGCACCGCGCCCGTGGGCGCCGCCTCCACCGCCAGCCGGTACAGCCGCGCCGCGTCCAGGGTGTGCGCCGCGGACCAGCGGTTCGTGCCGTCACCGGGGTAGCCGGACACGCCCTTCTCCCGCGCGGTCCTGACCAGGATCGGGATGAACCCGGCCGTGTCGAGCGGGCTGTGCACGGTGGGCGGCAGCACGACCACCGAACCGCGCACGTCCGCGGCGTCGACGATCGCGTTGCGGGCGGCACCGCGGCTGTCGGTGTCGGTGACCCGGTCCTCCTCCGTCGCGGTGCGGCCCAGGTCGGCGTACGACAGCGTGCCGCTGGTGCCGATCAGGGCCTTGCCGGTGCCGGAGAGCTCGTCGAGGAACGCCTTGACCACCGCCAGGTCAGCTCCGGCGGCACCCGCGTAGTCGCCGGCGAACATCTCCTCGTGCTTGAACGCCAGGTGGACCACCGCGTCCGCCTCGGCGGCGGCCTTGCGCAGCCCGTCCAGGTCGTCGAGGTCACCGCGCCGGACCTGGGCGCCCCAGGCCTCCAGCCTGGCGGCGGACATGTCGGACCGGGCCAGGCCGACGACCTCGTGCCCGGCTCCCAGCAGCTCCGGGACCAGCGCCGAACCGACGTGACCGCTGGCGCCCGTGACGAAAACCTTCATCGCACTTCCTCAAGGTGATGGGACTTGGTCTCATCAACCGTAGCAGAGTGATGGGACTTAATCGCATCACTTAGGATGGGGTCATGGGTCGATGGGAGCCGGACGCGCGGGAGCGGTTGGTGCGCGCCGCACTCGACCTGTTCGGCGAGCAGGGGTACGACAACACCGCGGTCGCGCAGATCGCCGAACGCGCCGGGCTCACCAAGAGCACGTTCTTCCGGCACTTCCGGGACAAGCGCGAGGTGCTGTTCGGCGGTCAGGACCAGCTCGCCGAGGTGCTCACCACCGGCATCGCCTGCGCGCCGGAGCAGGCGGAACCGCTGGCCGCGGTCGAGGCGGCGCTGGTCGCGGTCGGCACCTGGTTCACCGACGAGCACCGGGCGCACGGCCCGCAGCGGCAGGCGGTGATCGAGGACCACCTGGAACTGCGTGAGCGGTCGGCGCTGAAGATGGTCGGGTTCGGCGTGGCCATGAAGGACGCGCTCGAACGCCGCGGCGTCGCCGAGCTGGCGGCAGCGGTGGCCGCCGAGCTCGGCGTGCTCGCCTTCGAACGCGCGTACGGCACGTGGGTGACGACCACCGGAGACTGGTCCGACGTCGTCCGGCGGTCGGTCGCCGAGGTGCGGACCGCGGCCGCGACGCTCGGCTAGCCGCTCACGACTCCTCGCCAGACCCCTTGCCGGCCTTCACCCCGAAGTAGTCGCCGCCCTTGCGCTTCGCGTCGTCGGTGCCCCAGTCGCGGATGCGGTCCACCGGCACCATGCGGGGGATGTGCTTGCGGCAGTGGACGTAGGCCTCCTGCACCTGCACGACGACCCAGCGCTCCACCTTGCGGTCCTCGGTGGGGAACTCCTCGCGCGGCGCGATGCGGGCCCTGCCGTTGACGTGCAGGCCGATCAGGTCCTCGGTGAAGTCCACCATCAGCATGCCGACGTGCGGGTTCTCCATGATGTTGCCGAGCGAGGCCATGACGCCGTTGCCGCGGTACTCGGGGTACGCGACGGTCCTCGGGTCGACCACCCGGATGAAGCCCGCGGGTCCGGCGCGCAGCGTCGAGTCGCATTCGCCGTCGGCGTCGGAGGTCGAGATGAACGCCATCTCCATCCGGCCGACGAACTCGGCCATCGCGGGGTTGAGGTGGTCCAGTACCTGGTCCGAGTAGAAGCGTGTGGCGCGATCGGAGGTCTCCAGGGCACATTGGAGGAAGTGCTCGCCGCGGGAGCCGGGATGTTCGACACGGTTGGGTGAGGTGGTTCCAGTCAATTCAGGCAAGGACACGCGCCACACCGTTGCACGCAAGCGCGCAACTCGGTACGGAGGGACCCTCAGATTCACACTGTTGCGGTAACAAGCAGTTGCGTACCGTAGTCATGCTTCGCTCGAAGGTGGCATCAAGGAGTCGGAAGGCCAGAACAGAGGTTAGTGTCCACCCCGTCGGGGGACGGATGTTTGACGAGCACGGCGCCTCACCGGTGCCAGGACGAAGAACGTGGAGACTGCGCGCGGACCATGACTGCGAACGCTGTGCTGAGCCCCATCCCTACCCCGCCACACCGTGAACCCCCGCCTGGCGTCACCGCGATGGTGCGGATGATCCGGGAGAGCTTCGCGGTGGTGGAGCCGCATTCCGAAGAAGTGGCGAAGTTCTTCTACGGGATGCTCTTCTCGCTCTCGCCCGCCACACGCGAGATGTTCCCCGCCAACATGGAGGTGCAGCGGAGCCGTCTGCTGCGCGCCCTGGTGCACGTGGTGCAGATGGTCGACCGCCCGGACGACCTGATCCCCTTCCTCCGCCAGCTGGGCCGCGACCACCGCAAGTTCGGTGTCATCAACGTCCACTACGAGGCGGTCGGCACGGCACTGCTGTCGGCGGTGAAGAAGTTCGCCGGTGCCGCCTGGACGCCGAAGGTCGAGATGGCCTGGGCCGAGGCGTACACGCTGATGGCCCGCGCGATGCAGGAGGCGGCCGACGCCGACAACGGGCCCGCGTACTGGCACGCGACGGTGCTGGAGCACCAGCGCGTGTCGTGGGACCTGGCGGTCGTGCGGCTGCAGCCCGACCACCCGGTCAACTACCGCGCCGGGCAGTACGTGTCCGTCGAGACGCCGCAGCGCAAGCGGCTGTGGCGCTACTACACGCCGGCGAACGCGCCGCGCGAGGACGGCATCATCGAGTTCCACATCCGGTCCGTCGACGGCGGCTGGGTGTCGCGCTCGGTGGTCGGCCACACACAGGCCGGCGACACGTGGCGCATCGGACCGCCGATGGGACGCCTCTCGGTCGACCGCACGTCCGGGTCGGACATCCTGATGGTGGCCGGTGGCACGGGCGTCGCGCCGATGCACGCGATCATCGACGAGATGGCGCAGTGGGGCGACAACCCGCGCGTGCACCTGTTCTACGGCGGCCGCACCCGCGAGGACCTCTACGACCTGGACAACCTGCAGCGCATCGCGACCACGAACCCGTGGCTCACGGTCGTGCCGGTGCTGGAGTCGGACCCCGGCGTCCGCGGTGTCGAGCAGGGCACCCTGGCCGACGTGGTCACCCGCTACGGCGCGTGGGAGGAACGCGACGTCCTGGTCTGCGGCAGCCCGGCGATGATCAGGTCGACGGTGTCCCGCATGCTGGTCGCCGGAACTCCGCTCGACCGGATCAAGTACGACCCGTTCACGCTGGACTAGGCTCGGCACGTCGAAAGCGACTGGCGTGCCGAGGGTGGAACCGACCACCGGGAAGCGACTGCCGAGCGCCCGGGTGCACCGGTGTGGAGCTGAGCCGTGCTCTGGCCAGCAGGTCGTAGACCAGGTCGAACAGCTCGCGATCGACCGTGCGAAGGCCCTGTTCGGCGTGGACCACGCCAACGTTCAGCCGCTGTCCGGCGCGCCCGCGAACCTCGCGGTGTACCTCGCGTTCCTGTCGCCGGGCGACACGGTGATGGGCATGTCGCTGCCGATGGGCGGCCACCTGACCCACGGCTGGAACGTGTCCGCGACCGGCAGGTGGTTCCACGCGGTGCAGTACGACGTGCGCAAGGACACCGGCGTCGTCGACCTGGACCAGGTCCGCTCCCTCGCGCTCGCCGAACGCCCGAAGGTGATCTTCTGCGGTGGCACGGCCATCCCGCGCACGATCGACTTCCCGGCGTTCGCCGCCATCGCAGCCGAGGTCGGCGCCGTCCTGGTCGCCGACATCGCGCACATCGCCGGTCTCGTCGCGGGCGGCGCCCACCCGTCCCCGGTCGGTCACGTCCCGGTGATCACCACGACCACGCACAAGACGCTCCGCGGCCCGCGTGGCGCCATGATCCTCAGCGACGCCGAGCACGCCAGGGCCGTCGACCGCGCGGTCTTCCCTGGCCTGCAGGGCGGCCCGCACAACCACACGACCGCCGCCATCGCCGTGGCCCTGCACGAGGCGTTCCGCGAGTACGCGCACACCGTCGTGGCCAACGCACAGGCGCTCGCGGCCGCGTTGCTGGATCGGGGCTTCGACCTGGTCTCCGGTGGCACCGACAACCACCTGATCTTGATCGACCTGACGTCCAGGGGTATCGGCGGCAAGCCGGCCGCGCGGGCACTGGACAGGGCGGGCATCGAGCTGAACTACAACGCGGTGCCGTACGACTCCCGCACGCCGTTCGACCCGTCCGGCATCCGGCTCGGCACCCCCGCCGTCACCACCCGCGGCCTCCGCCCGTCCCACATGCCGCAGATCGCCGACTGGATCGACCGGGCGACCACCGCCGTCGCTGACGAACCCGCACTCGCACGCATCGCCACCGAGGTCGAGGACCTGCTCACCTCCCTCTAACCCCCGCCGTAAGTGCACGCGGGGACCTTTCGTACCCCTGGGAGGGCACGCGGGGACCTTTCGTACCCCGGGAGTGCACGCGGGGACCTTTCGTACCCCCAGAGGGCACGCGGGGAGCTTTCGTAACCCTCGGGAGTGCACGCGGGGAGCTTTCGTAACCCCTCTGGGAGGGCACGCGGGGACCCCGCGTACCCCCAGAGGGCACGCGGGGTCCCCGCGTGCCCTCCACTCCTGGAGGAGTGACGCAGGAGACCGTGGGAAAGTTGTTCTAGCTAACTATTTCCCGATATAGTTGTATGGCATCAACTAACTACTGGAGGTGTGCTTGAACCGGCCCTCGTCGCATCGGGAGATCCTCGAAGCGCTGTCCGGCATCTGGGTGGCGTTGCTCGTCGCGATCCTCAGCTCCACCATCGTCTCGAACGCTCTCCCGACGATCCTGGCCGAGCTCAAGGGCACCCAGACCCAGTACACCTGGGTCATCACGGCGATGCTGCTGGCCTCCACGGCCAGCACGCCGCTGTGGGGCAAGCTCGCGGACCTCTTCGACAAGAAGAAGCTGCTGCAGGCGGGCATCGTGCTGTTCGTCATCGGCAGCGTGCTGTCGGGCCTGAGCCAGAACATGGAGCAGCTCATCGCGTTCCGGGTCGTGCAGGGCCTGGGCATGGGCGGTGTGCAGGCGCTCGGCCAGGTCGTGGTCGGCGCGCTGCTCAGCCCGCGTGAACGCGGCCGTTACAGCGGCTACACCGGCATGGTGATCTCGGCGGGCACCGTCGGCGGACCGCTGGTGGGCGGGTTCCTCGTCGACTGGCCCGGCTGGCGCTGGTGCTTCTTCGTGTGCGTGCCGCTGGCCCTCGTGGCCCTCGCCGTGCTGCACAAGACGCTGCACCTGCCCGTGCAGAAGCAGCACGTGAAGATCGACTACCTGGGCGCCACGCTGATCACCGGCGGGGTGAGCCTGGTGCTGATGTGGGTGTCGTTCGCCGGCAAGGACTTCGCCTGGTTCTCCGGTGAGAGCGCCCTGTACGTGGGCGGTGTGGTGCTCGCGCTGACCGCCGCCTACTTCGTCGAGCGCAGGGCCTCTGCCCCGGTCATCCCGCTGCACCTGTTCCGCAACCGCACGGTCGTGCTGGCGATGCTGGGTGGCATCGCGGTCGGCACGGCGATGTTCGGCGCCTCGGTGTTCATGGGGCAGTACTTCCAGATCGCGCGCGGGTTCTCGCCCACGAAGGCGGGGCTGCTCACGGTGCCGCTGGTGCTCGGGCTGAGCATCTCCTCGACCGTCAGCGGCCAGCTGATCGCGAAGAGCGGCCGGTGGAAGAGCTACCTGGTCTGGGGTGCGTTCTCGCTGGTCATCGGACTGGCGCTGCTCGGCACGATCGACCACGGCACCAACCTCACGCTGATGGGCGCCTACCTGCTGCTGGTCGGCGTGGGCGTCGGGCTGACCATGCAGAACCTGGTGCTGGCCGTGCAGAACGGCGTGGGCATGGCCGACCTGGGCGCGGCGAGCTCCACGGCGACGTTCCTGCGGTCGCTGGGAGGCACGGCCGGCGTCTCGGTGCTCGGTGCGGTGCTGGCCGCCCACGTGAGCACCACGTCGCTCGACCGCGGCTCCCTCTCCCCGGCCGTGCGCAACTCCTACGGCGACGCGATGGGCGAGCTGTTCCTGATCGCCGCCGGGCTCGCGGTCTTCACCGTCATCGCAGTGCTGCTGATCAAGGAACAGCCGCTGCGGGACTCCGTGGACGTGACGGCGGAGATCACCCCAACGGGTTCTGGCGCACAGACGGTCGCCACCGAACTTGCCTCACCTGTGGATACTGACCAGCGGATTGTGGACAACTCAACCCCTGGTGTGGACAAGCGGTTGATCCGAACGAGTGACGGCGATCATGAGGTCGCGGCACGTTCGGCTGCGCTGCGTTCCACGCAGAACTCGTTGCCCTCGGGGTCGCGCATCGTGACCCAGCCGGTGCCGTCTGCCCTGCGCTGATCGTCGTAGACCGTCGCACCGATCCCCAGCAGCCGGTCGACCTCCTCGTCGCGGGAGAGGTCGGCCGGCTGCAGGCAGATGTGCACCCGGTTCTTGACCGCCTTGTCCTCGGGAACGGCGACGAACAGGTAGCGGATGCCGTTCGGCAGTTCGATCAGGCACTCGTCGTCGCCGGGGTTGTCGTCGGGGTGCAGCGGCAGCCCGAGCACCTTGCTCCACCACGACGCGATCTCGTAGGAGTCGCGCGCGTCGACGGTGACGTTGTGGATGATTGAGGTCATGGCGCTGATCTTCGCCCATCCCCGCTCCACCGACGTGCGATTTTCGCGACCTCCGTCACGTTCTCGTAGTTGAGCGGAACAGGCTCAACTTTTCTGACGTTGTGCGGGATGATGGTCCGTGCCGCAGGCTGACCACGAGGTGGAGGAATGGACGCTTTCAACCCGACGACCAAGACCCAGCAGGCCGTGTCCGCGGCCGTGCAGGCAGCGACCCTCAACGGGAACCCCGACGTGGGACCCGTGCACCTGCTCGGTGCCCTGCTGGCGCAGGCGGACGGGTTGACCGCGCCGTTGCTCTCCGCGGTGGGCGCCGACCCGACGCTGGTGCGCAAGGAGCTGGAGCAGCTCTCCCGCGCGCTGCCCAGCGCCTCCGGTGCGAGCGTGTCCGCCCCGCAGTTCTCGCGCGACGCCGTGCGGGTGCTCAGCCGGGCGCAGGAGCTCGCCACCGAGATGGGCGACGAGTACGTGTCCACCGAGCACCTGCTCGTGGGCCTGGCGCAGCACGGTGGCCAGGTGGCCGACCTGCTGCGGCGCAACGGCGCGACGCCCGAGGCGCTGACCGAGGCCTTCACGAAGGTGCGCGGCTCGGCGCGGGTCACCTCGGCCGACCCCGAGGGCACCTACAAGGCGCTGGAGAAGTACGGCGTCGACCTGACCGAACGTGCCCGCAAGGGCGAGCTCGACCCGGTGATCGGCCGCGACTCCGAGATCCGCCGCGTCGTGCAGGTGCTGTCCCGGCGCACCAAGAACAACCCGGTGCTGATCGGCGAGCCCGGCGTCGGCAAGACCGCCATCGTCGAGGGCCTGGCCCAGCGCGTGGTGGCAGGTGACGTGCCGGAGTCGTTGCGCGGCAAGCGGGTCGTGTCGCTGGACCTCGGCTCGATGGTCGCGGGCGCCAAGTACCGCGGTGAGTTCGAGGAGCGGCTCAAGGCCGTCCTCAAGGAGATCACCGACTCGGCCGGCCAGGTCATCACGTTCATCGACGAGCTGCACACGATCGTCGGCGCCGGCGCGACCGGTGAGTCCGCCATGGACGCCGGCAACATGATCAAGCCGATGCTGGCGCGCGGCGAGCTGCGCATGGTCGGTGCCACGACGCTCGACGAGTACCGCGAGCACATCGAGAAGGACGCCGCACTGGAGCGCCGCTTCCAGCAGGTGCTGGTCGGCGAGCCCTCGGTCGAGGACACCGTCGGCATCCTGCGCGGCCTCAAGGAGCGCTACGAGGTGCACCACGGCGTGCGCATCACCGACGCCGCCCTCGTCGCCGCGGCCACGCTGTCCGACCGCTACATCACCGCGCGCTTCCTGCCGGACAAGGCCATCGACCTCGTCGACGAGGCCGCGTCCCGGCTGCGCATGGAGATCGACTCGCGTCCGGTCGAGATCGACACCGTCGAGCGCTCGGTCCGCCGTCTCGAGATCGAGGAGATGGCGCTGGCCAAGGAGTCCGACCCGGCGTCGCTGGAACGGCTCTCCGCCCTGCGCGCCGAGCTGGCCGAGAAGCGCGAGGAGCTGTCCGCGCTGACCGCCCGCTGGCAGAACGAGAAGGGCTCGATCGACAAGGTCCGCACCCTGAAGGAGCAGCTGGAGTCGCTGCGCGGCGAGTCGGAGCGCGCCGAGCGCGACGGCGACCTCGGCCGGGCCGCCGAGCTGCGCTACGGCCGGATCCCGGCGCTGGAGAAGGAGCTGGCGGCCGCCGCGGAGGCGTCCACCCAGGAGTCCGCCATGCTCAAGGAGGAGGTCGGCTCGGACGACGTCGCCGACGTCGTGTCCGCGTGGACCGGCATCCCCGCCGGCCGGCTGCTGGAGGGCGAGACCGCGAAGCTGCTGCGGATGGAGGACGAGCTCACCCGCCGCGTCGTCGGCCAGGCCGAGGCCGTGCGCGTCGTCTCGGACGCCGTGCGCCGCACCCGTGCCGGCGTCGCCGACCCGGACCGCCCGACCGGCTCGTTCCTGTTCCTCGGCCCCACCGGTGTCGGCAAGACCGAGCTCGCGAAGGCGCTGGCGTCGTTCCTGTTCGACGACGAGCGGGCGATGATCCGCATCGACATGAGCGAGTACTCCGAGAAGCACTCGGTGGCCCGCCTGGTCGGTGCCCCTCCCGGCTACGTCGGCTACGACCAGGGCGGGCAGCTCACCGAGTCGGTCCGCCGCCGCCCGTACTCGGTCGTGCTGCTCGACGAGGTCGAGAAGGCGCACCCGGACGTCTTCGACGTGCTGCTGCAGGTCCTCGACGACGGCCGCCTGACCGACGGCCAGGGCCGCACCGTGGACTTCCGCAACACGATCCTGGTGCTCACCTCGAACCTGGGCTCGCAGGCCATCGCGAACCCGTCGCTCACCGAGGTCGAGCGCAAGGACGCGGTGCTGGCGGTGGTGCAGCGCCACTTCAAGCCGGAGTTCCTGAACCGGCTCGACGACGTGGTGGTGTTCCACGCCCTCGCCACCGAGGAGCTGACGTCCATCGTGGACATCCAGATCGCCCGCCTGGCCGAGCGCCTCGCCGCGCGCAGGCTGACGCTGGAGGTCACGACGGCCGCACGCGACTGGCTGGCGCTCAACGGGTTCGACCCGGTGTACGGCGCCCGGCCGCTGCGCAGGCTGGTGCAGTCGGCGATCGGCGACCAGCTGGCCAAGGAGCTGCTGGCCGGCGAGGTGCGCGACGGTGACGCGGTGAAGGTCGACGTGGTGGACGACCAGTCCGGCCTGATCGTGGGCCGCGGCGTCTAGTTCCACCGAGCTGGGCTGAGGTGTCGTCGCGGGTGTGGTCAACCCACACCCGCGACGCCGTTCCAGCCCGCCCGATCCCCCGCGGTCGATAGGTTGACCGCCATGGGGGATCTTCGCTTCGTGCGGTTCGAAGGGGTCGAGCCGACCGCCCGCGGCACCTGGCCGGGTGTCTTCGGGCTGGTGAACGGCCTGCGCAGGGCCGGTCGGCTGACCGCGGAGCAGGAGTCGTACTGCCGTGTGAACGGTGACTGGTTCAACGCCGCCTACACCGACCCGTCGACGGTCGACCCGGCCGTGTACGACCGCGAGCTCAACCCCGGTGCCGCCGCGTGGTTCAAGGTCGAGGCGACGCACCTGGTCGAGCGCGTGGCCGGCTACCTGGACATCCTCGACGCCCACGGCGTGCGGTGGCGCAGGGTGGAGTCCGACGACCCCGGTCGCGTCGTCTACGAGGACGCGGACCAGGTCGTCGTCGTGCCCCGGTGACCGGTCGCGGGACCCCCGCCGACGTGGAAACACGGCCCCCGGCCCACGACGCGCGGAAGTGATCTTCGTTCTCGGCTGCCGACCCACTACGCTTCAGCTGTGGGTGGCATACCGGCGTGGGTCTGGTTCACCGTCGCCGCTGTGGCGGGCGTGGCGGGGTTCGCCCTGCTCGCGACCGACCGGGCGCAACGAACCGCGCGTAATCGTGAACGGCGCCGTTGGGCTGCCCTGCGCGGCTGGCAGTTCGAAGAGACAGACCACGTGCTGCCGACACGCTGGGAAGCGGGCGCGATCGCCTACTACGGCACCGGGCTCGCCCGTGACGTGGTCGCCGGTTCGACCTTCACCGCGGACGGGCGGCGCCAGGTCTACGTGCTCGACCACGAGACCGGCGGCAAGGTCAACTCGGTGCTGGTCGGCGTGCGGTGCCGCCGCGCGTTGTCCGTGGTCATCGAGCTGTGGCTGTCGACTGTGCCGTTCCAGCGGGACAAGATGCCGGACCTGCTCGGACCGGTCGGGTCGCGCTACGCGTTCGTGACGGACGTGCCCGCGGCGCGCAAGCTCATCACGCCGGACCTGATCGACGCGGCCGAGGAGATCGGTGGCGACGTCACGGTCGTCTGGCTGGAGAACGACTGGGTACTGGCCTCCGCGCCGCCGAACTCGTCGCCCGCGCGCCTGGAGCGGCTGCTGCGCGACGTCGGCGAGCTCGCGGACGTGATCGACCCGTTCGATGCGGACCCGGCGCGGGACGAGCCCGTCGCGGACGCCGAGGACGAGGGCGGAGAGGTCTACCGGCCGACGTTCGGGCGAAAGCAGACGTAGCTGGTTCGGGTGTGACTCACGTCATACCTCACTCTGCGTGGAACCGCGTGCTTCGGCCTCGGCGGTTTTCCGACTAGCGTGCGGAGCCATGCCAACCGCACTGGTGACCGGAGCAACCGTCGGGATCGGGGCCGCCTTCGCGCGCAGGCTCGCGGCCGAGGGCTACGACCTCGTCCTCGTCGCACGGACGGCGTCCGCTTTGGACGAGCTCGCGAAGCAGCTGCACGACCGCCACGGCGTGCACGTCGACACCCTGCCCGCCGACCTGAGCGACCGCGCTGACCGCCTCAAGGTCGAGGCCCGACTCTCCGAGTCCGCTGTGGACCTCCTCGTGAACAACGCGGGCTTCGCCACCAGCGGCGAGCTCTTCCAGACCGACGTGGAGAAGCTCCAGTCCCAGCTGGACGTCAACGTCGCCACCGTCCTGCGCCTGAGCAGGGCCGCCGTCCCGCCGATGGTCGCGCGCGGCAAGGGCGACGTCATCAACGTGGCCAGCGTCGCCGGCTTCCTGCCCGGCCGCGGCACGAGCTACAGCGCCGACAAGGCGTGGGTCATCGCGTTCTCCGAGGGCATGTCGCTCGCCGTGGCCGGCTCGGGCGTCCGCGTCCTGGCCCTGTGCCCCGGTTTCGTGCGCACCGAGTTCCACAAGCGCGCGAACATCGACATGTCGAAGACGCCGGGCTGGCTGTACGTCGACGCCGACCGCCTGGTCCACGAGGCGCTGCGCGACCTGCGCCGCGGCCGGGTCCTGTCGATCCCCGGCTCCCAGTACAAGGGCATCGTCGGCGCGACGAAGCTGCTCCCCAGGGCGCTGGTCCGCAAGATGGCCTCGCGCTTCGCCGGCGGGCGCGGCCGGACGTGAGCGGAACCATTCAGACCAACCGAGCGTCGGAGCAGCCGTGAGTGAACAGTTCCACGTCGTGCCGGAGGAGCTGCGCGGGTACAGCGAGCTGCTGGACCGCAACGCCCAGCACTTCCTGACCATCAAAGACCACGCGATCTCCAAGGGCGGTGACACCAGCGGGTTCACCGGCCTGCTGTCGTTGCTGCACCCCGTCGTGACCGGGGTGGCGAGCCTGTACGGGGAGACCCTGGACTTCGCCAACAAGATGCTGCTCAAGGACTCGGAGGCGCTGCGCAAGACCGCGGAGCACTACGAGAAGGCCGACGCCATCGGCCTCAAGCTCTTCGACGGTGTCCAGAACAAGCTGGCGAGCGCCCAGAAGGCGCCGCAGGTCGGGGGCAACTGATGACGACGGCGTACGCGGACGTCGAGGACCCCTCGGTCGCGCTGAACAAGGCGGCGGAGGACCGGCCGGGCCGGCAGTCCACCAAGGAGCTCATCGAGAAGGCCGGCTGGAAGATCCAGGGCGTCAACTGGATCTACGAGAAGGTCACCGGCGAGAACCTGGTCGAGTCGCTGATCAACCCGCTGCTCGGCGACTTCGAGAAGATCGACGCCAACGCCAAGGCGTGGGACAACGTCGCGAAGGCGCTGGACTCCGTGCGGCACAACGTCGACGCGGGCGTCGACCAGCTGAACCCGCACTGGAACGGCTCTGCCGCGCAGGCGTTCGAGCGCCGCATGGACACCATGTGGGTCATCGCGATCGAGGCGGACTCGCAGGTCGCCCGCATCATCGGCGACAAGTTCAAGTCGACGGCGAACACCTGCCGCACGCTGACGGGCCTCGCGCTGTCGCTGCTCGACTACCTGTGCCAGAAGCTGATGGAAGCGGTGATCCTCGCGCCGATCCCCGTGGTCGGCTGGGGCAAGGCCGTGTGGGTCGTCTACGACTGCATCCAGATCGTCGACCGCATCCGCAAGATCATCATCGCGGTGCAGACGCTGATCGAGGGCGTGCAGGGCATGATCAACGGCATCAAGGACATGGGCACCGCCCTGATGAAGCTGAAGGACGTCCGCGACGTCAACGACCTGCTCGACGTCGTCGACGGCTACCAGGACGGCAAGGAGAAGTTCGACGACGGCAAGTCCGCGGCCAAGTCCGGGGCGCTGGGCGTCGCGCTCAACGGCTACAAGCTGAACAAGGACATCGGCAAGGCCACCACCCGCTACGACACCAGCAGCGCGTCCAGCGCCGCGTCGAGCAGCTCGTCGGCAGCGGGCAGCAGCTCGTCATCCGCGGCGGGCAGCTCGTCGGCCTCCGGCGGCCAGGGCGGAGGACAGCAGTGACGTTCCCCTACGACCAGGCCCGGTTGCAGGCGCTCGTCGACGGGTTCGACGCCACGACGGCCGCGGTGGAGAAGACCGGCAGGGAAGCCGCCCAGTTCCAGCCGCGTTCGCGTGGGGTGACCGAACAGGACCTCGCCGCGATCGAGCGGTACGCCAAGGGCCCGAACGCGCCCAAGGAGTTCAAGGAGCTCCAGCGGCGCATCGACTCCGGCGAGTTCAGCTGGCAGGACGTCGCGGCCGGCCGCGTGATGGACGACGGCGTGCAGAAGGCGCTCGCCACCGGCGTGCCCGACCTGCGACGCGCCTACACGGCCATCCAGGAGGGCCACGACCTCGACGACATCATCGAGTCGGGCAACCCGTCGCGGCCGCCGGCCCGTCCCGCACGCGGTGACGACGGCGACGACGACGGCCCGCCCGTGTTCAAGGAACGAGTCTGGTGAGCCGCTAGCTCGACAGGAAGTCCGGGATGACGTCGCCGGTGCCGAGGTGGTTCGTCCCCACCCCGCGGACGACGTCGAACGCCACCACGGCCGCGACCGCGAGCGACCGGACGGGGTCGGCGGTGCCGGGGCGGAGCTGAGCGACGTCCCGGCGCACCCGCTTGCCGTTGCGCTTCGTGATCTGTCCGATGTGGAGCTTCAGCACGTCGCCGAGCAGGCAGAGGTGCGTGCCGTTGGCGTCGAGCAGGGCGTACCGGCCCGGTTGCGGCACGATCGAGCCGACCGGCCGCCCGTCCGGCCACGCCACCTTCGTCGGCCGCCTGCCCACGCCGGCCGACTTGGTGATCACGAGCAGCGGCCGGCCGTCCGGTCCGGTGGCGAGCAGGCGGAACGGCGTCCACCGGGACAGGCTCAGGTTGCGCAGGCGGGCGGTGACGAACCCGCGCCTGGTCTCGCGCACCGACCCCAGCAGGGTGTTGCGTTCGTCATAGGCCTCGACCGAGTACCTCGACCCCAGCATCAGCCGCACCGGCGTCCACGGCTGGTCCACCACGAAGGAGTCCGCGCTCAACAGGTTCACGGTGATGCAGGGTATGCGGCGTCTCGGCGGCGCGTGTGCGAAGCTTGCGACCTGTGCGAACTGAACAGGTCTTGGACGCGAACGCGAAGTCGGAACTCGCCCGCTTGGTGAGCGAATTGGCCGTGGTGCACGGCAAGGTGACCCTCTCGAGCGGCAAGGAAGCCGACTACTACGTCGACCTGCGCCGCGCCACGCTGCACCACGCCGCGGCCCCGCTGATCGGCAAGCTGCTCCGCCAGCTCACCGCCGACTGGGACTTCGTGGCTGTCGGCGGCCTCACCCTCGGCGCCGACCCCGTCGCCTACGCGATGATGCACTCCGCCGCCACCGCCGGCGACGTGCTGGACGTCTTCGTCGTCCGCAAGGCCGCCAAGGCCCACGGCATGCAGCGCCAGATCGAGGGCATCGAGGTCCGCGGCCAGCGCGTCCTGGCCGTCGAGGACACCTCCACCACCGGCGGCTCCGTCCTCACCGCGGTCGAGGCCCTGCGCGCGGCCGGCGCCGAGGTCGTCGGCGTCGCGACCGTCGTGGACCGCGGCACCGGCGCCCGCGAGGCCATCGAGGCGGAGGGCCTGCAGTACCGCTACCTGCTGGACCTCGACGACCTCGGTCTCGCCTGAGTTTCGTCGAGCGCGGTTCGAGCTACCCCGTCCTGGGCTGGAGGACGGGGTGGTGCGAATGGCCGGGTTCCTCGCGGGAGCCGTTGTGCTCCTGCACTTCGCCGTGCTGGCGTTCCTGCTGGCCGGCGGTTTCCTCGCGTGGCACTGGCGCCGCTTGATCTACCCTCACCTCGCCCTCGCCGCGTGGGCCGTGCTGAGCCTCGTGGTGCCCACCGTGTGCCCGCTGACCACCTGGGAGAACGACCTGCGGGCCGCCGCCGGGATGCCGGTGCTGGAGACCGGGTTCATCGACCACTACATCGACGGGGTCTGGTACCCGGAGAGCGCGTCGACGGTGGTGCAGCTGGTGCTCGGGGCGGTCGTGGTCGTGTCCTGGGTCGGGTTCGCGGCGAGTGCCAGGACGGCCCGGCGGGTGGGCGTTCAGTAACGTCTGGTCCGTGCTGCTCGAAGGGTTCCACGCCGTCAAACACGCCCTGCGCTTCGGCGGGAACGTCACGTCGCTGGTCACCACCAGCAGGCCCGTCGCCGTCGGGCTCGCCGAGTCGCACGCACCGGACCTGGTCGAGGCCTTCTGCCGGGCGACCGAGGTGACGAAGGAGGAGTTCGTCCGCCGGGTCGGCCGCACCCACCCGACCGGTGTCGCGGGCTTCGCCGACCGCCCTGACCTCCCGTTCGACCGCGACGCCCCGGTCGTCCTCCTCGACAACCCGCGCAACCTGGGCAACTTCGGCGCCGCGATCCGGGTGGCCGCGGGCCTCGACGCCGGCGGCGTCCTGTCCACCGGTGACGTCGACCCCTGGCACCCGAACGTCCTCAGAGGATCCGCGGGCCTGCACTTCGCCCTGCCCGTCGCCAAGGCCACCACCCTCGACCTCGCGGGCCCGCTGATCGCCTTCGACGCCGACGGCGAACCGCTCAGGGGGCCGATCCCCGACAACGCCGTGCTGGCGTTCGGCTCCGAGCGGCACGGCCTGAGCGACGAGGTGAGGCAGCGCGCGGCGAAGGTCGTCCGCCTTCCCATGCGCGCCAAGGTGAGCAGTTACAACCTGACGACTTCTGTCGCCATGGGTCTCTACCACTGGGCGGTTCACCGAGCTTCTTGACCGGTCAAGAACTCACCATTGCAGGGTGGTGATCGCGAAACTGCTGGCCGCGCGGGCGGGTGTTGCGGAGCGTGCCGTGCATTCGAGGCACCTGCGACGGGTGTGGGGTGTGCCGGGCACGAGCCTGGGGGCCTGCGGGTGGCCGCCGAGGTTCAGGGACAAGGTCTTCGCGCCGTTCAACTACTGGTGGCAGGCGCACCTGCTCGACTGCATGGTCGACGGGTACGAGCGCAACCCGCTGGAGGCGCGCAGGCAGGCGATCGTGCGGGTGGTCCGCGGCATCCGGGTGCGCAACGTCAGCGGGTGGACCAACGACTACTACGACGACGTCGCGTGGCTGGGGCTGGCGCTGCAGCGGGCGGAGAAGATCGGGGTCGGGCGGCCCAGGGCGGTGCGGCAGATCGCGGACCAGCTGCGCGACGGGTGGACCGACCACGCCGGTGGCGGGATCTGGTGGAAGCGCGGCGACGACTTCAAGAACGTGCCGGCGAACGGGCCCGCGGCCATCTTCCTCGCGCGGCAGAACGAGGGGACCGACCTCGCCAAGGCGCGGTCCATCGTGGACTGGGTGGAGGAGCACCTGGTCGACCCCTCCGGGCTCGCGTGGGACGGGCTGCACGTGCACCCCGACGGGGAGGTCCGCGAGGTCGAGAAGAACATCTACACGTACTGCCAAGGTGTTCTCATCGGTGCGTGCGTGGAGCTGGCCAAGCACGGGCAGCAGCAGAAGTGGCTGGAGAAGGCCGCGCGCACCATCACGGCCGTGTACGACGACCTCGCCATCGGTGGGGTGGTCAAGGGGCAGGGCGAAGGCGACGGCGGCCTGTTCGCGGGCATCCTCGTGCGCTACCTCGCCCTGGCGGCGGTGGAGATGCCGCGGCTCGACCCCGCGCAGCAGGGGGCCGCCGAGCTCGCCCGTCAGCTGGTGGTGGAGTCGGCGGAGGCGGCGTGGGCCAACCGGACGGTGGCGGTCAGCGGGCCGCTGTTCGGTCCGGAGTGGAGCGTGCCGGCCGAGGAGGCGCAGAGCAGGGACCTGTCGGTGCAGCTGGGCGGGTGGATGTGCCTGGAGGCGGCGGCCCTGCTCGAACGTCACGACGCGGCGAGGTAGCCCAGCAGGGTCTTGGCGTCCTCGCGGAACTGGTCGGCGGAGTCGTCGCGCACGAACTCCAGCAGCACGTTGCGGTCGACGCCGTCGCGTGCGAGCTCGCCGAGGACCGGCTTCCACAGGTCGCGGCGGGCGGACAGGGGCAGGCGGTCGGTGAAGCCGCCGGGGCCCCAGGAGAAGACGTGCGCGGTCACCGGTTCCAGGGTGCGGACCTCGTGCACCGCCGAGAACACGTCCTGGCCGCCGCTCGGCTGCCAGTACGGCACCACGCCGTCGACCTCGTCCAGCAGCCGCACGGCCGAGTCGAGCGTGTCGGTCAGCGTGTTGCGGTGGTACTCCAGCGCGATCCGGGTGCCTGCGGCGTCGGCGTGCTCGACGGCGTGCCGCAGGGCCTCCACCACGGCGCCGCGGT
This sequence comes from Lentzea sp. NPDC042327, assembly GCF_040647275.1. Lineage (NCBI taxonomy): Bacteria > Bacillati > Actinomycetota > Actinomycetes > Pseudonocardiales > Pseudonocardiaceae > Lentzea > Lentzea sp. NPDC042327. The sequence goes on from NZ_JBEZBX010000008.1 coordinate 190,857, forward strand.
CGGCGCACTCGGCCGAGCCCGCCGTGCCGGCCCACACCCTGACCAGCGGTGCGTCCAGCTCGGCCGCGGTCTCCAGCACGGCGGCGAGCTCCGCGCGGTCCGTCACGCCTGCGCGGTAGTACGAGCCGTAGGCGGCCACCTTCAGGCCCGTGTCCACCGCGCGCCGCGCCGCCGTGAAGTCACCGGGCGGCACGTGCACGTCGGCACCCCACTCGACCGCCTGCAGACCGCAGTCCAGCGCCAGCTCGCCGATCTCGCCGACCGACAGCTGCCGGAACGTCACCGAGACCAGGCCGGGGATCAGCACCCGCAGGACTGCCGGTGCAGCAGCGACGGGGCCAGCCGGATGGTCTCCGCGGGACGGGACGGGTCGGCGATGCGCGACAGCAGCAGCTTCACGGCGGTGCGGCCGATCTCCTCGACCGGCTGGGCCAGTGTCGTCAGCGGCGGGTCGATCAACGTCGCCCACTCCACCTCGTCGTAGGCCACGACGGCCAGGTCCGTGCCGAGCTTCAGGCCGCGGGCGCGGGCCTCGTGCAGCATGCCGACCGTCACCAGGTGGTCGGCCGCGACGACGGCGGTGACCGGGTCGTCCTGGTCGATCAGCGGCGCGAGCCAGCCGCTCTGCGAGACCAGGGACTCGTCCCACTTCAGGCCCGCGCGGCCGAGGCCGAGGCGGTGGCCGAGGACGCGCTCCTCGGTCGTGGCCACGCCGGCCTTGCCGCAGACGATGCCGATGCGGCGGTGGCCGAGCTCGGCCAGGTGCGTGACCAGGCCGGAGGTGGCCTGCACGTTCTCCGGGCCGACCTGGTCGATGTCCTTCGCCACGGTCAGGCGGTCCACCAGCACGGTCGGGATGCCGAGCCGCTTGAGCTCCGGCAGCACCTGGCTGCCCGCACCGGCGGAGGGCGTCAGCAGCAGCCCGTCGACCCGGCGCGACCGCAGCATCCGCACCGCGACCTGCTCCGACTCGGGCGTGTCCCTGGTGTCGATCAGCACGAGCGAGTAGCCCGCTCTCGTCGCCTCCGACTCGATGGCCGCGATCAGCTCGGCGAAGTACGGGTGGGAGACCAGCGACACCGCGAGGCCCAGCGACTTCGTGCCACCCATGACCAGCGACCGCGCGATGGCGTCACCGGTGTACCCGGTTTCGTCGATCGCCTTCTGCACGCGCTCGCGCGTGTCCCCGGCGACCGGCCTGGTCTCGTTGATCACGTGTGACACCGTGGTGATGGAGACCCCCGCGAGAGCCGCGACATCCCGCATGGTGACCATGGCCGGGACCTTACCCGTTTGGAGGAAGGCCAGATGGCAGCCGTGCTGTGTGTCGGGCTCACAACTCTCGACGTCACCCAGCGAGTGGCCGTGTTCCCCGCTCCCGGCGAGAAGGTCAGGTCGGCCGAGGCGCACCTCGCCCCCGGCGGTCCGGCGGCCAACGCGGCGCGGGCGGTGGCCGCTCTGGGCGGATCTTCGTCACTTCTCACCGCCCTGGGCGCCGACGCACTGGGTGAATTCGTGCGGGCCGGGTTGGAGCCGGTCCACGTCGTCGCCGTCGAGGGGACGACGCCGGTGAGCATGGTCGTCGTCAGAGATGCTGATGGGGAGCGCACGGTCGTGTCGCGCAACGCCTCGGTGCCGGTCATCGCGCCGGATTTGTCCGATCTCGTGGCCGCCGCGGACGTGGTGCTCTTGGACGGGCACCACGACGGACTGGCGTTGCCCGCCGCCCGTGCGGCGAAAGCGGCGGGATTGCCTGTGGTGCTCGACGCCGGGAGCTGGAAACCTGTCCTCGATCACCTGTTGCCGCTGGTCGACGTGGCCGCTTGCGCTTCGGGGTTCGAGCGGTCCGCTGCCGAGGTGCACTCGTACGGGGTCCCGCTGGTGGTTCGCACCAACGGCCCCGCACCCGTGACCTGGTCGTGGAACGGCTCGACCGGGGCGGTGCCCGTGCCGGCGGTGCAGGTGAAGGACACGAACGGTGCCGGTGACGTCTGGCACGGCGCGTACGCCTACGCGCTGGCGTCAGGAGCCGACCCGGTCGCGGCCATAGGCTTCGCGTCGCAGGCCGCCGCCGTTCGGGTCGGTGTGATCGGGGACTGGGTTGAGGAGCTGGCACGGTGGCAGGACAGCAGGTCAGGTTCGAAGAGCTGCTAGAGCGGGCCAAGGCGCTCACCGACATGGGTGAACGCAAGATCCTCGGGATCGGCGGAGCTCCCGGCTCCGGCAAGTCGACACTCGCGCGCAGGCTCGTCGAGGCGCTCGACGGGCAGGCCGTGCTCGTCGAGATGGACGGCTTCCACCTCGCGCAGAGCGAGCTGGAGCGGTTGCGGCTGGTCGAGCGCAAGGGCGCGCCGGACACGTTCGACATCCCCGGCTACGTCGACCTGCTCGGCCGCATCAAGGCGTGCGGGCCGGACATGATCTACGCGCCGGAGTTCCGCAGGGAGGTCGAGGAACCGATCGCGTGCGCGGTGCCGGTGCACCCGGACGTCCCGCTGGTCGTGACCGAGGGCAACTACCTGCTGCTCAACTACGACAAGTGGAAGCGCGTCCGGATCATCCTCGACGAGGCGTGGTTCCTGTTCATCGACGAGGACGTGCGGGTGCAGCGGCTCATCGACCGCCACCTGCGGTACGGGCGCACGTTGTCCGAGGCCGAGGAACGCGTGCTGCACGGCACCGACCACGTCAACGCGCTGATGGTGAACTCGTCCAAGGGCTCGGCGGACCTGCTGATCACCGAGGTGCTCTGACCGGGCCGCGGGCCCCCGCCGTCAGCTCCGGCGGGCGGAGGGCTCCAGCTCGGCCGCCTCGTCGATCGGCTTGCGCATCTCCTGCCGGTAGCGCCAGACGCCCCACCCGGTGCCGACGAGGAAGAACGCGACGCTGACGACCAGTGCCGCCGTCTCCAGCCAGGGCAGCTGCTCCAGGACGCCGGCGCCGTAGTAGCCGGCGAGCACGAGCGTCGGCACCCAGGCGACGGCACCGATGGTCGTGGCCAGCGTGAACCGCTTCACGTCCATGCGGGCCGCTCCGGCGATCATCGGCGCGAGCGTGCGCACCCACGGCAGCCAGCGGGCCAGCACGACGGCCCAGAACCCGCGCTGGTCGAGGAACCGGCGGGCCTTCTCCAGGTTCTGCCGGTTCAGCACCTTCCCGTCCTTGCGGGCCAGCACGCGGGTGCCGGTGTGCTTGCCGATGTGGTACCCGACCTGGTTGCCGACCACGGCCACGACCAGTGCGACCGCCGAAAGCGCCCACGCCGAGACCTCGCTGCCGTGTGCCGCCAGGACCACCCCGGCCGCGAAGAGCAGCGAGTCACCGGGCAGGAACAACCCGAAGATGAATGCGCACTCGATGAAGATGAAGCTCAGGACGATCAGCCACACGGCCACCGGACCTGCGGTCTCCAGCGAGGCGAATGCGTGCGCCACGGTGAACCAGCCTACGTCGTGCCCGCCGGCAGGGCGGCGACATCGGTGCGACGGGCCGGCCAAATCCGGGTTGAGGACGCCCGGTCACCGGGTGAACTCGCCCGTGCCCGTTCACCCTCGAAGGAACCGGCCGGTCCCGCTAGCGTGGCGGACATGGAGACCCTGCTCGGCGAACTCCGCACCGCACTGGGCGACTCGGGCGTGCTCACGGACGCCGATGTCACGGCGGGCTACCAGCGGGACATGATGCCGCTCGCCCCGTTCGGCAGTCCGCTCGCGGTGGTGTTCCCGTCGGACACCGAGCAGGTCCAGGCCGTGGTGCGGGCGTGCGCGCGGCACCGCGTGCCCGTCGTCCCGCGCGGCGCCGGCAGCGGTCTGTCCGGTGCCGCGAACGCGGTCGAGGGCTGCGTGGTGCTCGTGACCACGAAGATGGACGCGATCGTCGAGGTCGACACCGACAACCGGCTCGCCGTCGTGGAACCCGGTGTCGTGAACCTCGACCTGCGCGGCGCGGTGGAGAAGCACGGGCTGTTCTACCCGCCGGACCCGAGCAGCTACGACTGGTGCACGATCGGCGGCAACCTCGCCACCAACGCGGGCGGCCTGTGCTGCGTGAAGTACGGCGTGACCACCGACTCCGTGCTGGGGCTGGAGGTGGTGCTGGCCGACGGCGAGGTGCTGCGGACCGGCCGCCGCACCGTCAAGGGCGTCGCCGGCTACGACCTGACCAAGCTCTTCATCGGCTCCGAGGGCACCCTCGGCGTGATCACGAAGGCCACGCTGGCGCTGAAACCGCTGCCGCAGGCCCCCGCCACGCTCGTCGCCGCGTTCAGCAGCACCGCGACGGCCGGTGCCGCGGTCAGCCGGATCGTCCGCGAGGGCCTGGTGCCGTCGCTGATGGAGATCATGGACCGCACCTCGATCGAGGCCGTCGAGCAGTACCTCAGGACCGAACTCGGCGCCGGTCCCGGCTGTGCGGCGCTGCTGATCTGCCAGTCGGACGCGGGCGGCGAGCAGGCGCGCCACGAGCTGCGCAAGATCGAGGAGATCTGCCTGGAGGCCGACCTCGTGTACGCCACGCACGACGTGAGCGAGGGCCGTGACCTGCTGACCGCGCGCCGGGCCGTGCTCACGGCGCTGGAGGTCTACGGCTCGTGGCTCACCGACGACGTGTGCGTGCCCCGCACCCGCATCGCCGAACTCATCCAGGGCTGTGAGGACATCTCCGCGGCGACCGGCCTCAAGATCGCCGTCGTGGGCCACGCCGGTGACGGCAACATGCACCCGACGATCGTCTACGACCCCGCGGACGCCGACCAGTTCGCCCGCGCCCGCAAGGCGTTCGACGACATCCTCGCCCTCGGGCTGGCGCTCGGCGGCACGATCACCGGCGAGCACGGCGTCGGCAAGGTCAAGCGGGAGTGGCTCGCGAAGGAGATCGGCCCGGTCGGCCTCCGCGTCCACCGCGAGATCAAACGCGCACTGGACCCGGAAAACCTGTTCAACCCCGGTTCGATGTTCACCCCTAACCCCCTTGCAGATGCCGGCAGAGGCAGGGCGCGCAGGCGGTGACCGGGATCGGCCCGGTGGCTGCCGCCCGGTCCTGGGCTCAGCGTTCGACGCGCGGGATGATCTGCGTCGAGTCGTCCTGCAGCTGCGCCTCCATCACCTGCGTGATGTCGTCCGCCTCCTCCTGCACGAGCGACTTCTTCTCCTTGCGCGCCTTCAACACCTCGATGATGATCGGCACGATCGACAGGAAGACGATGGCGAGCAGGGTGATCTCGAGGTTCTCCCTGATGAAGGAGACCTGGCCGAGGAAGTAGCCGAGGACCGTCAGGCCCGCCGCCCACGCCACGCCGCCGATCGCGGAGTACGTGAAGTACTTCTTCGGGTCCATCCTGCCGACGCCGGCCATGGCCGTGATGAACGTGCGGACGATCGGCACGAACCGGGCCAGGACGATGGCGCGCGCCCCGTACTTGTCGAAGAACTCCTGCGTCTTGTCGACGTACTCCTTCTTGAAGATCTTCGACTCCGGCTTGCTGAACAACGCCGGACCGGCCTTCGCGCCGATGTAGTAGCCCACGACGTTGCCGACGAACGCGCACACGGTCAGCAACGCGCAGACGAGCCAGAGCGGGGTGTCGATGGTGCCCGCCGCGACGAAGAGGCCTGCGGTGAACAGCAGCGAGTCGCCGGGCAGGAAGAAACCGACGAGCAGCCCGCACTCAGCGAAGATGATGAGGCACAGCCCGATGAGCATGTACGGGCCGAGCCCGTTCAGCAGCACGGTGGGGTCCAGCCAGTCAGGGCCCAATGCAATCGTCACGGCGACAACGGTACAGGTCAGCCGAGCGTGATCACTGCGGCCACCGTGCCCGCTGCCAGGCCCAACAGCAGGGCGAGGCCCAGCACCCACCACGTGGACATGGGTGCGGGGCGCTCAGGAACAACCGGGGCAGATGCGACAAATCCGGCATTCGTGCTGGTCGCCTGCGCGCGCAGTGCGTTGGTCACCAGTCGCTCCGGATCCTCCGCCATGCCCCGCCCTCAGCTCAGTCCTGGACCCACTCGCCCTTGCTCATCACGTCCCTCGGCTTCAATTCTGCATCGAGGACGACGAGGTCGGCGGCGCAGCCCGGTTGCAGCTTGCCGGTCTCCAGGCCGAGCAGCTCGGCGCCGCGGGTCGCGGTGGCGTACGCGGCCTCCACGAGCGACAGCCCGCACGCGTTCACGGCGTTGCGGAACGCCATGTCCATCGTGAGCGTGCTGCCGGCCAGTGCGGCGCCTCCTGCCAACGTTGGAACGCCGTCGACGACGCGCACCTCGAGGCCGCCGACGTCGTACACGCCGTCGCCCACGCCCGCCGCCGCGATGGCGTCGGTGATGAGGACGGTGCGCTGCAGGCCGGCGTGGCGGGCGGCCAGCCGGACGGCGGTCGGGTGCAGGTGCACCAGGTCGCAGATGAGCTCGACGGTCACGCGCTCGTCGTCCAGCAGCGCGCCGATCGGGCCGGGCTCGCGGTGGTGCAGCGGCCGCATGCCGTTGAACAGGTGCGTGGCCACGCTGGCACCGGCGTCCACGGCTGGGCGGACCTGCGCCTCGGTCGCGTCGGTGTGGCCGATGGCGGCGAGGACACCGTTGTCAACGAGCTGGTGCACGGCCTGGACCGCGCCCTCCAGCTCGGGCGCGACGGTGATCATGCGGACCGTGCCCTTGCCCGCGTCGAGCAGCTTCGTGACCGCGCTCTGCTCCGGTGGGCACAGGATCGCCGGGTCGTGCGCGCCGCAGCGGGCCGCGGACAGGAACGGGCCCTCCAGGTGGATGCCCGCGACCACGCCCTCCTGGACCAGCTCTGCCAGCGCGGAGACCTGGTCGGCCAGCTCCGGCACCGGGCGCGAGACCAGCGACGCGAGCAGCGTCGTGGTGCCGTGCCTGCGGTGCGCGGTCGCGGCCTTGCGGACCTTCACCGGGTCGCTGCTGGTGAACGCGTCACCGCCACCGCCGTGGCAGTGGATGTCGACGAAGCCGGGCACGATCGTGCCGCCGCCGACGTCGGTCGTGGGGCCGTCCGGTACCGCTCCCACACCGACCCCGGCGATGCGACCGCCCCGGACGCTCACCCACCCGTTCTCGAGCACCCTGTCCGGCGTGACGACCCGACCACCGGTCAGGGTCACGTCGACCGGTCCACCCCACGTGCTCATCACGCCTCCAGCGTGTCGATGGCCAGCAGCGCCGCGCCGAGGAAGCCCGCCTCGTCGCCGAGCGCCGCGAGCCGAAGCTCCGGTCGGCGCTGGAAGGCGATCAGGCCGTCCAGCCTGTCCTCGAGCGGCTCCACCAGCAGGTTTCCCGCCAGTGCGAGCCCGCCGCCGAGCACCACGGCCTCCGGGCCGAGCAGCGTCGCCAGCACCAGGACTCCCCTGGCGAGCGCGTCCACGGCCTCGTGCCACACGGCGACGGCGTCCTCGTCCCCGGCTCTCACCAGGTCCGCGACCTCGGCGGCACCGTGCACGGCCCGTCCGGTGCGCGCGGTGTAGCGGCGGGCGATGGCGGCGGAGGACGCCACGGTCTCCACGCAGCCGACCTGCCCGCAGGCGCACGGCACGCCGTGGCCGACGTCCACGTGCCCGATCTCGCCCGCGTACCCGCCGCCGCTGAAGATCTGCCCGTCCAGCAGCAGCGCGCCGGCGATCCCGGTGCCGATCGGCATGATCACCGCGTTGCGCAGGCCCTTCGCGGCACCCATCCGGCACTCGGCCAGACCCGCGGCGCGCACGTCGTGGCCGAACGCGACGGGGACGCCGAGCCGTTCGGTCAGGACCTCGCTGAACGGGAACTCGCTCCACGGCAGGTTCGTCGTGTACACGCCGACGCCGTTGGCCTCGTCCACGATGCCCGGCGCCACGATGCCCACGGCGTCGATCTCGTGCTCGGAGGCCCCGCGGAGCTCGTCGACGAGCTCGGCGAGGACGTCCAGCAGCGGCTCCAGCTGTGCCGGAGTCGCCCTGCGCGCGTGCTTCTGGGCCACCACGGCTTCCGAGGTGCCGGTGACCAGCGCCGCCTTGGTTTCGGTGCCACCGATGTCGACGGCGACCACGTGTCTGCGTGCCACGGGGTGTGATCCTGCGGCATCGGAGCCCTATTGGTCTATACCAAGCACCGGATTGGGCGCGTGTTCCTGCGACCGGAAATCGCCTTCATCGGGCAAAAGGGGTGTCCGGTGGGCGGTGTGACGTTGCCTCAGCGGCCGGCCATGAGCTTCTGCAGCGCGTCGAGGGCCCGGGACGCGGTCGACTTGACCGTGCCCTTGGAGATGCCGGTGGCCTCGGCGATCTCGGCCTCCGACAGGTCGCCGTAGTAGCGCAGCACGAGCACCTCGCGCTGGCGCGGCGGCAGCTGCTGGAGCGCCTTGACCACGGCCTGGTGCTCCGCGGTGAGCATCGCGAGCGACTCGGCCGAACGTGCGTTCGCCACGTGCGGAGGGGTGTAGTCGCGGGCGGTCTTGCGGCGGCGCAGCACGCTGCGCGAACCGTTGACCACGGCCGTGCGGAGGTAGCCCACGGCGGCCTGGGCGTCGCGCAGGCCCTTCCAGTTGCGGTGCAGGCCCGTGAAGGCCTCCTGCACCACGTCCTCCGCCGTCGCCGGCTCGTCCACCAGCAGCAGCGCGAGCCTGATGAGGCGCATGCGGTGCTGCTTGTACAGGTCTTCGAGCGTCAGAGGCCCTGCGGGAGGTCCTGCGACGCCGTCCTTGATGCGCAGGTTGGTCAGGGTGTCCTGCACGCTGCGCGGGGTTTCGTCGCCAGCCACGAGGTAGGACGGTACCGGTCACGTCGCTACGGTGGTGCCATGGCCCGCTTTGCAGTCGAATTGGTGTTCGGTTCAAACCGTGACGAGCGTCTCGCGGCGCGCCCGGCGCACCGCGAGTACATCGCCTCCCTCGCCGAGAAGGGCGTGGTGCTCGCCGCCGGCCCGTACTCGGACGACACCGGCGCGTTGATCATCTACGAGGCCGCGGACGAGACGGCCCTCCAGGAGATCATCGCCGCCGACCCGTACACGCCCGCGAACGTCGTCACCAAGTGGGACGTCCGCCCGTGGAACGCCCTGCTCGGCTCCTGGCTCAACGGCTAGCGGCCTGCCCGCCGGGCCCGACCAGGCCGGACGTGTCGTTCGCGGCCATCTGCCGGTCGGCCTCGGCCACCTCAGCGACCGCCTGGCGGTCCACGACCACCGGCGTGAACGCGCGGAAGTACTTCAGAGCGCCGACCCAGCCGGGGACGTGGACCGCCTTCGACCGCTTCTCGATGCCCTTGACCACGGCCCTGCCGACGTTGCGGACCGGGTACTTCTTGCCCGCGACCCCCGGCATGCCCTGGCGCAGCTTGCCGAACACCGGGTGCTCGTCGGCGCTGTTGACCATGTCCGTGGAGATCCACGAGAAGTACGCGGTGCCGACGTCCACGCCGAGGTGCCGCACCTCCGCGCGCAGGCTGTCCGCGAACGCCTCGCAGCCCGCCTTCGCCGCCGAGTAGGCCGCGTTGCCGGGGATGTGCACGATCGCCGCCAGCGACGACACGACCATGCAGTAGCCGCGGCTCTCGATGAGGTGCGGCAGCGCCGTGCGCACCGTGCGCCACACCCCGAGCAGGTTGACCTCGATGACCCGTTCGAACGCCTTGGGGTCCATCGAGCGCACGAAACCGGTGGCGGCGATGCCCGCGTTCGCGACCACCACGTCGATGCCGCCGAAGTGCCCGGCGACCTCGTGGAAGGTGCGTTCGAGCGCGTCCCAGTCGGTGACGTCGACCTCCCACGCCCTGCCGCCGGTCTCCCGCGCGACCTCCTCCAGCTGGGCCTTCTCGAGCCCGACGAGCGCGAGCCGAGCCCCGCGTGCGGCCAGCTGCCTCGCCACCTCGGCGCCGATGCCCCTGGCCGCGCCGGTGATCAGTACCACCTTGCCCGTGACGTCCATGACCGCCACGGTAACGCAACCTACTCCCAGTAAGCTACTGGCAAGTTAAATTGCACTCAGACGGTCCACCTCGGCCTGCGACAGCTCCAGCTCCAGCGCCGGCGTGAGGTCGCTGAGCTGCTCCAACGTCCTGGCCGACGCGATCGGTGCCGCCACCGTCGGCTGCTGGGCGAGCCACGCCAGCGCCACCGCGGCAACCGTCGTCCGGTGCGTCTCGGCCAGCTCGTCGAGCACCTCCAGCACCTGCAGGCCGTGCTCGTCGAGGTACTTCGACGCGGCACCCGCCCGCTCGCTGCGCACCTCCACGCCAGGCCGGTACTTGCCGGTGAGGAAGCCCTTGGCGAGCGACCAGTACGGCACGGTCGCGAGGCCGTGCTCGGCCACGACCGCCTGCAGCTCGCCCTCGAACCGGTCGCGGCTCACCAGGTTGTACTCGGGCTGCAACGCGACGAACTTCGCGAAGCCCTCGCGCTCCTGGACCTCCAGCGCCGCCGCGAGCCGTTCGGCGGAGAAGTTGGACGCGGCGACGTAGCGGACCTTGCCGTCCCGCACGAGCTGGTCGTAGGCGGCGAGCGTCTCCTCCAGCGGCGTGTCCGGGTCGTCGAGGTGGTTGTAGTAGAGGTCGATGTGGTCGACGCCGAGCCGCTTCAGCGACCGCTCGGCCGCCGTCAGGACCGTGTCGCGCTTCTGGTTCTTGAAACCGGCCAGCATGCCGACCTTGGTGGCGACCACGACGTCGTCGCGGTCGCCGCGCCTGGCGAGCCACCTGCCGATGATCGTCTCCGACTCGCCGCCGGAGTTGCCGTCCGCCCAGGCCGAGTACACGTCGGCGGTGTCGACGAAGTTCCCGCCCGCCGCGACGTAGGCGTCGAGCACGGCGAACGAGGTGTCCTCGTCGGCGGTCCAGCCGAAGACGTTGCCGCCCAGGCAGAGCCGGGACACGTTCAGGTCAGTGGTGCTCAAGATCCCCATGTTCCGACGGTAGTCCGCCGTGGCCGGGGACACGTGACGAGATCGGCGGGTGGAACACGGGCCGACCGGCTCAGGCCGTGATCTCGACGCCCTTCCAGAACGCCACGCGGCCCTTGATCTCCTTCGCGGCGTCCTTCGGCTCGGCGTAGTACCAGGCGGCGTTGGTGTTCTCGGCGCCGTCGACCTGCAGCGAGTAGTAGTTCGCGGTGCCCTTCCAGGGGCACACGGTGGTGTGGTCGGTCGGCGTGAGCACCGCGGGGTCCACGGAGTCCAGCGGGAAGTAGTGGTTGCCCTCGACCACGACCGTGTCGTCGCTCGAAGCGATGATCTTGCCGTTCCACTCAGCGGTTGCCATGGTCTCCACTATGCCTTCGAAAGCGTCGCTCGGAACGTTCGGTGTGTGGGGCTCGCACGTGCAGTGGGCCGACGGGGTCGATCGGATCGCCGAGCTCGAACAGCTCGGCTACGGCACCTTCTGGATCGGTGGCTCGCCCGACGTCGGGCTGGTCGGCAGGGCGTTGGCCGCGACCGGGTCGATGACGATCGCCACCGGCATCGTCAACGTCTGGCAGTCGGAGCCGGAGGAGGTCGCCGCCGAGTTCCACCGGCTCGCGAGCGACCGGTTCCTGCTCGGCGTCGGCGTGGGCCACCGGCAGCTGGACCAGGCGTACGAGAAGCCCTACGACAAGCTGGTGGCGTACCTGGACCGCCTGGACGTGCCGACCGAGTCGCTCGTGCTCGCCGCGCTCGGCCCGCGGGTGCTCCAGCTCGCCGCCGACCGCACCGGCGGCGCGCACCCGTACCTCGTCCCGGTCGAGCACACGGCGCACGCGCGCGAGGTGCTCGGCGACAAGGTCCTCGCTCCCGAGGTGACCGTCGTCGTCGAGGCGGACCCGGACCGGGCGCGGGCGATCGCACGCGAGCAGCTCGCGTTCTACTTCACGCTCACCAACTACACGGACAACTGGCTGAGGTGGGGTTTCTCGGCCGAGGACGTCGCCGGCACCGGCTCTGACCACTTGATCGATGCACTCGTGGCGTGGGGAACCCCGGACCAGGTCGCCGCCAAGTTGCGCGCGCACGTCGACGCGGGAGCCGACCACGTCGCCATCCAGTCGCTGAACGGGCACTACGCCGAACTGGCCGCCGCGTTGGGCCTGTGACCCAGCCTCGTAGGATGCCGGTGATACGGCGTTCAGGGCACCTGAGGAGGACGACCGATGCCCATCGCAACTCCCGAGGTCTACGCGGAGATGCTTGACCGGGCCAAGGCGAACGAGTTCGCCTACCCCGCGATCAACGTCACTTCTTCGGAGACTCTCAACGCGGCTCTCCGCGGGTTCGCCGAGGCCGAGAGCGACGGCATCATCCAGGTCTCGACCGGTGGTGCCGAGTTCGCCTCGGGCACCAAGGTCAAGGACATGGTGACCGGCGCTGTCGCACTCGCCGAGTTCGCGCACGTGGTCGCCGCGAAGTACCCGGTGAACATCGCGCTGCACACCGACCACTGCCCGAAGGACAAGCTCGACGGGTACGTGCGTCCGCTCATCGCCATCAGCCAGGAGCGGGTCGACAAGGGCGGCAACCCGCTCTTCCAGTCGCACATGTGGGACGGCTCTGCTGTTCCGCTGGAGGAGAACCTCCAGATCGCGAGCGAGCTGCTCGACCTGTCCGCCAAGGCGAAGATCGTCCTCGAGATCGAGGTCGGCGTCGTGGGCGGCGAGGAGGACGGCGTCGACAACGAGATCAACGACAAGCTCTACACGACGCCCGAGGACTACCTGAAGACGGTCGACGCGCTCGGCGCCGGGGAGAAGGGCCGCTACCTGCTGGCCGCGACCTTCGGCAACGTGCACGGCGTCTACAAGCCGGGCAACGTGAAGCTGCGCCCGGAGATCCTCAAGCAGGGCCAGGACGTCGCGGCGGAGAAGCTGGGCCTCGCGGCCGGCTCGAAGCCGTTCGACCTGGTCTTCCACGGCGGCTCCGGCTCGCTGCTGGAGGAGATCCACGAAGCCGTGTCGTACGGCGTCATCAAGATGAACATCGACACGGACACGCAGTACGCGTTCACCCGTCCGATCGCGGCGCACATGTTCGCGAACTACGACGGCGTGCTGAAGATCGACGGCGAGGTCGGCAACAAGAAGGCCTACGACCCGCGCAGCTACCTCAAGGCAGCTGAGCAGGCCATGGCCGCCCGCATCGCCCAGGCGTGCGAGCACCTCAAGTCGTCGGGCCGCATGATCGCGGGCTGATTTCCGACCGCACGCGGGGACCTTTCGTACTCTCGGAGAGTACGAAAGGTCCCCGCGTGCGTTTGCGGCTAGCGGAAGGACTCGGCGTTGCGCGTGGCCCAGTCGGCGAACGGGCGCGGGGCGCGGCCGAGCACGGCCTCGACGTCCGGGCTGACGCGCAGCTCGGCCTCGGTCGGGGCGCCGATGATGTCGAGGGTGTCGTCGGCGAGCTCACCCGGCATCATCCGCTCCATGCCCGCCTTCGCCTCGGCGCGGGTGAGCTCGTGGAACCGCACCGGTTCGCCCAGCGCGGCGGCGATGGCCGCGGTCTGCTGCCGCGGCGTGACCACCTCCGGGCCGGTCAGCTCGTACACCCCGCCGCTGTGCCGGTCGTCGGTCAGGCAGGCGGCGGCGACCGCCGCGATGTCGGCCGGGTCGACGACGGGCACGCCGACGTCCCCGAACGGTGCCGCGACGAGCCGCTGCGCGCGAACGGACTCCGTCCACCACAGCGCGTTGGACGCGAACCCGCCCGGCCGCAGCAGCGCCCAGTCGGCCCCGGACTCCCGCACCCCGTCCTCCAGCGCCCGCAGCTGGACCCGCGTCGTGCCGAACGGCCTGGTCACCACGCCCAGCGAGGACAGCAGGACGATTCGGCGGACCCCGCTCGCCACCGCCGTGCCGATGACGTCGGCCGGGTTGGCGCCGACCGCGTGCAGGTCGCCCGACAGCAGCAGGAACAACGCCTTCGCGCCCGCCAGGGCGGGTTCCAGACCCGCCGGCTCCGCCAGGTCGGCCACCACGTGCCGCACGCCGTCCGGTACCTCCGCCGAGTGCCGCGACACCGCCGTCACCTGCTCACCGGCCTCGGCCAGCGCCCGCGTCAACGGTCGGCCCACGTTCCCGGTAGCCCCGGTCACCACGATCATGAACAGCTCCTTCGTCGTTGTCGGCACGACGCTAGGAACCGGGCTAACTCCTGGTAAGGACGTACCTGGAGGTAAGCTCAAGACGTGACGGGAGGTGTCCAGGTGGACCAGACCGAGGTCAAGGCGCGGTATGAGGTGTTTCACACCGACTGCCCGGCGCGCGACATGGTCGACCACGTCACCAGCCGGTGGGGCATCTGGGTGCTGATCTCCCTGCGCGGCGGCGACCTGAGGTTCTTCGAGCTGCGCGACAGCATCCGCGGCATCAGCGAGAAGATGCTCTCCCAGACCCTGCGCGGGCTGGTCGAGGACGGTCTCGTGTGGCGGCACGTCGAACCGACGACCCCGCCGCAGGTCACCTACGGGCTGACGGGGTTCGGACGGGACCTCGGCGAACCGCTGGAGGAGCTGTTCGGCCGGATCACGCGGCACCTCACGGCGTCCGGCCTGACCCGGCCGCAGCCGGTCAGCTGAGTTTCAGCCGCGCGGCCAGCTGGTGCGCCTCCGGCCGGTGGATCACCAGGTCGCCCACGGTCCACAGCACCGCCAGCAGCACGGCCGTGACCGCCGCGGACGAGAACGAGATGGGCGGCGCCCACAGGTACTCCTGCTGCGCCCAGATCCCCACGTACCCGATGGTGGTGACCGCGGCCGACCCGAGCACCGCGGCGGCCGGCGTCGGCATCTTCACGACGTGCACCGCGTCGATCACGAGCCCCACGACGACCAGGAACAGCGGCACGGCGGACTTCGGGAAGTCGATGCCCGCGAGCAACGGCCAGATCAGGCACCGGTACGCCACGTACCCGCCCGCGACCGCCGTCGCAGCCCAGACCCGGTCGGTCGTGCGGCGCGCGATCACGAGCACGACGGCCGCGGCCACCAGCCCCCACACCGGGTAGACCCAGTCCGCGATGGGCAGCGCGAAGTTGACCACCGCCTCCCGGCCGACCGGGACGCCCAGCTGGTCGGCGGCGAACTGCAGCAGGATCGGCTCGGCCTCCGGCTTGCCGCTGTCGTAGGCCTGCAACGCGCGCACGCCGTACTCCTGGTGCTGGTTGGGGAACCAGACGTTCTCCAGGACGAAGAACCACAGCGCCACCAGCCCGAACGTCCGCCAGTTGCCGGCGGGGAAGTACTTGATCCACCCGCGGATCGCGCCCGCCAGCATCACCGCCGTCCCCAGGTACAGCAGCGCGTGCGAACCGGACCAGCTGGTGATGTCGAGCCCGTTGATCCGGTGGTTGATCACGTCGATCGGCAGCGCGACCAGGAAGATCCCGCACCCGACCTGCATCAGCCGCAGCGCGGCCTTGTCGGCGCCGTAGCCGGTGAACGTGTGGAACAGCGTGAGGCCGACCACGATCGCCGTGCCGACCGTGTTGATCAGGTGCGGCGGTGCGAAGTCGTCGCGCAGCCACTTGAAGTGCCACGAGACGTCCCACGACGAGCCGATCAGCTTCAGCAGCAGCCCCACGAGCCACAGCTGGTACAGCTGCCTGGTCAGCGCCGCCGGCGTCTCCCTGCCGGGCACACCCCGCTCCCAGTACGTGTCCCGGAACTGCCTAACCCCCTGGATCATCCGCCCATCATGAGGTGACAGTGGGTGATCATGTTGCCGAAACGCCCCTGGTTTTACCCTGATGTTTCCAATTCGTGTGCACGGACGAGTGAGTGTCATTGCTCCGCCTGGTCCAGAACGGCACCATGCACGCCCATGGGCAAGAAGATCGTCGCCGGTGTGCTCGTCACTGCTCTGCTGCTGGCCGTCGTGGCCGCGGTCATGCGGCTGTTCCTCTCCTAGCCGCGCGCCGTGCGGCAGGATGGACCGCATGGTTGAGAACCTCCTGGGCCCCGGTCCGACCCACCTGCCCGACCGTCCGGAAGCGCAGGCCGCGGCCGACGGCGGGACCGACCCCGCCAAGATCGTGCGCGCGTACCCGGACTTCTCCGAGGCGTGGGCCCTGCTCGCGGAACGGGCGCTGCAGGCCGGCGACCCGGTCGCCGCCTACGCCTACGCCCGCACCGGCTACCACCGCGGGCTGGACCAGCTCCGCCGCTCCGGCTGGAAGGGCTTCGGGCCCGTGCCGTGGGACCACCGGCCCAACCAGGGCTTCCTGCGGGCGCTCGCCGCGCTGGCGCTGGCCGCGCGGGAGATCGGGGAGGACGAGGAGTGGGAGCGCTGCTCGAAGTTCCTCGCGGAGTCCGACCCCCAGGCCCCGGCCGCCCTCGGCCTCTGATCCCACCCCTGGCTGTCCAGGCGTCTGCGAGTACCACCAACCCTTGATCGAGACGCCGCTGACTGCACCCAACTCGCGCACGGGGCGGTTCGCCGTCCCGCTGCGCGCGGTGTGAGGCTGCTCGCCATCGCGGATCGAATCCGGGTCCCCGCAGGTTGTGCCTGGTGGCCGTGGGACGAAGACTGACGGTGGCAGGTGCGGCGGAAGACGGGGTGGCAGTGGTGGGCGTGGTCAGGGACGCGGTCGGACGGGGGTTGACGCGGTGGCGCGCGACCGCGTTGCCGATCGTCCAATGTGCCCTGTCGGCCGGGTTGGCGTGGGTGGTGGCGACGCTCGTCATCGGGCACCAGCACCCGTTCTTCGCGCCCATCGCGGCGGTCGTGTGCCTCGGGGTGTCGCTGGGGCAACGGCTGCGCCGGGTCGGTGAGCTCGTCGTCGGCGTGTCGGTCGGGGTCGGGGTGGGCGACGCGCTCATCGGCTGGATCGGCAGCGGACCCTGGCAGATCGCGCTCGTGGTGGCGCTGGCGATGTCGACGGCCGTGCTGCTCGACGGCGGGTCGGTGATCGCCCTGCAGGCCGGGAGCAGCGCGGTGCTGGTGGCCACGCTGCTGCCGCCCAGCGCGGGCGGCGGGTTCGACCGGATGATCGACGCGCTCACCGGCGGGCTGGTGGGGCTGGCGGTCGCCGCGCTGATCCCGGCGAACCCGGTGATGGTCGCCCACCGGCAGGCGAAAGCGCTCACGGGCACCCTCAGCACGGCCCTGCGGAGCATCGCGGAGGCCATCGACCAGCGCGACGCCGTGAAGGCGGCCGGGGTGCTCGCGGAGCTGCGCAACAGCCAGTCGGCGATCGACGACTACAAGTCCGCGCTGCAGACCGGCAGCGAGATCGCGAAGATCGCGCCGATCCGGTGGCGGTCCAAGGACGAGCTCAAGCGCTACCAGACCGCGGCCGGGCCGGTGGACTACGCGATCCGCAACACGCGCGTGCTGGCCCGCAGGACGATGGCGGCGCTGAAGGCCGAGGAACGGATTCCGGACGGCGTGTCCGGTGTGCTGCAGCGCTACGCCGACGCCGTCGACTGCCTCAGGGGTGAGCTGGAGAGGGGCAGGACGCCGCAGCTGACCAGGGAGGCCGTGCGGGACGCCGCACGGCCGTTGACCGCGCGGCGCCTCGGTGGGGACGGGTTCTCGTCCAAGGTGGTGCTGGCGCAGATCCGCAGCATCGCCGTGGACCTGCTGCAGGCGACCGGGCTGAACCGGGCGGAGGCGATGGAGGCGTTGCCGCCGCTCAGCCCTCCGGCCGGTGCAGAAGAGCCAGGAGCAGGGAGTGGACCGGCTCGTGGTCGCGAGGATCGGTCAGGGCGGACGCAGCGCCCGTGACGGCGTACCACTCTTCCGCGCCTTCATAGCGGACCAGCGCCTGGAACTTCCCGTCGTCGGAAAGGTCCGTGCGCAGTTCCAGGTCGCCGGTCACAACGCCGACCTCGTCGGTCATCACGCCGCCGGGACCCGCCACGAACAGCGAGGAGAGTGACGCCATCAGCACCTTCCGAGCATGTCCGACAAAGCCGATTTCTCCGACGAGTTCACGCTGAGGCTCCAGCGGTACTTGGTGTGTACCCACATCTTGGCGTAGGTGCACCAGTAGGACGTCAGCGGAGGCTTCCACGTCGCCGGCGTCTGGTCGCCCTTCGCCTGGTTCACGTTGTCGGTCACCGCGATGAGCTGCGGGCCGGACATGTCGTTGGCGAACGACTGGCGCTGCGCCGTCGTCCAGGAGGCCGCTCCCGACCTCCAGGCGGCCGCCAGGGGCACGACGTGGTCGATGTCCACGTCGGAGGCCGCGGACCAGGTCGCGCCGTCGTACGGGGAGAACCAGCTGCCGGAGGTGGCGGCGCAGGAGGAGTCGGTGACCACGTTGGTGCCGTCCCGCTTCAGCACGGCCTCACGGGTGTTGCAGGTACCCGACTGGGTGATCCAGTGGGGGAACTTGTCGCGGGAGTAGCCCGTCATCGAACTGTCGGCGCGAACGGTCAGCCCGGCGAGCTCGGCGGTCGCCGTGGCGGCGCTGGGGATGTTCGGCGGTGTCGCGAGTGCAGGGGTGACGAAACCAAGGGTGAGCGCCACCGCGGTGACGGAGACACCGATGATCCGGTTAACTGTTGACATCGTCCCGACCTTCCTGGTTGGAAGTGATCGGAACCACCCTCGGTCACATTGTGCAATTAGGCAATGCCTTCGAGTGACACACGAGTGAACGACAAACGCCGAACAAGCCCTGTTTTTAAAGACCGCGAACCAGCCTCAGGTCTTCCGTGTGGCGGTACCAGGTCCACTTGTCGACCGGCCGCGGGTGCTTGTGCCCGTCGAGCACGGCGGTGGTGGGCAGGCAGCCCAGCTGGAACGCCCGCGGCTTGCTCTCCCGCACCCGTGACCCGAACAGGCGCTTGTTCACGATCCGGACGGTGAGGCCCAGGCCACCCTCGGTGTCGGGCGTGCACTCGATCCGCGACGCCTGACCGCGCAGCACGTTCTCCGCATCGCTGTAACCGACGCCACGAACGGGGGAAAGCACGCCCAGACCCATCAGGACACCGCCGACGTCGTCACGCACGAACGGCACGGGATCCACGTCACCGTTCAGGGCGATGTCCAGTGCCCGCGCCGGGTCCGTCGAAAGGTTCCACAGGGCGGCCACCGCCGACGGTCCGACGGGCACGAACCCGAGGGCCACGGACGCGAGCTTCTCCTTGCGCAGCAACCGAACCCCGACGGCGGCGAGGTCGGCGTCGGTGCCCACGACGACCAGCCGTTCCGCGTCCAGGCAGGGGTCGACGTGCTCCTTGCCGGGGCGGGTGGGCACCACCTGCACGTCGTCACGTTCTGTGATCATTGGCAACTGCGCGTTTCCGCAGGCCAACACGATTCCGTGCACGGTCATCTCCTGGTCTACCCTCGCTTACCGGCGTTCGCTCGAACCAGTCCAAGCGCTTGGAGTTTCACATGCCGGCCGTCGTGCTGATCGGTGCCCAGTGGGGCGATGAGGGCAAGGGCAAGGCCACCGACATCCTCGGTGAGCGTGTCCAGTGGATCGTCCGCTACCAGGGCGGCAACAACGCGGGTCACACCGTCGTCCTCCCGGACGGCCAGAAGTTCGCCCTGCACCTCATCCCGTCCGGCATCCTCACGCCCGGCGTGAAGAACGTGATCGGCAACGGTGTCGTGGTCGACCCCGGCGTGCTGCTCACCGAGCTCGCGGGCCTGGAGGAGAAGGGCGTCGACACCAGCGGCCTGCTGATCTCGTCGGACGCGCACTTGATCATGCCGTACCACGTGGCCATCGACAAGGTCACCGAGCGCTACCTGGGCAAGGCGAAGATCGGCACGACCGGTCGCGGCATCGGCCCCGCCTACCAGGACAAGCTCGCCCGCGTCGGCGTGCGCGTGCAGGACCTGCTGGACGAGAAGATCCTCCGGCAGAAGGTCGAGGCCGCGCTGGACTTCAAGAACCAGGTGCTGGTCAAGGTCTACAACCGCAAGGCGCTCGACCCGGAGCAGGTCGTCGACCAGGTGCTGGAGCACGGTCAGCACTTCGTGCACCGCATCGCCGACACCCGCCTGCTGCTGAACCAGGCGCTCGACCGCGACGAGATCGTGGTGCTGGAGGGTTCGCAGGGCACGCTGCTCGACGTCGACCACGGCACCTACCCGTTCGTCACGTCGTCGAACCCGACCTCGGGTGGCGCGACGGTCGGCTCCGGTGTCGGCCCGACCCGCATCAGCACCGTGATCGGCATCCTGAAGGCCTACACGACCCGCGTCGGCTCCGGTCCGTTCCCGACCGAGCTGAACGACGACCAGGGCGAGTACCTGCGCAAGCAGGGCGGCGAGTTCGGCGTCACCACCGGCCGCTCGCGCCGCACCGGCTGGTTCGACGCCGTGATCGCCCGCTACGCCTCGCGCGTCAACGGCATCACCGACTACTTCCTCACCAAGCTGGACGTGTTGTCCGGCCTGGAGAAGGTGCCCGTCTGCGTGGCGTACGAAGTGGACGGTCGCCGGGTCGACGAGATGCCGATGACGCAGACCGACGTGCACCACGCCGTGCCGGTCTACGAGGAGCTGCCGGGCTGGTTCGAGGACATCTCGCACTGCCGCACGTTCGACGAGCTGCCGGCCAACGCCAAGGCGTACGTCGAGCACCTGGAGAGCATCATCGGCGCCCGCGTCTCCGCGATCGGCGTCGGTCCGGGCCGCGACCAGACGATCGTCCGCCACGACGTTCTCGGCTGACACCGACTATCTCGAAGTACGACGCGTTTTCACGATTTGGGCGTCGTTGACGAAGGGCCACGGCTCGCCTGTAATTCAGCGCCGTGGCCCTTTCCGTTGTTCGAAAACCGACGCTGCCGCTGCGCTGGATCAGCCCGGCGGCGCTGGTTCTGCTGTGGCAACTGGCCAGCTCAACGGGTGTGCTCTCGCCTGAGAAACTGGCGTCGCCGCTGACGGTGGCGGAGTCGGCCGGTGAGCTCATCGCCGACGGCCAATTGGTCGACGCATTTCTCGTTTCGCTGGGCCGCGTTTTCTTCGGATTTCTCATCGGCGGCGTGGTCGGTGTCGCGCTGGGGCTCGCGGCGGGTCTTTCCCGGTGGGGCGAGACGCTGGTGGACCCGCCCGTCCAGATGCTGCGAACGCTCCCGCACCTGGGCCTGATCCCGCTCTTCATCCTCTGGTTCGGCATCGGCGAGGAACCCAAGCTCGCGCTGGTCGCGGCCGGTGTCGCGTTCCCGCTGTACCTGAACCTGCACTCCGGCATCCGGCAGACCGACCCCGGTCTCGTCGAGGCCGCCCGCGTCCTGGGCTACACCCGGTTCGAACGCGTCGTGCACGTCGTCCTGCCCTCGGCCGTGCCGCAGACGCTGGTGGGGCTGCGGATCTCGCTCGGCACCGCCTGGCTGTCGCTGATCGTCGGCGAGCAGGTCAACGCCGACGCCGGCCTCGGCCACCTGATCAACAACGCCCGTGAGTTCCTCCGCACCGACGTCGTCGTGGTCGGCCTCGTGGTCTACGCGCTGCTCGGCCTGTCCACCGACGCCCTGGTGCGGTTGCTGGAGAGGAGAGTGCTGCGATGGCGAGCGCGGTGACGGTGCGCGGTCTGCGCAAGGCCTTCGGGCAGCGGACGGTGCTGGACGGGATCGACCTGGAGATCGCGCCGGGTGAGCTGGTGGCGCTGCTGGGCCGCAGCGGCTGCGGCAAGTCCACGCTGCTGCGCATCCTCGCCGGCCTGGACGACGACTTCTCCGGCACGGCCCAGGTGCCCGGCACGGTGTCGGTCGCCTTCCAGCAGCCGCGGCTGCTGCCGTGGCGCAAGGTCTGGCGCAACATCGCGCTCGGCCTGCACCGGCCGGACGGCCGCCCGGTGGCGCTGAAGGCGCTGGAGGAGGTGCGGCTGCCCGACCACGCCGACGCGTGGCCGTTGACGCTCTCCGGCGGAGAGGCGCAACGGGTGTCGCTCGCGCGGGCGCTGGTCCGCGAACCCGACGTGCTGCTGCTGGACGAACCGTTCGGCGCGCTGGACGCGTTGACCCGCCTGGCCATGCACCACCTGGTGGAGGACCTGTGGGCCCGCCACCGCCCCGCCGTGCTGCTGGTGACGCACGACGTCGACGAGGCGTTGCTGCTCGCCGACCGGGTCCTCGTGCTCGACGAGGGCCGGATCGTCGCCGAGCACCGCGTCACCGAGTCCCGCCCGCGCCGCCGGGCCTCCGTTGTGGAGCAACGCACCCGCGTGCTCGCCGACCTGGGAGTGGATGTTGAGACAGCTGCCTAGGAAGTTGCTCGGGCTGCTCGCCGCGATCCTGCTGACGACCGGGTGCGCCGCGACCGCGCAGGACACCCCGGCCGGTGAGGTCGTGCTGAAGGTCGGCGACCAGAAGGGCGGGGCGAAGGCGCTGCTGACGGCCGCCGGTCTGCTGAAGGACTTCCCGCACGAGCTGGAGTGGTCGACGTTCACGTCCGGTCCGCCGCTGCTCGAAGCCGCGTCGGCCGGTGCGATCGACATCGGCGGTGTCGGCAACACCCCGCCGATCTTCGCCGCCGCCGCGAACGCCAAGATCGCCGCCATCGGCGCGTCGAAGGGGCAGGTCGAGGCCGACGCCATCCTCGTGCCGGAGAGCTCGCCGCTGCGCAGCGTCAGCGAGCTGAAGGGCAGGAACATCGCGGTCGCCAAGGGCAGCTCCGCCCACGGCCAGGTGCTGCTCACGTTGCGCGCCAACGGGTTGACGACCAAGGACGTGACGCTGAACTTCCTGCAGCCCTCCGACGCCTACAGCGCGTTCACCCAGGGCAAGGTCGACGCGTGGGCGGTGTGGGACCCCTACACGGCGCAGGCGCAGCAGGAGGCCAAGGCCCGCGTGCTCACCACCGGTGAGGGCAGGTCCAACGGGTACGGGTTCCAGGTGGCGGGCCGGAAAGCCCTGGACGACAAGGGGAAGGCCCCGGCGCTCAAGGAGTACCTGATCCGCTACTACAAGGCCCAGAAGTGGGCCGACACGCACCGCGAGGAGTGGGCGAAGGCGTGGGCCGCGGAGACCGGGCTCAAGCACGAGGTCGCGCTCGCCGCGGTCAACCGCAACGGCGACCTGCCGGTGAAGATCGACGACACGCTCATCAGGTCGGAGCAGGAGCTCGCCGACGCGTTCACCGAGGACGGGACGCTGCCCGGCAAGGTCGACTTCGCGAAGTTCGTCGACACGAGGTTCCAGGGAGATCTCACATGAGCATCACGCTGCACTGGTTCCTGCCGACCTCCGGTGACGGCCGCACCGTCGTGGAGCACTTCCACGCGCAGCGCGCCCCCGCCGCCGGCGCCCGCCGTGAACCGGACATCGACTACCTGGCGCAGATCGCGCGGACGGCCGAGCAGGTCGGGTTCACCGGGGTGCTCACGCCCACCGGCACGTGGTGCGAGGACGCGTGGCTGACCACGGCCGCGTTGATCAGCCAGACCTCGACGCTCAAGTTCCTGGTGGCGTTCCGGCCGGGCGTGCTGTCGCCGACGCTGGCCGCGCAGATGGCCGCGACCTACCAGCGGATCTCCCGCGGCCGGTTGCTGCTCAACGTCGTCACCGGCGGCGACTCCGTCGAGCAGCAGCGGTTCGGCGACTGGCTCGACCACGACGAGCGCTACTCGCGCACCGACGAGTTCCTGGAGGTCGTGCGCGGGGTGTGGAGCGGGCAGCCCTACTCGTTCCACGGCAGGCACTACCAGGTCGAGGGCGCGACCGTGCTGCGCGCACCGGACCCGGTGCCGCCGATCTACTTCGGCGGCTCCTCCGACGCCGCGCTGCCGGTGGCCGCCGCCAGGGCCGACGTGTACCTGACGTGGGGCGAGCCGCCCGCCGACGTCGCGGCGAAGATCGCACGGGTGCGGGCGCTGACGGACCGGCCGATCCGGTTCGGCATCCGGCTGCACACGATCAGCCGCGACACCTCGGCCGAGGCGTGGGCGGCCGCGGCGCGGTTGCTCGACGCGCTGGACCCGGCTGCCGTCGCACAGGCGCAGGCGCAGCTGGGCAAGTCGGAGTCCGTTGGCCAGCAACGGATGGTGGCCCTGCACGGCGGAGACCTCAGCCGCGGTGTGCGGGGTCTGGAGATCCACCCGAACCTGTGGGCCGGGGTCGGACTGGTGCGCGGCGGCGCAGGGACGGCGCTGGTGGGCTCGCACGCGGAGGTAGCGGATCTCGTGGAGGAGTACCACTCCATCGGGATCAGCGAGTTCATCCTCTCCGGCTACCCGCACCTGGAAGAGGCCTACTGGTTCGGGGAGGGCGTGCGGCCCCTGTTGGAGCAACGCGGGTTGCTCGACGGGGACCGCACGCTCTCACTCGCTAGCGCTTGACCTTGGCCTCGACGGCCGTGTCGGGGTTGTCCGCGAACACGCCGTCGATGCCCTGCTTGAAGAACAGGTCGTACTCCTCGAAGGCCCGGCCGTACGCGGCCGGGTCGGTCGAGGAACGGAAGTCCGCCGGCAGGAACGAGTTCTCGTTGCGGAACGTCCACGAGTGCACGGCCAGCCCGAGCCTGTGCGCGTCCTTGACGACGGTCGTCGGCGCCTTGAGGAACCCGTTGGCGTCCCTGGGGATGATGATGTCCTTGGTCAGGCCCACGCCGTCGGCGTACGAGCGGACCTCGCGCAGACCGGCCGGCGTGACCAGGTCGGCGTAGGTGCGCTTGTCCCCGGCCACGACGAAGTCGTACGGCGCGCCGGAACCGTTGACCAGCTGCACGATCGGCACGCGCAGCGACCGGTTGAGCTCCTTGAGGTTCGCCACCTCGAACGACTGGACGAACACCTTGGCGCCGCGGCGGTTGAGGCCGTTGCGGTTGAGCACGTCGACGAGCTTCGGCTCCAGCGCGAGCCCGATCGACTGGAAGTACGTCGGGTGCTTGGTCTCGGGGTAGATGCCGATCTCGCGGTGCAGCTCCCGGGACAGGCGCTGGGAGAGGTCGATGACCTCCTGCAGCGTCGGCACCTCGAAGCGGCCGTCGTAGAGCGTGTTGCGCGGGCGGATCGCGGGGATGCGTTCCTTGGCGCGCAACGTCTTCAGCTCGGCGAGCGTGAAGTCCTCGGTGAACCAGCCGGTGACCGCGACGCCGTCGATCGTCTTGGTCTTCCTGCGGTCGGCGAACTGCGGCTTGGCGGAGACGTCGGTGGTGCCGCCGATCTCGTTCTCGTGCCGCGCGACCAGCTTGCCGTCCTTGGTGGGCACCAGGTCCGGCTCGATGTAATCGGCTCCCATGCGCGCGGCGAGCTCGTACGCCGCGAGCGTGTGCTCCGGCCGGTACGCCGACGCACCGCGGTGCCCGATGACGATCGGCCCCTTGTCGTCGTGTGCGGACGCGGAGGGCAGTGACGCCACCACCGCACCCGCGAACACGAGGACCACGGCGGCCAGGCCACGGCCGCGACCCCTCTTGGGATCCATCGTTCGACCTCCCATTTCGTGTTGAGAGCGCACCCAAGCATCGCAACACGAAAAGCAGGTGAACGGTTACTCACGGGACAGTGCCGCCTCCTCCAGGTCGAGCTCGCGCAGCACCCGGAACAGCACCTCGTCGTCGATCTCGCCGGAGTCCCTGGCCTTGATGAACTCGTCGCGCTCGGCCTTGAGCATCACCCGGCGCAACCGCCGGTACGCCGCGGCCGGGCTCTCCTCGTCCTGGCGCCCCAGGCGTTCCCACGCGGCGTTGCCCCGGTGCTCCGCGAGCGACCGCAGCTGGTCGCGCACGTGGTCGGGCACCTCGTCGACCTCCTGGTCCAGCCGGTCGACCGCGGCCCGCGCCGCCCGGTGCTGCACCTGGGCCTCCGCCAGCGCGTCCTGCCGCGCGTCGTCGCCCTCGAAGCCGATCTTGCCGATCAGCCACGGCAGCGTCGTGCCCTGCAGCAGCAGCGTGGCGACCGTCACGACGAACGCGCAGAACACGATGATGTCGCGGCCAGGCACGTCCGGCGGGATCGCGGCCGCCGCGGCGAGCGTGACCACACCGCGCATGCCGGCCCACGAGATCACCGTGAGCTGACCGGTGTGCGGCGGCCGTTCCCGTTCCCGCAGCTTCTTCGACAGCCGGTACGGGATCCACGCGGCCGGGTACATCCAGGCGAACCGGGCCAGCACCGTCGCCAGCAGCACCGCAGCGGCACCCAGCAGCAGGCTCGCGTTGAGGTCGGCGGCACCGATGATCGAGGACAGCTGCAGGCCGATCAGCGCGAAGACGAACGACTCCAGCAGCACGTCCAAGGCCCGCCACACCGCCGCGTCCTGCAACCGGGTGGTGTAGGTGCCGCGCGGCGAGTGGTGACCGACGTACAGGCCGGCCACGACGACCGCGAGCACACCGGAGACGTGCGCGACCTCCTCCGCGAGCAGGTAGGCGCCGAACGGCACCAGCAGGCCCAGCGCGCTCTCCAGCACACCCTCGCAGAGCCGCTTGCGCAGGAACCTGACCACCACGCCCACGGCCAGGCCGACCGCGATGCCGCCCGCCGTGACCAGCAGGAACAACCCGACGCCCTCGACCGGGTGCATGGCGGCGCCGGCCGCGGCGGCCACCGCCACCTTGAACGCGGTCAGCGCCGTGGCGTCGTTGATCAGGCTCTCGCCGACCAGCAACGTCATCGCGCGGCGCTGGAGGCCCAGCTTGCGCCCGATGGCGACCGCGGCGACGGCGTCCGGCGGTGCCACGACGGCACCGAGGACCAGCGCGGCGGCGAACGGCAGGTCGGGGAACACCAGCTTCGCCGTCAGCCCCACCACGAGCGTCGTGAACAGCACCAGGCCGATCGCGAGCAGCCCGATCGGCCGCAGGTTCGCGCGGATGTTGAGGTAGGAGCTGTCCAGCGCGGCGCTGTAGAGCAGCGGCGGCAGCACGACCAGCAGGATCAGGTGCGGGTCGATCTCGAACTCCGGCACGCCGGGTATGAACGACACCACGAGCCCGACGGCGACCAGCACCAGCGGTGCCGACCAGTTGAGCCGACGGGCGATGGACGTGACGACCAACGCCCCGAGCAGCAACAGCAAGACTTCAGGCCCGACCATGCGCTCATTCTGCGCAATGGCGGGAGCGCTGTCCTGCGCGTGCCGTGTGGACGGTCGCGGTGACTCTTTGCAGTTCCTTTGGATTGATCCCCTGGGGCTGTGATCGGCCCCACAGTACGGTCGGTCCGTGGCCACCCCCGACCTCGCCCGCATCGTCGCGGAGCACGACGAGGAGATGCCGTCGCGCTCGCTCTCACCCCGGTGGGAGCGGGCGCTGTGGATCGCCGGCCTGCTGATCGCACTGCTGGTGCTCAAGCAGGTGTTCTTCCCGTTCGCCAAGGGAAGCCAGTACTACCTGATCATCTTCCTCGCGGTGACGCTGCCGCTGGTGTTCCTGTCCTACGGCCGCGGGCACCAGCCGCCGTGGTGGGACTGGGTGCTGGCGGCCCTGGCGTTCGTCGTCGGCGCCTACCCGCTGTTCGGGGGCTTCGACGCGTTCCTCGACCGGCAGGGGCAGCTCACCGCGCTCGACGTCGCCGCGGGCGCCGTGCTGCTCGTGCTGGTCCTGGAGGCCTGCCGGCGCACGACCGGCTGGGTGCTCCCCGTGGTGTGCCTGGCGTTCATCGCCTACGCCTACTACGGCGGGTTCCTGCCGCCGTCGTGGTCGATCGCGCACTCCGGTGTCGACTTCTCCCAGATCATCAACGGTTTCTTCAACGACGCCAGCGGGTTCTACGGCACACCGCTCGACGTCGCCGCGACCTACATCGTGCTGTTCACGATCTACGGCGCGGTGCTGAACGCGTCCGGCGCCGGCAGGTTCTTCGTCGACATCAGCTTCGCCGCGTTCCGCAAGTCCCGCACGGCACCGGGCCGCACCGCCGCGACCGCCGGGTTCCTGCTCGGAACGGTGTCCGGCTCGGGCACCGCGACGACGGTGTCGCTGGGCGCCGTCACGTGGCCGATGCTGCAGAAGGCCGGGTACCCCAGGGAGAACGCGGGCGGGCTGCTCGCGGCGTCCGGCATCGGCGCGATCCTGTCGCCGCCGACGCTGGGGGCGGCGGCGTTCATCATCGCCGAGTACCTCCAGGTGTCGTACCTGTCGGTGCTGATCTGGGCGATCATCCCGACCCTGCTGTACTACCTGGGCATCGCGCTGGCCGTCGAGGCCGACGCCCGCCGGTTCGGCGCGCGGCCGGTCGACGTGGACGCGCCGCGGTTCCTCGACGTGCTGAAGCTCGGCTGGTACCACTTCCTGTCGCTCGGGATCATCATCGTGTTCCTGGCGCTGGACATCCCCGTCTACAGGGCGGTCGTGTACGCGACGGGCGTGGCCGCGCTGTTCGCGCTGGTCAACCACCGGCGCGACTGGCCGCGGATGGTCGCCGACTCGCTGTCGGCCGGCGTGCGCTCGGCGTTCCCGGTGATCGCGGTCTGCGCGGCAGCGGGTGTGATCACCTCGACGATCACCAAGACCGGCCTGGGGCAAGCGCTTGCGGGCTCGCTGGTGGACCTGGCGTCGGCGCTGACCTCGGAACCCGCGGTCGTGCTGATGCTCACCGCGGTGCTCGCGGCCGTCGCCGTGTCCGTGCTCGGGCTCGCGGTGCCGGTCACGGCGTCGTTCATCATCTCGTGGGTCGTCATCGGACCGGCGCTGATCACGCTGGGCGTCGAACCGGCCGAGACCGCGATGTTCATCTTCTACTACGCGGTGCTGTCGGAGGTGACGCCGCCGACCGCGCTCGCCGCCGTCGCCGCGGCCGCGCTGACCGGCGGTGACGTCATGAAGACGATGTGGCAGACGTGGAAGTACACGCTGCCCGCGTTCCTGGTGCCGCTCGCGTTCGTGCTGACCGACGAGGGCGCCGGGCTGCTGCTGCGCGGCTCGTTGCTGGACTCGGTGTGGACGTTCGCCGCGTCCGCGCTGGGGGTCGCCGCCCTCGCCGTGCTGACGGGCGGCTGGCTGTTCGGCCCTGCGCGCTGGCCGGAGCGCCTGCTGTGCGTGCCGGCCGCGTTGTTCCTGCTCTACCTGCAACCGCTGACGATCGCCATCGGGGCCGGGTTCCTCGTGGTGGCCGTGGCGGTCCACCTGGTCACTCGTAGGAGGGTTCCTGATGCTGCGTAGGTACGCGATCGGTGCGATCGCACTGGCGCTCGTGGTTTCCGGGTGCGGCGGCAAGCGCACGCCCACCACACCGGACGCGGGCAGCGGCTCGCAGGCGTCGTGCGAGGCGTCGGACGGGCGGATCACGATCGCGACCGGCAACTCCGGCGGCGTCTACTTCGTCGTCGGCGGCGGTCTCGCGAAGCTGATCAGCGACAACTCGAAGCTCAAGGCGTCAGCGGCCGAGACCGGCGCGTCCGTGCAGAACGTCCAGCAGCTCGTCGGCGGCACGTACGACATCGCGTTCTCGCTCGCCGACACCGCCGCGGACGCCGTCAACGGCACCGGCGCGTTCACGACCAAGCAGAAGGTCTCCGCGCTGGCCCGGATCTACCCGAACTACACGCAGGTGCTCGTCAGGGCCGACTCCGGGATCAACTCGATCGCGGACATGAAGGGCAAGCGGATCTCCACCGGCTCGCCCAAGTCGGGCACCGAGGTGATCGCGGGCCGGCTGCTGAAGTCCGCCGGGCTCAACATCGACTCCGACGTCTCCGCCCAGCGCCTCGACCTGACCAAGACCGCGGACGGGATGAAGGACGGCAGCATCGACGGCTTGATCTGGTCCGGCGGCCTGCCGACGCCGCAGATCACCGACATCACCACCTCCATGAAGGACCGGGTGAAGTTCATCGACATCACCCCGCTGCTGCCGGAGATGAAGAAGATCAGCCCCGTGTACGACACGGCCAAGATCCCCGCCGCGACCTACGGCGTGGCCGAAGTGTCCACGATCGTGGTGCCGAACCTGCTCCTCGTCCGGGACGACTTCGCCGCGAACAACGCGTGCGCCGTGACCAAGCTGATCTTCGACAAGAAGGCCGACCTGGAGAAGGTGCACCCGGCCGTGAAGGACGTCGACAGGGCCAAGGCGTCGGCGTCCGACCCGGTCCCGCTGCACCCTGGAGCGAAGCAGGCCCTCGGCTGAACTACGCTCAGGCACCGTGCGCGTCCTGGTCATCGGGTCTGGAGCCCGTGAGCATGCCCTTGTCCTCGCGTTGTCGCGCGACCCGCAGCTGACTGCCTTGGCGTGCGCGCCGGGCAACGCAGGCATCGCGGGACACGCCGAGATCTACGGCGTGGACGTCGCAGATGCCTCGGCGGTCGCCGGCCTCGCCCGTGAGTGGAAGGCCGACCTCGTCGTCATCGGCCCCGAACAACCGCTGGTCGTCGGGGCCGCCGACGCGGTCCGCGAGCTCGGCATCCCGTGCTTCGGGCCCTCGAAGGCGGCGGCCTGCATCGAAGGCTCGAAGGCGTTCGCCAAGGACGTCATGAACGCCGCGGGCGTGCCGACGGCCCACAGCGAGGTCGTGGACAACCCCGCCCGCCTCGACGCCGCCCTCGGGCGCTTCGGGCCGACGTGGGTCGTGAAGGACGACGGTCTCGCGGCCGGCAAGGGCGTGGTCGTCACGTCCGACCTGGCCGCGGCCCGCGCGCACGCGATGACGTTGCTCGACGGCGGCCACCCGGTGCTGCTGGAGTCCTTCCTGGACGGTCCGGAGGTGTCGCTGTTCTGCGTCACCGACGGCGTCTCCGTGGTGCCGCTGATCCCGGCGCAGGACTTCAAGCGCGTCGGCGACGGCGACGCCGGCCCCAACACCGGCGGCATGGGCGCCTACGCGCCGCTGCCGTGGGCCCCGGAGGGCCTGGTCGACGAGATCGTCGCCCGGTGCGTGCAGCCGGTGGTCGACGAGCTGCGCGCGCGGGAGACGCCGTTCGTCGGCCTGCTGTACGCGGGCCTGGCGCTGACGTCGAACGGCGTGCAGGTGATCGAGTTCAACTGCCGCTTCGGCGACCCGGAGACCCAGTCGGTGCTGGCGCTGCTGAAGTCGCCGATCTCCGCGCTGTTCCTGGCCGCGGCCACCGGCACCCTGGGGTCCCTGGAGCCGTTGGAGTGGGAGAACGGCTACGCCGTGACCGTCGTGGTCGCCGCGGAGGGCTACCCCGGCCGCCCGCGCACCGGTGACGTGATCACCGGCTCCGACGCCGACGGCGTGCTGCACGCGGGCACCCGCCGTCGCGAGGACGGCGCCGTGGTGTCCGCAGGCGGCCGCGTGCTGTCCGTCGTGGGCACCGGCAAGTCGTTGGCGAAGGCCCGTGAGCGCGCCTACAAGAGGGTGGCCGACATCCACCTGACCGGCTCGCACCACCGCACCGACATCGCGCTGAAGGCCGTCGACGACCAGATCACGGTGCCGTGAGCCTGCTCGGGTGCGTCCTGGGAGGCGCCGTCGGTGACGGTCTCGGTGCGCCGATCGAGTTCTCCTCGATCGACGTGATCCGCCGCCGGCACGGCCCGGACGGTGTCGTCGACCTGCCGTCGCTGGAGATCACCGACGACACCCAGATGGTGCTGTTCACGCTGGAGGGCCTGCTGCTGGCCCGCCAGTACGGCGTGGACCCGCTGCTGACGGTGCGTGCCGCCTACGGCCGGTGGCTGCACACCCAGGGCGGCCCGCCGGTGGCCGACGACGGCTGGCTGATGTCCGACCGGCGCCTGCACTCACGCCGCGCACCCGGCCACACGTGCATCACCGCGCTGAAGCACGGCGAGAAGAACGACTCGAAGGGCTGCGGCGGCGTCATGCGCGCCGCCCCCGTCGCCGTGTGGTCCCCGGACGTGCGCGAGGTGTTCACCCTGGCGGTGGGGACGGCGCGGATGACCCACCACCATCCGAGCGGCTACCTGTCCGCGGGCGTGCTGGCGGCGGTCGTGCGTTCCCTGCTGGACGGCGCCGACCTCCTGTCGGCCGTGGCCGTGGCCCGCGCGGAACTGGTCCGCTGGGACGGCCACGAAGAGCAGACCACGTTGCTGGACAAGGTGGTCGGCCTCGGCCCCCTGACACCGGAGCAGGTCGAGTCCGAGCTCGGCGGCGGCTGGGTCGGCGAGGAGGCCCTCGCCATCGGCCTGCACGCGGCCCTCGTGGCCCCCGACTTCGCCACGGCCGTGCGCCTGGCCGTGAACCACTCCGGCGACAGCGACTCGACCGGTTCCATCTGCGGCAACCTCCTCGGCGCCCGCGACGGCGCCGAGGTGGTGCCCGACCAGTGGCTCGCCGTCCTGGAACTGCGGGACGTCATCGAACGCCTCTGCCTCAGCTGGTGACCGGAACCCACAGCTCGGCCTTCGCCGTGTCCCCGTGGATCTCGGTCCGCAGCATCGTCGGCCCCTCGGCGCTCTCGTAGCTGTTCGACGGGAACCACTGCGTGTAGACGTCCCGCCACATGTACTGGATGCTCTCCGGGTACGGCCCCTCGGTCGTGAACACCGCCCACGTGCCCTTCGGCACCGTGACGGTCTCCATGTCCTCCGGTGCCTCCGCGGTCGTCACCACACCGTGGAAGTAGTCGAGGTGGTCACCCTCCTCGTTGCCCTCCTGGTTGCTGGTCAACGCCACGAGCCCACGCGGTTCGCTGTCGCTGAGCTCCTTCATCCGCTCCAGCACCGGCATCCCGATGCCCTTGACGAACTCCACGATCGCCGGGTTCATCCCCAGGTGCACCAACGGCACCCGCGTCCCCCGCCCGACCACCCGGAACCCGTCCCTCTCGACGACCCGGTACTCCATGCTCGCACTCCCCTCCACGATCAACTTGAACGTCAGCACCTGCTGCGACTGCAACGGCTTCCTGGTGCTGCGCGCCTCCTGCGGCCCAACCCCGTGCATGGCCCTGAACGCCCGCGCAAAAGCCTCGTTGGACCCGTAACCCCACCTGACGGCCACGTCGAGCAACGACATCTGTCCACTGAGGACCTCACTCGCCGCCCTGGTGAGCCGCCTGCGCCTGATGTACTCGCTCAGCGGAATCCCGGCGAGCGCCGAGAACATCCGCCGGAAGTGGTACTCCGAACTGCCCGCGATCCGCGCGAGCTGCTTCACGTCCACCTCGCGGTCGAGGCTGTCCTCGATGTGGGCCATGGCCTGGTTGAGTCGTTCCAGCACGCGACCAACGCTATGGGCTCTCCCGCCGGCGCACCCGACTTCCTGTGCCCGGTTCGGTCGCCCCGGTTCTTGGCACGTTCTGCCAGCGCAAACGAACGCTGAGTGACGTGGAACCAACTGGGGGTGGTCTTCGTCGAACTACAGGTGCGTCTTACGCGGGCGTTGGTAGCCTGCGAAGCGAGACCGAACCGTCACCAACCGTACGGGGGTAGGACGTCGTGACACAGGAGAACGCGGGGGCGGATGCCGTTCTCGGTGCCGCTGCGGCAATGGGTGGCGCTATCGGGGCCGCGGTGGGCGCCTTCCAGGTCGCCTCTGCTGCGTTGGACAAGATGTCCGCAGGTCCCGCGACACAGCACTTCAAGGTCAACGAGAAGAATGTCCTGAAGGCCGGCGCGCTCATCCACGACCAGGCCAAGGTGCTCGAGACCAAGCTCGGGCTCGTGCAGAGCGATCTCAAGATCCCCGCCGACGCGGGCACCGGCGGGCGAGTGGGCGCCGACATCGCCAAGGCGTGGAACAGCCGGCTGGTCGGAGGCTCCGACACCTATGCGGGACGGGTCGAAGCATATGTGAAGAGCCTGAAAGCTCTGTCGGACCAGCTGCGAGACGCGGCCACGCAGTACAACATCAGCGAGGAAGACATCACCGCGACGTTCGGACCGAAGGCGTGAGCAAGAAGTACATCGGACCAGTCGTCGCGGCCCTGCTGCTGGTGACGGCCTCGGCGTGCACCGGCACCGGGGAAGCGGGCAAGCCCAACCCGGAGCCGCCCACGACGACGGCGACTTCGCAGGCGACGAAGAAGCTCCCCGCACGCCCCGCTGACCTCAAGGTGACCGGCGTCGAGCCCTGCAAGCTCCTGACCGCTGATCAGATGAAGCAGGTCAAGATCGCGGAGGGGTCCTCCCAGCAGTCGAAGATGGTCGACAGCACGCCCATGCCCGCCTGCTTCTTCAGCAACAACCTCACCTACTCGTACCTCGCCGTCCTCGCCACCAACAAGGGCGTCGACTACTGGCTGACCGAAGGTGGGAACGTGACCGCCGACGTGATCGACGTCGCCGGGTACGGCGCTGCTGAGATCAAGCTCGTCGGTGTCGACGCCGTGGACTGCGCGGTCGCCGTGGACGTGGCCGAGGGCCAGCAGCTCATCGTGGACTACAAGCCGGACAGCGCTGTCAAGGAGACCCAGCAGCAGCTGTGTGACAAGGCGAAGAAGGCCGCCGGCCTCGCGCTGGACACGCTCAAGACGCTGAAGTGAGGGGGAGGCAATGTCTGGATATCACGATCTGACCGACTGGAACTTCGACGGCTGGTCGAACGGTGAGCTGGCCGCAGAGGTCAACCGCCTCAACAACGGTGATCTCGGCCGGAAGTTCTCGACGGCCTCCGATGCGCTTCGCGACCTGGCCGGCACGCTGAAGTCGGTCGACGACGAGCTGCAGCTGCAGCTCAAGGAGCTCGGCATCAACTGGGACGGCGCGGCCGGCCAGCACGCCCAGGACAAGACCCAGGCCTCCACCAAGGTCGTCGCCGAGGCAGGTGAGGCGACGACGCAGAACTCCGACGCGATGGCGCGGCAGCAGGAGAGCACGAGCCAGGCCCGCTACCGGTCGCCGGAGGAGGAGAAGCTGCACGGTGACACCGAGCGGAACCTCGGCGACAAGCTCGGCGGTCTCGTCGGCTATGAAACCGACCACGCCGCCGAGGTGGCAGCGACCAACAAGGCGCGCCAGCAGGCCATCGACGCGCTGAACGGGTACGTCGGCGGCAGCCAGGGCTCCCTGAACGACTTCCGGCCGCCGCCTCAGGCACCGGAGATCGTGGTGAGCAGCGCCCCGTCCTCCACCTCCGTCGGCCACGCGGTCGGCATGCCCCACTCCACCCCGCCCGGAGTCACCGGCGGTCCCGGCTTCACCGGCACCCCCGGCTCACCGGGCTCCCCCGGCGTCCCCGTCGGCCCCACCCCGAACATCCCCGGCAGCACCACCGGCATCCTCCCCGGCACCTCCACGCCGGGCACGATCGCCGCAGGCCCCGGCCTCCCCAAGCCCTTCGGCTCCCCGCTCCCGGTCGCGGCCACCGCCGCCACCGCAGCGGCCGCCGGCCTGGCGGGTGCCGCGGGCAACGCGCGCGGGCCGCAGGTCGTCGGCGGTGGGCGCGGGCCCAGCCAGGCGCCCAAGACGCCGATCGCCTCGACCGGACCGAAGGGTGCTCCGAGCACCATCGGCGGTGGTGGCAAGGGTGGTCCCGGCGCGGGCGGCGGCCCCGGTGGCGCGGGTGCCGGCGCGAGTGGCACGGGTGCGGCCGGCAAGGGTGTGCCGGGCAGCATGACGCCGGGTGGCTCCACGGGTGTCGGTCCCGACGCGAACCGGCCCGGTGCGGCCGCCGGGAAGGGTGGCGCCGTCGCCGGCAAGGGGTCCGGCTCGCTCATGTCCCCCGCGGCCGGTGCGGCCAAGGGCGAGGGCGACGAGGACAGCGAGCACGTGCGCAAGTACGGCGTCGACTCCGACGACGTGTTCGGCGACGAGCGCATGGTGGTGCAGTCGGTGATCGGCGAAGAACCGAAGGACAAGTAGATCCCTTGAGCTCACCAGGTTCCGTGGTTCTGTCCACAGTGGAGTTCGCCGTGGTCTGGGAGGCGCAACGCCTCCCGGCCGCCCACGTCGCGCTCGACACGCGGATTCCCTCCATCACCCACACCGAGAAGGCCGAGGTGGTGAAACGGGCCTGGGAGTCGCTCGAAGCGCGCGGCCTGGCCGGCAACGGCCGGGTCGTGCCCGAGCTCGCCGACGGGTTCGCGTTGCTGGCGAACGCGCCGATGTCGATCGACCTGTGGGTCTGGGCCGACCGGCAGATCAGCGGGCTCGCCGCTGCCGTGGGCGACGAGGCCATCCTCGCCGTGCAGGACCGCGACGAGATGTGGCTGATCGAGGCACGCGGCACGGCGCTGGCCGAGGCCGCCGTGTCCGTGGCCGGTGAGATGCCGGCCGGGTACGGGCGTTCGATCAGCCTGCCGTACGACGACCTCGTGGCCGCGGCCAAGGACGTCGGGCAGGACGCCCAGCGCATGATCACCACGTTGGAACGCCAGGGCATGCGCCTCGGCGACGCGCAGGAGCTCGCCGCCATGCTCGACGGCACCTCCACCCGCGGGCAGTTCGGTGCGCAGCGCAACGGACAGCGCGCGGGACGCGTGGTCTCGTTCCACGACACGCACAACGGCCGCTACCTGCGGCAGCTCAAGCCCAGCAGCGACGGCCGCAAGTGGTGCACCATCACGCCGGTCGACAACCACCGGCTCGCCGCCGCCGTTTGGGAGCTCCTCCAGGAAGTGTGACCACGGAACCCCCGCGCTCGCCCGTGCGTCGTAACGCACGCGGGCCTGGGGGGCCAGGGGACGTCGCCCGCGACATGCCGGGAGAGTTCCGCCGTGAGAGCAGCACTCACCCCGTCCGCGTTCCGCGCGGCGTGGGACCACCTCGACCTGGGCGCGATGCCGATCGTGCTGCACGCGCCAGAGTCCACTGTGGAGTCTGACGAGCTGGACCCGTGGCTCGCCAAGGCCTTCCACCAGCTCGCGACCCCCGCACTCGCCCTCGACCTCCGCCTCGGCATCGGCAGCACGTCGACGCGCGCCATGGTCGTCGCCGGCGGGGTCAGGGCCGTGCTCACCCGCGACGAGGTCGTGGTCGACGAGGTGGCCGACATGGCGGCCGCACTCGTCGAACTCGTTCCGGAGCAAGGTGTTCGCGCCTGGATCGGTGCCATCGCCACACATGGCGGGCGCCGGTGCCGGCTCGACGTGATCGTGGACGAGGACATCACCCGACCGGCGTTGAAAGGGCGAATCGACGCCCTGCTCGACTCAATTCGTTCTAAGGTCTCCGAGTAGACATCGAGGGGGTACGTGCGCATGGCTGTGGCGAAGTTCAACAGCGAAGCCATGGAACAGTGCCGGACAACCGTGAGCAGTCAGGCCGGACAATTCGGCGCGATCGGTGACGGCTTTTCCAATCAACACGGCAATTCGGACATCTTCGGAAAGTTCGGCGCCTCCGCGGCGATCTTCAGCGCGGTCAGTGCAATGGAGCAGGCGGGCGCGCAGGAGTTCGAGGCGGCGGAGAAGGTGCTGCGCAAGGTGGAGAGCACACTCGACGCAATCCAGTCCAACGTGGCCGCCGTCGAGGACGCCAACCGGAACTCCTTCAGGGCGGTGTGACGTGAGCGCGATGGACGAGGTCGCGGGCCTGCCCGGCGGCGCACCGCTGGCCGAGCTCGCCGACAAGGTCGAGAACGCCCAACCGCAAGCCGTGCGCGACATCGCCACCCGCTGGAAGCAGGCGGCCGGCAAGTGCGGCGACC
This sequence comes from Lentzea sp. NPDC042327, assembly GCF_040647275.1. NCBI lineage: Bacteria > Bacillati > Actinomycetota > Actinomycetes > Pseudonocardiales > Pseudonocardiaceae > Lentzea > Lentzea sp. NPDC042327. The sequence goes on from NZ_JBEZBX010000008.1 coordinate 228,163, forward strand.
AGTCGAACGTGCTGCAGCGGTCCGTCTCCCAGCTCGACGGCGCCTGGGAGGGCACGTCGGCCGACGGTTTCGTGGCCTACATGGGCAACATCACCAGGTGCGGCACCGCGATGACGGACGCGCTCAACGGCGCCGCGGCCGACCTGGAGGCGGCCGCGAACGCGTTGGAAACGGCGAAGAGCACCATGAGCCGCATCTGCGAGAACCTGCTGAGCCGTGCCCGCCAGGTCCGCCGGCAACTGCACGGCCAGCCGCAGGAAGACGTCGACAGCATCATCCGCAGCTACTGCGCCGAAGCCGTCGCCGACGCACAACCCGTTGTCGCACAAGCAGAAAGCTCCTTGAGTTCAGCCGCCGGCACCCTCAAGGGCCGCCCCGGCGCGCTGGCACCGAAGTTCTCGGCCGTCGAGGACCCGAACACCCAGACCTTCACGCCCGCGCCCGGCAAGCCCGTGGAGTGGACCGCGACCCCGCCGCCGGACGACAGCACGACCACGTCCAGCTCGGACGCGAAACCGGCGCCCGTCGAGGACCGCGGCGGTGGCGGGGGTGGTGCTTCCGGTGCTTCCGGTGGAGGTGGCGGTGGTGCTTCCGGCGGCGGCGGCGGTGGTGGCGGCGGAGGTGTTGGTGGCATGGGTCCCAGCGGTGGTCCGCCGTCGGGCAGCCCGCCGCCCGGCAACGTCGAGGAGTGGATCCGCGAGGCCATCAAGATCCTGCAGGCCAACGGCATCCCCGTCACCGAGGACAACATCGACGAGATCTGGAAGATCATCGAGAAGGAGTCCAGCGGTAACCCGCACGCCATCAACCTCTGGGACTCGAACGCGCAGAAGGGCACCCCGTCCAAGGGCCTCATGCAGTGCATCGACTCGACGTTCAACGCCCACAAGCTGCCCGGCCACGACGACATCTGGAACCCGATCGACAACATCATCGCCGGCGTCCGCTACACGTTCTCGCGCTACGGCGGCTTCGAAGGCCACCCCGGCCTGAAGGCGATGTCCCAGGGCGGCGGGTACCAGGGCTACTGATTCGTCACTCGACCGGGTGAGCTTTGTCCGGGACCCGGCGCATCTCCGTCTGTGTTCGCATGACGGAAATGCGCCGGGTTTCGTTCGTGCTCACCCGATCGAGTGGGCTTTGTCCTGATTCGTCCGCTCGCTCGCCCGCAAAGGGGAAACGCGGGGAGGGCGGCCGGGAGGTGAACGGGGAAATGGTCGGTTGGGTGCGGCTCGCGGCGAGGTTGATGGGGATCATCGGAGGGGGCAGCCGGTGAGGCCTGGCTAGCGCAGGTGGTGGCGTTTGGACCCGGTGGTGGATGTGCGTGTGTGCAGATGTGTGGGTGTGCGCCCGAGGTCTCAGGCCCCACCGGCCCGCAGGCGAGTTAGCCTGGCGCCATGCTGACCGTGGCTGCTCGCGCTGACGTCCCGCCGTTCCACGTCATGGACGTGCTGTCCGCCGCCGCGCAACGGCAGCGCACCCACGGGGACGTGGTGTCGCTGGCCGCCGGGCAGCCGTCGAGTCCGGCGCCGCGGCCGGTGCGGGATGCCGCGGTGCGTGTGCTGGGCGAGCAGGCGCTGGGGTACACCGAGCAGTTGGGGGTGCTGGAGTTGCGGGCCGCCATCGCCGGGCACTACCGGCGGCAGTACGGCCTGGCGGTCGGGGCTGAGGACGTGGTGGTGACGACCGGGTCGTCGGGGGCGTTCACGTTGGCGTTCCTGGCGGCGTTCGACGTCGGGGACCGGGTGGCGTTGGCGCGGCCGGGGTACCCGGCTTACCGGAACATCCTGAGGGCGTTGGGGTGTTCGGTGGTGGAGTTGGCGTGCGGGCCGGCGACGCGGTTCCAGCCGACGGTGGAGATGCTTGCCGCGGAGCACGCTGTTGCGGCGCTCAAGGGGGTCATCGTCGCCAGCCCCGCGAATCCCACCGGGACGGTGGCCGACATCGCGCCGATCGCGCGGTGGTGTGCGGACAACGGCGTGCAGTTGATCAGTGACGAGATCTACCACGGGATCAGCTACGGGGAGCCGTTGGCGTGTGCGTGGGAGACGTCGCGGGACGCGGTGGTCGTGAACTCGTTCTCGAAGGCCTTCGCGATGACCGGGTGGCGGCTGGGGTGGATGTTGCTGCCGGAGCGGCTCAGGCGGGCGGTGGACTGCCTGACCGGCAACTTCACGCTGTGTCCGCCCGCTTTGTCGCAGTTTGCGGCGATTGAGGCGTTTCACCCGGACTCGTACGCGGAGACCGCGGGGCACCTGGAGCGGTACCGGGTCAACCGGGACCTGCTGGTCGACGGGCTCACCAGCCTCGGGATCGGGGAGCTCGCGCCGGCCGACGGGGCGTTCTACGTGTACGCGGACGTGCGGCACCTGACCGACGACTCGATGGGGTTCTGCCGCAGGCTGCTGGACGACACGGGGGTCGCGATCGTGCCGGGCATCGACTTCGACCCGGTCGACGGGCACCACTTCGTGCGGATGTCGTTCGCGGGTTCAACGAACGACGTCGAGGAAGCGTTGAGGCGGTTGAAGGCCTGGCTGTAGAGCAACCAGAAGAACAGGGGAGACACCACATGTGGGCGATCATCGGCTGGCTCGTCGCGATCTGGGTCGTTCTCGCCGTCGTCGGCGCCGTCGTGAAGGGCCTTTTCTGGCTCGCCGTGATCGGAGTGCTACTCCTCGTGGGCACGGTGGCTTATGGCGCGGTGAAATCGCGGCGCTAGCCCCTGGAACAATGCCGCCGCAACATTCACCATGGAGCGGTGTTGCAGTCCAGCGAGGCCCGCCTGGAACGGTGGGAGCGCAAGGCGGAGTGGCCGTTGACGGCGCTCGCCGTGCTGTTCCTCGTCGTTTACGCGTTCCAGGTGCTCGACGACCACGTGTTCCTGCACGTTCCGGTCGAGGTCGTGTTGTGGCTGATCTGGGCGGTGTTCGCGGTCGAGTTCGCGGTCAGGTTCACGCTCGCCGTCGACAAACCGCGGTTCCTGAAAACGCACCTGTTCGACCTCGCCGCGGTGTTGCTGCCGATGATCAGGCAGTTGCGCGTGCTGCGGTTGATCACCGTCATCACGCTGTTGAACAAGAAGTTCCAGCACAAGATCCGCCGGCGCGTCAGCATTTACGTCGCGGGGGTCACGGCCATCGTCGCTTTTTGCGCGAGCCTTGCCGTGCTCGACGCGGAAAGGCACGCCGAGAACGCGAGTATCACGACGTTCGGTGACGCGTTGTGGTGGACGCTCACCACGATGTCGACGGTCGGGTATGGCGACCGCTACCCGGTCACGACCGAGGGGCGGCTCGTCGCCGGGCTGCTCATGATCGGCGGCATCGCGTTGCTCGGTGTCATCACCGGGACGATCGCCAGCTGGCTGGTCGAGAAGCTGCGCGGCGTCGAGGAGGCGGAGCTGGAGACGGTGCGGGAGCTCAGGAACCTACGCGCCGAGATCGCCGAGCTCCGCGCGGAGCTCAACGCGCGCAGCGGCGGCTGACGTCCACAGCCGCGCGTCGATGCCCGCGGCCAGGGCGCCGTCGACGTTGACCTGGCGGTCGTCGTAGAACACCAGGTCCGAGCTGCCCACGACGTCCTTCAGCCGCTGCCAGATCACCGCGTCCGGCTTGGCGCAGCCGAGGTCACCGGAGAAGACCAGGTGCCGGAAGTGCTCGGTCCACGGCTCCTCCTCCGCGAGGCGCGCGAACGTCACCGGCGCGTTCGACAGCAACGCGAGCGGCACCCCCGCGGCGGCCAGGTCCGCGATCAGGGCGACGGTGTCCGGCACCGGGTCGGCCAGCCAGCCCGCGTTGTCGAGGGCCGTCAGCTCCTCCACGTCCACCGGCACGCCCAGCCGCGACCCGATCCGGCCCCAGTAGTCCGCGTCGGAGCCGCCGCGGTCGTAGGCGTCGCGGTCCCAGTACACGGCCTCGAACGCCTCCACGGACACCCCGAGCCGCGCGGCCATGCCGGGAATCCCGGGGTTGCGCTGGCTGATGACCTCACCGAAGTCGAACACGACCCAGCGCATCTCAGGCACCTTCCCGAACCCGGCGGAGCACCTCGGTGATGTCCGCTGCGGTCACGTCGCCGTGCGTCACGAACCGCACCTTGCCCGACATCGGGCTCGCGAGCACGCCGGCCTCCCGCAACGACAGCAGCGTCTTGTCCAGGTCCGGCACCGCCGCCAGCACGATGTTCGTCGCGGGTTCCGCGACCTCCCAGCCGATCGACCGCAGCCCGGAGGCCAGCGCAGCGGCGTTCGCGTGGTCGTCGGCCAGCCGGGCGATCCGGTCCAGCGCCACCAGCCCGGCCGCGGCCAGCACGCCGCCCTGCCGGACCCCGCCGCCGAGCATCTTCCGCACCCGCCGCGCCTCGACGACGAACGACGCCGACCCGGCCACGACCGACCCGACCGGCGCGCCCAGCCCCTTCGACAGGCACACCTGCACCGTGTCCACCCCGGCGGTCAGCGCCGTCAACGGCACCCCGAGCGCCACCGACGCGTTCCACAGCCGCGCCCCGTCCAGGTGCACGGCCAGCCCGACCGACCGCGCCGCCGCCACCAGGGCGGCATGACCGGCGACCGGGGTGAGCGCGCCACCGGCGGCGTTGTGGGTGTTCTCCAGGCACAGCAGGGTCGACCGCAGCCCGTAGTACGGCGACTCGCCGCCGCCTGCCGCGACCACGGCCTCCGGGGTCATCGAGTGCAACGCGTGCGGCATGCCGCCGGCCAGCCACGCCGCCGTGCCCAGCTCCGCGTCCAGCACGTGCGCGCCGAGCGGGGCCAGGAACCGGTCACCGCGGTCCAGGTGCAGGAACAACGCGATCAGGTTGCCCATCGAGCCCGACGGCACCCACAGCGCGGCCTCGACGCCGAGCAGCCCGGCGACGCGCTCCTCCAGTGCGGCCATCGTCGGGTCGTGGTCGAGCACGTCGTCGCCGACCTCGGCCGCGGCCATCGCGCGGCGCATCTCCTCGTCCGGGCGGGTGACGGTGTCCGAGCGCAGGTCAATGGGGGTCACGACCCCGATCACATCACATCCGGCTCACGACCGAGGGGGTGATGTGGCTCTCCTCGCGGGTTCGTGCAACCGTGGGGCCCCCGGATTCCGTCCGGTCAGTGCAACTCGAGGAACGAGCGGAGAGCAGTCCGCGTGGATCAGCGCGACGAGCAGGAGTTCGCGGAGTACTTCGTGGCTCGCCGTGAGGCCGTGCGCCGAACGGCATACCTGCTGTGCGGCGACTGGCACCGCGCTGACGACTTCGCGCAGACCGCGTTCGTGGCACTGCACAGGAGGTGGCGGAAGATCCGGGACAAGCAGGCCCTCGACGCCTACGTCCGGCGCAGCGTCGTGCGCGCGGTGATCGACGAGTCACGGCGTCCGTGGCGGCGCGAGAAGTTCACCGACGAGCTGCCGGAGACGCCGGCCCTCGATCACGAGGTCGGCGACACGGTCGCGACGCGCGAGGCGCTGGTGAAGGGCCTGCGCAGGGTTCCGCCGCGGCAACGGGCGGTGCTCGTGCTGCGGTTCCTCGAAGGGCTCGACGTGACGGCCACCGCCGAGGTGCTGAAGTGCTCGGAAGGAACTGTGAAGAGTCAGACCGCCCGCGGGCTGACCGCACTGCGGGAAGCGCTCGGCAGCGCGATCGACGACCTGCGACCGGCGTCATGACGGCGACCAGCGGAAGGAGGCTGTAGGTGGACGAGAACAAGCTCGCGGACCTGTTCCGCGACGCCGCGCACGACGCACCACCGGCGGCCTTCGACGTGTCGGACGTCCGCACCGCGTCGCGCAGGGCCACCCAGCGCAGGCGCAGCGCGATCGCCGGCGGGACCGCGCTGGTCGTGGTGCTCGGCTTCGGCGGCGTCCTGGCCGGGACGAACTGGGTGAACCAGGACAAAGGCGCCGAGTCCGTCGCCGGTGCTGGCCAGGCGGGGGACAACTCGGCACAATCGCCGCTGTCCGCTCCGGTCGACCCGCCGAACATGCAGACGAAGAACTTCCCTGGTGACGTGTCCACGCAGGGGGACACGGCCACGCCGGGAAGCGCCGACCCCAGTGTCGGCGAACGCGCGGTGCAGGGCTGCGCGGAGGTGGACCGGGAGCTCGCCGTCGCCCTCGCCGGAGAGCTTTCGGTCCCACCCGCTGACGCCGTCCCGCCGACCGTCAGCTGCGCGCCGTCGTCGCGCTCGGCCGCGTTCAAGGTCGACGGGCTGACGATCACGGCCATCGTCACCCCGAGCGAGTTCACGGCACCCGACCGCGCCGACACCGCGGTGGTCAAGACCGGCAAGGGCCAGGACCTCTACGTCTTCACGCAGGGCGACGGCGAGCTGAAGGGGCAGGCAACGCGGGTCGCGGACGCACTCGCGTCCCGGTTCTGACCAGGCCGCGCCCGCTCGCCCAGTACTCTGGCCCGACTATGACCGCAGCAACTCCCAAGGGGGAGCGCCGCAGGCAGGCGCTCGTGGAGGCCGCGGCCGAACTGCTCGTGGAGGGTGGGTTCGACGCGGTCCGGCACCGCGCGGTCGCCGAACGCGCAGGTCTGCCGCTCGCGTCCACCACGTACTACTTCGACTCGCTCGACGAGCTCGTGACCGCGGCGGTCGAGCTGCACGGCCGCGCCGAGCTCGCGAGCAGCAGGGAGAAGCTGGCCGCGCTGCCGCACGGGACCGTCGACGACGACGCGTTGATCCAGCTGGTCCTCGACCTGCTGGTCGGCCCGGACGTCACCGACACCGAGACGATGCTGCTGCGCTACGAACGCCTCGTCGCGACCGGCCGCCGCCCCTACCTGCGGCCGTTGATGCGGGTCATGGGCTCCGAGCTGCAGGACCTGATCTCCGCGATCTTCGCCCGCTCCGGCCGCGCACTGCCCGCCGACCGGGTCGAGGAGCTGATCGCGCTCGTGGACGGCACGATGGTGAACGCGTTCATCGAGCTGAAGTCCGATCCACGCGGTGTCGCGGCGAGAATGCTCCGAAAGGCCCTTTCGCGTCACGAGTGATGCAACCCCGCGTTACCCCGGTGCGTTCCCCTGGATGAGGACGCGAGAGGGGATCGCATGCGCAAGGCCGATGAACAGGGCTTCCGCGAGTTCGCGGCAGCCAATGCCGCGAGCTTGCGCCGCACCGCGTACCTGTTCTGCGGGGACTGGCACACCGCAGAGGACCTCATGCAGTCCAGCCTCATGAAGATGTACCTGGCCTGGAAGCGCATCAAGGGCCTGGACAACCTGATCGCCTACGCCCGCAAGGTGCTGCTGCGCACCTGGCTGGACGAGAAGCGCAGGCCGTGGCGCAGGGCCGAGCAGCGCGACGGGGAGCTGCCCGACGCCGCCGACGAGCGGGTCGACCCCGACCACACCAGCGCGAAGCTGTGGGCGCGTGAGCTGGTGCACACCGCGTTGCTCCAGGTCCCGCCACGGCAACGGGCGGTGCTCGTGCTGCGTTATTTCGAGGACCTCTCGGTCGCCGAGGTGGCGGTGGCCATGGGGTGCTCGGAGGGAACGGTCAAGAGCCAGACGGCGCGTGGCCTCGCGACGCTGCGCACCATCGTGGAGAAGCTCGACAGCAGTTCGGGGAGGGTCGCGTCGTGAGTGAGCAGGAGATCCGCGAGGGGATGCTGCTGGCCGTCTGGGACGAGCCGCCCCTCGACTTCGACCCGGACGCCCTGATGAGGCGGGCCGAGCAGAAAAAAAGTCGCAGGCGAGCACTGGTCAGCGTGGGAGTGGCCACCGCCCTGATCGTCGTGTCCGCCTTCGCACTGCCGGGGCTGCTGCCCAAGACCGGTGACGACGACCAGATCGCGGCGCGGCGCACCGAGAGCAGCGCGCCCACGTCGACCGAGTCGCCGAACGCCCGCAGCGTGCGCATCGGCGACGCCCTCGCGGCGAAGCTGCAGACCGTGCGCCGGGAGCTGCGCGACGTCTCCGCCTACGTCCAGCCGGGCATGCAGGTGGTCCAGGGCACCTCGACGACGAAGCCGCCCTCGCCCGGCTCCGCGCCGGACCCGTCCCTGAGCGGTTACGTGTACCTGACCGACGACATCGGGCCGACCGCGTTGCTGCTCACGACCACGAGCACCCCGAAGAGCTCGCGGCTGGAGTGCATCGGCGCGGTCACGTGCAAGGAGATGCCCGTCGACGACGGGTCGAAGATCATCGAGGCCGAGTACCTCGACGGGACCTCGACGGTCGTCAGGGCCGTGTCCACCCGCGTCTTCGAGAGCGGTTACACCGTGAAGCTGTCGGCGTTCACCACGAACCCGGCGACGGGCAGCGGTCTGCGGGCGCAGCTGCCGGTGTCTGTGGACGTGCTCACAACGATGCTCACCGACGGCCGCATCCGCTGGGAGTGAGTCCGACGTGCACTAACCTGGCGGCGTGACCAAGCCGCGCATCGCCAACGTCCTCGCAGGTCGCTACGCCTCCACGTCGCTCGCGACGCTCTGGTCGGCCGAGCACAAGATCGTGCTGGAGCGCCAGCTGTGGCTCGCGGTCCTGCGCGCGCAGGCGGCCGCCGGCATCGACGTGCCGGACGGCGCGGTGGCCGACTACGAACGCGTGCTGGAGCAGGTCGACCTGGAGTCGATCGCGGCCCGCGAGCGGGTGACGCGGCACGACGTGAAGGCGCGCATCGAGGAGTTCAACGCCCTCGCCGGTCACGAGCACGTGCACAAGGGCATGACCTCGCGCGACCTCACCGAGAACGTCGAGCAGCTGCAGGTGCTGCGGTCGCTGGAGCTCGTCCGCGGCAAGACCGCGGCGGTGCTGGGCCGGCTGGCGCGCCTGGCCGCCGAGCACACCGACCTGGTGATGGCCGGCCGTTCGCACAACGTCGCCGCGCAGGCCACGACGCTGGGCAAGCGGTTCGCCACGGCCGCCGACGAGCTGCTGGTGGCGTTCTCCCGGCTCGACGAGCTGATCTCGCGGTACCCGTTGCGCGGCATCAAGGGCCCGGTCGGCACCGCGCAGGACATGCTCGACCTGCTCGGCTCCGGTGAGAAGCTGGCCGAGCTGGAACGCACGATCGCGGGCCACCTCGGCTTCGAGCGCGTGCTGACCTCGGTCGGCCAGGTGTACCCGCGCTCCCTGGACTTCGACGTGGTGTCGACGCTGGTGCAGCTCGCGGCGGCGCCGTCGTCGCTCGCGAAGACCATCCGGCTGATGGCGGGCCACGAGCTGGTGACCGAGGGCTTCAAGCCCGGCCAGGTCGGGTCCAGCGCCATGCCGCACAAGATGAACACCCGGTCGTGCGAACGCGTGAACGGCTTCGCGGTGATCCTGCGCGGCTACCTGTCGATGGTCGGCGAGCTCGCGGGCGACCAGTGGAACGAGGGCGACGTGTCCTGCTCGGTCGTGCGCAGGGTGGCGCTGCCCGACGCGTTCTTCGCGTTCGACGGGCTGCTGGAGACGTTCCTGACCGTGCTGGACGAGTTCGGCGCGTACCCGGCCGTCGTCGCCCGTGAGCTGGACCGCTACCTGCCGTTCCTCGGCACGACGAAGGTGCTGATGGCGGCCGTGCGCGCGGGTGTCGGCCGGGAGACCGCGCACGAGGCCATCAAGGAGAACGCCGTCGCCGTGGCGCTCGCGATGCGCGAGGAGGGCCTGGCGCAGAACGACCTGCTGGACCGCCTCGCCGCCGACGAGCGCCTGCCGCTCGACCGCGCGGCCCTGGACGCGCTGCTCGCGGACCGGCTGTCGTTCACCGGCGTGGCGTCGGCGCAGGTCGCCGCGGTCGTCGAGCAGGTGGCCGCGGTCGTCGAGAAGTACCCGGCGTACGAGCCGGAGCCGATCCTGTGATCGTGTCCGGGCTGTTCGCCTACCCGGTCAAGGGGTGCGGCGGCGTCGCCGTCACGTCGTCCGCCGTGGACCTCACCGGGCTGCGCGACGACCGGATGATGATGCTGGTGTCGGCCGAGGACGGCGTGTTCCTGTCGCAGCGGAACACGCCCGCGCTCGCCGCACTGCGACCGTCCCTCGTGGACTCGGCGCTGCGAGTCGGCGGCGAGTCGTTCCCGGTGGTCGCCGACGGGCCGCGCATCCCGGTCGTGGTGCACAAGTGGGACGGCTTCGGCGTCGACCAGGGCGACGACGCCGCCGCGTACTTCTCCGACGTGCTCGGTCAGGCGGTCCGGCTGGTGCGGATGCCGCAGGACGTGCGCAGGGAGTCGGGCGGGCAGACCGAGGGCCTGGTGGGCTACGCGGACGCGCACCCGCTGCTGGTGCTGTCGCTGTCCTCTTTGGACGGCCTGAACGAACGCGTCCTGGACCGCGGCGGCGAACCGGTGCCGATGGACCGCTTCCGCCCCAACGTGGTGATCTCCGGCTGGCCGGAGCCGCACACCGAGGACCGGGTGCGGCGCGCGGTCATCGGCGACGTGGAGCTGGGCTACGCCAAGGACTGCGTGCGCTGCTCGGTGCCGCTGGTCGACCAGGACACCGGTCTGCGCGCGGGCCCGGAGCCGATCCGCACGCTCGCCTCCTACCGGCGCGACCCGGACGGCGGCGTGACCTTCGGGATGAAGGCGGCCGTGGTCCGCGCGGGATCGCTCGCCGTCGGCGACGAGGTCGACGTCCTGGAGTGGGCCCCTCCGGCCCCTCCGGCTTCCCCGGCCTAGGCCTGCTGCCAGCGGAGGCGGTCGGCCCGCCGGTCGTCCTTGCGGCACACGAGCGCCTGCCCGCGCAGGTCGACACCGCCGGCACCCTCGGGAGCACAGCGCGCACCTTCGTTCACGAGGAGACCCCGCTGCGGCGGCTCCGTCGTGGTGACCACCGGCGCGGGTGGCGGCGGCTGCACGGGCGGCGGCGCCGGCCTGCGCGTGGTGGTCGTGGTCGTCGTGGTGGTGGTCGTCGTGGTCGTGGTCTTGACCGTGATCTCGGCGAGCTCGGGCGTCGGCACGAGGCTGACCTGCTGGGTCGTGCTCGCGCCCAGACCGGGGGCCGGTGCGGACGACTGCGGACCGGAGTCGCCGCCCCACCCCGCGACGGCGAGCACGACGAGCAGTCCCGCACTGGCGGTTGCCGGGATCAACAGGGCCTTTCGGGTGAGCACGGGGTGCACCTTAAATGGCCGGACGCCCGATCTGTAGTGGTGCGGTGGCCGGAAGCCGGCCGACCCGCCCGGCTAGGCTGACCGGCGTGCCAACGCTCGCTGACTACCAGCACGTCGCCAGGGGCAAGGTCCGCGACCTGTACGACGTCGACGACGAGCTGCTGCTGTTCGTCGCGTCCGACCGGATCTCGGCCTACGACCACGTCCTGAGCACCGCGATCCCGGACAAGGGCCGCGTGCTCACCGCGATGAGCGTGTTCTGGTTCGAGCGGCTCGGCCCGAACCACCTGGTCGCCGCCGACGACCCGCGGATTCCCGCCGAGGTGCGCGGACGGGCGTTGCTGGTGCGCAAGCTGGCCATGGTCGACGTCGAGTGCGTGGCGCGCGGGTACCTCACCGGCTCCGGCATGGCCGACTACCGGCAGACCGGCGCGGTGTGCGGGATCGAGCTGCCGGAGGGCCTGGTCGAGGCCGACGAGCTGGACCCGCCGATCTTCACGCCGGCGTCCAAGGCGGAGATCGGGCAGCACGACGAGAACGTGTCGTTCGACGTCATCGCCGCCAAGCACGGTGTCGAGCTGGCCACGAAGCTGCGTGACCGCACCATCGAGCTGTACAGCGAAGCGCGCGCGTACGCCAAGACGCGCGGCCTGATCCTCGCCGACACCAAGTTCGAGTTCGGGCTGGACAAGCAGGGCGAGCTGATCCTCGCCGACGAGGTCTTCACGCCGGACTCGTCGCGCTACTGGCCCGCCGAGGGCTACGCGCCGGGCCGGGTGCAGCCGTCGTTCGACAAGCAGTACGTGCGCGACTGGCTGACCTCGGACGCGTCCGGCTGGGACCGGCGCTCGGACACCCCGCCGCCCCCGCTGCCCGACGAGGTCGTCGAAGCCACCCGCGAGCGCTACGTCGAGGCCTACGAGCTGCTGACCGGCCGGTCCTTCGCCGACTGGCTCGCGTGAGTTAGCTCCGGTGTCACGCGGACGTCACCACGGCATGGCGCACTCGTCGGGTGCACTCACAGCTCGTGGTCTCACTGTCCGGCATCGGTCCGCAGACCCTCGACCGGTGCGCTGATCTGGCCGCGGCCCTCCAGTCGCGGCGGGTGCCGTTGTCGCTGCTCGTGGTCCCCCGCGAGCTCGCCACGGCGCAGGACTGGGTGCGGCAGCGCGCCACGCTCGGCGACGCCGTCGTGCTGCACGGCCTCGGTCAACGCAGGCTCCCCGCGTACGAGGCGGGGCTTCTGCTGACGGGCGCCCGTGTGCAGATGGACGCCATCGGGTTGAACGTCGACACGTTCGCGCCACGGCGTTGTGTGGCGTCGCCGGGGACGTTGATCGCGCTGGCCAAGCACAAGTTCAAGCTCTGCGCCGACGCCCACGCCGTGCGGGACGTCGGCACCGGGCTCGCGACGCTCGGGCGGCTGCACGCGCTGACCGAGCGCAGCAACTTCGGTGAGCTGCGGTCGCTGGCGCTGGTCTACGCGGCGGCCAGGTCCGCGCGGCGCGGTGGGCTCACGCGGATCACCGTGGACGCGCGCGACCTGCACCGTGCGGGGGCGCGGCAGGCCGTGCTCGACGCCGTGGACGTGGCCCTCGCCCACGACGCCGTGCCGACCACCTACGTCAGACTTCCGTCTCCTCGCCCCGCTGCAGTGGTCTGACCTCGGTTCCGACCGGCTTGAGGTTCTCGAAGTGGTGGTAGGCCATCTGCGGCATGGCCAGCACCGCCTCGTGGATCGGCACGGCCACGCGCGGCTTCACGGCGCGCATGAAGTCGACGGCCTCACCGGTGCGCATCCAGGGCGCGCCGGAGGGGAGGCCGAGCACGTCGACGTCCTCGTCGGGCACGAACAGGGCGTCGCCGGGGTGGTAGAACGCACCGTCGCCGACGACGTAGCCGGTGTTCGGGACGACCGGGATGTCCTGGTGGATGACCGCGTGCTGACCGCCGACGGCCTTGAGGGTCGTGTCGCCGACCTTCAGCACATCACCCGGCCGTGCGACGGTCGGGTGCTCGACGCTCGGCGCGGTGCCCTCGTCCACGACCAGCAACGCCCGCGGGTTCGACCTGAGCAGCGCGGGCAGCTTCTCGGCGTCGACGTGGTCGGCGTGCTGGTGCGTGATCATGATCGCGTCCAGGTCCACCAGGTCCTCGAACCCGGACGAGAAGGTGCCGGGGTCGATCAGGATGCGGGTGCTGCCGGTGTCGAGCAGCACACAGGCATGACCGAAATGGACAACTTGCATGGATTCCTCCATTACCGACGTTCGGCGGGCTGACACGGTCAGGTGACGTCGGAAGTATCAAAGGGCATGAGGAAAACCCTGCAACTCCTCACGGCACTGGCGCTGGCCCTGCCGATGACGACCGTTGTCCCTGCTACCACCACCACGTCTACACCTGCTCAGGCGCAATCGCCGCAGTCACAGGAAATCGGCACCGAGGAATCCGTCTCGGTCCGCGTGGGCGGCCTCAGCCGTTCGACGACCGTCGAACGGCCCGGATCCGGATACGTGAAGCTGCATTTCACGGATCTGCGCATTCTGCCGGGTGACGTGCTCACGGTGTCGAACCCTGACGGCACCGAGAAGTACACCTACACCCGCGACCTGAAGTCCTCGCTGACCGCCACCGTCGACGCGACCGGCTTCTGGGCCATGTCGATCACCGGCGACAGGGCGGTGGTGTCGGTGAGCAGCCCGCTCAGCCGCGCCCGCGTCGACAAGCTCACCCGCGGCTACACCGAGGCGGAGATGTCCGCGCAGCCGTCCGTGCAGAGCATCTGCGGCACGAACGACTACAAGGACGCCGTCTGCTACCAGTCCAGCAACCCGACCGAGTGGGGCAAGACGCCGGCCGTGGCGAAGCTGCTGCGCAACGGCAGCTCGCTGTGCACCGCGTGGCGGGTCGGCCCCAACAACCGCATGCTGACCAACGAGCACTGCTTCACCAGCACCACCGGCATCGAGGTGTGGTTCAACTACCAGTGCCCCACCTGCGGCGGCACGGCCACGGCCACCGTCACGAAGGTGCTGGCGGCCCAGGTCCTGAAGTACAGCGCCGCGCTGGACTACACCCTCTTCACCGTGAACAACTTCGCGGCCATCAGCTCGTTCGGCTACCTCGAACTGGACGCGCGCGTTCCGGCCGTGGGTGAGGAGATGTACATCGTCGGCCACCCGGCCGGGAAGCTGAAGAAGCTGTCGTTGCGCGACGACAGCAACGGCGGCGGCTACTGCGCCGTGCGGGCCGTACGGGTCAACGGCAGCTCGTCGCAGTCCGACATCAGCTACATGTGCGACACCGAGGGCGGTTCGTCCGGTTCGCCGGTGCTGTCGAGGCGCACGCACAAGGTGATCGGGCTGCACCACTTCGGCGGCTGCCCGAACCAGGGCGTGCGCATCGACCTCGTCGCCGCGCAGGTCAACCCGCTGCTGTAAGGACCTCCGCCTCCTCGTCGGGCGTCAGTCCCGCCTTGCGGGGCCTGTCCACGCCGAGGCCGCGCTCGTACTCCAGCGAGTCGAGCGCGGTCTCGGCCAGCGGCCTGGTCCGCAACCCGTTCGCCAGCGCGGCGCTGACGTCGCGGCCGACCATCTTCGCCCACTCCCGCGGCAACCACAGCGGCAACGACCGCGGCCCGGCCCACGGGTTGACCCCGAGCTGTTCGAGCACGCTCTCCGCCACCGGCACGAGCTGCGTCCCCGGCGCCGCCGTGGCCCCGGCGATCTCCCCGATGGCCATCTGGAACGGCATGACCGGCCCGGTCGAGTCGAACGTGCCGGTCACCCGCTCCTCGGCCGCGAACACGATCCACCGCGCCAGGTCCCGCACGTCGATGTGCTGGAACCCCAGCTCAGGGCTGTCCGGCACCACCACCCGGCCACCTCTGCTGAGCCTGGCGGGCCAGTACCCGAACCGGTCGCTCGGGTCGTCCGGCCCGGTGATCAGCCCGGCCCTGACGATGAACTCCTTGCCCTGCACGGCCTCCCTGACCGCGTTCTCGCTCGCGACCTTGACGCTGCCGTACCGCTCGGACGTGAACTCCTGCGCCGGATCGTCTTCGAGCGGCGGCAACAGCTCGTCGCTGCCCGACGCGTGGTCGGCGTAGACCGAGATGCTGCTGACGAACGTCCAGTGCGGCGTGGTCGCGCCGAACGCCTCCAACGCGTCCCGCACCCAGGTCACCGAGTACTTCGACACGTCGATGACGGCGTCGAACCGCTCCCCGGCGAGCTGGTCGAACGCGCCGGGCCGGTTCCTGTCCATCGAGACCAGGCGCGCACCTTCGGGTACTTCGCCCGAGGCGCCGCGAGCGCCGCACACCACGTCGTGGCCCCGGCGGACCGCCTCCGCCGTGACGGCCTTGCTGAGGAACACGGTTCCGCCGAGCACCAGGATCTTCATGATCCCAGCATCCGTCCGGAACACCGCGGACGCCAGCGCACTCCGCTGACGGCGAAACGCGCTCGATCGGCTGGACTTCCTGCAGTGTCGTTCGGCCCCGGCCGATGAACGTTCCGTGAGTCTGCACGCCTTCGTCGACGAGTCGCGGCGAAACAACACCTACCTGCTGGCCGTCGCACTGGTCTCGCCCGGCCAACTGACCAAATTGCGCAAGCTGCTCATGGGCCTGCGCATGCCGAACCAGCGCGAGCTGCACTTCAAGAAGGAGACACCGGCTCGGCGCAAGCAGATCCTGTCCGCTCTGGGACCGGCCTTGGTCCAGGTCGACATCTACCTCGCCTGCTGCCGGAAGGGTGAGGAGCGGGCGCGGCAGACGTGCGTCTCCCGCCTGACGGACGACGTGCTGAAAGCCGGCGTGACGCGGTTGGTGTTCGACAGCCGTGAGATCCGCGACGACCACGACCTGCTGACCATCCGAACGACGCTCGGCAAGTCCGCGTGGGGCACGGGGTTGTTCTACGAGCACCTGCCCAGCGAGAACGACCCGTTGCTGTGGATCGCGGACATCGTGGCTTGGTGTTACGGCGCGGGCGGTGACTGGCTACGCCGGTCACGACCGCTGATCGGGACCGTCATCGACACGCGAAGGCCCTAGAAAGCGCGAAGCACGGCGGCCGACCGTCCGGACGGGCACCGTGCTCACTTCTCCGGCTTACGGGCCGAAGCTGAGTCAAGAATAGCAGGACCCGTGGCCCGGACAAGCTGCTTCACCCGATGGTGGAACCCGGTGAAGATGTGCCCCCGAACACCTGTCGAGTTGATGAACACCCAGGTCAGGTAGGCTCTCCGGGTACCGCCAGCCCCCTCGAATCCCGGGAGCAGTCTGTCGTGGCCCGAGTCGTCGTCGACGTCATGCCGAAGCCCGAAATTCTCGACCCGCAAGGCCAGGCGGTGGCGAACGCGCTGCCGCGCCTCGGTTTTGACGGCATCACCGCTGTCCGCCAGGGCAAGCACTTCGAGCTGGAGGTCGCCGACGACGTCGACGACGCCACGCTCGCCAAGATCGCTGAGACCTTCCTCGCGAACCCCGTGATCGAGGACTGGACCGTGCGCAGGGTCGACGCATGAGGGTCGGGGTCATCACCTTCCCCGGCACCCTCGACGACGTCGACGCACAGCGAGCCGTCAGGTACGCGGACGGGGAGGCCGTGCCGCTCTGGCACGGCGACCACGACCTGAAGGGCGTTGACGCGGTCATCGTCCCCGGCGGGTTCTCCTACGGCGACTACCTGCGCTGCGGTGCCATCGCCCGGTTCGCGCCGGTCATGCAGGAGGTGGTCGAGGCCGCGAACAAGGGGATGCCCGTGCTGGGCATCTGCAACGGCTTCCAGATCCTCGCCGAGGCCCACCTGCTGCCGGGTGCGCTGGTCCGCAACCACAAGCTGCACTTCGTGTGCCGCGACCAGTGGTTGAAGGTCGAGAACAACAGCACCGCGTGGACCACCCGTTACGACGCCGGCGCCGAGGTCCTCGTGCCGCTGAAGTCGGGTGAGGGCGGCTACCAGGCCGACGACCGGACCCTCGACGAGCTCGAAGGTGAAGGCCGCGTCGTCTTCCGGTACGTCGGCGAGAACCCCAACGGCAGCCGCAACAACATCGCGGGCATCACGAACGCCAGGGGCAACGTCGTCGGCCTCATGCCGCACCCCGAGCACGCGATCGACGCGCTCACCGGCCCGACGGACGACGGACTGGGGATGTTCCTGTCCCTCCTCGACGCAGTGCAGGTGAAGGCATGACCGTGGACACCGTCAAGAACGCCGAGAGCACCCCCGACCAGGAGCAGCCCTACAAAGAGCTGGGCCTGAAGGACGACGAGTACGCGCGCATCAAGGAGATCCTCGGCCGCAGGCCGACGGACGCCGAGCTCGCCATGTACTCGGTCATGTGGAGCGAGCACTGCTCCTACAAGTCGTCCAAGGTGCACCTGAAGTACTTCGGCGAGACCACGACCGACGAGATGAAGTCGAAGATGCTCGCGGGCATCGGCGAGAACGCCGGTGTGGTCGACATCGGTGACGGCTGGGCGGTCACGTTCAAGGCCGAGAGCCACAACCACCCGTCCTACGTCGAGCCCTACCAGGGTGCGGCGACGGGGGTCGGCGGCATCGTGCGCGACATCCTCGCGATGGGTGCCCGGCCGCTCGCGGTCATGGACCCGCTGCGCTTCGGCGCGCCGGACGCGCCCGACACCAGGCGCGTGCTGCCCGGCATCGTCGCGGGCGTCGGCGGCTACGGCAACTGCCTCGGCCTGCCGAACATCGGCGGCGAGGTCGTGTTCGACGAGACCTACCAGGGCAACCCGCTGGTCAACGCGCTGTGCGTCGGCGCGATGAAGGTCGAGGACCTGCACCTGGCGCACGCGTCCGGTGCCGGCAACAAGGTCATCCTCTACGGCGCGTGCACCGGCCTCGACGGCATCGGTGGCGTGTCCGTGCTCGCGAGCGAGACGTTCGACGACACGGCCGGCAAGCGCAAGAAGCTGCCGAGCGTGCAGGTCGGCGACCCGTTCACCGAGAAGGTGCTGATCGAGTGCTCCCTGGAGCTCTTCGAGAAGGGCATCGTCGTCGGCATCCAGGACCTCGGCGGCGCGGGCCTGTCCTGCGCCACGAGCGAGCTGGCGTCCGCGGGCGACGGCGGCATGCACGTGTGGCTCGACCGCGTTCCGCTGCGGGCCACGGGCATGACGCCGGCGGAGATCCTGTCCAGCGAGTCCCAGGAACGCATGTGCGCGGTCGTCGAGCCGCACAACGTCGACGCGTTCATGGAGGTCTGCCGCAAGTGGGACGTCATCGCCACCGAGATCGGTGAGGTGACGGAAGGCGACCGCCTGGTCATCACGTACCACGACGAGGTCGTCGTGGACGTGCCGCCGCGGACCGTCGCCCACGAGGGCCCGGTCTACAACCGGCCGATCCAGCGGCCCGCCGACCAGGACGAGCTGCAGGCGAACACGCCGGACGCCCTCGCGAAGCCCGCGAAGGACGAGCTGCTGGAGCTGATCAAGTCCCAGGCGGCCAGCCCCAACCTGGCCTCCAAGCGGTGGGTCACCCAGCAGTACGACCGGTACGTGCGCGGTGGCACGGTCCTGGCGCAGCCCAGCGACGGCGGCATGATCCGCATCGGCGAGGACACGCACCGCGGTGTGGCGCTCTCGACCGACTGCAACGGCCGCTACACCAAGCTCGACCCGTACGCGGGTGCGCAGCTGGCGCTGGCCGAGGCCTACCGCAACGTCGCCGCCACCGGTGCCACGCCGGTCGCGGTCACGAACTGCCTCAACTTCGGCTCGCCGGAGGACCCCGGTGTCATGTGGCAGTTCGAGCAGGCCGTGAAGGGCCTCGCGGACGGCTGCGTGGAGCTGGGCATCCCGGTGACCGGCGGCAACGTCAGCTTCTACAACCAGACCGGTTCCACGGCGATCCTGCCGACGCCGGTCGTGGGCGTGCTCGGCGTGATCGACGACGTGCGGCGCCGCATCCCCACCGGGATCGGTGCCGAGGCCGGCGAGACGCTGCTGCTGCTCGGTGAGACGCGCGCCGAGTTCGGCGGGTCGGAGTGGGCGCACGTCGTCCACCGCCACCTCGGCGGTCTGCCGCCGAAGGTCGACCTGCAGCGCGAGAAGCTGCTCGGCGAGGTCCTCGTCGCGGGCTCCCGTGACGGCATGGTCTCCGCCGCGCACGACCTGTCCGAGGGCGGTCTGGCCCAGGCCCTGGTCGAGACGTGCCTCATCGGCGAGACGGGTGCGCGGGTCTTCCTGGAGGGCGACCTGTTCACCGAGCTCTTCAGCGAGTCGGCCGGCCGTGTGCTCGTGGCCGTTCCTCGCACCGAGGAGCAGCGCTTCACCGACATGTGCACCGCGCGCGCTCTGCCGTGGCGCAAGGTCGGCGTCGTCGACCCGGAGTCGGGCGCCCTGGAGATCCAGGACCTCGGCTCGCTGCCCCTGACCGAGCTCCGCGAGGCCTGGGAAGCCACCCTCCCAGCCCTGTTCGACTGACGCTTCAACCGCACGCGGGGAGCTTTCGTACTCTCGGAGAGTACGAAAGCTCCCCGCGTGCGTTGAGCGGTCAACGGGCGGCTAGGCGGGCCAGTTGGTCGTACTTGCCGTTGAAGAGGTTCTGGTCGCCGGGGAAGAAGCCGGCGGCCTGCCACTGCCAGATGGTGTGGAAGGTGAAGCCGGCCGGGAGCGGTCCGAGCTCGTCGGCGTAGCGCGCGATCCACAACGGGTGGTGCTCGCCGAAGTTGTACGAGCCGCCGACGCACTTGTTCCACCAGTTCGTGGACGTGTAGATCGCCGGATACCGTTTCGTGCGCGCGTAGACCGTGTCGCTGAACGAGCGCACCCACGTCGTCAGCTCCGCCTGGGACATGTCGTAACAGGTGTCGCCGTACGGGTTGTACTCCATGTCCAGCGCGGGTGGCAGGGTCTTGCTGTTCGGCGTCCAGCCCCCGCCGTTGTCGACGAAGAAGTTCGCCTGCTCGGCGCCGTCGGAGCGGTCGGGCAGCGCGAAGTGGTACGCGCCGCGGATCATGCCGACGCCGAGCGAGCCGTTGTACTGCTGGGCGTAGTCCGGGTTCTTGTAGTCGGTGCCCTCGGTCGCCTTGACGTAGGCGAACCGCGCACCCTTGGCCCACGAGTCCGCCCAGTCGACGTCACCCTGGTGGCTGCTGACGTCCATGCCGGGCACCTTGCCGTCTGCCGGTGGTGCTGCGGCCGTCCGGGTCCCCACCCCCTCGTGCCGGAGGATCTGTGAACCCGCGAAGTGGTCCGCGGAGCCCTCGGGCAAGGGCACCGCGGACGCGGGGGCCGGGGTCATCCCGGCGACGATCGCCGCAATGCTGATCAAGGTCCGCATGCACTAGATCGTGCGACCATTCGGCTCAGTCGGCCACCGGCTTCACCCGTCCAGGCGGGTCAGCTCCTCCGCGGTCAGCTCCAGGTGGGTCGCCGCTGCCGAGTCCGTGGTGCTCGCCGGCCGGGAAGCACCCGGGATGGGGATGACGACCTCGGACTTGGCCAGCATCCACGCCAGGCACGCCTGGTGCGGGCTGACCCCGTGCGCGTCGCCGACCTCCTTGAACGGCCCGCTCAGCGCGCCCGCCTTGCCGATGCCGCCGAACGGGCTCCACGGCAGGAACGCGATGCCGAGCTTGTCGCACAGCTCCAGCTCCGGCTCGCTCGACCGGAACGACGGCGAGAACTGGTTCTGCACGGCGGCCAGCCGACCGCCCAGGACCTCGTTGGCCTGCACGATCTCCTCGGGGTTGAAGTTCGACACGCCCGCGTAGCGGATCTTGCCGTTGTCCAGCAGCTCGGCGAGCGCCCCGACCGACTCGGTGATCGGCGTCTTCGGGTCCGGCCGGTGGAACTGGTAGAGGAAGATCTGGTCTACACCCAGCCGCCGCAACGACCCGTCGACCGCCTTGCGCAGGTACTCGGGCCGTCCGTCGAGCGCCCAGCCGCCACCCTCGACGCGCGTGTGACCGCCCTTCGTCGCGACGAACACCTCCTCGGAACGACCGCGCAACCCCTCGGCGATCAGCTCCTCGTTGTGCCCGAAGTCGCTGTCGTCGAGCGAGTAGGCGTCGGCGGTGTCGATGAACGTCACGCCCGCGTCGAGCGCGGCGTGGATGGTCTCGATGGCCTGTGCGCGGTCCGGCCGGCCCTGGACCGACATGGGCATGCCGCCCAGTCCGATGGCGCTGACCTCGACTTCTCCGATTCGGCGCTTCTGCATGCCCTCCACTCTGCTCCACCTGCATTAAGCTGTCCAACGCAGAGAAGTGATCTCATTGAGCACCGCAGGTGATGAATCGTGGAACTCCGGCAGCTGGAGCACTTCGTCGCGGTCGCCGAGGAATCCCATTTCACTAGGGCCGCGCGGCGCCTGCACATCGCCCAGTCGGGGCTGTCGGCGTCCATCCGCGCGCTGGAGGTCGAGCTCGGCGCGCCGCTGTTCCTGCGCACCACCCGCCAGGTCGAGCTGACCGAGGCCGGCCGCGCGCTGCTCCCGGAGGCACGGCGCGCGCTGGGCACCGTCGAGTCGGCGCGCGACGCCGTGGCCGCCGTGCAGGGGCTGCTGCGCGGCACGTTGTCCGTCGGCAGCCTGCAGTGCCTGCACGTGGTGCACCTGCCGGCCGTGCTGGCGCGGTTCCACGAGCTGCACCCCGGCGTGGAGATCCGGATGCGCCAGTCCGGCAACGCCGAGCTGGTCGAGGACGTCCGCGCCGGGCGGCTCGACCTCGCCTTCGTGACGCGCCGGCCGAGGATGCCCGACGACCTCCGGGTGTCCACTTTGGCCAGTGAACCGCTCGTGCTCGCGTGTGCGCCGGAAAGTTCGTTCGCCGGTGAAGAAAGCGTCGAGCTGACCGAGCTGAGGGGGCAGGCGTTCGTCGACTTCAACGCCGACTGGGGCACGCGCGACGAGGTCGACCGCACCCTCACCGCGGCCGGGGTCGAGCGGCACGTCGCCGTCGAGGTCAACGACGTGCACTCACTTCTGGACTTCGTCGGGTTCGGTCTCGGGGTTGCGCTCGTCCCGCAGTCCTTCGCGGTCAAGCCCACCAGGGCGCACTTCGTCGGCCTGCGCGGGGACGTGCCCGTTGCCGAGACCGCGGTCGTCACCGGCCACGCGGTCAGCGCCGCCGCGCGCGTCCTGCTGGACGTGGTCGCCGAGGCGCGGGCGGGGCGCCTGCGCGCCGCCGGATAGCGACCAGCCCTCCACCGGCGTGCGCAGAGCGGTGCCGGGCAACAACCTCAGCTCGCCCACCTGCTCCGGCGGTGGCGGGTCGACGAGCGCCAGGAACGTGCCGACGGTGGCACCGCGGAAGTCCACCCTGCCGTGGAACGTGCACTCGGTGAACGCGAGCCCGCCCTCGAACCGCGCCTCCGGTACCGAGAGCCGGCCGTGGAAGGTCGAACCGGAGAACAACGCCCGGCTGCGCACGTGCAGCTCGCGGAACTCGGTGATGCCGTAGAACTGCGCGCGCCGGCAGACGAACCGGTGCACCCGCCGCCCGTCGAGCTGGAAGTACTCCAGCGCGGCACCGGTCAGGTCGAGGTCGTAGAAGTCCTTCCTGTTCCTGTCCCCCCACGACAGCAGGTCGCGGATCAGCCGTTGCGCGGTGCGGCGGACCTGCTGCTCGCGCTGGACCTCCGGGTCGACCGTGACGAACACCGTGTCCGGGTCCGCGCGGTCGTGCTCCCACGACGGGTGCGTGAACGGGCGGCGCAGGTACGCGCACAGCACGTCGAGCACGGTCTGCGTGTAGCGCGGCGTCGAGTTCGCGAGCCACACCAGCGCGTGCATCGCGCCCACGCGCACCTGGTCGGCCTCGTTGCCGAGCAGCTCGACCGAGCGCGCGAACCGCTCGTCGGCGACCTTGTCGCTCTCCAGCAGGTGCTTGCGGTCGTTGAGCCACAACGCGTAGACCGCGATGACGGCACCACCGGCGACACCGGCGGTCTTCACGACCTCCACCGCGGGTGCCTTGAGCCACCACAGCGCCACGGCGGTGCCCGCGGTGACGAGAGCGGCCGAGATGACGGCGAAGAGCCACTTCACGTCAGTTCCTCCACGTCAGCGGCAGGTCGGGCTCGTGGGAACGCCACGAGGGAGGCGGGGAGGGTGGGGAGCAGCACGGTCTTCTGGTGGTGCTTGCGCCGATCGGCAAGCCGCAGGAACCTCACGAGGTCCGCATTCTGCCAACGGCGCGATGTGCAACGCTGGCGGATCGGCCCATGACGTGGGTGCGCGGATCCGACGTGGAGGTAGCGGTGGAGCGGCCGAACTGGGCACCGGGGGACATCGACCTGGAACGGCCGAGCGTCGCACGGGTCTACGACTACTGGTTGGGCGGCGCGCACAACTTCGCGGCCGACCGCGCGGTCGGGCAGCGGGCCCTGGAGGTCATGCCCGAGCTGCGCGACGTCATCCTCAACCACCGCGCGTTCCTGCGCCGGGTCGTGCGCCACCTGCTCGGCGCGGGCGTCCGGCAGTTCCTCGACCTGGGCTCGGGCATCCCGACCGTGGGCAACGTCCACGAGATCGCGCAGGGCACCGACCCGGCCGCGAAGGTCGTCTACGTCGACGTCGACCCGGTCGCCGTGGCCCACAGCCGGTCGCTGCTGAACGGCAACGGACGGGTGGCCGTGCTGCAGGCCGACGTGCGCGACCCGGCGGCCGTGCTGGGCTCGCCCGAGGTCGGCGGCCTGCTGGACTTCGACGAGCCGATCGCCGTGCTGATGATCGCGCTGCTGCACTTCGTGTCCGACGAGGAGGACCCGCTGGGCATCATCGGCGGGTACCGCGACCGGCTCGCACCGGGCAGCCACCTCGCCATCTCCCACGCCGGGTACGAGGCGGACGAGGAGACCGGCTCGTACCGGGCCGTGCGCAGCGTGTACGACCGCGACGTCACCCCGATGACGTACCGCAACGAGGCTGAGTTCACCCGTTTGTTCGACGGGTTCGACCTGGTGGAGCCGGGTGTGGTGCGGTTGCCGGTCTGGCGGCCCGAGTCGCCGGACGACCTGAACGGCTCGCGAACGCCCTTCCCGGCGTTCGGCGCGCTGGGCCGGAAGGCGTAAAGGTGACTGCGCACGGCAACCGCCCGTATGCTGCGCGTTCGTGGCGTTAGGGCCGAGACGATGACCGAACGGGTTGACCACCGGGTGCGCGACGACCGCTCTCCCTCGGACCCGGCCGTGTTGGCCGGTGCCGAGTCGTTCGCGCGCAGCTGGGCGACGGCCGTCATCGGGTCCAGCTACGTCCCCATGACCAGGGCCGAGGTCGCCCAGCACCTGCAGGACCTGACCGTGCTGCTGGTCGAGGCGCTCTACGCGAGCCCGTTCCGCACCGAGCCCGGCTACGAGATCGGCTCCCGGCTGGTCGACGCGCACTTCACCGGCACCGACACCCTCGGCCGCACGGTCCAGCTGCTCGGTGACGACCTGCTGGCCGAGCTGGGCGCGGCCGGGGACACGCGGTTGCGGTCCCGGCTGGCCGCGCTGCAGGGCGCCCTGTCCGCCGGGTACGCCCGCGCGCTGCGGGAACGCACGCTCGCCGAGCAGGAGGCGATCAGGGCGGCCGTGCTGGACGCCCGCGACCAAGCCGAGGCGGCGCTGCGGGCCTCGGAGGCCCGGTTCCGCGCCATGTTCACCGAGGCCGCGATCGGCATCGGCATCGCCGCCATCGACGGCCGGATACTGGACGTCAACCAGGCGTTGCAGGACATGCTCGGCTTCAGCGTCGAGGAGATGCGCCAGTACAACGTGCGCGACCTCATGCACCCCGAGGACGCGGGCAGCGTGTGGCGGCTCTACGACCAGCTCATCGCGGGCGAGTGCGACCACTACCGGGCCGAGAAGCGCTTCCACCGCGCCGACGGCGAGCAGGTGTGGACGCACCTGACGCTGTCGCTGGTCCGCGACGACCACGGCGAGCCGCAGTACCAGGTGGCGATGATCGAGGACGTCACCGACCGGCACCTGCTGCAGAACCGGCTGCGCTACCAGGCGCTGCACGACCCGCTGACCGGGCTGCCGAACCGGGCGCTGTTCCTCGAACGCCTCGGCCGGGTGTTCAACAACCGCGGCAAGCACCAGCGGGCCGGCCTCTGCTACCTGGACCTCGACGGTTTCAAGGTCATCAACGACTCGCTCGGCCACGACGTCGGCGATCAGCTGCTGGTCGAGGTCGGGCGCAGGCTCGACCACTCGGTGTCCGGCGAGGGCAAGCTGGTCGCCCGCATGGGCGGCGACGAGTTCGTGATCCTGGTCGAGGGCTCGTCCGGTGAACAGGACATCGTCGACGTGGCCGGCCGGGTGCTGACCGAGCTGGAGGCACCGATCCGCATCGCCGGCCACGAGCTGTCGGTGTCGGCCTCGATCGGCATCGTCGAACGGCAGCTGTCCGGCACCACGGCCGCCGACCTGATGCGCGACGCGGACATCACGCTGTACTGGGCGAAGGCCGACGGCAAGGCGCGCTGGGCGTTGTACGACCCGGAGCGCAACGCCCGCGAGGTCGCCCGCTTCACGTTGTCCGCCACGATGCCGCGCGCGTTGGAACGCGACGAGTTCTACGTCGAGTACCAGCCGCTGGTGCGGCTGGAGGACTCCACGGTCGTCGGTGTCGAGGCGCTGGTGCGCTGGCAGCACCCGGAGTTCGGGCGGCTCGCGCCGGACCGGTTCATCGAGCTGGCCGAGGAGACCGGGCTGATCGTCCCCTTGGGACGGTGGGTGCTGCGCAAGGCCTGCGAGGAGGCGCGGCGCTGGCTGGTCGAGTTCGGTGACGCGGCACCGTTCGTGTCGGTGAACCTCGCCGTGCGCCAGTCCCGCGACCCCGAGCTGGTGCGGGACGTGAAGCGCATCCTCGACGAGTGCGCGCTGCCGCCGCACCACCTGCAGCTGGAGCTGACCGAGTCGGCGATCATGGGCACCGCCGACGAGCCGTTGGAGGCGCTGCGGGCGTTGTGCGACATGGGTGTGCGCATCGCGATCGACGACTTCGGCACCGGCTACTCCAACCTGGCGTACCTCAAGCACCTGCCCGTGCACGAGCTGAAGATCGCCGGTTCGTTCATGGAGGGCCTGCGCGCCGAGAACGAGGAGGACCCGGTCGACGCGCAGATCGTGGCCACGCTGGTGCAGCTGGCGCACGCGCTGTCGTTGGGCGTCACCGCCGAGGGCGTCGAAACGCCTGCTCAGGCCGCACGGCTGCTGCGGCTGGGCTGCGACACCGGCCAGGGCTGGTTCTTCGCGCGGCCCGGTCCGCCCGAGGACATCGACAGCCTGCTGCGTGGTGATCTCTAGGTCGGGGAACTCCGAGTGCCATGAAGATCCTGGCGCTCGTCGTGCTCCTTCTCGTGGCGGTGACACCGGTCGTGCACGCCGCTGAGGTCGTCCCCCTCCCCGCGGACAAACAGGGGTTCGGCACGGCCAGAGGTGGCAGCCCGGTGTGGTTCACCCTCGGCCACCAGGGCCTGTCCGAGGTCTTCCACCCCGACCTGAGCACCCCGGCGACCCGTGAGACCCGGCTGCTGGTCGACGGCAGGCCCGGTCAGGCGCGGACCGAACCCGCCGACGACCGGTCGTTGACGTTCCGGCAACGCTTGCGCGGTGAGGGCTGGCACGCCGTGCTCACCTACGTCACCGATCCGCAGCGTCCGGCCGTGCTGGCGGACGTGGAGTTCTGGGCCAAGCGGCCGATGAAGCTGACGATCGACCACGTGCCGATGAAGGGCGCGAGCACCGTCGAGAGCACGCTGCCCGCCGAACCCGTGCGGCACGCTCGTGGCACGTTCGCCGTCGGGTTCGGCGACGGCGTCGCACGGGCGGCGCTGAACCGCGATTTCCGCGTGGTGGCACGGGAGTACGCACGCGGCTGGCACCAGTACCTGGACGGGTTGAAGCGGCCGAGGTCGGCGGACCGGCGGCTCTACGACATGTCCGTGATGGTGCTGGCGGCGACCGAGGACAAGACGCACCCCGGTGCGTCCATCGCGTCGCCGAGCTTCCCGTGGGCCTTCGGGTCCGATCGGGAGCTGGCACCGGAGCTCGGCCCGTACGCGCTCGTGTGGCCGCGCGACCTCTACCACGTGTCCACCGCCATGATCGCCGCCGGCGACCGCGGGTTCGCCGAGCGCTCGCTGGACTTCATGCTGCGTGAGCAGCAGGAGCCGGACGGCCACCTGCCGCAGAACACGCGGGTCGACGGCACCCCGGTGTGGCTGAAGGTCCAGCTCGACCAGACCGCGGCACCGCTGCTGCTGGCGTGGCACCTGGACCGGCGCGACAGGTCCACAGTGGACGCTCTGCGCCGTTCGGCCGACTACCTGCTGAGCTACCCGGACGCGCCGTTCAGCGAGCAGGAGCGGTGGGAGAACCAGAGCGGGTACTCGCCGGCGACGATCGCGTCCGCGGTCGCGGGCCTGGTGTGCTTCGCGGACCTCCTGCGGCGCAACGGGGAGAACGCCGACCGCTACCTCGCCGCGGCCGACGCGTGGCAGCGGCAGGTCGAGGGCTGGACCGCGACGAGCACCGGCCCGTACGCGCCCAAGCCGTACTACCTGCGCGTCACCAAGGACGGGAAGCCCGACCAGGGCACGAAGTACAACCTCGGTGACAACAACCCGACCGACATCGACCAGCGGGCCGTCGTCGACCCGAGCTTCCTCGAACTGGTGCGGCTCGGCGTGAAGCGCGCCGACGACCCGGTCATCCGCAACACGGTCGCCGTGGTCGACGCCCAGCTGAAGGAACAGGGCTACTGGCACCGGTTCACGCAGGACGGCTACGGCGAGACCGCGGACGGCCGCCCGTGGGGCATCAACTGGCCGGAGCCGACCCGCACGTACGGGCGGCTGTGGCCGTTGCTCAGCGGTGAACGCGGCGAGTACGAGCTGCTCGCGGGCGACAAGGCGAGTGCAGCCAAGCGGTTGCGGGAGGTCGCGGCGACGGCGAACAGCGGCCTGATGCTGCCCGAACAGGTGTGGGACGGCCGGGGCACGCAGTCGGCGACCCCGCTGGCCTGGACGCACGCCCAGTACGTGCGGCTGGCGTGGTCGCTCGACCGGGGCGAACCGGTCGAGCGACCTGCCGTGGTGGTTGAGCGGTACCTCAGCTGACCGACTTCTTCGCCACGTTGTGGCCGGAGACCTCCACGACGGGCCGGGCGGACCCGAGCGACGAGGACCGGTACTCGGCCTTCAGCGCCAGGGTCTCGCCCGGCCACAACGTCACGTAGTTGTCGCTCCACCGCGTCGGCAGCACCTCGGCACCGCCGGTGCCCTTGCGCAGCGACGCCCGCACGAAGAACGCCACGGTGCTGCCGGTGTTCTTCAGCGTCACGGTGGTGACCTGCCTGTCGTCACCGGCGGGTGCGGTCGACACGGTCGAGGTGACCGTGCCCGGCTTCAACGCGTTGAGGCCCTTGAGGTCCGCGTACCCGGACTGCGGCGTGTGGTACCAGGTGGAACCGCCGTAGTTCAGCGTGTCGGGCTTGGTGGAGAGCCAGTAGACGTTGCGGTCCACCACCTGGCCGGCCGCGTCCTTGAGCAGCAGGCGCACGAAGTACGTGGTGGACAGCCCGGACGGCTGCGGCAGCGCGCCGGCCTTGGTGGGACCGTTGGCCGCCGCGGTCACGGTCCGGGTCTCGTCGGCCTTCTGCGTGCCGTCGAGGTTGAACAGGGTGATCTGCAGCCGGTGGCCGGTGGCCGGGTGCAGGCTCGTGTTCATGACGGACAGCGACTTGTCGTCGTAGGAGTACTGGGCGTGCAACGGCCGCAGTCCCGCCTTGGCGCCGAAGTACGACCCCGCGGTGGCGAGGTAGTAGTCGTACAGGTGCCAGTAGAGCGTCGGCCAGGCGTTGTTGAGCATCCAGTAGATGACACCGGTCGACGGGTTGGTCGCGTCGCTGAAGTTGTCGCCGAACGCCTCGAACTGCGCGCGGTTCGTCTCGTAGTTCGCGAGCTGCGCCTTGCGGACCAGGTCCTCGGCGTTCGCCGGCTTGCCGTAGCGGTTGTCGAGCGCGGTGCCCCAGAACGTCAGCTTGTCGAACGTGGCCGACGGCGACAGGTGGTACTGCGTCGCGTTGTAGTCGGTGAGTCTGTTGATCTCGGCGGCGGACAGGAACTTCTTCAGCTCGTCCATCTCGGGGATGGTCGCGCCGGGGCCGATCTCGGAGGCGAACCCGGCCGCGCCGCCGAGCTGCTTGGTGTGCCAGTAGACCGGCGGCTCCCACCAGTACGGGCCGTCCATCTTCATGCCGGGCTTGCCCAGCTGCGGCGAGCCGATGTTCTTGGCCGACGAGATGACCGGCAGGTTCCACTCGGCCCGCTGCAATGCGTCGAGGTAGGTCTTCTCCAGGCCGGCGCCGGGTGCGGCGTCGGAGCCGATCATGAACCCGATCATGCTCGGGTGGTTGCGGATGCGCCGCGCCTCGCTCTCCGCGGACTCGCCGGCGACCCGGTCGTCCTCGGCGTCGAACGAGTCGTACCGCTCCCACTTCGAGCAGCACTCCCAGCCGGTGAGGATCATGATGCCGCGCTGGTCGGCCAGGTCGTAGAGCTCGTCGTTCTCCGGCTTGCCCTCCAGCCGGAGGGTGTTCATGCCCATGGCCTTCACGAGGTCGAGCTGGTCCTCGACGTAGCGCACGTCCGTGCGCAGGAACAGGTCCGAGGCCCAGCCACCGCCGCGCACCAGGAACGGCTTGCCGTTGACGGTGAACTGCCGTCCGGTGCCGCGGAGGCTCGACGACACCTCGCGGACGCCGAAGGTGGTCTTCGCGCTGTCGGACGCGGTGGTGCCGACGTTCGCGGTGAGCACGGCCTCGTAGAGCGGCTGCGCGCCCATCTGGAACGGCCACCACACCCGCGGGTCCCGCAGGTCCTGGGTGAACGTCACGGTCCTGGTCTGGTTGGCCGCGAGCTGCACCCGCTGCTTGAGGACCTGACCGGCGACCGCGGCGGTGACCTCGGTGGTGACCGGCTGGCCGGTGTTGTTGCGCGCGTCGACCTTCGTGGTGATCTTCGCGCTGGTCAGGGCCGGCAGCGGCAGGTCGGTGTCGACGCGCGGGTTGCGCAGCGAGACCGGGCCGCTCGGTTCGAACGTGACGTCGCGGAAGATCCCCTGGTTGCGGTCGGGCGGCAGCTGCGCCCAGTCGATGAAGTGGATCAGCAGTTCGTTCTGCGGGTCGGCCGGCGTCGCCTTGATCGCGAGCGCGTTGTCGCCCTTGCGCAGCAACGGCGTCACGTCGAACTCGTGCGTCGGGTACGCGCCGACGACCTGGTCGGTGCCGGCGACCTTGCTGCCGTTCAACCAGATCTCGCCGCGGGCGATGATGCCGCCCTTGAGCCGGAGGAACGTGTGCACGCCCGGCTGCGGGTCGGCGCTGAACACCTTGCGGTACCACCAGGCGACCTTGAAGTCGCCGGCGTCGACCTGCTTCATGTTCTCGGAGAACCGGACGTCCGGGTACCGGCCGTTGGCCACCAGGCCGGCCATGACGGTGGACCGCGCGGGCACCGTCAGCCACCCGGTGTCCGAATAGGCCGGTCCGGAGATCACGTCACCGGCCTGCGCGGCCCTGGCGCTGCTCTGCATGCGCCAGTCGGGGACGGTGGAGGCGGTACCGGGCCGTGCGGTCACGGTCAGCGCCGCTCCCGTGCCGGGCACCGGACCCGCGGCCGCCGTGGTGGGCACCAGCAGTGCCAGCCCCAGGGCCGCCACGGCCAGTGCCGGTAGTGGTCGGTTGCGCAGCATGTCGCTCCTCGACGCATCGGGGCGGCGGCGCTCCGGGTTATCGTAAAGAAGGTTTCCTTTCAGTGGGGGTCACCGGCAATGGGCCGTGCGGGTGACTCGGCTCACCGCAATCGCGACACTCCGCGTTCGGCGATCCGATACGTTGACCGTCATGCGTCGCGTGGTGGTCCCGTTCCTGCTGGCAGCGGTCCTGACCGGGTGTTCTTCCACCGAACCCGGCACCCCCTCCGCGGGCGGGCAGACCTCGACCGGCACGCAGACCGGGACGTCTGCGAAGAGCGCACCGGTGAACCGCCCCAGGGCCGTCGACCTGCTGGCGCTCGACCCGTGCACGCTGGTGACCCCCGAGACCAGGACCGCGCTCGGCATCCGCAGCGTGCAGCCCGGCACGCCCGACGCCGACTACGGCGAAGGCAGCAGGGGGTGCGGCACGAGCTACGAGGACCGCAAGTTCCTCTGGAGCATCGACACCGTGGTCAACGGTGGCGCCGACCGGCTGAAGAGGACGGTCGGCCAGGCGACCGGGCTGACCGAGCTGGAGGTCGCCGGGTACCCCGCCTACCTCGCCACCGGCCGGTCCGGGAACAGGACGGCCCAGTGCGAGGTCTTCCTCGACGCCAACGAAGGGCAGC
Source organism: Lentzea sp. NPDC042327 (assembly GCF_040647275.1). NCBI lineage: Bacteria > Bacillati > Actinomycetota > Actinomycetes > Pseudonocardiales > Pseudonocardiaceae > Lentzea > Lentzea sp. NPDC042327. The sequence continues at coordinate 259,574 of NZ_JBEZBX010000008.1, forward strand.
TGTTGAGGGTTGCGGTGACCGCCGGTCTGGGTAATGACTCCACGGCGGACAGCGCGTGTGAGAGGGCCAAGCCGCTCGCGGAGGCAGCGGGGTCGGCGCTCCGGGCGAAGTGAGCAGAACTACTCGCTTTTACCGGGAACCGGTCACCCGCGTCATGCATCAGAGCTAAAGTCGTTCCAAATGCACACGCGGCCCCGATCCTGAGGGCCGTACTGAGGAGGGTGTGCCGTGCATCTCGCGGATGGTGGGGGTACTTCGTCGCCTCCGGAGTTCGGTCAACGCAGGCTGAAGGTGGACCCGTCCGCCATTCCCCAGGCGAGGGCGGCGTTCGAGCGCGCGTTGGACGAGTTCGAGGCCAAGATCGAACGTTCGTCGGACGCGCTGCCCACCAGGCCCTGGGCCGGTGACCCGATCAGCAGCGAGACCTCCAAGGCGTTCAACGAGCAGACCAGCGAGAAGGCCCTGGCCGCGCTGGTGTTCTACAAGAAGCAGCTCATCGGGGTCATCGACCAGCTCCGCGCGATCGAGGAGCAGTACCGCATGGTCGAGGGCGACAACACCGCCCTCTGGGGAAAGCACCTGCAGGGCTGAGAGGAGGGGACTGACCGATGAGCGACCACCGCTTCCAGGGGTACGCACACCCCGAGCTGTACAAGATGATCAACTCCGGCCCCGGCGTCTCCGCCTCCATCCCGGTCGAGGGCGGCTGGAAGACGATCGCCGCCTCGCTCGCGGAGATCAACGAGAACCTGCACGCCGCGCTGGCGAAGATGGGCGCGGACTGGGAGTCCGACGCCGCCGACGCCGCGAACGCCGCGCTGTCGCCGCTGGCGGAGTGGGCCGGGTTCGCGAACCAGGGCGCCACGACCATGGAGAGCTCGGCACGCCTGCAGGGCGAGTTCATCGCCGAGGCGCGCAAGAAGATGCCCGAGGTCGTCCCGATCACCGCCGAGAAGCCCGGCTTCCTCGACTTCGCCGGTGGCGCGCTGACCGGTCCGGCCGGCATCGCGCACGTCATCGGCCAGCAGCGCGACCACGAGCGCCAGGAGGCGGCCGCCGACAACGCCGCCGCCCAGGCCGTGAAGGTCATGGAGGACTACCAGGCCGACAGCCGGTGGAACTCCTCCACGCTGGGCGAGTTCCCGGACCCGCCGCAGATCGTCATCGACACGCCGCCGCCCGGCCAGACGGGCACGCACAACCAGCACGTCGGCTACACCCCGACGGGCGTGAGCTCGCCGACGGGCACCGGCACGAACACGGGCACGACCACGCCGTCGTGGACCGCGCCGCCCACCGGCACGGTCTCCCCGACGCCGACGCCGACGTGGACGCCGCCCGGTGACACCACGCACACGTCGTGGACGACGCCGTCGACGACCACGACGCCCCCCACGACCCACCTCCCGCCGACGACCCTGCCGACGCCCGAGCCGAAGCAGACCCCGACGCCGGGGCCCGGTCCGGTCTTCACCCGCCCGGCCACGGGCGTGCCCGGTGGCGGCCGCAGCGGTCCCGGTGGCACCGGTGGCGTGCGCGGTGGTCAGCTCGGTGGCGGCAAGGCGTTCGGCCCGATGTCCGGGTCGCTCGGTGCCTCCGGCCAGGGCGTCGGCGCCGGTCAGGGCGGCCTGAAGGCCGGCGTGCCCGGCATGGGCCCCGACGCGCTGCGCCCCGGCGGCATGGGCGCTGCCGGTGGACCCGGCGGTGCCGCGGGCAAGGTCGGTGCCGCCGGTGGAGCCGGCATGGGCGCCGGTGGCGCGCACGGTGCCAAGGGCGAGGGCGAGGACGACATCGAGCACAAGGTGGCCGACTACCTGGTCGAGACCGACGACGTGTTCGGCGACGACCGCATGATCGCGCCCCCGGTCATCGGAGGCCTGTCGGAGTGAGCCTGTTCGGCGGCCCGGCGGAGAGGGAGCCGATCACCCTGTCCGCCGAGGAGTTCGACGTGGTGTGGGAGCGGCTGAACGTCGGTCCCATGCCGCTCGTGCTCAAGGTCCCCTCACCTGGCCGGACGCGGGACGAGCGCATCGCGCTGGAGAACCGCGTCCACCAGCAGCTGGACCACCGCCGGCTCGGCAACTCCCGCGGCCTGTCGGCCGAGCTGGACGGTCTGCTGCGGATGTTCGTGAAGCCCGAGCGGGAGGCGGACGGCCGCCTCTGGCTCGGTCACGGCCTGCGCGTCCTCGCCGTGGCGAACGGCGACCACGGCGCGCTCGCGACGTTGCGGGACGACCAGCTGACGTTCCAGCCGTGGGCGGGCTCCGGCCTGGCCGCCGCGGTCCTGTCGGTGCTGCCCCAGCACCCCGCAGGCACCGGCCTCTCGGTCACGCTGCCGAGTGCGGACATCGAGAAGGCGGCCGCGCGGACCGACGGTTCACCGAAGTCGATGGAGGCCGCGTTCCGCGGCATCGGCCTGCGCGAGGACGACGCGAAGGCGCTCGTCACGATGTTCACCGGCGTCGTGCGGACCGGGAACTTCGGCGCGGCGGCCCGCGACAGGTACGGCAAGCGCTGCCGGCCCGACCGCGTGATCTCGTTCTTCGACACCGAAGAGGGCCGTTACCTGCAGCAACGCCGTTCCACCAACGGCCAGCCGCCGTGGAGCACCTTCACGCCGACCGACGCCCGCCGGTTGATGCACCAGGTGGACGAGCTGGTCGCGGAAGCAGTGCGTTCCGCAGCAGACTGATCTCTGGTTTGATCTGACCACCGCCGCCGTGGCCAAGACCCCTTGGAGACGGCGAAATGAACATCGACAGACGGCAGTTCCTGGTGGCTGCGGGGATTGCGGTGGCAGGGACACCGGCGTTGACGGGGACGGCGGCCGCCGAGTCCTCCGCCTCGCTGTGGCAGGAGTTCGTCGCCAACCCGTACGACCACCCGCAGCTCCCCAACGTCGCCTACGCGGGCCACCGCACCGGTGAACGCCCGCCCCGCCGCCCGGTGCTGGCGAACGTCCTGTTCTTCGGCGCACGCCGCGACGGTTCCGCCGACGCCGCGCCCGCGATCAACAGGGCGGTCGAGTTCGTGGGCCGGTTGGGCGGCGGCACCGTCCTCGTCCCGCCGGGCCGCTACCGCATCGACGACATCATCCGCATCGGCTACGACAACGTCGTGCTGCGCGGCGCGGGCAGTGCGAAGACGACGTTCTACGCGACCCGGTCGCTGGAGCAGATCATCGGCATCAACCGCAGCCGCTACGGCTCGGAGAACTCGGCGTGGAGCTGGGCGGGCGGTCTGGTGTGGGTCTGCCACCGCGACCGCTACCGGCCGCTGGTCGAGGCGATCCAGGCGAAGAGGTGGCCGTTCGAGGGCTGGACCGGCAACGAGCTGGAGCAGGGCTCGGTGCTGACCGGGATCACCGGCTCCGCACCGCGCGGTGCGTTCGTCGTGACCGTCGCGGATGGACGGTCGATCCACGCGGGACAGCGGGTGCTGTTGCGACTGGACGACTCCGACTACTCGCTGCCCAGGCACATGTGCGGCGACGTGCCCGGCACGACGTCCTACCGCTGGGACGACAAGACGAAGCTGTTGTCCTACTTCCCCTTCCTGTGGCCGGTGCGGGTGGAGTGGGTGCGCGGCAACAGGGTCAAGCTCGCGCAGCCGTTGCCGCTGGAGCTCCGGCCCGAGTGGAAGCCGCGGCTCACCACCATGGCACCCGTCGTCACCGGCGCGGGCGTCGAGGGCATCAAGATCGAGATGTTCCGGGTGCCGACCCCGAAGCACCTGCAGGACAAGGGCTACAACGGGGTGGCGTTCCAGTGCGCCTGGGACTGCTGGGCCGACGACGTGCACGTCCACGACGTCGACAACGGCTTCCTCCTGGTGTCCGCCAAGGGCATCTCGCTGCTGAACACCCGTGTCTCCGGCCGCGGCCACCACCACGCCTACGCCACCCGCGAGCAGTCCCACGACAACCTCACCGACGGCTTCGTGATCGAGGCCCCGTCCGAACCGTCCCAGGCGGGAGCGGGCAACCACGGTCTCAACGTCGAGGGCCTGTCCTGCGGCAACGTCTGGACCCGCGGCAGGATGGACCACGACGTGTTCGACACGCACCGCGGTCTGCCGTTCGGCAACGTCCGCACCGAGATCACCATCAACAACGTCGGCGCCCACGGCGGCAGCGCGGACGCGGGCCCGTTGTACGGCGCCCGGTTCGCGCACTGGAACGTCACCGTGACCAACCAGCGCGCCGGCAACGTCCGCATCGACCAGGTCGCCCCGTGCAGCGCGACGGTGGCGATCTCCGAGGTCCGCGACTTCGGCCAGGTGGACAAACCGGACTTCACCGGGCCGCTGAACTCGCGGCTGGAGCTGTACGGCACGACGGACGTGGTGCCGCGCAACCTCTACGACGCGCAGCGGCGCCTGCGCGGCCGCTGAGCCCGGGCCGGGCCGGTCGGGCGGTGCCGCGTCACGACCGGTCCGCTGCCGCAGCTCGGTGCACTCGGGTCCGTCCTCCGCCACCCGCCGTCGGCGAGCGCTCGTGGTCCGGTCAGGTGGGGCGGGCCGATGAGGGCGCGGTGGGTCACGGCAGCGCGATCTGCACGTGCAGCCGGTCGGGCACGGACAGGCCGAAGCCCGGCCGGTCCGGCACCCGGCCGGCCTCGCGCGCCCCGACCAGTGACGTGGCCGGGTCGTCGAGGCGGAGCTCGACGCCGAACGCGAGGCTGTCGAGGACGAACTGCGGCACCTGGTCCCAGGTCCGGGCCGTCACGACGACGTGGCGGTCCGGGTCGAGGGGTTCGCCGGGGCCGTCGAGCAGCTGGAAGCCGGTGAGGTCGCCGAGCACCGTCGCGAGGGTGCGCAGCGTGGTGGTCTTGCCGGTGCCGGGTCCGCCGACGATCGCGCCGTGCCGCAGCTCGTCGGTGAAGGACGGGACGAGCACGCCGCGGCGTTGTTCGTAGGGCAGGTCGAGCACGCCGATCGCGCCCGGCGGCAGCATGCCCAGGGTGGGCGTGTCGCCGGTGGTGTGCAGCGGCGCCAGGACGATCTCGTGCGCGGGCGGGCCGCCCACCAGCACATGCGGCAGTGCCGCGGCCATCTCGTCGAGGTCGAACGCGGGGGTCGCGTGCGGCCACTCGGGGAGCTGGAGCGCCAGCTGCGGCGGGAAGGCGTCGCCGGAGAACAGCATCCGGATGCCGAGGGTGCGCCCGGCCCTGACCAGCGGTTCCAGCACGTTGCGGTAGCCGCGTTCGATCAGGATCTCCGCGGTGTCGACGCAGATCAGCAGGTCCGGCAGCGGTTCGAGGCCGGCACCCGCCGCGCGTGCGGCCCGGTAGTCGAGGCTGTTGCGGCACCGGGCAACCCGGTGGATCAGCTCCTGGCGGCGGTTGAGCTCGCCGTGCAGACCTGCGGTGAAGCGGTCGAACCACTCGTCGTCGTCCTGGCCGGTCAGCTCGAACGTCGTGTGGCCCGCGTTCGGCAGCTCGCCGAACACGTCGTTGTCCTGCATGTCGAGGAACGCGATGTTCAGGTCTGCCGGCGAATGCGTGACCATCAGGCCGAGGAGCGCGCTCTGCAACCATTGCGAGCGCTGCTCGAACGGGCCGAGGTACGTGCCGCTGTAGCCGTGTCCGTCCACGCTGATGTCGAGGTACACGGGCCAGCCGTGCTCATCCGTGCCGAGAGCGGTCTTGAAGTCACTGCGCTGCCACTTGTCGTGCAGGTCGGCCGAAACCCCGTGCAGCGCCAGGAAGTCCGTCGCCTCGCCGTGCAGGTGCCTGCGCAGCCGCCGGGGCAGCGTGTCCCAGTCCCGCGCCGTCACCACGGTCTGCACGCCCCGCCCTGGACCGAAGGCCGCGACCCACTCCACCGTCCGGTCGAGCTCCGGGTCCATCTCCGCGCACAGCGCCCAGTCGTCGACCAGCAGCACCGCACCCGACGGCGCGCCCCGCTCGAACCAGTCGAGCAGGCTGCGGCACCCCGACTGGTCGGCCGGGTCGAAGCTCGCCGAGACCGGTAACGGGTCGGCGCCCCGGCCGATCCGGTAGACGGACAGGTTCGGCGCGGCCGCCAGCGCCGCCGCCAGCCGCTCCCTCGTCGCCGGCCTGGGGCCCACGACGGCGAAGTTCCTGATCACCGCCCAGATATACCAACAGCACCAAATCGGCTGCTCGCACTTCGCTAATCTGGCCCGCGTGCCAGCCAAACCCGTCGACCCCGCGCAGATGCGCGCCGCGGTCGAAGCCGTCCTGCCCTGGCTGCACGGCACCGCCGACCAGCCGGAACGCCCCGTGCTCGCCGCCGCCGTGCGCCTGAGCCTGCGCACCCTCGAACAGGTGGCACCCGGCCGCAGCGTCGAGGTCCGCGTCCCGCCGTTCGCCGCCGTGCAGTGCGTCGAGGGCCCCCGCCACACCCGCGGCACGCCCCCGAACGTCGTCGAGACCGACGCCCGCACCTGGCTCGAACTGGCCACCGGCGCCCTGACCTGGCCCGACGCGGTGGACACCGCCCGGGTCACCGCGTCCGGCACCCGGGCCGACCTGTCCGCGCTGCTCCCGGTCGTGAAGTTCCAGGACCCGGTCTAGAACCACGACCCGATCGTGTTGCCGATGCCCTTCACGATCCCGACGCCGCCCTCGACGACGTCGCGGCCCAGCTCCACCGCGTTGCCCACGGTGTCCGCCACGACGTCGACGGCGTCGCTGCCGACCTCCTTGGCGGTGTCCCAGGCGTGCCCGGCGGCACCGCCCCAGTTGCCGTTCGACACGTCCTCGACGACCCGGCCGCCGCCGTTCCAGAGGTCCTCGCCCATGTCGGCGACCTCCTTGCCGGTGTTGACGCCCCAGTCGATGATCGGACCGGCCACCGGCAGGTCGGAGCCGGGCACCTCGACCGGGGTGGGCGAGTCCTGCCAGCGTTGCGAGCTGATCTCGTCGCCGCGACCGGTGGCGATCTTCGCGAGGTTGTCGAGTGACTCGGAGTTCTTGTCGAAGTAGGCCGAGTGCGCGTAGTCGACCTTCGCGTCCGTGGCGGTGCCGAACGTCTGGGCGCCGAACGACGAGTCGTAGGGACCCGTGGACGAGCCGTCCTTGGTGAACCAGTCACCGCTGGTGGCCTGCACGACCGGGTCGTGCTCGGTGCCGCCGACGTACACGTGGCCGCGGCCGGCGGAGAGCTGGTCGACGGTGGAGGCGCCGACGCCCGGCGAGCCGACGAACGCGATGTCGTCGGCCCTGAGCCCGTTGTCCATGGCCGAGTAGCCGACGACGGTGCTGCCGTAGCTGTGGCCGATCACCGTGACGTGGGCGCCGGGGTTCGTGGTGCGGTAGCCCTCGACGTCCTTCGCGAGGATCGCCGCGCCCTCCTGGGCCTGCGCCGGGTCGTTGACCTGGCCGATCGCGAACTCCGGCGCGTCGTAGCCGAGCCACTGGATCGCGGCGCCGTCCGGTCCCATCGCCGCGCTGAGCTGCGCGGCCTGGTGCTGGCTGAAGGACGTGAGCGTCGACGTCGTGCCGGGCACGCACACCGCGAGGTTCTTCGCGGTGTCCGGGTTGCCGTAGGACACCGCGAGGGCGCCTTCCTTGGCACCGGCGCCGTCCGGGCTCCAGTAGAGGACGTAGGGCTGCTTGCCGTTCGCCTTGCCCAGGTCCCTGGCGTCGGTCAACGCCTTGGCCGCGTCGTTGGAGTTCTTCTCCCGCCGGGCCGCCTCGTCGTACTGCGCCATCAGCTGGGAGCCCTGCGGGTCGTTGCGCAGTGCGCGCTGGCCCTCCGCCGACTTCGGGTCGACGCCGAGCTCCCGCGCGCGGTCGGCGAGCTGCTGCCCGAGCTGTTCGCGCTGCTGCTTGAACCGGGCCTGGTCCTCGGGGATGCGCTTGCGGTTGGCCTCGTCGAGCACGTCGGCCGGCAGGCCGCGGAGCTGGCCGAGCTCCTGGTACCTGGTGTCCCGCAACGCCTTGCGCTGGTCCTCGCTGAGCGAGTTCCACCAGGCGGCGACCGCCTTCGGGTCGGTTCCCGGCGGCGGCACCGGCGGCAGCGGTCCACCCGCACCGCCAGCGCGCTGGGCCGCCCGGCTCCAGCCGCCGTCGGTCCGCGCGGACTCCTCGAAGCCCGGCGGGATTTTGGCGAGCGCACCCGCGTAGGAGCGCAGCACGGCGTCGTAGCCGGTCCGCACCCGGTCCAGTGCGGCGTTGACCTGGTTGGCCAGCTGGCGCGTCTGCTGCTCGTCGAGACCCGGTGGGCGGCTGCGCCACACGCTGATCGCCTGGTCGGCGGCGCCGCGCATCTGCCCGTAGGCGCGGGAGGCGGCCTGCACGATGTCCACGCCGGCACCGAGGCGTTCGCGGACGGCTTTCGTGGCGGTGGAGGACAGCTCCGCACGCGCGGTGAACTTCGCGGCGCTCTCGCCGACCCAGCTGCTGACCGCGGTCCTGCCGCCGTTGACGACCGACTCCCCGGCCCTGCCGACGGCGCTGATCGCACCGGTGATCGGGTCCGCGGCGGCGGCGATGCGGCTGACGTCCCCCGAGGCGAGCCGGCCGTACAGGCCCTCCGGATCGGTGTAGCTCACCGGCCGCCCCCCAGTCCGTTCATGATCTTCGTCAGGAACGACGCGTGGTCGTCGTCCGTGCGCTGGTAGGCCTCCGCGTTCGACACCAGGCCCTCGGCGGCGTCGGTGAACCAGGCCGAGCCGCGCTGGAGGTCCTGCGAGTGGGTGCCGACGAACCGCGACAGGGCGTCCGCGAACTCGGCGGCCGCGTCCACCTCGCCGAGCGCACCGGCGTCGAGCTGGAGCATCGAGATCATCTCCGCTGCCTCCCGCACCGCGTCGGAGCCGTTGCCGAACTCCTTCGACGCGGTTCGCAGCAGCTCTGGCTCAACGCCGAACATCGCCACCCCCTGGTTGGTCGTCGATCCATGCGACGCAGGAGCATCATGACCGGTTCCCCACTCATGCGAAGACCGTTTCGGGCACGATGACGCGCATGGTGCAGACAGGGTGGACGGCCCAGCGGTGGACCGCTGTGTTCATCGAGCAGGCGGAGATGTTCCGCAAGGCAGTGGCGGACGCGGACCCGGCGGCGGAGGTGCCGACCAGGCCCGGCTGGACCGTGCAGGACCTGGTCATCCACCTCGCGCGCTTCCTCGAGACCTCCACCGCCTACCTGCGCACCGGCAGCCGCAACCCGATGGCGCCGCCGCCCGCGCCGACCGGGCTGTCCCCGCTCGAGTACCTCGACCTCCAGCTCGTGGCCGCGAACGAGATCCTCACCGCGGTGCCGGGCAACCGCCCGGTGTGGACCTTCTCGCCGTCCGCCCCCGACCTCGCATGGGTCTGGCACCGCCGGATCGCGCACGAGACGGTGCTGCGCCGGTTCGACGCGCAGACGGTCGTCCGCACGCTCGTGGGCACGGACGCCGACCTGTGCGCCGACGGCATCGACGAGGTGCTGACCACGATCGTCGCCGCCAAGCTCGACGGCGACTCGCCTGCCGTCCTGTCCGGCACCGCCGTGGTCCGGCCCACCGACGTGCCCGAGTCGTGGCTGATCTCCTTCACGCCGGGCGGGGTGCCGGACGTCCGCGCGGCCGCCCCCGGCGAGGAGGGTGACGCCGGGGTCACCGGCGAGGCCGAGCTCGTCTACTTCTGGCTGTGGAACCGGATGAACCTGCAGGACATGACCGGCGACCGGGCCGTGCTGGACGTCCTGCAGGTCGGACGGGGGCACTGATGCGCAAGCTCACCGCGGTCCTGCTCGGCTGCCTGCTGCTGTCCGGGTGCGGTGCGTCCGGCTGGGAGGGCCAGCTGCGCTACCGGATCGCCTCGATCGACAGGTCGACCCCCACCGAGTTCCTGGACCTCGAACTGGTGGGCGACGCACCCGAGGGGGTGCTGTGGCAGGACGGCCTCACCCCCAAGTCGCTGATGCCGAGCAACGTCAGCGGTGACGTGGCCGTGGGCGACGAGGTGGTCTGCACGGGCACCCAGAAGAAGGGCAGCCCGTTCGCGGACTGGCAGAAGGGCACCGAGCTGAGCGGGTGCCGGAAGGCCTGACGCGCGGCCGGGAAGTACACGATCGGGGTGTCGTCCCGGCGAACTCGGTGCGAACCGAGGTCGCCGGGTGCCGGAAGGCATGAGTTTCATCACCTCAACGGGGGTGCGATGGGGGTGAACAGGCCCCTGCTCCACATACACTCGGGTAGCAGCCAGCCCCGTCGTGAGGGAGCCAACTCGGTGGTCGCCGACCATTCCCAGCCCGAACAGGAACCTCGTGAGGAGTGCGGCGTCTTCGGCGTCTGGGCTCCTGGCGAGGACGTCTCGAAGCTCACCTACTACGGCCTCTACGCCCTGCAGCACCGCGGTCAGGAGGCAGCGGGCATCTCGGTCGGTGACGGCGCGCAGGTGGTCGTCTTCAAGGACCTCGGGCTCGTCAGCCAGGTCTTCGACGAGCAGGTCCTGCAGTCGCTGAAGGGCCACGTGGCCGTCGGCCACTGCCGTTACTCCACCACCGGGTCCACGACCTGGGAGAACGCGCAGCCGACGTTCCGCACCACCGCCGCCGGGTCGGGGCTCAGCCTCGGGCACAACGGCAACCTGGTGAACACCGCCGAGCTGCGGGAGAAGGCGCGGGAGCTGGGTCTGACCAGCCGCAACGGCGCCACCACCGACTCGGACATCCTCACCGCGCTGCTCGCGCACGCGGCGGCGGACAAGGGCATCGAGCAGGCGGCCATGGAGCTGCTGCCGACCGTCCGCGGTGCGTTCTGCCTGGTGTTCTCCGACGAGAGCACGCTGTACGCGGCACGGGACCCGCACGGTGTCCGGCCGCTGGTCCTCGGCCGGTTGGAGCGCGGCTGGGTCGTCGCGAGCGAGACCGCGGCGCTGGACATCGTCGGCGCGAGCTTCGTGCGCGAGGTCGAGCCGGGTGAGCTGATCGCGATCGACGGCGACGGGCTGCGGTCCAGCCGGTTCGGGAACCCCGAGCCCAAGGGCTGCATCTTCGAGTACGTCTACCTGGCGCGGCCGGACACGACGATCTCCGGTCGCAGCGTGCACGCCACGCGCGTCGAGATCGGCCGCAGGCTCGCCAAGGAGCACCCGGTCGAGGCCGACCTGGTGATCCCGGTGCCGGAGTCCGGCACGCCGGCCGCGATCGGGTACGCGCAGGCCAGCGGCATCCCGTACGGCTCGGGCCTGGTCAAGAACGCCTACGTCGGCCGGACGTTCATCCAGCCGTCGCAGACCATCCGGCAGCTGGGCATCCGGCTCAAGCTGAACCCGCTGCGCGACGTCATCCGCGGCAAGCGCCTGGTCGTCGTGGACGACTCGATCGTGCGCGGCAACACCCAGCGCGCGCTCGTGCGCATGCTGCGCGAGGCCGGTGCGCTTGAAGTGCACGTGCGGATCGCGTCACCGCCCGTGAAGTGGCCGTGCTTCTACGGCATCGACTTCGCCTCGCGGGCCGAGCTGATCGCCAACGGCCTGGACGACGACGGCATCCGCCGCTCGGTCGGCGCCGACTCGCTCGGGTACGTGTCGCTCGAACAGCTCGTCGCGGCGACCGAGCAGCCCAAGACGCGGCTGTGCTCGGCGTGCTTCGACGGCGAGTACCCGATCGAGCTCCCGGCGGACGCGCTCATCGGCAAGCACCTGCTGGAGGGCCTCAAGGGCGTGGCGGGCTCGGCCGCTCCCGTCCTGCCCAACGGCTATGGTGCCGAGGACGCACTGCGTCGCCCCTGAGGCCTCCAGAACAAGTGGAAGAAGTTGACGTGACCGACAGCGCCAAGGCCACCTACGCCGCAGCCGGAGTCAGTATCGCCGCAGGTGACGAGGCGGTGGAGAAGCTGAAGCCGTGGGCGGCCAAGGCGCACCGGCCCGAGGTGCTCGGTGGCATCGGCGGGTTCGCCGGCCTGTTCCAGCTCAAGCTCGACCGCTGGAAGGAGCCGGTCCTCGCCTCCTCCACGGACGGCGTCGGCACCAAGATCGCGGTCGCGCAGGCGCTCGACAAGCACGACACCGTGGGCATCGACCTGGTCGCCATGATCGTGGACGACCTGGTCGTGTGCGGTGCGGAGCCGCTGTTCGTGCAGGACTACATCGCGGTCGGCCGGGTCGTGCCGGACAAGATCGCGGCGCTGGTCAAGGGCATCGCCGAGGGCTGCGTGCAGGCCGGCTGCGCGCTGCTCGGCGGCGAGACCGCCGAGCACCCCGGCCTGATGGGCGACGACGACTACGACATCTCCGGCACCGGCGTCGGCGTGGTCGAGCAGTCGAAGCTGCTCGGCCCCGACCGGGTCCGCGACGGCGACGTCGTGATCGCGATGGGCTCGTCCGGCCTGCACTCCAACGGCTACTCGCTGGCCCGCCACGTGCTGCTGGAGATCGCCCGCATGCCGCTGGAGGGCCACGTCGAGGAGTTCGGCCGCACCCTCGGCGAGGAGCTGCTGGAGCCGACCAAGATCTACGCGAAGGACTGCCTCGCGCTGATCGCCGAGACCGAGGTTCGCGGGTTCTCCCACGTCACCGGTGGTGGCCTGGCCGCGAACCTGGCCCGCGTGCTGCCGGAGGGCCTGCACGCGAAGCTCGACCGCGGCACCTGGACGCCCGCCCCGGTCTTCCAGCTCATCGCCCAGCGCGGCCGGGTGGAGCGCGAGGAGATGGAGAAGGCGTTCAACATGGGCGTCGGCATGGTCGCCGTCGTCGCGCCGGAGGACGTCGACCGCGCGCTGGCCGTGCTGACCGCGCGCCACGTGCCGTCGTGGGTGCTCGGCGAGGTCACCAGGTCGGAAGAGAGCGGCGCCTCGCTCGTCGGGGACCACCCGCGTTTCTGATCTACCGAGGCAACCTCCCGGGGTCGCCGCCGCGTACTAGGCGGCGACCGAGGAGGGGCACTTGGACCGGGACCGCGAGTTCGGGGAGTTCGTCGACGCACGCGCGCTCGTCATGCGCCGCACGGCGTTCCTGCTGTGCGGCGACTGGCACCGTGCCGAGGACATCGTCCAGAACGCGTTGATCAAGCTCTACGTGGCGTGGCCGCGGGTGCGCAGGGACAGCGTGGACGCGTACGCGCGCAAGGTGCTCGTGCGCACGTCGATCGACGAGTCCCGGCGCGGGTTCTTCCAGCGCGAGCGGTCCGTCGACGCCGTGCCCGAACGCGCGGCACCGGAACCGTCGACCGCCGACCTGGACCTGCGCCAGGCGCTCGACGCGTTGCCACCGGGGCAACGCGCCGTCGTCGTGCTGCGGTACTGGGAGGACCTGAGCATCACCGAGACCGCCCGCATCCTCGGCAGGACGGAGGGCACGGTGAAGAGCCAGGCGGCCAAGGGACTCGCCGCGTTGCGCGACCTGCTGGTCGACGAACCGCAGTCGGGCATCCGCCGCAGCGAGGTCATCCGGGCGGGCAGGACGAAGCTCGCCCGCCGCCGCACCGCCATCGCGGGCGCGCTCGCGTTCGTGCTGGTCGCGGGCCTGGGCGGGGTGGTCGTCGCACTCCGGCCGCAGCTCACGGCGAGCGACAGCGCGGGCAGCGCGGTCTCCGGCACGATCGACCGCAACGCCCAGCTCACCGCGGTCCTGGGCGCCGCGGACGTGATCCCGGCCGGGGTGACCGTGCGGGACGTCCCCGGGGTGCCGGGACGTGCGCTGCAGTTCTTCGACCTGGACAAGAGCCGTCGCGCCGTGGCGCTGCTGGACGACGCCCAGGGCACCGGCGCGTTGACGATCGAGCTCACCCGCGGCAACGCCACGGACATCAGCACGTGCTTCGAGCCCGAGGTCGCACCGTGCGAACTGCGCGAGGTCGGCGGCATCAAGGTCCGGTCCAGCATCGCGGGCAGGCCGGACGGCGTCCACCTGTACCAGGTGGAGGCGCTCCGGCCGGACGGCACGTTCGTCAAGGTCATCAGCGTCAACGTGGGCGAGTTCCGCACCAACGTGGCCGGCGCGCCGAAGCTGGACGCCCCGACGTCCCGGCCGGCGCCGCTGCCCGACCGCGAGACGCTGATAAAGATCGCGACACTTCCGGGCCTGACCTTCTAACCTGGAGGCATGAACGACGTGACCGTGACTCGGACGCTGGTGCTGCCGGCGGCCGAGTTGCGCGAACGTTTTTCCAGGTCGGGTGGCCCTGGCGGGCAGGGCGTGAACACGGCGGACAGCCGGGTGGAGCTCAGCTTCGACGTCGCCGGCTCGCCCACGATCCCCGAGCACCTCAGGCGCCGCATGCTCGACCGCCTGGCCGGTCGGCTGGTCGACGGCGTCCTCACGATCGCCGCCTCCGAGCACCGCGCCCAGCTGCAGAACCGCGCCGCCGCCCGCGAACGCCTCGCCGCGATCCTGCGCGCTGCGGCCGCACCCCCGCCGCCGATGCGCAAGCCGACCAAGCCCACCAGGGGCTCGAAGGAACGCCGCATCGCGGGCAAGAAGCGCCGGGCACAGACCAAACGCGGCCGCTCAGGCTCCTGGGAGTAGTGCATAGATCCGTTCCGGTCGGCCGGTTCCGCCGTACCGCAACCGCACCTCCGCCCGCCCCGCCGACACGAAGTGCTCCAGGTACCGCCGCGCGCTCACCCGCGCGACCCCCGTGGACGACGCGCACTCCGACGCCGACAACCCCTCCGGGTGCGCCCTCAGCGCGTTCTCCACGAGCCGCGCGGTCTCCGGCGTCAACCCCTTGGGCAGCAACGGTTTCGACGACGGTCGTGCACCGAACACCTGGTCCACGTCCGCCTGCCCGGCCGTTCCGAGCCGGTCGAGCTTCTCGTGCAGCGACGCGAAGTGCGCGAGCTGGTCGCGCAGCGCGTCGTAGTCGAACGGCTTGATCAGGTAGTGCAGGACGCCGCCGCGCATCGCACCGCGCACGGTGTCCACGTCGGTCGCGGCCGTGATCACGATGACGTCGACGTCCTCGTTGGCGCGCAACGACTTCAGCACGTCGAGTCCGCTCATGTCCGGCAGGTAGACGTCGAGCAGCACCAGGTCCGGTTTGAGCGTCGCCACCAGCCGCAACGCGTCCGCGCCCGTGTGCGCGACGCCGACGACCTCGAAACCGCCGGTGCGCGCGACGTAACCGCTGTGCACCTTGGCCACCATGAAGTCGTCGTCGACGACCAGCACCCGCTTCACCAGGGCAGCCTTGCCGTGAACACCGAGCCGGACACGCTCACCGACCCGCCACGCCGCAGGCACGCCCGCCGGATCAGCGCGAGCCCGAGGCCGCGTTCCCCGTGCGATGCCGCCTTGGTCGTGAACCCGTGCCGGAACACCTCCTCGGCCAGCTCCGGTGCGACTCCCGGGCCGGAGTCGCGGACCACGACCTGGACCTCGTCGTCCACCTGCACCACACCCACCTCGATCCACTTCCGGTCGCCGTTCAACGAGCTCAGCGCATCCAACGCGTTGTCGACGAGATTTCCCAGCACCATCACCAGATCGGCGGACAACGCCTCGTCGGTGCGGCCCAGCACGCTGTCCGGCGCCATCCGCAGCTCCGTGCCGCGCTCGGCGGCCAGCGACGCCTTGGCGATCAGCAGCGCGGCCACGGCGGGGTCGCCGATCGACGAGCTGACCTCGGCCCGCCACTGGTCCTGCGCCGAGCTGATCCGGTGGATGTAGTGAGTGACCTCGTCGTACTCCTGGAGCGAGATCAGCCCGGCGATGGTGTGCAGCCGGTTCGCGAACTCGTGCGCCTGCGCCCGCAACGTGTCCGTCGCGTGCTGCGAGGCGTCCAGCTCGTGTTGCAGCGCGAGGAGCTCCGTGCGGTCCCGCAGCGTCACGACCGCACCCGCGCCCTCGATCGGCATGCGGTTCAACGTGAGCACGACGCCTTGGCGCAGCACGAGCTGGTCGACGCCGGTGGCCCGCCCGGTGAGCACGTCGCGCAGCCGGTCGTTGAGCTCCAGCTCCTCCACCGCCCGCCCGACCGCGTCGCCCGGCAACGCGAGCAGCTCCCGCGCGTGGTCGTTGACCAGCGTGATCCGGTCCTGCGCGTCGAGGCCGACCACGCCCTCCCTGATGCCGTGCAGCAACGCCTCGCGGTTCTCGACCAGCGCGGTGATCTCGTGCGGTTCCAGTCCGAGCGTCTGGTTCTTCACCCGCCTGGCCAGCAGCAGCGACCCGGTGACGCCGATGACGAGCGCGATCAGCAGGTAGCGCAGCGCGTCGACCGGCTGGTTGAGGGCGCCCGCCCAGATGCCCGGCTCGCGCACGCCCGCGACCACGATCCCGTTGACCCCGCGGGTCTGCGGGTCGAACACCGGCACGTGCGCCTCGATCGAGCCTCCGGCCGTGCCGACCCACGCCCTGCCGTCGAACGCGGTGGTCGTGGTGTCCAGAGTGGACCCGACCTGGGCGGGGTCGGGTGAGGTGAGGACGCGCCGCTGGAGGTCGACGACCAGCACGTAGGTGGCGCCGGAGAGGCCCCGCGCGGTCTCCGCGGCCGGTGCCAGCAGGTCGCGGTTGCCCATCTGCGTCTGCACGACGTCCGTGGCGGCCACGTTCTCCGCGACGGAGAGCATCCGGCGTTCCTCGTTGGAGCGGAAGTTGCGGCCCGTCTGGACGACGGTCAGCGCGCCCACCGCGAACAGCAGGCACAGGACCACTACGAGTTGCCACACGAGCAGTTGGCTGGCCAGGGAACGGCGGCGGCGCATGAAACCTCCCGTGACCAGAAAGACCGAAAGAAACCTTAGAAGCGCAAGAGCGACATCCAGGTTTACACCAGAGCAACATGTCCAACCACGCGGACGAGAGGCGGGGATCACAGTGTCGGTGAAGGTGTGGGTGGCGGTGGCGACGGCGTTGCTCGCCGTCCTGCTGGTGCCGCCGTTGCTGACGCCGGGTGCGGACAGCGGCGACACGAACCAGGTGCGGGCGCTGCGCGTGCTCGTGCCGAACGCACCGGGCGGCGGCTACGACATCACGGCGCGCACCGCGGCCAAGGCCATGGAGGACGCCGACCTGCTGCGCAACGCCGAGGTGTTCAACCTTCCCGGCGCCGGCGGCACGGTCGGGCTCGGCCGCACGGTCGGCGAGCGCGGCAACGGCAAGCTGATCATGTCGATGGGTCTGGGCGTGGTGGGCGCGGTCTACACGAACAAGTCGCCCAACTCGCTGCTGGACACCACCCCGATCGCGAAGCTGATCGAGGAACCGGACATCGTCGTGGTGGCGAAGGACTCGCCGTACACGTCGATGCAGCAGCTCGTGGACGCGTGGAAGGCCAACCCCGGCACGGTCACCGTCGGCGGCGGGTCGGCGCCGGGCGGTCCCGACCACCTGGCACCGATGTTGATCGCGAAGGCCGTCGGGCTGCCGCCCAGGACCGTCAACTACATCCCGTTCGACGGCGGTGGCGAGCTGCTCGCGAGCGTCCTCGGCGGCAAGGTCGCGTTCGGCGTCTCCGGCGTCGGTGAGTACCGCGACCAGATCCAGGCCGGCACGCTGCGCGTGCTCGCGGTGACCAGCAAGGACCGCATCCAGGGCATCGACGCGCCGACGTTGCGGCAGGCGGGGGTGGACGTCGAGTTCACCAACTGGCGGGGCGTCGTCGCACCGCCGGGCATCGCGCAGACCGACCGCGACAAGCTCGTCGACCTGTTCGAGCGGATGCAGAAGACGCCGCAGTGGTCGGAAGCCCTGCAGCGCAACGGGTGGACCGACGCGTTCGCACCGGGCGACGAGTTCGGGACCTTCCTCGACAACGAGAACAAGCGGGTGGCAACGGTGCTCAAGGACTTGGGGCTCGCATGACGACGAAGACGGAGGAGCGGCCTCGGGCACGGCCGGGGACCTGGCTCCGCGAACGGTCCGAGCTGGGCATCTGCGCCCTGCTGGTCGTGCTCGGCGCGCTGGTGCTGACCGACGCCGTGCAGATCCCGACCGACTTCGCCCAGCGCGGCCCGGTCGGCCCGAAGGCGGTGCCGGTCCTGGTCGGCTCGCTGCTGCTGGTCGTGGCGGTGCTGCTGGCCCGCGACGTGCTGCGCGGCGGCCGCGGTGAGGCCGAGGGCGGCGAGGACGTCGACCTGACCGCACCCGCCGACTGGCGCACGGTGTTGTTGCTGTGCGGTGCCTTCCTGGCGAACGCCGCGCTCATCGGCGTGGTCGGCTTCCCGATCTCCGGCGCGGTCCTGTTCTGGGGCGCGGCCTACGCGCTCGGCAGCCGCAACCTGGTCCGCGACCCGCTGATCGCGGCCGGCATGTCGGTCGCGACCTTCCTGGTGTTCAACAACCTGCTCGGCGTCCCCCTGCCCGGTGGCCCGTTGATGGAGGTGTTCTAGGTGGAACAACTGCTCGACGGCTTCGCGACCGCGCTGACGCCGACACACCTGCTGTTCGCGGCGATCGGCGTGCTCCTGGGCACCGCGATCGGCGTCCTGCCGGGCATCGGCCCGGCCATGGCGGTGGCACTGCTGCTGCCGGTCACCTACGGCATGGAGCCGACCGGCGCGTTCATCATGTTCGCGGGCATCTACTACGGCGGCATGTTCGGCGGCTCGACGACGTCGATCCTGCTGAACACACCGGGTGAGAGCGCCGCGGTCGTCGCCGCCTTCGAAGGCAACCCGATGGCCCGCAAGGGCAGGGGCGCGCAAGCGCTTGCCGCGGCCGCGATCGGCCACTTCACCGGCGGCATCGTCGGCACGCTGCTGATCGTGCTGCTGGCCCCGTTCGTCGCCAAGCACGCCGTCGACATCGGTGCACCGGACCTGTTCGCGATCATGGTGCTGGCGTTCATCGCGGTGACCTCGGTGCTGGGCGCCTCGCGCATCCGCGGCGTGGCGTCGTTGCTGATCGGCCTCACCCTCGGGCTGGTCGGCCTGGACGAGATGACCGGCCAGCAGCGCCTGACGTTCGGCTCGCTGCACCTCGCGGACGGCATCGACATCATCGTGGTCGCGGTCGCCCTGTTCGCGGTCGGCGAGGCCCTCTGGGTGGCCGCCCACCTGCGCCGCAAGCCGTTCGAACCGATCCCGGTCGGCCGCCCGTGGCTGTCCCGCGCCGACCTGAAGCGCACCTGGAAGCCGTGGCTGCGCGGCCCGGTGATCGGCTTCCCGTTCGGCGCGATCCCGGCCGGCGGCGCGGAGATCCCCACGTTCCTGTCGTACGTGACGGAGAAGCGCCTCTCCAAGCACAAGGACGAGTTCGGCAAGGGCGCCATCGAGGGCGTCGCGGGCCCGGAGTCCACGGCCTCCGCCTCCGCCGCCGGCACCCTCGTCACGATGCTGACCCTGGGCCTGCCCACCACGGCGGTCGCGGCCGTCATGCTCGCCGCGTTCCAGCAGTACGGCATCCAGCCGGGCCCGCTGCTGTTCCAACGCGAGTCCGGCCTGGTCTGGGCGTTGATCGCGTCGCTGTTCATCGGCCTGACCCTGCTGCTGGTGCTGAACCTGCCGCTGGCACCGGTGTGGGCGAAGCTGCTGCGCATCCCGCGGCCGTACCTCTACGCGGGCATCCTGTTCTTCGCCTCGGTCGGCGCCTACGCGGTCAACGCGGACATCTTCGACCTGCTGCTGATGTTCGTGATCGGCCTGCTGGGCTTCGCGATGCGCCGCTACGGCCTGCCCGTCCTGCCGGCGATCATCGGCGTCATCCTCGGTCCGGCGGCCGAACAGCAGATGCGCCGTGCACTGCAGCTCTCCGACGGCTCGCTCACCGGCCTGGTCAACACGCCGATGGCGATCGTCGTCTACGTCGTGATCCTGCTGATCGTGTTCTTCCCGCTGCTCCGCCGCCTCCTCCCCACCCCAACCCCTCCTGCTGCTCCCTCTCCCCAGCACGAGAAAATCGACGCCTGACCAGGGCACGCGGGGACCTTTCGTACCCTCCTGGGGTACGAAAGGTCCCCGCGTGCCCTGAACAGACGGGGTCAGAGGAGGCGGAGTGTTGTGGCGGCGGCGTCGAGTTCCGCCGCCACGCCCAGAGGCAACGTCCACTGCCCGGCGCAGTGCCCGAACCCGAAGTCGCCCAGCACCGGCACCCCCAGCGGCACGAGCCGGTCCAGCAGCACCGCCGACGGGTCACCGCACCCGGTCCACGACCCCAGCACGATCCCCGACACCGGCTCGAACCACCCGGCCCGCAGCAGCTGCGTCAGGATCCGGTCCAGCCGGTAGGGCTCCTCACCGACGTCCTCCAGCAACGCGATCGCCCCCGGCGCGGGCACCGACCACCGCGGCCCGCCCACCGACGCCGCCAGCAGCGCCGCGTTCCCGCCCACCAGCACCCCGCGGGCGGTACCGGGCACCACGGGCGTTCCCGCGGTCCACGACGACACGCCCTCGAACAGGAACCGCCGCAGCCGCTCCTGCGCCACCGGGTCCTCGACGAAGTCCCGCGTGCCCGGCATCGGCCCGAACACCGTCGGCTGCCCGGCCGCGTTGAGCTCCGCGTGCAGCACCGTCACGTCCGAGGAGCCCACGAACACCCGCGGCGGCAGCGACCGCCACGGCACCAGGTCCGTCATCCGCAGGCACCCGTACCCGCCGCGCACGCAGAACACCGCCGCCACGTCCGAGCACCACGCGTCCACGAACTCCGCCGCCCGGTCGGCGTCGGAGCCGGCCAGGTACGGCAACGACCACGCGTCCACCACAGGTGTGGTGACCGTCAGCCCCCACGACCGCAGCACCGCCACACCCGCGGCGACCAGCGGCGCGAGAGCCGGGCCGGCCGGTGACACCAGCGCGACCCGGTCCCCGCGCTCCAGAACGCTCACGAGCGCACCGCGCGCAGGGTCACGAACGCAGGTCCAGCACCGGCACACCCGGCGGCGTGAACCCGAACACCTGCCCGTAGAACGACAGCTCCGCCTCCAGGGCGGCCTTGATGTTCTCGGCCTTGCGGAACCCGTGCTGCTCGCCCTCGAAGGTGAGGTAGGCGTGCGGGATGCCCGAACCGTCCAGGTCCGCGGCGAACCGGTCGGCCTGCTCGGGCGGGCAGATCTCGTCCTCCAGGCCCTGCAGCAGCAGCACCGGACCGGACACCGACCGCGCCTTGTTCGACGGCGACCGGTCCCGGTAGCGGTCAGCGGCCTCGGGCAGCGTGCCCACCAGGCCCTCGACGTAGCGGGACTCGAAGTCGTGGGTCTCCCCGCCCTCCGAGGTCCAGCCCGCCAGGTCGAGGATCGGGAACGCCACCATGCCGCACCGGTAGACGTCGGTGGAGGTCAGCGACGCCGCCGAGGTCCAGCCACCGGCCGAGCCACCGCGGATGGCCAGCCGCTGCGGGTCCGCCGTGCCCTCCTTCGCCAGCTCCTGGGCCACGAACGCGCAGTCCTGCACGTCCACGACACCCCACTGCTCGCGCAGCCGTTCCCGGAACGCCCGCCCGTAGCCGGTCGAGCCGCCGTAGTTCACCGCCACCACGCCGATGCCGCGGCTGGTGAGGTAGGCGATGTCGGAGTCGAGCTTGGGCAGCGCCCGCCCGGTCGGCCCGCCGTGCACGTGCACCACGTACGGCGGCAGCTCACCCTCGGGAGCGGCGAAGTCGGGGTTGGTCGGCGGGTAGACGTAGGCGGGGACCTCCCCGAACACCCGCTCCACCGGCACCGGCAGGTACGCGGCCTGCGCCGGTTCCTCACCGCCGGTCAGGTAGGTCAGCTCGCCGTTGGACAGGTCCAGCCGCACGACGTTGAACTCCGAGGTCGGCCCGGCCGCCCCGTCGATCACCACGCCGTCGCGCACCGACAGGTCCGCCGCCCACATCGGCAGGTCGGTCTCCACGTCGGTGACCGTGCCGCTGCGCTCGTCGAGCACCGCCAGGTGACCCGAGCGCACCACCAGGTAGCGGCCCGGCGCCAGGGTGGCGAACCAGCGGTTGCCCAGCCGCCACATCGGGCCGCCCAGCTCCTCCGCGCACTCGGCTAGGTTCGTGCGCGAGCCGTCCAGCCCGACGCGGAACAGGTTCCACCAGCCGTGCGGGTCGGTCAGCGCCAGCAGCGAGTCACCCTCCCACTCGAACTGGCACACCGCCTCGGTCGTCGACCCGGTGAGCACCCGGTGACCGGGTTCGCCGATGTCGGCCACGCACAGCTCGGAGCCGTCCCACGGCATCTGCGGGTGGTCCCAGCCGATCCACGCGAACTTCGTGCCGTCGGGGCTGATCTTCGGGCCGGTCATGAAGTGGTGCGACGACCCCAGCACCCGCACCTCACCCGACGGTGTGATCGCCACCAGGTCGCGGCGCACGTCGGTGCGCGCGTCCCCGGTGATCGACTCGCGCACGCACCACACCTCGCCGTCCGGTCCCGCGGACAGGTCGGCGTAGCGCAGCCCGTGGTGGCGCTGCGGTTCCGGCGTCAACGGCACCGGCGGCACCTGCGGGGTGTCCGGGTTGAACACGTAGACGCGCTGGTCGGCCCAGTGCGTGAACGCCACCCGGTCCTCGGCGAGCACCACGAACGGCCGCCCGCCGTACTCGTGCACCCGGTTGCGGGCGTTCCACGGCGCGGGCAGCACCTCCACCCCGTCGCGCACCAGAGCGACCCGCCCACCCTCGGCCGGCCTGCTCTCGGCCCACCACACCTGCTCACCGTGCAGGTCGGCCCACTGGAACCCACCACCCGGCTTGGAGGTGTCGCCGGCGCTGATCGGCGAGGTCCACGTCCCGTACGAAGCGATCTTCACCACAACCCGACCCTATACGCGGAGTGTTTGGTGGGGGAGGACCTGCCGACGATCTCCGCGTGGCCTAGGGTCGTAGGTGCCATGGCTCGCGTCATTCACGTATTCCGCGCACCCGACCGGTTCATCGCAGGAACCGTCGGGCAGCCCGGCGACCGCATCTTCTACCTGCAGGCCTCCGAGCAGAGCAGGTTGATCAGCGTCGCGCTGGAGAAGCAGCAGGTCCAGGTCCTCGCCGAACGCATCGGCTCGCTCCTGGAGGAGGTGCATCGCCGCTTCGGCACCGAGGTGCCCGACGACGCGCCACCCGACGACGTCGACACCGAACCCCTCGACGTGCCCGTCGAGGAGGAGTTCCGCGTCGGCACCATGGGACTGGGCTGGGACGCCGAGTCCAAGGCCGTCGTGATCGAGCTGCTCGCGATCTCCGAGGAGGAGGTCGACGAGGCGGTGGTGCTCGACGACACCGAGGAGGGCCCCGACGCCGTGCGGGTGTTCCTCTCACCCGGTGCTGCCCGCGCCTTCGCCGCCCGCGCCGACCGCGTCGTCAACGCCGGCCGCAAACCCTGCCCGCTGTGCGCCGAACCGCTCGACCCCGACGGCCACATCTGCCCGCGCCAGAACGGCTACCGCCGCACCGAGGAAGACTGACGTGGACACCGCCGCGGCCATCGAGTTGCTGACTCACGGCCGCATCGAGGTCGAGGGCAGGCTCGTCGACGCCTCCAACGCGACGCTGTTCTGCAAGATCTCCCACAACGGGCTCGACGCGCAGTGCGTGTACAAGCCGGTGCGCGGCGAACGGCCGCTGTGGGACTTCCCCGACGGCACCCTCGCCGGCCGCGAGGTCGCCACCTACCTGATCTCGGCGGCCTCCGGTGTCGGCGTGGTGCCGCCCACGGTGCTGCGGCCCGGCCCGTTCGGCTCGGGCATGGTGCAGCTGTGGGTGGACACCCGCGAGGAGGACGAGCTCGTCGACATCGTCGGCGTCGACGACGTGAAACCGGGCTGGATCCCCGTCTTCCACGCCCACGACCGCTTCGGCGACCCGGCCGTGCTCGTGCACGCCGACCACCCCCGCGTCCAGCTGATGTCCGCGTTCGACGTGGTGGTGAACAACGCCGACCGCAAGGGCGGCCACGTCCTGCACGCCGTGGACGGCGGGGTGTTCGGCGTCGACCACGGCATCTGCCTGCACGTCGAACCCAAGCTGCGCACCGTGCTGTGGGGCTGGGCCCGCGAACCGCTGCCCGAGCCGGTGCTGGAGGCCATGCGCCGCCTCAGGTCCGCGCTCGAGGGCGATCTGGGCGAACAGCTGCACGACCACCTCACCCGCGCCGAGGTCCGCGCGGTCTCCGAACGCACCGACAAGCTGCTCGCCGACGGCGTGTTCCCCGAACCGTCGGGCGACTGGCCGGCAATTCCGTGGCCCGCGTTCTGACGCACGGTCAGCGTCCGGGGTTGTGATCACCCCGCCCAAGCCCGTGCCCGGTGACCGCGTCGCGGTCGTCTCCCCCTCCGCGGGCCTGCCCGGACTGTTCCCGCTGCCCTACGAGCTCGGCCTGCGGCGGTTGCGCGAGCTGGGCCTGGAACCCGTGGAGTACCCGGCCACCCGCAAGATGGGCGCGAGTCCGCGTGAACGCGCCGCGGACCTGCACGCCGCGTTCGCCGACCCGGACGTCAAGGCCGTGATCGCGAGCATCGGCGGCGACAGCCAGATCGAAGTCCTGCCGCACCTGGACGCCGAGCTGGTCACCGCCAACCCCAAGCCGTTCGTCGGGTTCAGCGACAACACGAACCTGCTGGTCTGGCTCGCCAACCGCGGCATCGTCGGCTACCACGGCGCCACCGTCATGACCGAGCTCGGCCGTCCCGGTGCCCTGCACCCGGCCACCCGTGACTCGCTGCACGCCGCCCTGTTCACCACCGGCGAGTACGCACTGCCGCAGTCCACCGCCTACGGCGACGTGAACAAACCCTGGGACGACCCCGCCACGTTCGACGCCGAACCCGAGCTGCGTCCCGCTGCCGGCTGGCGGTGGCACCACGGCGACCGCGTCGTGGAGGGCCAGGCGTGGGGTGGCTGCCTGGAGGTCCTGTCGTGGCTGCTGATGGCCGACCGCGAGATCAAGCCGCCCGAGCACTACGAGGGCAAGGTCCTGTTCTTCGAGACCTCCGAGGAGATGCCGCCCGCCACCGAGGTGTTCTACGTGCTGCGTGCGATGGGCGAACGCGGCCTGCTGGCCCGGTTCGCCGCCGTCCTCGTCGGCCGCGCCCGCGCCTGGTCGTTCGCCAAGCCCGGCACCGACCGGGCCGCTTACACCGCAGATCAGCGCGAGGCCGTGCTGCGGGCGTTCGCGCAGTACGCGCCGGGCACGCCGATCGTGTTCGACGTCGACCTCGGCCACACCGACCCGCAGCTGGTGGTCCCGGTCGGCGGCCGGGTGCGGGTGGACGGCCCGAACCGCACGATCACCGTCACCTACTGACCCGCACAACCTCACCTCCCCGCACCGATCTGCCCCCGGTAGCGACCGGAAAACGACCGGAAACCGGGGTGAATCCGGCCTCCGGGGCGAAACAGACCCGGCGTCCTGGCCCGAGTCGCTAGCGTGAAGCGGGTGATCGACGACCCCGCCAGAGCCCGCCTGGTCCGCCGTTTCGGAGACTCCGCCACCACCTGGCTCGACGCCCTGCCCGACCTGGTCGCCACCCTCTCCGCCCGCTGGGGCCTCACCGTCGTCGAGCCGATGCCCGGCGGCACCGGTGTCACGTTCCGGTGCACGAACGCGGTGCTCAAGCTGACCCCCGAGCACGACATCGCCGCCCACGAGGCCAAGGCGCTCACCGCGTGGGCCGACACACCCGCGGCGGTGGACCTGCTCGACACCGACCTCGCCCGCGGCGCCCTGCTGCTGGAGCTGCTGCACCCCGGCACCGAGGCCACCGACCCGGCGCGTGTGGTGCCGGTGCTGCACCAGGCCGACCCGAAGGGGTTCCCGCCGCTGCGCGCCCGCGTGGACTTCCTGTTCGAGACGTTGCTGCCGCGCCGCACCGGCACCTACTACGCCACCGAGCACGCCAAGGCCCGCCGGCTCGCCACCGACAACACCCCGGTGGTGCTGCTGCACGGCGACATGCACCCCGGCAACGTCCTGCAGAGCGCGCGCGGGCCGGTGGCGATCGACCCACGGGCGTGCGTGGGTGACCCGGCGGTGGACTGGCTGGACTTCGTGCACGGCGGGTACGACCTGCACGGCGCCGACGTGGACCTCGACCGCGTGCACGAGTGGCTCACCGCCTTCAAACCGTTCTACGGCTAGGGTCTGCGGGTGCGTTCTCACGACTACGGCCGCGATGTCCTGTCCACCCCGAAGCGCAAGAAGGTCCGCGAGGTCGCGGCCGAACCCGGTCTCGTCGTCGAGGACCCCGCCAGCGGCTTCTGCGGCGCGGTCGTGAAGTTCGAGCACGGCAACGTCGTGCTGGAGGACCGCCACGGCCGCCACCGGCTGTTCCCGCTCACGCCCGCCGGGTTCCTCGTCGACGGGCAGCCCGTCACGCTCGTGCGGCCCGTGGCCGCGCCGCAGAAGGCGCGCATCAGCGCCTCCGGTTCGGTGAAGGTCGAGGGGCTGCGGGCGCGGACGGCCAAGGCCAGCCGCATCTGGGTCGAGGGCAAGCACGACGCCGAGCTCGTCGAACGCGTCTGGGGCCACGACCTGCGCGTCGAGGGCATCGTCGTGGAACCCCTCGACGGCGTCGACGACCTGCCCGCCCGCATCGCCGAGTTCGGCACCGCGGCGCACCGCCGCCTGGGCGTGCTGGTGGACCACCTCGTCGCCGGGTCGAAGGAGCAGCGCATCATCGATCAGGTCCGCGACGACAACGTGCTGGTCACCGGCCACCCCTACGTCGACATCTGGCAGGCCGTGAAACCCGCCGCCGTGAAGATCGAGGCGTGGCCGGTGGTGCCCAGGCACATCCCGTGGAAGGAAGGGGTGTGCGCGCAGTTGGGGTGGGGTGAGACCTGGGAGGGCTGGCAGCGGGTGCTCGGCGCGGTCAGCAGCTACCGCGACGTCGAGTCCGACCTGCTCGGCGCCGTGGAGCGGCTCATCGACTTCGTCACCGTTCCCCGGGACTGACCCGCCTGTAGCGGGCGACGAGCACATCCGTGCCGGTGGTGGTGCTGCCGGTGAGTGCGAACCGGGTCAGCGGCGCCGGCCCCTCCCTCACACGAACGGCGGCCGCAGGTGTCGACGCCGCAGGATGATCGGTTTTGTCACGGTCGGGGGCGCAGCGCGCTGAAGTTCAGCCGGTCGGGCGGCCCGTGGTGTATGTATGGGCGCATGGCCGCGCTGATCTGGCTGATCGTCGGGATCCTGCTCGTCGTCGCCGAGGTTCTCTCCGGTGACTTCGTGCTGGTGATGCTCGGCGCCGCCGCGCTGGCCGCGGCGGGGGTGACCGCGCTGGGTGCTGGTGACCTGGTGAGCGTCCTCGTCTTCGCCGCGTCCTCGGTGGGTCTGATCGCCGGTGCCCGGCCGCTGCTCAAGAGGCGGCTGCAGCTGGGTTCCAGCGTGCGGATGCACCACGAGGCGCTGCTGGGCAGCAAGGCCGTCGCGGTGTCCGAGGTGGACGAGCACGGCGGGCAGGTCAAGATCGGCGGCGACACCTGGAGCGCGCGCACCCTCGACGGGTCCGTGATCGCGGCAGGCGAGGCCGTCACCGTAGTCGAGATCTCGGGAGCGACGGCCGTGGTGATCGCCGCGGTCTGACCGCCGCGCTGCGATCACGCGACCGGCCGTCGGAGCCCAGAAGGATGTGAACCGAGTTGGACCCGATCACCGGCGTGGTCGCGGCCGTCATCGCCCTGTTCGTGTTGATCGTCGCCGTGAAATCGGTGCTGGTCATCCCGCAGGCGCAGGCCGCCGTCATCGAACGTCTGGGCCGCTACCGCAACACCGCCGCGCCCGGCCTGAACATCATCGTGCCGTTCATCGACAAGGTGCGGGCCCGCATCGACCTGCGCGAGCAGGTCGTGTCGTTCCCGCCACAGCCGGTGATCACCCAGGACAACCTGACGGTGTCGATCGACACGGTCGTGTACTTCCAGGTCACCGAGCCGCGCAGCGCCGTCTACGAGATCTCCAACTACATCGTCGGTGTCGAGCAGCTCACGATCACGACGCTGCGCAACCTCGTCGGTGGCATGAGCCTGGAGGAGACGCTGACCTCCCGCGACCACATCAACGGTCAGCTGCGCGGGGTGCTCGACGAGGCCACCGGCCGCTGGGGCCTGCGGGTGGCGCGGGTGGAGCTGAAGTCCATCGACCCGCCGCCGTCGATCCAGGACTCGATGGAGAAGCAGATGCGCGCCGACCGCGAGAAGCGCGCCATGATCCTCAACGCCGAAGGCCAGCGCGAGTCGTCCATCAAGACCGCCGAGGGCCAGAAGCAGTCGCAGATCCTCGCCGCCGAGGGCGCCAAGCAGGCCGCGATCCTCACCGCGGAGGCCGAGCGGCAGTCCGCGATCCTGCGCGCGCAGGGTGAACGCGCCGCCCGCTACCTGCAGGCGCAGGGCCAGGCGAAGGCGATCGAGAAGGTCTTCGCCGCCATCAAGGACGGCCGCCCCACCCCGGAGGTGCTGGCGTACCAGTACCTGCAGACGTTGCCGCAGATGGCGCAGGGCGACGCGAACAAGGTGTGGATGATCCCGTCGGACTACGGCAAGGCCCTCGAGGGGTTCGCCCGCATGCTCGGCGCACCCGGTGAGGACGGTGTGTTCCGCTACGAGCCGCCCGCCGACACCGGTGAGCGGCCGAAGCCGGAGCAGGACGACCCGTCGGTCGCCGACTGGTTCGACACCAAGCCCGACCCGAAGGTCGCCGAGGCCGTCGCCGCCGCGGAGGCGGTGGCCCGCAAGGAGGTGCCCAGTCCGCTGAGCGCACCGCCGCGGTCCGTGGGCGGCGCGGCGGCGTTCCCGGAGCTGGAGGCCGAGCAGCCGCGTTCCCTGCACCAGCCCGACGAGCAGGCCTGAGCACAAGACACGACGAGGAACGGCCCGCCCCTGCCACCGGGGGCGGGCCGTTCGCCGTCGTGAGCTGCGGAAACAAGAAAACTTGGAAAATCTGCGGGCCGGTGTCGATCCCGGTACCGGCCCGTTCGACCTGGGCGTGAAAGGGTCCACACCGGACCCACCCGAACCCCCTGGGGAGATCGTCATGAAGTTCATGCTCATCTGGCGCGTCGAGTCCGACGAGGCGTGGAGCAACCTGGGCGAGATCGACTTCGACCAGATGATCGAGACCGTCGGCCGCTTCAACGAGGAGCTCATCGAGGCCGGTGTGCTGATCGCCGCCGAGGGCCTCGCACCCGCGGAGGAGGGTGTGGTCGTCGACTTCTCCTCCGAGCCGCCGGTGGTCACCGACGGCCCCTACGGGGAGACCAAGGAGCTGTTCAACGGCTTCTACCTGATCCGGGTGGACTCCATCGAGGAGGCCGTCGAGTGGGCCAAGCGCACCCCGATGACCGCCGCCGGGTTCAAGACCGAGATCCGCCGCGTGTCCGAGATCCACGAGTTCCCCCAGGACAACGAGTGGATCAAGAAGGAGCGGGCCTGGCGCGAGTCCACCGGCCAGCTCTGAGCACACGCGTCTGATCTATTTTGGGCGCCATGAGCGACCCCACCGGCCGCAAGGCCGTCGCCGCGGTGTGGCGCATCGACTCCGCACGGATCGTCGGTGCGCTCACCCGCTACACCGGTGACTTCGCCCTGGCCGAGGACCTCGCGCAGGAGGCGCTGGCCGAGGCGCTGGTGACGTGGCCGCGCGAGGGCGTGCCGGCCAATCCGGCGGGGTGGTTGCTCACCGTCGGGCGGCGCCGGGCGATCGACGCGTTCCGCCGGCGCAGCACCCGTGACGAGAAGTACGCCGCCCTCGCCCACCACCTGCCCGAGGGCGGCGCGCTGACCGGTGCCACCGAACCCGGCCCGGCCCCCGGCGACGTGCTGTGGGACCCCGACCAGATCGATGACGACACCTTGGCGCTGGTGTTCACCTCGTGCCACCCGGTGCTGTCGCGGAAGGCCGCCGTCGCGATGACGTTGCGCGTGATCGGCGGTCTGAGCAGCGACGAGATCGCGCGGGCGTTCCTGGTGCCGACCGCGACGGTGCAGGCGCGCATCACGCGGGCGAAGAAGACGCTGGGCGCGGCGAACGTGCCGTTCGAGGTGCCGCCCGCCGCCGACCGCCCGAAGCGCCTCGCGCAGGTGCTCAGCGTGATCTACCTGATCTTCACCGAGGGTTCGTCGGCCAGCTCCGGTGACGAGGTGATGCGCCTGGACCTGGCCGGTGAGGCGCAGCGCATGGCCCGCATCCTGGCGCGGCTGATGCCGGGGGAACCCGAGGTGCACAGCCTGCTGGCGTTGCTGGAGCTCACGGCCGCCCGCTTCCCGGCCCGCCGCGGCCCCGACGGGGAGACGGTGCTGCTGGAGGACCAGGACCGCCGCCGCTGGGACCGCTCGGCCATCACCCGCGGCCGCGCCGCCCTGGCGAAGGCCGCCGACGCGGGCCGCGGCTACGGCTACTACGGGCTGCAGGCCGCGATCGCCGAGTGCCACGCCTTGGCGCCCTCGGTCGAGCAGACCGACTGGAACCGCATCGTCGTCCTGTACGAGGCGCTGGGCCGGCTCGCGCCCTCACCGGTGGTGGACCTCAACCGCGCGGTGGCGGTGTCGATGGCGCGGGGGCCGGAGGCGGCGCTGCCGATCGTGGACGGGCTGGCCGGGTCGGAGGCGTTTCGCGACTCCCACCAGTTGCCGGGGGTGCGGGGGGAGTTGCTGCGGCGGCTGGGGCGGGTGGACGAGGCCCGGGCCGAGCTTGAGCGCGCGTTGGTCCTGTGCGGCAACGAGCGTGAGCGGGCGGTGCTGACCCGCAAGCTCGCCGAGCTGTAGGCGGGCGACCACGAGCGGTGAACAGCAGGGTTCCGTTAGGGCGACATCGGTAGCACTCGGTCGAGTGACGAGTGTTTGATGTTGTGATGAACTCGCTGCCCGCCGCCGTGGCTTCCGCGCTCGCCGAGGCCGGTGGTGAGGACGACGCCGACTGGCCGGCGTGCTGGCAGGAGCTCACCGCCGTGTCGGTGGAGCTGCAGTCCTTGCTGCTCACCGATCCGGGGCCGGAGCTGGTGGCGCTGGTCGAGCAGATCGTCACGCAGCTCGCCGACGGGGTCGCGGGCAGCCGAAGACACCGGGTGGAGCTGGCGGAGCTGACCCACCGGGTGCTCGACATCCACGCCCGCGCGTGCGCGGTGAGCACGCCTGACCCGGTGCGGCTCGCCGACTGGCTGCTCGATCTGCAGCTGGAGCACCCCGAGGCGCCTGAGGTCGCGCTGGCGCCGTACGCGGAGGCGCTGGACGACGAGGGGCTGGCGCACTACCGCGAGCGGGCGGTCGCGTTGTTCGAGCCGTTGCCGGTGGTGGGGTTCGGGGAGACCGGCCGCTACGACCGGGCCCGGTGGGCGTTGCTGCGGGTGATGGAGGAGCTGGCCGAGTACACCGACGACGTGGACCTGCAGCTGCTGGTGCTGTCCAAGGACCTGTCCTCGGGGTGGCACTACCTGCAGGTCGCCACGGTGCTGCGCGACGCGGGCCGCGCCGATGAAGCGCTGGAGTGGATCGACCGGGGGTTGCGCGCGACCGGTGGGCGGGGTGCGGCGTTGCGGTTGATCGACCTGGCGGTGGAGGAGCACCTGCGCCGGGCGGCACCGCACCGGGCGGTCGCGGTGTGCCGGGAGGCGTTCCTGGTGCGGCCCAACCTGGAGATCTACCTCAAGGCCCGTGCGCTGGTGGTGCACACCGACGAGTGGCCGCCGTTGCGCGCGGAGCTGGTGGAGCACCTGGTGCGTGACGGTGGCCGGTTGGCGATCGAGGTGTACCGGCGCATCGTCGAGGTCGAGCTGGCGCGGCGCGGGGTGCAGGAGCAGGAGGTGGTCGTGGGGTGGTTGCGGCAGCTGCGCGGTCTGCAGCCGGACGCGTTCGCCGACTACCTGGAGCACATCAAGTCACGGCACGTCGCCGACCGGGAGCTGCTCGACGAGCTGTCGCGCCGCGGCCTCTGACCAGTTCACCTCCGGACAGTCCGCACTCGTGCTGCGTGGTCGAGGCCGGAAGGGGTCCGGTCCGCCCACGGCCGGACGCGTTCGAGCTGGGCGGAGAGCGAGAGCAGGGTGCACTCGTCGTGCTGGCGGCCCACGAGCTGCACCGCGAGCGGCAGTCCCGCGGCGCTGCGGCCGGCGGGGACGCACGCGGCCGGGTTGCCCACGATGTTCCACAACGGCAGGAACGTCGTGTAGCGGGCGGCGGCCAGCAGAGCCGCGACGACAGTGGTGCGGTTCCACTCGCCCACGCGGATCGGCGGCCGGGTCAGCGCCGGGGTCAGCAGCACGTCGACCCGGCCGAAGACGCGGTTCGCGTGCGCCGTGAGCGCCGCGTCCTGGCTGCGTGACCAACGCACGAGCGCCCGCGGCAGGCGCCGGCCGAGGTCGGCGGCGGCGCGGGTGCGCGGTTCGAGCAGGTCCGGCAGCTCCACCTCGGTGCGGGCGAGGTGGGCGTTGTGCAGGTAGCGCAGCGCGAAGCGGGTGGAGGCCGACAGGTCCTTCATCGGCGGGTCGAGCCGCACGACGTCGTGGCCCAGGTCGGTCAGCAGGGCGGCGGTGTCCTGCACGGCGTCGCGGACCTCGTCGTCGATGCCGATGCCCGGTCCCCACGGCCGCAGCGACACCCCGATGCGCAACCGGCCGGGGTCGGTGCGGGCGGCGTCGGTGAACGTGGTGCGCGGCGGGTGGGCGACGTGCGCGTCACCGGGCACGGGGCCGTGGATCTGATCGGCGACCAGCGCCCAGTCCTCGACCGTGCGGGTGATCGGCCCGGCCACCACGAGCCCGCCCCACGCCTGGGGCTGCGGGGCGAGGGAGACGCGGCCGCGCTGGGGCTTGAGCCCGAACAGGCCGGTCACCGCCGCCGGGATGCGGATGGACCCGGCGCCGTCGGTGCCGATCGCCGCCGCGGCCAGTCCCGCCGCGACCGCGGCCGCCGATCCGCCGCTGGACCCGCCGGGGGAGTGCGTGAGCGACCACGGGTTGCGCGTGGGCCCGGCCCAGCCGCTCTCGGTGTGGGGCCACAGCCCCAGCTCCGGCATCCGGGTGCGGCCGATGACCACCGCGCCGGCGGCGCGCAGCCGGGCCACGACCGCGGAGTCGGCCGGCTGCGGGGTGCGTGCGGCGTTGGTGCCCCCGGTGGTGGGCAGACCGGCGACCGCGAGGTCCTCCTTGACCGCGATCGGCACACCGCGCAGCGGCAGGTCGGCATCGCAGCGGTCGGCGGCGTCGGCTTCGGCCAGCGCCTGCTCGGCGAACACGACCCGGAACGCCCGCAGCACCGGGTCGAGCCGTTCGATGCGCTCCAGGTGCCGCCGCACCAGCTCACGCGAGGTCACCTCGCCCGCCCTGATCGCCGCGGCCTGCCCGGCGACACCGGCGAACACCAGCTCCTCGGTCATGGCCCGACCCTAACGTGATCACCCGGACCGCAGTACCGGCATGAGAGTCCGCGGTCCTCGTCACCGGCTGAGCCGGCCGGGGGAGTCAGGCGGGCCGGCGGCTGCGGTGGTTGGCGACGTTGACGCGGTTGGCGCACCTGGTGGAGCAGAACCGGCGGCGGCCGTTGCGGCTGGTGTCGACGTAGACGGTGTCGCAGCCGTCGCGGTCGCACCAGCCGATGCGCCCGGCGTCCTCGCAGAACAGCGCCGCCATCCCCGCCGCGGTGTAGGCCTTGAGCCGCACGTCGGTCGGCGCGTCCTCGCGTGCGTAGTGCAGGTGCGGCGCGCGGCCGTCGTGGGTGGAGATGTAGTGCGTGGTCGAGGACCGGGCGAGCAGGTCGTTGAGCAGGTCGACGCCCGGTTCGCGGAAGACCTGCCGCAGCCGCTCGACCCAGTTCCGCACGTCACGTTCCTGGCGTGCGTCCAGCGAGCCCAGCGGCTTGTAGTCCGAGGCTTTCAGCACGTCGAGCAGGGGTGTGGCGGGGTCGGCGTTGACCAGGGTCGCGGCGAGCTCGGCGGCCGCCCCGCCGTAAGGGTTGAAATGCACTAGACCATGACACCAGAGTTGGGGGCATGATCGCCACCTGCCCCGCGTGCCACTGGCCCTGCGACTCCGCCCTGTCCCGCCACGGCCCGGTCGCCTACGTGCGGTGCGTGTGCGGCCTGTTCCTGGTGATCGACCGCGGGGTGCTCACCGCGACCGCCGGGACCAGCGCGTTCCGCCCGGTGCCGCGGACCAGCGGTGACCAAGTACCCTCGGGGCGTGAGCCGTCGTGATCTCCTGTGCGACACCGCGATCCAGATCCTCGCGGTGGAGGGCGGCCGGGGACTGACCCACCGCGCGATCGACCGCGAGGCCGGCGTCCCCATCGGCACCACCAAGAACTACTTCCCGACCCGCGAGGCCATCCTCGAGGCCTCCGCCGCGCGCATGACCGCCCTGCACCGCGCCGCCGTGGACCGCCTGCGCGAGACCACCCCGGCCGACATCAGCCCCGCCGACGTCGCCGAGCTCTACCCGGCGCTGCTGCGGCGCGCGGTCGCCGAGGACCCGACGCAGATGCTCGCGATGGTGGAGCTGTACCTGGAGGCGGTGCGCCGGCCGGGGGTGCGTGCGGCGTTGTCGGGCATGGTGCTGGCCAACGCCGAGGCCGCCGCCGCTCTGCAGCAGGCCGCGGGGCTGCCCTCGACGGTGCGCGACACGGGCCTGCTCGACGCGTACTTCCTGGGGGTGGCGATCTCGTTGCTGGCGTTGCCGGTGGACACGCTGGAGACCGTGGGCCTGGACGACCCGTACGCGCTGGGCATCGGCGTGTTCTCCGCGACCGTGCCCGGCCCGGTCGCGCCCCCGGCGCAGCACCGCGAAGCGGGCAGCTAGCCCAGGGCCGCGAGCAGCGCGGCGTAGGTCTGTTCCACGTCCAGCCCGCCGTTGTCGATGACCGTCGTCCCCGGTGTCAGGTACTGCTGCAGGTCGTCGAACACCTGGTGGATCAGCGCCTGCCCGCCCAGTGCCCTCACCACGGCGTCGATGGGTTCGTCGCGCTGCTCGAACCGGGTGATCGCCGTGGTCCGCGGGGCGAGCAGCACCACCTCCACGTACCGCGCGCCGGCGGAGCTCACCGCGTCGGCGAGGACGTCGCGCTGGTCGCGGCGGGTGATCAGCTGCGGCATCACGACGTCGTGCCCGGTGCGCAGGTGGTGGGCGGCCATGGTGAGCGCGAGCGGGCGGACCAGGTCGACGGTGGCGAAGAAGTCGTCCTGCCAGCCGCCGACCAGGCCCACGATCCGGTCGGCGTCGAGGTTGAGCGTGAGCGGGTGGTCGGCGGCGTAGCGGGCGGCGAGGGTGGACTTGCCCACGCCGGTGGGACCGTTGAGGTGGATCAGCCTGGGCGGCACGCGCTCACCAGTTCGTCGACGGCGGTCGCGACCAGTGCGGTCGCGGTGTCGGGTGAGCGGCCGCAGCTCGACGGGCGCGGGGGCACCGGCCGCTCGGTCAGGGTCACCCGCCATTCTCGGCCATCGGCGTGGCGCACGGTCGCGGAGCCGGCGTTCTCGGCCACGACGGTGAGCACGTCGCCGGTCTCGCCGATCCGCTCGCGCACGGCGACCTCGGCGACCTGCCCGCGCGGGGTGAAGCAGGACCGGCCCCGGCAGCGTTCGGCGGAGACGCCCTTGGTGGTGAGCCGTTCGGCCAGGTCGTGGTCCAGGCGGCCGTAGAGGTGGCCGGTGGGCAGCAGCACACCGGTGGGGGCGAAGCGGTGGCCGCCGGTGTGGGTGCACTCCCACAGGTTCAGGGCGGTGGCGATCGGCCGCCCGTACAGCGCGCAGCACACGTCGCGTTTGCTGTTGGTGCACACCAGCAACAACGGGTCGTGCACCGGTGTGCCGAACGCCGTGGAACGCCCGGCGCCCAGCGCGGCGAAGTCCAGCTCCAGCAGCTCCTCGGGCGCGCCGACGTCGGCCTGTTCCAGCCACGACGCACCGGGGGTGGTGGCGGCGAGGTAGACGCGGCGGCGGGCGGGCACACCGGTGTCGGCGTGGCGGCCGGGGCGGCGGATCAGCAGGATGCGCACCCCCGTGCCGCTCGCACGGCGGTGCAGCTCGGCACCCAGCTCGCGGTCGAGGTGGCTGTCGAGCAGCGCGTCGCGGCCCCACGGGCCGGGCTGCTCCAGGCACAGCCACGCGGTGGCGGTCGCGGCCGTGCCGGCCAGCGGCTCACCCGCGAGGTCGGCGAGTACGGAGCACCTCATCTGCGCACTCTATACGGCCGATCGGGTGATGGCTAAGGACACCCTTACCTTCATCGTCGGCGGGTACCCGGCATCGACCGGGTGAACACACCACTGGGTTGTGCGACGGCGCCGCCTGCGTGCACGGCCGCCGCCACGAGACCGCGACCGCCCCGGTCAACGTCGCGTTCGTCGTGGTGACCCGCGCCGGGCAGCTCTGACCGCGGGCGTGCGGGTCCTAGGGTGACCGGCATGACAACGGTGATCACCGGGGGAAGCCGGGGGATCGGTGCCGCGACCGCGCGCAGACTGGTGCGCGACGGGCACCGGGTCGTGATCAGCTACCGGCAGGCCGCCGACGAGGCCCGTGCCCTGGAGCAGGAGCTGGGTGTGGTGGCCGTGCGGGCCGACACCGCGGACGAGCACGACGTGGCGCGGCTGTTCGACGCCGCCGGCGAGGTCACGGGCGTGGTGAACAACGCGGGCATCACCTCCCCGGTGGGGACGCTGGCCGAGCTGCGCACCGAGGACCTGCGCCGCGTCGTGGACGTCAACGTCGTCGGCGCGTTCTTCGTGGCCCGCGAGGCGGCCCGGCGGATGAGCGCGGGCGCGATCGTGAACGTGTCCTCCGGTGCCGCGACGCTGGGCAGCCCCGGCGAGTACGTGCACTACGCCGCCACGAAGGCCGCGGTCGACGCGCTGACGATCGGCCTGGCCAAGGAGCTGGCGCCGCGCGGGATCAGGGTGAACTGCGTGCAGCCGGGCACCGTCCGCACCGACATCCACCGGCTCTCCGGTGTGCCGGACCGGGCCGACCGGGTGGCGCCGCGGGTGCCGCTGGGACGCGCGGGGGAGGCCGAGGAGATCGCGAACGCCATTGCCTGGCTGCTGTCGGCGGAAGCCTCCTACACCACCGGGGCGGTTCTGCGGGTGACCGGCGGGATGTGACGGGCGGGCGCACCTAGACTGCTGGGTCATGCCCGCTCCGACCCTGGCGGAGTTCGTGCTCGCGAACACGACTCCGACGCCGGTGCCGCTCGTGCCCGAGATCGTGCTGCACAGCGCGTGCGAGGCCATGGAGCTGTGGGAGCGCACGCAAAACGACCAGCCGCCGTTCTGGGCGTTCCCGTGGGCCGGTGGGCAGGCGCTGGCCCGGCACGTGCTCGACCACCCCGAGCTGGTCGCGGGCCGCACGGTGTTCGACCTCGCGTCCGGTTCGGGGCTGGTGGCGATCGCCGCCGCGCTGGCGGGAGCGCGGGAGGTCGTCGCGAACGACATCGACCCGTTGTCGCTGGCGGCGGTGCGGCTCAACGCCGAGGCCAACGGGGTGCGCGTCACGACCCTGGCCGCCGACCAGCTCGCCGGGGACGCCGCGGGCGCGGGCGTGGTGCTCGCCGGGGACGTGTTCTACGACGCGCGGATCACCGCGCTGGTGCTGCCGTTCCTGCACCGGGCGGCGGCACGGGGCGCGGTGGTGCTGCTGGGCGACCCGGACCGGGCGCACCTGCCGCGCGAGCGGTTCACGCAGCGGGCGCGCTACGAGGTGCCGGTGCCGTTGACGCTGGAGAGCACCGAGACCCGCAGCGCGACCGTGTGGACCGCCTAGTTGGTCACCAGGCAGAAGGGGTGACCGGCGGGGTCGGCGTAGACGCGGAACCCCGTCTTGGACCGCGAGCCCTTGAGCTTGGTCGCCCCGAGTTCGAGCACGAGCGGTTCGGACTCGTTGAGGTTGCTCACCATGACGTCGAGGTGCACCTGTTGCGGGTGCTCCTGGCCGGGCCACTGCGGCGGCTCGTAGTCGTCGACGCGCTGGAACGACACCCGCATCCCACTGGGAGCCTCCAGGGTGGTCCACCACCCGTCGGAGTCGGTGACCTTCCCGCCGATCAGCTCGCGGTAGAACTCCGCGAGCTCGTCCGGTTCGGGGCAGTCCAGCACCACGTCGTAGAGCTCACCGATCGCCACGACTCTCCTCGTCAGCCGCACCTCGCGCCACCTGCTGGCGGCGCGAGCGACCTTAACGCCCACCCGCCGGGCACCCCGCGTCAGCCCAAACGTTCCACCACGAACGCCGTGAGGAACCCCGCCGTGGTGCACAGCCCGGTGTAGAGGCGGGCCCGTTCGAAGGCCTCGGGGATCATGGTGTCGGCGATCATCGCCAGGATCGCACCGGCGGCCGTGGCGGTGATGACGGCGATCACCTGCGGGGAGGCGCCGTCGAGCAGCACGTTGCCCAGCGCCGCCGAGATGCCGCTGGCCACGGCGATCACACCCCACACGCCGAAGACGTAGCCCGCTCCGCGCCCCGCCTGCTTCATGCCCGCGACGCTGGACAGGCCCTCCGGGATGTTGGAGATCACCACGGCGACCAGCATCGCGACCCCGATGCCCCCGCCGTCGAGCAGCGACACACCGAGCACCACCGACTCCGGCACCCCGTCGAGCAGGGCGCCGACCGCGATCGCCGTGCCGCTGCCGGCCTGGTCGGACTCCGAGGGCTGGTTCGCGGCCCGTTTGCGGTGCCGTGCCCCGTGGCGGGCCAGCACCACGTTCGCCAGCACGTAGGCCAGCGCGCCCCCGGCGAACCCGGCCGAGGTGGCCAGCAGGCCACCGGTCTGCTCGGCCTCGTCCACCAGCTCGAACGACGCCGCCGCGATGAGCACGCCCGCGCCGAAGGCCATCACCACCGCGACCACGTCGCGCGGCACGCGCACGAACCAGGCGACGACCGCGCCCGCGACGAGCGCGCCGCCACCTGCCAGACCCCACAGTCCCGCTTCGATCCACTGCGTCACCGAGGCGGGGTGCCCTGCAACTTCGCGAAGAACACCTTCAGGTCCTCGGCCAGCAGATCGGGTGCCTCGTGCCCGGAGCAGTGCCCGCCGCGGTCGAACTCCGACCAGTGCACCAGGTTGTGGTGGTCGCGTTCGGCGAAGCGGCGGATCGACTGGAAGTCGTCGGGGAAGACGGCCACGCCCAGCGGGAACGTCGTCGGCTCGCCCGGGGTGTCCTCGCGGTGGGCGTCCTCGTAGTACAGCCGCGCCGAGGACCCGGCGGTGCGGGTGAACCAGTGGATCGACACGTTCGCCAGCAGGAAGTCCCTGCTCACCGCCGGCTCACCCATCAGCTGCAGGATCCAGGCGAGCTGACCTGTGGGGGAGTCGGCCAGGGCGAACGCCACGTTCTGCGGCCGCGACTGCTGCAGCTTCGCGTACCCCGACATGGTGTCGTAGAAGTTCTGCAGCACCCCCGGGCGCCGGTGCTCGTCCTGCGTCAGCCCCTCCACCTCGGCCGGGTCGCCCGAGGGGAACGAGAAGACCTGCGTGACGTGCACCCCGGCCACGTGCTCGCCGTCCACCCGGCCCAGCTCCGGGCCGATGATCGCCCCGGCGTCGTTGCCGTGCACCCCGTAGCGGGTGTGGCCCAGCCGGCTCATCAGCTCCGCGTAGGCCCGTGCGACCCGCCCGGAGTGCCAGCCGGTCGCGGTCGTGGGACCGGAGAACCCGACACCGGGGGTCGAGGGGATCACCAGGTGGAAGTCGTCGCGCAGGTGCTCGATGACGTCCACGAACTCCAGGACCGTGCCCGGCCAGCCGTGGATCATCAGCAGCGGCAACGCGTCCGGATTCGTGCTGCGCACGTGCAGGAAGTGCACGCCTGTGCCGTCGATCTCGGTGACGAACTGCGGGAAGGAGTTGAGCCGCGCCTCGACCGCCCGCCAGTCGAACTCCTCGGCCCAGTACCGCGCCAGCTCCCGCACGGTCTCGACCTCGTCGCCGTAGCGCGCCCCCGCACCGGGCACCTGGTCGGTCCACCGCGTGCGCGCCAGGCGCAGCGCCAGCTCGTCGAGTTCTGCCGCGCCGACCGCGACCCGGAACTCCCTGATCTCCGTCGTGTCACCCATCCTCCGCGGCATTGTGGCCAGCTCCTGTCCTAAAGTTCCGGGTCATGTTGGAAACCTCCGCACGCTTGCTGCGCCTGCTCGCCCTGCTGCAGTCCCGCCGCGACTGGCAGGGCTCGGAGCTCGCCGACGAGCTGCGGATCAGCCCCCGCACCGTCCGCCGCGACGTCGACCGGCTGCGCGAGCTCGGCTACCCGGTCAACGCCACCACCGGCAGCTTCGGCGGCTACCGCCTCGGCGCCGGCGCCGAGCTGCCCCCGCTGCTGCTCGACGACAACGAGGCCGTCGCCGTCGCCGTGGCCCTGCGCACCACGCCGGTCACGGGCCTGGAGGAGGTGTCGCTGCGCGCCCTGCTCAAGCTCGAACAGGTCCTGCCCTCCCGGCTGCGCCACCGCGTCTCCGCGCTCGAAGGCGTCGAGTCCGTCCCCCGCGACAGCCCCGCACCGGCGCTGGACCCCGAGCTGCTCACCACCCTCGCCGCCGCCTGCCGCGACAGCGACACCCTCCGCTTCGACTACACCTCCCACGACGGCACCCCCACCCGCCGCCGCGCCGAACCCCACCGCCTCGTCAACTGGGGCCGCCGCTGGTACCTCGTCGCCTGGGACGCCGACAAGCAGGACTGGCGCAGCTTCCGCGTCGACCGCATCAGCCGCCCCGTACCACCGCACGGGCCCCGCTTCACCCCGCGCGAGCTCGACGCCACCACCTACGTCGCCTCCCGGGTGACCTCCGCGGCCTGGCGCTACGAGGCCCGCGTCCTCGTCCACGCCCCCGCGACCGAGGTCCTCACCCGGATCAGCCCCGCCATCGGCAGCGTCGAGGCCGTCGACGAGCACACCTGCGTCCTGGTGACCGGCTCGGACTCCGTCGAGACCCTCGCCGTCTGGATCAGCATGCTCGGCTTCGACTTCGAGGTCACCTCACCGCCCGACCTGGTTGCACACGTTCGCACCCTTGCGGCCCGCTACGCCCGCGCCGTACAAGACTGACCATGGCCATCACGGGTAGGGACATCGAGCACCTGCTCTACACCGACACCCCCGACCCGGTCCTGGTCCTGCACGACGGGGCCACCGAGATCGTCGCCGCGGCCGAGCTCGGTGCCTGCCCGGGAGCGGTGGTGGTGTGCTCGCGCGCGGAGGTGCTGCGCCGGGTGGGGGAGAGGGACCTCAGCGAACAGGACCTGGCGGGACTGGCCGCCGCCCTGTCCGACGCGGTCGCGGACCCCACCCGCGCACGGCCGCTGTGGCCCCTGTGAGCACCCGGCCTACCGCCTGCGGCGCAACCTGACCGGGTCACCGGGCGCGGGCGCCTCGTCCTGCCGCTGGGCCTCGGCCTGGACCTCGACGTTCGTCCGGTGTGCAACCGGGTCCCAGATCTCCTCGAACGGCGCCATGAGCGAATGCCCGCTGCCGCTGCGCCGGGCCCGATGGGCGTACCAGGCGAAACCCGCCAGGAAGAGGGGCAGGCTCAGCAACGCGGCCACGGACGCCAGGAGCTCCACTCACCCGACGGTACAGTAACGTCGCGTATCCAGAAACACCGTGTTACCGAATGGACGGCGATGACCCGCCTCACCCGAGCCGAGCAGCAGCGGCTCACCCACGACCACCTGCTCACCGCCGGCCGCCAGGTCTTCCTGCGCCGCGGTTTCCTCGCCGCCACCGTCGAGGAGATCGCCGCCGACGCCGGCTACACCCGCGGCGCCGTCTACAAGCACTTCGGCGGCAAGGAAGGCCTCTGGCTCGCCCTCGTCGACACCGACGCCGACACCCACCTGCACACCCTGCGCACCGCCCTGAGCGCGGCCACCACCCGCGACGAGCTGATCGCCGCACTCACACCCGCCACCACGACCGGCGACCAGGCCGCGCGGTGGAGCGCGGCCGCCGCGGAGGTGCTCGCCGCGACCGCCCAGAACCCCGGCACCGCGACCCAGGTCGCCGCCGTCCAGCAACGCCACGACGACGCCGTCACCGCACTGCTGCGCGAACACTCCCGCCGCCTCGGAATGCACCCCGCCCTGCCCCTGGAGCAGGCCGTCGTCCTGCTCGGCGCACTGGGCATCGGCCTCGCCCTGCGCCAGACCGTCGCCCCGGCCGCCGACCCCGCCGCGATCCTCGGCCACGTGCTCGACACCCTGTTCCGGTGACTCAGCCGGAGAACAACACCAGCAGACCGATCCCGACCAGCACCACCGGCAACGCGATGTGACCCCACCTGGCCAGCGCGCGGGCGACCACCTGCCGGGAGGCCAGGAACCAGCCCGCCAGGCACCACACGCCCACGAGCGCCAGGAACACCACGACGTAGAGCCACAGCGCGTCGGTCACCGTGAAGACCGGGACGTAGATGCCGATGTTGTCGCCACCGTTGGCCAGCGTCACACCCGCGACGGCCAGGACGCCCGGAGCCGCGCCGGGATCGCCGTCGTCGTCCCCGCGCCACAGCGACCAGGCCGCCTTCAAGCCCAGCGCCAGGGGGATCAGGCCGAGCCAGGGGCGGAACTGCTCGGGCAGCAGGGAAGCGCCGAGCGCACCCAGCACCGCCACCACGAGGATGCCCGCGAAACCCAGGTACTGACCGGCCACGATCTGCCAGGCGGAGCGGGCGCGGGCGAAGAACAGGGCCAGGAGCACCAGGTCGTCGACGTTGGTGACGGCGAACATGCCCGCGGCCTGGGCGATCACAGCGAGGTCCACGAGCGGGGATTCTCACGCACGCAACAAACGGATAGCTCATCCGGATGTGCTAGCGTCCCGAAACGGATCATCTATCCACACAGGAGACGCCATGCCACCCAAAGCAGTCATCACCGCCGCAACCGCCGGCATCGGACTCGAAACCGCAAAAGAACTCGCACGACGCGGATTCGCCGTCACCGTCATCGGACGCGACCCACAACGAGGACACCAAGCAACCGCACAAATCGGGGGAGAAGCCCGATTCCTCCGCACCGACCTCGCCTCACTGCACCAAGTACGCGCACTCGCCCGCAAACTCACCGACGAAGGACCACTCGACGTCCTCATCAACAACGTCGGCGCCATGTTCCCCCGACACCAGCACATCGACGGCCTCGAAGCCACCTTCCTCGTCAACCACCTCTCGCCCTACCTGCTCACCGAACTGCTCCTGCCCGTCATCACCGGCCGCATCGTCAACGTCACCTCAGCAGCCGTCATCGCCGCCAAGAAGAACTTCGACCACACCGAACCACCCGGCGGCTACTACGCCTTCCACTGGTACGGCCGCGCCAAACTCGCCAACCTCGCCTACACCCTCGACCTCAGCACCCGCACCAACGGCATCACCGTGATCGCCGCCGACCCCGGCGGAGCAGCCACCGACATGACCAACGGCACCATGAACGACCCGAACATCGTCTCCCCACCACTGCGCCTGCTCTGGCCACTGGTCAAACGCACCTTCGCCCGCTCCACCGCCCGACCCGCCACCCGCGCCGCACAACCCTCCATCACCGCCGCCACCGACCCCGCACTCACCGGCCGAACACAACTCCTCATTGGGCCGAACGGGACACCCACCACCCCCCACCGCACCGCACTGCAACCCCACGTGATCGCCGCCATCCGCCGCCTCAGTGAACAGCACGCGCCACTCGAGCCCAGCTGACCCAATACGGATGGGCTATCCAATTACCCTGGACACATGACGCCGCTGCGCAAGGACGCCGCCCGCAACTTCGACCGCATCGTGGCCGTCGCACGCGAACTCGTCGACCAAGGCACCCCACTGCAGCTCAACGACGTCGCCCGCCGCGCAGGCCTCGGCGTCGGCACCGTCTACCGCCACTTCGCCACCACCGAAGCCCTCCTCGAAACCATCGCCACCCCCTGCCTCGAAACCCTCACCGCACACGGCCACCACGCCCTCACCGCCGACAACCCCTGGCACGCCCTGCGCACCTTCCTCGAACGCACCGTCGAAGCCCAGGTCACCGACCCCGCCATGGTCAAAGTCGTCGCCTCCACCACCGACGCCCTCCCACACACCACCGAGCTCAAACACCAACTCCAAGCACTCGGCAAAGCCCTCTTCGCCCGCGCCCGCGACGCCGGCCACGTCCGCACCACCGTCCACGACGGCGACATCGTCCCCCTCATGTGCGGCATCGCCTACGCCGTCCACCTCCACGGCCACCCCACCCACGACCGCGTCACCACGGCCCACCGCTACCTCGACACCCTCCTCGAAGGCCTCCACGCCTCCTGACCGCACACCTACCGCGGGGGACCGGCCACCACGAACTCCCGCAACCCCGCCACATCCCGCGCACCACCATCAGTCAGCACCCACGTCACCCCCGCCTCCTCATACGCACCCACATCCGACAACCCCGGACCCCAGATCACCAGATCACCCCCGACCGGCCCACCCGACGCCACGAACTCCGCCTTGATCCGCGCCGCATCAGCGGGGGAGACCACCGCCAACCCCGACCCACCGAACACCGCCGGCACCACCCCGTCCGCCAACGCCGCCGCACGGAACGGCACCTCCCGAGGCCACACCCCACCCACCCAGATCGGCACCTCCACCGGCGCGAACCGCACACCCTCCGCACGGAACAACGCACCCCGGTGATCCACCACCTCACCCGACAACAACGCCCGCACCAACCCCACGCCCTCCGACATCGCCTCCGCCCGCGACACCACCTCACCGAAGGGGGAGAAGTCCTGCGGCGTCCCCGCACCCACCCCCAGCACCAACCGCCCACCCGACAACC
This sequence comes from Lentzea sp. NPDC042327, assembly GCF_040647275.1. Lineage (NCBI taxonomy): Bacteria > Bacillati > Actinomycetota > Actinomycetes > Pseudonocardiales > Pseudonocardiaceae > Lentzea > Lentzea sp. NPDC042327. The sequence goes on from NZ_JBEZBX010000008.1 coordinate 304,124, forward strand.
GCTGCACCGTCGACGCCTCCAGCGCCACCTTCCACGGCCGCCGCCGCCCCAACGACGTCACCACCGGCCCCAACCGGATCGACGACGTCCGCGCCGCCACCGCACCCAGCACCACCCACACGTCCGCCACCACCGGCTCGTCCGGCACCACCACGTGGTCCCACAGGAAGAACCCGTCCCACCCCGCCTCCTCGGCGGCCACCGCCAGCGACACGAGCTCAGCCGGGTCACCCAGCTCCGGACCGAAACACGGCACGTACATCGCAAATCGCATGCACCGAGTGTGGCAAGCACCCCTGACAAGATCATCTGACCAGGGGAGCTAACGCCACGGTGACGAAAGCAGGCGAGCGTCGGCGAGCGGCCGCAGCGCGGTCACCGAAGCGCCACCTTCACCAAGCGGCAACAGCGACGCGCGTCCCGACGCAGAACGACGAACCGACACGCGAACCGAGCGTCAGCGCCCGGCGAACGCAACGCGGCGCAAGGCAGGCGCGCGAACCCCGGAGGAGGGCTCCAGCAGCACCGGATCCGCGTTACTTGACATAATGTAGATTATCGGCGAAACGGCGACCTGCGGAGATCGTCCAGAAGGACCCGAATCCCAGGCCGTCGCGCCGGACCGTCCTCAGGTGCGTCTGCGGGTGTCGCCCACGGGCAGGTCGGCGGACACCCCTGCAGACGCCTGAACCTCGAACCTCGGCGATGCCGGAGCGCGGTCGGCATCGACTGGTTGTGGAAGAGACGCGCGAACCGGTGAATCGTGACGCGGGCTCCCCGAGGAACTCCGGCGCCACCGACCGTGCCACCGCCCGCCGCCGGAGTCCGGCGAAACGGACATTTGATGCATAATCGCCATTATCCAGCACAGAACGCGGAATTGTCGGTGCTGTGCGGTACAAGATCCATATGCACGTGCTCGCCGCGCAGGACGCCTTCTTCCTCGCCCGCCGGACCCGCAAGGACTCGCCGCACACCACCGCGGCCTACCAGCGGGATCTCGCCGGCGTGACCGCACTCCTGGCCGAGACCCTCTCCTCCCCCGTCGAGGACCTCGTCGTGCAGGACCTCACGGGCGCCAACCTGCGTCACGCTTTCGGGTTGTTCGCGGACACGCACGCCAAGAGCTCCGTGCTGCGGGCCTGGTCGACGTGGAACCAGTTCCTCACGTTCTGCGTGGCCGAGGACCTGATCGCGGGCAACCCGATGGGTGCGGTGGCGCGGCCGAAGACCCCTCCCCTGGTGCCCAAGCCGTTGCGGGGTGAGGACACGCCCGAGCAGTTGCTGACGGCGGCCGCGGAGGGGGCGCGCAAGGGGCGTGACCCGTGGCCGGAGCGGGACGTGCTGGTGATCGCGCTGGGGTTGGTGGCGGGGTTGCGCAGTGCGGAGATGCGGACGTTGACGCTGGCGAGCGTCGTGGGGCGGGAGGGTGATCGGCGGTTGCACGTGAAGGGCAAGGGGAACCGGGACCGGTCGGTGCCGATCGAGCCGCCGATGGAGCGGATCGTGGAGGCGTACCTGGCGAGTTGCCGGCGGCGGTTTCCGCAGGGGCGGTTCGACCGGGACAGTGCGTTGTTGCGGGATCGGCATGGTGAGCCGATCGGGCGGGGTGGGTTGGAGTACCTGGTGAAGTCGTGTTTCCGGTGGGCGGGGTTGCACGACCGGGTGCCGACGGGGGCGAACCTGCACGCGTTGCGGCACACGTTCGCGACGCGGTTGGCGGAGGACGGGGCGTCGGCGAGCGAGATCATGGCGTTGCTGGGGCATGCGAGTTTGGCGACGAGTCAGAACTACATCGAGGCGACGGCGCGGGAGCGGCGTGCGGCGGTGGCGAGCAATAGGACGTATCGGGCGTTGCGGGACATGTAGTGGGGTTCGACCGGTGTGCGGGAGCCTCGGTGGGTCGGGGTTGCCCTGGTGCCGGTGGGGTGGGCCGTGTGGGTGACGTGGTGGTGCGAAAACCGCATTTCAGGGGTACTCAGTGGGAATGAGATCCGTGTGGCGTGGGGCCATCTCCTTCGGGTTGGTGACGATCGCCGTGCGCCTCTACACGGCTGTCGAGGAGCACGACTTCCGTTTTAACCAGGTGCACCGTGAGGACGGCGGGCGCATCAAGTACAAGCGTGTGTGTTCGGTGTGCGGCAACGAGGTGGAGTACGGCGAGATCACCAAGGGCTATGAGCTGGACGACGGCCGGATGGTGGTCATGGAGAACGAGGACTTCGAGAAGTTGCCGGTGAGGACCGACAAGTCGATCGAGGTGCTGGAGTTCGTGCCGGCGGAGGAGATCGATCCGATCTACTTCCAGAAGACGTACTACCTGGAGCCGGACAAGGCGGCGGCGCGGCCGTACGTGTTGTTGCGGGATGCGTTGGTGAAGACGGGTCAGCTGGCGGTCGTGAAGATCACGATCCGGCAGAAGGAGACGCTGGCGACGATCCGGGCGCGTGATGACGTGCTGGTGTTGCACACGATGTTGTGGCCGGATGAGATCCGCAGGGCGGAGTTCGACTTCTTGGAGCAGGACGTGGAGGTGCGTCCGCAGGAGTTGAGGATGGCGACGTCGTTGGTGGAGTCGATGGCGGGTGACTTCGATCCGGGCTCGTTCACCGATGACTACCGGGATGCTCTGGAGAAGGTCATCGCGGCGAAGGCGGAGGGTGCGGAGTTGCCCGAGCAGCCGGAGTCGGAGGACAAGGGCGATGTGATCGACCTGATGACGGCTTTGGAGCGGAGTGTGGAGAAGGCGAAGGCCGGGCGCAAGGGTGCGTCGGCGAAGAAGGCCGCTCCGAAGAAGAAGGCTTCGTCGGCGTAGATGGCCGGGCTCGACGAGTACCGGCGCAAGCGGGATCCGGCCAGGACGCCGGAGCCCGTGCCGGGTGCTGCGGTTCTCCCCCGTGGTGACGGGGACACGTTTGTGGTTCAGGAGCACCACGCGTCGAGCCTGCATTGGGATGTGCGGTTGGAGCGGGGTGGGGTGCTGGTGTCGTGGGCGGTGCCGAAGGGGTTGCCGCCGACGACGGATGTGGTGCGGCTGGCGGTGCGCACGGAGGACCACCCGCTGGAGTACGCGGAGTTCTCGGGTGAGATCCCGAGGGGTGAGTACGGCGGCGGGTCGATGGTCATCTGGGACCGGGGCCGGTACGAGACGGTGAAGTGGTCGGACCGCGAGGTGGACGTGGTCCTGCGCGGGGGTCGGGTCGAGGGTCAGTTCGTGTTCTTCCGGTCAGGTGGGGACGGGAAGAACTGGATGGTGAAGCGGCGGTACGCGAATGCGCGGCCGGACTGGCAGGTGTTGCCCGAGCAGGTGAAGCCGATGCTGGCGGTTCCGGGTCCGTTGCCTGCTGATGATGATGACGAGTGGGCGTACGAGTTCAAGTGGGACGGTGTCCGGGCGATCCTGCGGGTCGAGGGTGGCCGGGTGCAGGCGTGGTCGCGGTTGGGCAACGACATCACGGTGGCGTATCCGGAGCTGCAGGCGGTGGGTGCGCAGCTGGGGTCGACGGAGGCGTTGCTGGACGGGGAGATCGTGGCGTTGCGGGACGGGCGGCCGAGTTTCAGCGCGTTGCAGAACCGGATGCACGTGAGCAAGTCGGATGCGGCGCGGCGGGCGGCGCGGCAGTACCCGGTGACGTTGTTGGTGTTCGACCTGTTGCACCTGGATGGCCGGTCGTTGATGTCGTTGCCTTTTCGGCAGCGCCGTGAGTTGCTGCGGGAGCTGGAGCTGAGGGGGCCCAACTGGCTCACTCCCCCGTCGTACGACGCCGATGGGGCGGCGGTGCTGGCGGCGAGCCGGGAGCAGGGTCTGGAGGGTGTGGTGGCGAAGCGGCTGGACTCGGTGTACCAGCCGGGGTTGCGGTCGCCGGTGTGGCGCAAGATCACCGATCTGATGGCGCAGGAGGTGGTGATCGGGGGCTGGCGGATGGGTGAGGGCAAGCGTGCGGGGGTGATCGGTGCGTTGTTGCTGGGTATTCCGCAGGACGGCGGGCTGGCGTTCGCGGGGTCGGTGGGCACGGGGTTCAGCGACGCGGAGCTGGCGGTGCTGACGCCGCGGTTGAAGGCGTTGGCGCGCAGGTCGTCTCCGTTCGTGACGGAGATGCCGAGGGAGAGGTCCAGGGGCGCGAAGTGGGTGGAGCCGGAGCTGGTGGCGGAGGTGGTGTTCCGGCAGTGGACACCGGACGGGCGGATGCGGTTCCCGGCGTGGCGGGGGTTGCGGCCGGACAAGACGCCCGGGGAGGTGACGCGGGGTGAGCGGTGAGGTGTCGGTGCGGGTCGAGGGCCGGGTGCTGAAGCTGACGAACCTGGACAAGGTGTTGTACCCGGGGTTCGGGTTCGCCAAGGGTGAGGTGATCGACTACTACACGCGGGTCGCGCCGGTGCTGCTCCCCCACCTGAAGGACCGGCCGGTGACGTTGAAGCGGTTCCCGAACGGGGTGGACGGGAAGTGGTTCTTCGAGAAGAACGCGCCGCAGCACCGTCCTGAGTGGGTGCGGACGGTGCGGTTGGAGTCGCCGGGCAGCACGAAGGGCAACGAGACGGTCAACTACGTGCTGGTCGACGAGTTGGCGACGGTGGTGTGGCTGGCGAACCTGGCGGCGTTGGAGTTGCACGTGCCGCAGTGGACGGTGGGTCCGCGGGGTGGGAAGCGGGATCCGGACCTGCTGGTGTTCGACCTGGATCCGGGGGCGCCGGCGACGGTGGTGGAGTGCTGCCGGGTGGCGGAGCTGGTGCGGACGGTGCTGGACGACGACGGTGTGGACTCGTGGGCGAAGACGTCGGGCAACAAGGGGATGCAGGTGTACGCGTACGCGCCGGCGAAGGACACGTCGGAGTACGCGAAGGGGGTGGCGCGGCGGTTGGCGAGGGAGTTCCCGGAGCTGGTCGTGTCGACGATGGCGAAGGCGCAGCGCACCGGGAAGGTGCTGATCGACTGGTCGCAGAACAACCCGGCGAAGACGACGGTGGCGCCGTACTCGTTGCGGGCGCGGGAGCGGCCGACGGTGTCGGCGCCGGTGACGTGGGACGAGGTCGAGGAGTGCCGGGTGGTGGAGGACCTGGTGTTCACGGCGGATGAGGTGCTGGCGCGGGTTGATGCGGTGGGTGACCTGTTCGGGGGTTGATATTCTGGCCGACTGCCTACGAGGGGGTGTGTCGTGGACGTCGAGCTCGTGGAGTACGACTGCGCGTGGCCGGGGTTGTTCGAGCGGGAGCGTGCGCGGGTGCTGGGGGCGGTGCCGGGTGCGGAGCTGGAGCACGTGGGGTCGACGTCGGTGCCGGGGTTGTGCGCGAAGCCGGTGGTCGACCTGATGCTGGTGGTGGCGGACGCGGCGGATGAGGCGTCGTACGTGCCGGCGTTGGAGGCCGTGGGGTATCGGGTGGTGGTGCGGGAGGACGACTGGCACCACCACCGCATCCTCAAGGGGCCGGACACGAACGTGAACTTGCACGTGTTCGCGCGGGGGTGTGCGCAGGTGCGGCGGCATCGGGTGTTCCGCGACTGGTTGCGCGTGAACGACGAGGACCGTGCGCTGTACGCGCGGGTGAAGCGGGAGCTCGCCGGGCGGCAGTGGGAGCGGGTGCGCGAATACGCGGCGGCGAAGAACGAGGTCGTGCTGGAGATCCTGGAACGCGCGTACGTGGCGTGGCGGTTGCCGTCGGACGACGTGGAGTTCGTGACGGAGTCGCCGGTGGGGTCGGGGCAGGTCGTGCTGGAGGACTACAACCCGGACTGGCCGGGCTGGTACGAGCGGGAGGCGCGGCGGATCCGGGGTGCGCTGGGGGCGGCGGTGCTGCGGCTGGAGCACGTGGGGTCGACGTCGGTGCCGGGGCTGGCGGCCAAGCCGTTGATCGATGTTCTGCTGGTGGTGGCGGACTCGAACGACGAGGACGCCTATGTGCCGGCGTTGGTGGCGGCGGGCTATTACCTGCGGTTGCGGGAGCACGGCTGGTACGAGCACCGGTTGTTGCGCGACCACGGGCCGGACGTGAACCTGCACGTGTTCTCCCCCGCCTGTGAGGAGGTCGACCGGATGCTGGTGTTCCGCGACCGGCTGCGTTCCCACCCGGCGGACCGGGAGGAGTACGAGCGGACCAAGCGCGTCTTGGCGGGGCGGACCTGGGACCGGGTCCAGGACTACGCCGACGCCAAGACGCGCGTGGTGGAGCGGATCATCCTGCGGGCGCTGGCCTGATCAGCCCAGGCGGCACGCGCTGATGACGATCTGCTGGCCGAGCAGCGTCTGCACGCGCACGGCGGTCTGGGTCAGCTGACCGCCGGGGCCGGTGGTCGTTTCGTTGAGGTGGACGGTGGCGACGCCGGGGATGCCGATGGTGGCGGGTGCGGAGCCGATCGGCTGGCCGTTGAGGCTGCCGACCTTGGAGGTGCCGGTGATGCCGCTCGAGTCGCTGGTGCAGGAGGCTTCGACGGCGTTGAGCTGGATGGCGCCGCCGAGCAGCGTGGCGCCTTCGACGCGTGCGTTGGCCCGGGTGCGGCCGGTGGTGGGGTCGAGGGTGCAGTCGGCGTGCAGGGCGTTGACCGACGCCAGGCCCAGGACGTTGACCGTGGCGATGGTCTTGTCCTCGTTGGGCGGGCACGTGGCGTGCGGGGTCTTGGCGACGGTGATCAGGCCGCTGGCCGAGAGGGCCCATGCTTCGCCGCGCAGGTAGATGACGACGGTGAGCACCGCGGTGGCGGAGCCGCCGTCGTCGTCGGTGACGGTCACCAGGACGTTGTGCACGCCCAGGGTGGTGAAGGCGTGTGAGCCGGTGCAGGTCTTGGCGCTGTGGTTGACGGTGCCGTTCTCCGGCGCGCCGCCGTCGACGTAGTCGAAGGTGCAGGTGTGGGTGTCGTTGGCGGCGATGTCGGTGAACGGTGCGGTGAAGTTCACGGTGGTGCCGCGGGTGGCGAGGGTCTTGTCGGCGGTGAGGGTGGTGTTCGGGGCGACGTTGGTCAGGGTGAGCGTCGTGGTCGTGGAGACGGCCGGGTTGAGGCCGTCGTCGGCGGTCAGCCGCAGGGTCCACACGCCGTCATCGGTGCACCTGACCGTGGTGGTCTGGGCGGTGGGGTCGGCGAAGGTGCAGGTGGCGCCCGCGTCGACACCGGACTGCGGGGTGGCGGTCCAGGAGGTGGTCAGCGAGGGGCCGTCGGGGTCGGTGACGGTGCCGGCGAGGGTGACGTCGGTGCCTTCCTGGCCGGCGTAGGGGCCGCCGGGCAGCACGACGGGTGGGGCGTTGACGCGCACGGTGGTGCATTCGGTGACGCTGCCCGGTCCCCCGCCGTCGGTGCCGCGGGCGGTGACGCACAGCTGGTGGGTGCCCGCGGTCAGCGCCGGGGTGTCGACGGTGTAGTCGACGGTGGCGGGGCCGTCCTGGGGCAGGGCCGGGGTGATGGCGGTGACGGGCAGGTCGGCGCCGCCGTCGACGGTGAGCGTGAGCTGGGTGAGCTTGGAGGCGATCACGCCGGGGACGAGGTCGGGCAGCTGGGAGACGTCGGGGACCTCGGTGCAGGTGCCGCCGGTGGTCTCGGCGATCTTGCGCAACGAGCTCTGCGAGCCGGCGAGGTCGCAGGCGACGCCGTTGGACACGGCGAAGGTGTAGATCGTGATGCCGGCGGCGACGGCTTGCTGCAGCTGGGCGTCGACGGAGCCGGCACCGGCGCCGTCGGACAGGAACACCATGAGCTTGCGCTGCTGCGGTGCGGCGGTGGCGGAGGCGAGTCCGGCGGTCAGCGCGGCGGTGTAGTTGGTGCCGCTGGGGAAGCTGTGGTCGGTGAACAGGCCGACGCCGCCGTAGCGGGCGGTGGTCACCGCCTCGATGACGTCGGGGGTGCCGTTGCCGTTGGTGTCGGCGGCGGGGGCGGCGGTCTTCTGCTCGCCGGCGGCGGGGCTGACGTCGACCGGCGTGCCGTCGGTGCCGAACACGGCGGCGCCGACGCTGCCCACGACGGTGTTGGGGACGGCGGCCTTGGCGTGCAGGGCCTTGGCTGCGGCGACCTCGCAGTCCAGGACGGTGTTGGGCTGGCCGTCGCCGTTGTGGTCTCCGCCGCAGCCGGCGGCCACGGGTGAGGCGGTGGAGCCGGACACGTCCAGGACGTAGGTCAGCGCGGTGTCGACGATCGCGACGCCGGTGCCGATGGTGGCCTTGCCGGTGACGGTGACGGGGCCCGGTACTACCAGGGTGCCGGGTGCGGGGCTGGTGATGGTGACGCCGATGCTGGTGCCGCCGGGCAGGTTGCCGGTGGCCGCGTGCGCGGGCAGGGCCAAGGCCACGGTGGTCACCAGTGCGGTGCCGACCGTGAGGGTGGGTCTCATGCGCGTGGTCTCCGCTCGTTGGGTTCTGGTCCCCGACCGATCGGAAGGAGATCGCACGCGGGCGTTCGGATACACACCATCACCGCTTTGCACCGGTAGTCGGCCTGTTCGGACCAATGCCGGTTCCGGCCCGGTGGGTGTGCGGTGCCGGGAAGGAGCACCGGTCGTGGTGGTGGGGTGCCGGGTCCGGGCAGGTCGGCGGGCGGGAGGCCGCCGCGATGCGGCAGCGGGCGCTGCTCGCGCTGGAGGTTGGGCGGATCGTGGGGCACGAACAGCTGATCGGCGGCTTGTACCCGCGGCCGCCGGTGGGTGCGGTCGCAGCGGTCCACACCGCCCCTGCCGATCTCGGCGGGGGCGGTGCAGCACCTCAGATGCGCGGTACCGCGCGGACCAGGGTGCGGGTGTAGTCGTGTTCGGGGTTGAGCAGCACCTGCTCGACCGGGCCCTGTTCGACGATCTTGCCCTGGTGCATCACCGCGACCCGGTCGGCGATCTGCCACGCCAGCCCGAGGTCGTGGGTGATGATCAGGGAAGCGAGGCCCAGCTCGCGGCGCAGCCGCAGCAACAGCGCCACGATCTCGCCGCGCACCGAGGCGTCCAGGGAGGCGACCGGTTCGTCGGCCACCAGCAGGCGGGGTTGCAGCACCAGGGCGCCGGCGATCACCACCCGTTGCTGCTGGCCGCCGGACAGCTCGTGCGGCACGGCGTCGAGGTACACCGTCGCGGGCCGCAGCTCGGCTCGTTCGACGGCGGTTGTGACCTGTGCGTGTTCGTCGTCGGCCAGGCCGTGCACGCGCAGTCCCTCCGCGACGGCGGCGTAGACGGTGTGGCGGGGGTTCAGGGCGCTGGCGGGGTCTTGGAGCACGAGCTGCACCTGGCGGCGGAACGCCTTGAGCGCCCGGCCCGAGCGGGGCACCTCGGCGCCGTCGAAGACCACCGTGCCGCAGGACGGTGCCCGCAGGCCCATGATGGCGCGGGCCAGAGTCGTCTTGCCGGAGCCGGACTGCCCCACCAGCGCCACGATCTCCCCGTGGCCGACCTCCAGGTCGACGCCGTCGACCGCGCGGGTCCGGCCGTAGTCCACGCGCAGGTCGCGCACCTGCAGCAGTGGCCGCGGGGGGTCTTCCGCGGGCTCGGTCCAGCGGTGGGCGGGGTCGCCGATGACCGGGAACGCCGCCGCGAGCGCCGCGGTGTGCGGGTGGCGCGGGTTCGCGATCACCGTGCGGGTGCCGCCGCGTTCCACGAGCGCGCCGCGGTGCATGACCGCCAGGTCCTCGCAGGTCTGCGCGAGCACCGACAGGTCGTGGCTGATCATCAGCAGGCTCAGGTCCTGCTCGGTGACCAGCCGTGTGACCAGTGCCAGCACCTGGGCCTGCACCACGACGTCGAGTGCGGTGGTCGGTTCGTCGGCGATCACCAGCCGCGGTGAGCACGCCAGCGCCATCGCGATCATCACCCGCTGCTTCTGCCCGCCGGAGAGCTCGTGCGGGTAGGCGCGGGCTTTGCCGGCCGGCAGCTCGACCTGTTCCAGCAGCTCCCGGACGTTGCCGGGCGTGTGGTGCAGGCGCATCGGTTCGGCGATCTGCTCGCCGACGCGGCGCACCGGGTTCAGCGAGTGCATCGCCCCCTGGAACACCACCGACGCCGATGCCCACCGCACCGCTCGCAGCCGGCCCCACGACATCGCCGCGACGTCCTCGCCGTCGAGCAGCACCTCGCCCTCGACCCGCGCGGTCTTGGGCAGCAGCCGCAGCACCGACATCGCCAGCGTCGACTTGCCCGACCCCGACTCCCCCGCCAGGCCCAGCGTCCGCCCGGCGGCCAGGGTGAGGCTCACGTCGTCGACGACCCGCTTGGGTCCGTAGTGGACGGTGAGGTTCTTCAGCTCCAGCACCAGGTCACCTCTTCGGTGTCACAACGGCTTCCAGGGCGCGGCCGACCAGCGTGAACGCCAGCACCACCACGACGATCGCCACTCCCGGCGGCAACAGGAACCACCACGCCCGCTGCGGCACCGCGCCGTGCAGCTGCGCCTGGTGCAGCATCGCGCCCCACGAGATCCGGGTCGGGTCGCCCAGCCCGAGGAACGCCAGCGTCGACTCCGCCACGATCGAGGACGCCACCGCCAGCGTCGTGTTCACCAGCACCAGCGGTACCACCGAGGGCAGCACGTGCCGGCCGATCACGTGCAGGTGCCCGCCGCCCAGGGCGCGGGCGCGTTCCACGAACGGCCGCGCCTCGATCGTCAGGGTCTGCGCCCGCACCATCCGCGCCGTCGAGGGCCAGCTCGTCAGCCCGATGGCCAGCACGATCGTGCCCAGCCCGCGCGGCAGCACCGTGGACAGCGCGATCGCGAGCACCAGTGCCGGCAGCACCAGGAAGAAGTCCGTGACCCGCAGCAATGCCCCCGACACCAGCCCGCCGAAGTGCCCGCTGGTGATGCCCACCAGCGTGCCGATGCCCACCGACAGCACCGCCGCGGTCAGCCCGACGAACAACGACGTGCCCGCACCGGAGACGACCAGGGCGGCCACGCTGCGGCCGGTGTGGTCGGTGCCCAGCCACGCGGCCGCGTCCGGTGGCTGCCAGGCCCGTGCGCTGACCCGCGTCACGTCCAGCGCCTCCGCCGGCACCAGCCACGGCGCGAGCACCGCCACCACCGCCGCGACCAGCAGCACCACCGCGCCCGCGACACCCGAGCGGTGGGACAGCATCACCCTCATACGACCTTCACCCGTGGGTCCAGCACGCCGTGCAGCAGGTCGGCCAGCAGGTTCATCACCACGACCCCGCCCGCCGTCACCACCAGCAGCCCCTGCAGCAGGAAGTAGTCCGGTCCGGTCAGCGCGTCGTAGAACAACAGCCCCAGCCCCGGCCAGGAGAACACCGTCTCCGTCGTGATCGCCCCGCCGACCACCAGTCCGAACCGCAGGAACACCAGCGTGATCGCCGGCAGCACCGCGTTGGGCACCGCGTGGCGGCGGCGCACCAGGTCGTCGCGCAGCCCCTTGGCCCGCGCCGTGGTCAGGTAGGGCGCGTGCATCTCCTCCAGCAGCGACGAGCGCATCACCAGCATGTACTCCGCCGCCACGACCGCGACCAGCGTGAGCGACGGCAGCACCAGGTGGTGCCCGACGTCCAGTGCCTGGGACAGGAAGTCGGGTGCGGTGTCGGTGTCGCGCATGCCGCGGGAGGGGAACAGGTCGCCGGTGGCCATCATGAGCAGCATGCCGAGCCAGAACGTCGGCACGGCCCACAGCGTCAGCGACACCCCGGTCGTCACCCGGTCGAACGCCGTGTCGCGCTTCCACGCCGCCCGGATGCCCAGCCACAGGCCCAGCAGCACCGCGATGAGCGTGCCGGTGCCGACCAGCAGCAGCGTCGGGCCCAGGCGTTCGGCGATCACGTCGGCCACCGGCCGGCGGAACGTGAACGACGTGCCCAGCTCACCGCGCAGCAACCCGGTGAAGTAGGTCCAGAACTGTTCCAGCAGCGGCCGGTCCAGGCCGAACTGCGCGCGCAGCTCGGCCTGCATCGCCGCGGTCGTCGGCCGTCCGCGCGTCATCGACACCACCGGGTCGCCGGGCACCACGCGGAACAGGAAGAACCCCAGCACCGCCACCATCACCAGGCTCAGCGCAGCACCGCCGAGCCGACCGAGCAGCCGCACGCTATTCGCGCTCCCCCACCGTCGCCCGCCGCCGCGCCACCACGGCGACCACCACCACGACCAGCCCCAGCAGCACCACGCCGCCGATGACCAGTGCCGTGCGGCTCACCGTCGCCGTCGTCGCCGCCCGGTCGGCGGGTTCGGCGCCGTAGTAGCCCCACACGCCGTTCTGCGCCATGATCACGCCGCCCTGCGCCGGTTGCGTGGTGAAGCGGGCGACGTGGTCGGACCGGTAGGCCTCCAGGGCGTTGTCGTAGGCGAGCACGACCGCGGGCACCTGGTCGTAGAAGCGGGCCTGCATCTGCTTGACCAGCTCGATCCGCTTGGACTCGTCGAACTCCGAGAGCTGGCGGGCGTAGAGCCGGTCGTAGGTCTCGTCGCAGAAGTAGGCGTCGGTGGTGCCGCCCTTGCCGTCCGCGCCGGGGCGCTGCCCGCAGGTGTGCAGGCTCAGCACGAAGTCGGGGTCGACGTTGGTGGCCCAGCCGGAGAACGCCAGGTCGTAGGTGCCGGCCGTGGTGGCCTCGTTGAGCTGGTTGTCCGACACCAGCCGCACGTCCAGTGCGATCCCGACCTCGCCCAGCGACCGCTTCAGGTACTCCGAGGCCTGTTCGTCGTAGGCGCGTCCGGCCCGGCCCATCAGCCGCAGCGCCAACCGGGTCCCGTCGGCTTTGCGCGCGACACCGGCGGCGTCGAGGGCGGCGTTGGCCGCGGCCGGGTCGTACCTGCGGCGTTCCTGCTCGCTCGGTTGCCAGTGCCACTTGGCGAACACCGGTGGCACCAGGCCCGCACCGCGCTCGGCGTAGCCGAGGTTCACCCGGGAGACCAGCGCGTCCATGTCGACGGCCTGCGCGATGGCCCGCCGCACCCGCACGTCGCGCAGCGCCGGGTTGCCGTCGCCGATCGGTTCACCCGAGCGGGTGGCGGCGCCGGGGTTGATCAGCAGCTCGGTGAACCGGCGGCCCTGCGCCTTGTTGCGCGTCACGCCCTGCCGGCCGGCCAGCGAGTCGAACTGGGCCGGTGCCATCCGGTTGACCAGGTCGACCTCGCCCTTGCCCAGTGCCTGCACCGCGGCGTCGGAGTTCTGGAAGTACACGAAGTGCAGCTCGTCGTACTTCGGTGCGCCCCGCCAGTGGTCCTTGTTGGCCTTGAGCTTGATGAACTGCCCGGCCACGTGCTCGGTCAGCACGAACGGCCCCGACCCGACGACGGGCATCCGGTCGTTGGCGTAGTCCTTGACGCCGGTCACCTCCTCCCACACGTGCCGGGGCACGATCGGGATGTCCAGCGCCAGCATCGTCACCTGCGGTGCCTTGGTCCTGATGACCACGGTGCGGTCGTCGGTGGCGGTGACGGACTCGAAGTTCGCGACGAAGCTGCCGTTGGCGGTGCGCGCGGCCTCGTCGGTCAGCATCAGGGTGTAGGTGAACGCGACGTCGTGGGCGGTGATCGGCTGCCCGTCGCTCCACCTCTTGCCCTCGGGCACCGTGAAGGTCCAGGTGAGCTTGTCCGCCGAGGTCTCCCACCGGCTGGCGATCCCCTCGGTCACGCGCTGGTCCTCGGCGGCGTAGGCGGTGAGGTAGTCGTACATCAGCCGGTTGACCTCGGTGCTCGACTGGAACACCGCCAGGAACGGGTTCAGCGAGTCGATCTGCTGCACGATCGCGACCTTCAGGATCGTCGGCTGCTGCGCCACCGCCGCCGGTGTCGTGGCCCCCAGGACGGTCGCGGCAGCGACCAACGCGCACAACTTCACCCGCACGAAATACCCCTCTCCCCAGCCGCCCGCCGCTACGTTACCCAGATGTGCGGATCATGATCTCGGCAGACATGGAAGGCGCCACCGGCGTCACCTGGACCGGTGACGTCGTTCCCGGCACCGAGCCGTGGCAGCGGTTCCGGCGGCTGTTCACCGGCGACGTCAACGCCTGCGTCGAGGGCCTTGTCGCCGGCGGCGCGACCGACGTGCTCGTCAACGAGGCCCACTCCTCGCAGCGCAACCTGCTGCTGGAGGAGCTGCACCCGGCCGCGCGGCTGCTCACCGGCCGCCACAAGCCGCTGTCGATGATGCAGGGCGTCGACTCGGGCGTGGACGGGGTGGTGTTCCTGGGCTACCACGCCGCCGCGGGCGACACCGGGGTGCTGGCCCACACCTACCTGGAGAACTCCGTCACCGGTGTGTGGCTCGACGGCGTCCTGGCCTCCGAGGGCCTGCTCAACGCCGCACTGGCCGCCGAGCACGGGGTGCCGGTGCTCATGGTCACCGGCGACGACCGCACCTGCGCCGACGCCCGCGCCTACGCGCCCGGAGCGCAGCTCGTGGCCGTGAAGGAGTGCGTGTCGCGCTACGCCGCGGTGTGCCTGCCGCCCGCGGTGGCCCACTCCCGCATCACCGAGGCGGCGACGCTGTCGATGGCACGCGCCGGGCGTGACCGCGGTGCCGTGGCGGCGCATCGCGTCGAGGTGGAGTTCGACGCCACCCACCTGGCCGACGCCGCCGCGGTCGTGCCGACCGTCGAGCTCGTCGGGGTGCGGCGGGTCGGGTTCGACGCGGTGTCGATGACCGAGGCGATGAAGGCGTTCAAGGTCGTCACGCACGTGGCCGCCGGGGCGATCGAGGGCATCTACGGCTGAACCCCCGCCGCACACCCGGTGCGTGCGATCGTCCCGGATCGTGGGTGCCGTGACCTTCTCACGAGGCACCTGTGGTTACGGTGGCCCCATGACGTTGGACGTGGCACAGCTGTGTGCGCAGCTCATCCGCTTCGACACCACCAACCGCGGCGGCGGCGAGTCCCGGGGCGAACGCGAGGCCGCCGAGCACGTCGCGGCCGTGCTGCACGACAGCGGCGTGGTGCCGACGCTGCTCGAACCCGCGCCGCGGCGCACCAACGTGCTCGCCCGCATCCCCGGCACCGACCCCGCCCTGCCCGCCGTCCTGGTGCAGGCCCACCTCGACGTGGTGCCCGCCGACCCCGCCGAGTGGAGCTTCGACCCGTTCAGCGGCGAGATCCGCGACGGGTTCGTCCACGGCCGCGGCGCGGTCGACATGAAGGACATGGTCGCCATGACGCTGGCCGTGGTGCACCGCTGGCACACCGAGGGCCGCCGACCCCGCCGCGACGTCGTGCTCGCGTTCGTCGCCGACGAGGAGGACCTGGGCGCCTATGGTGCGCACTGGCTCGTCGAGCACCACGCCGGCCACTTCGCCGGGGTGCAGGCCGCGATCAGCGAGTCCGGGGCGTTCTCCTACGACGTCGACGGCGTGCGGCTGTACCCGGTCGGCACCGCCGAGCGCGGCACCTCCCACATGCGGCTCACCGCCACCGGCCGCGCCGGGCACGGGTCGCGGC
Source organism: Lentzea sp. NPDC042327 (assembly GCF_040647275.1). Lineage (NCBI taxonomy): Bacteria > Bacillati > Actinomycetota > Actinomycetes > Pseudonocardiales > Pseudonocardiaceae > Lentzea > Lentzea sp. NPDC042327. The sequence goes on from NZ_JBEZBX010000008.1 coordinate 319,453, forward strand.
GCAACCCCGACAACGCCGTCACCGCCCTGGTCACCACCCTCGCCCGCATCGCAGCCCACCGCCACCCCGTCGTGCTCACCCCGACCGCGGAGGCGTTCCTGGTCGGCGCGGGCAAGGCACTGGGGGTCGAGGTCGACCTCGACGACGTCGACGCCACCGTCGCCCGCCTGGGCCCGGCCGCCAAGCTCGTCGAGAACACCGTGCGCTGCTCGACCACCCCGACCGTGCTCGACGCCGGCTACAAGGTCAACGTCATCCCCGGCACCGCCACCGCCGAGCTCGACGTGCGCACCCTGCCCGGCACCGTCGAGGAGGTCCTCGCCACCATCGACTCCCTGCTCGCCCCCGGCGTGACCAGGGAGCTGATCAACAGCCAGGCACCGGTCGAGGCGCCGGTCGACACACCCTGGTTCACCGCCATGGCCGAGGCGCTGCGCGACGAGGACCCCTCCGCCGTCGTCGTCCCGTACTGCCTGGGCGGCGGCACCGACGCCAAGGCGTTCAGCAAGCTGGGCATCCACTGCTACGGCTTCGCGCCGCTGCTGCTGCCCGCGCAGGGGTACGACTACCGCGCCATGGCGCACGGTGTCGACGAACGCGTTCCCGTCGAGGGCCTGGAGTTCGGTGCCCGCGTGCTCGACCGGTTCCTGATGTCCTAACGCGGCGGCAGGGGCAGCGGCACCGCGGGCAGGCCGTCGATGCTCGCGACGTTCGTCGGTTTCTTGCCGGTGTACTCGCGGAACTCCTCGTCGGACTTGCGGCCGAAGTAGTCCGCGTGCAGCGTGCGCTCGCAGCGGTAGTCCATGAACGGCACGGCGAACCCGCAGGTGTCGCTGACCAGCTCCGCGTGCACCACGACGACCGCACGCAGCCCCGGCCCGTCCGCGTCGCCGAAGCCGGTGACCAGCTCGGTGAAACGCGCGTCGTCGCGGAAGACGACCTCGCCGCGGCCGTGCACGCGCACGATGTTGGGCGGCCCGTCGAACGCGCACCACATCAGCGTGATCCGGCCGTTCTCCCGCACGTGCGCGATCGTCTCGGCGTGGCTGCCGCCGAAGTCCAGGTACGCCACCGTCCGGTCGTCGAGGACGCGCAGCGTGCCCGCGCGGCCCTTGGGCGAGAGGTTCACGTGACCGTCCCCGGCCAGCGGCGCCGTCGCCACGAAGAACACCTTCTGGTCCTCGATGAACTCCCGCAGCCGCGGCTCGATGCGCTCGTAGCTCTTACCCATGCCCGGCAGTATCGACGGCGTTGCGGAACCTGTCAGCCGTCTTTCCCAGGTGCTGAACCAGCTCCGGCGGACCGTCCACCTCGAACTCCGCGTCCAGCATTCCCAGGTGCACCGCCAGCACCTGCGGGGTGTCCGACCCGGCCGTCACCCGGCACGTGCGCTCGTCCACCGCCTCCACCAGCGCCGCCGGCACCCTCGCCGCGATCTCCGCCGCCGGCGCGTGCACCAGCACCGTCGTGCGCCACCGCCACGCCGCCGTGGCCAGGCCCTGGGCCAGGTGGGTCTCCAGGTCCGGCAGCTCCCGCGGCGTGAACCGCGGCCCGGCCGGCACCCGCGGCCGCACCCGGTCGGCGCGGAACGTGCGCCAGTCCTGCCGCGCCACGTCCCAGGCCACCAGGTACCAGCGGCCCCGCGCGTGCACCAGCCGGTGTGGCTCGACCTCGTGGCGGTCCTCGGTGCCGTCGAACGCCACGTAGTCGAACCGCAACCGCTCCCGTGCCCGGCAGGCGTCGACGATCGTCACCATCGCGTCCGGGTCCGGCTCCGCGCTCGTGCCGGTGCTGTGCTCCCGCACCGCCGAGACCCGGTGGCGCAACCGGGAGGGCAGCACCTGCTCCAGCTTCTTGAGCGCCCGGTCCGCGGTCTCGGAGTCCTGCGTGCTCAGGCTCAGCGCGACCGCCACCGCCTCGTCGTCGTCGAGCAGCAACGGCGGCAGGCTCGCTCCCGCGCCCAGCCGGTACCCGCCGGTCACCCCGGGTGTCGCGTGCACCGGGTAGCCCAGGGTGCGCAGCCGGTCCACGTCGTTGCGCACCGTCCTGGTCGTCACCTGCAACCGCCGCGCCAGCTCCGGACCCGTCCAGTCGCGCGGGGACTGCAGCAGTGACAGCAGCTTCAGCAGCCGGGCCGACGTCTCCAGCACCAGTTCCACCCCTCCCCGCGAACGCGGAATGAAACTTTCCGCAATTGTTCCCAGTGTGTCAGCCGTGAACACAGTCCGCGTGGAGGTTCCCCGGAGCGAGCCCGGCGACCTGCGGCAACGCCTCACCACGCATCAGGCGGACCCGCGGGGGACCGCCTGTCGATCATGGCAGGGTGACGCCCATGTCCCGTGACCCCAAGGCAGACCTGCACCACTACCTCAAAGCAGCCCGCGAGGCCCTGCTGTGGAAGCTCGACGGCCTGTCCGAGTACGACGTGCGCCGCCCGCTCACCCCCACCGGCACCAACCTGCTCGGCCTGGTCAAGCACCTCGCCGGCGTGGAGCAGGAGTACTTCGGCGCCTGCATGGGCCGCCCCTTCGGCGAGACCCTGCCCTGGATCGACAACGGCGACCCGAACGCGGACATGTTCGCCACCGCCGAGGAGTCCCGCGAGTTCGTCCTGTCCCTGCACGCCCGCGCCACCGCGTTCGCCGACAGCTCCATCGAGGAGCTGCCCCTGGACGCACCCGGTGTCGTGCCGTGGTGGCCGCAGGACCGCAGGCACGTCACCCTGCACCTGCTGCTCGTGCACGTGATCGCCGAGACCAACCGCCACTGCGGCCACGCCGACATCGTCCGCGAGACCCTCGACGGCACCGCCGGCCTGCGCGCGGCCGTGCCGAACCTGCCCGACGGCCAGGACTGGCCCGCGCACGTCGCCCGCGTCGAGCAGGCCGCCAGGGAGGCCGCCGCGCGCACCGCCTGACCTCGGACGGGGTGCGCTGCCCGCGGCGCGCGGCGCACCCCGTCGCGGCGAGCACCTCGGTTGACGGTCAGCCCCGTTCCACCAGGTGGCGCCATACGGATGGCGGGATGACAGCGGGGCTTCACACGCACTACACATTGCGGAGCCATGTCCCTGCCGTGGTTCGAAAGGGTTGCCCTGCATGCGAAAAAGCCATCTCAGACCCCTGATCGGGGTCACCGTCGCCGCCTCGGTGTGCTTCGCGATGGGCGGCGTGCCCACCGGCGCGGCCCCCGACCAGGCCGAAACGACGACGAACTACCAGGTCAGCGGGGTGCGCACCGCTGAGCAGCGCACCAAGGTCGCCAAGTCCGGTGCGGCGATCGACTCGGTCGAGGAACACGGCATCGTCGTGGTCACCGCGACCGGTCGTGAGGTCAGGAACCTGCGCGCGCAGGGGTTCGAGGTCACCGAGCTGCCCAAGCGGCTGGAAGCGAGCTCCGCCATCGGGCCGTTCGACTTCCCCGCGGCGGACTCGAACTACCACAACTACGCCGAGATGACGACGGCGATCAACAACGCCGTCGCCGCCTACCCGAACCTGATCAGCAAGCAGGTCATCGGCAAGTCCTACGAGAACCGCGACATCATCGCTCTCAAGATCAGCGACAACGTCACCACCGACGAGAACGAGCCGGAGGTGCTGTTCACGCACCACCAGCACGCCCGTGAGCACCTCACCGTCGAGATGGCGCTGTACCTGGTCACCCAGTTCACCACCCAGTACGCCACCGACGCGCGGATCAAGGGTCTCGTCGACAGCCGCGAGATCTGGATCATCCCGGACGTCAACCCCGACGGCGGCGAGTACGACATCGCGACCGGCACCTACCGGTCGTGGCGCAAGAACCGCCAGCCCAACGCCGGCTCCAGCAACGTCGGCACCGACCTCAACCGCAACTGGGCCTACAAGTGGGGCTGCTGCGGCGGGTCGTCGGGCAGCACCGGCAGTGAGACCTACCGCGGGCCGAGCGCGGAGTCCGCGCCCGAGGTCAAGGTCGTGGCCGACTTCGTGCGCGGCCGCAACGTCGGCGGCAAGCAGCAGATCACCGCGTCCATCGACTTCCACACCTACAGCGAGCTCATCCTGTGGCCGTGGGGCTGGACCTACGACGACATCGCACCGGGCCTGACCCAGGACCAGCGCGACACCTTCGCCACCATCGGCCAGTCGATGGCGCAGAGCAACGGCTACACGCCCGAGCAGTCCAGCGACCTCTACATCACCGACGGGTCCATCCCGGACTGGCTGTGGGGCACGCAGGGCATCTTCGCCTACACCTTCGAGATGTACCCCGGCAGCGCCGGCGGCGGCGGTTTCTACCCGCCCGACGAGGTCATCCCGGCCCAGACCTCCCGCAACAAGGAGGCCGTGCTGCAGCTGCTCGAACGCGCGGACTGCCCGTACGAGGCGATCGGCAAGGAGGCGCAGTACTGCGGTACCACGCCCCCGCCGACCGGCAAGTACTTCGAGAACGCCACGGACTTCCAGATCAAGGACAACGCCACGGTCAACTCCCCGATCGCGGTGTCGGAGGTGGCGGGCAACGCCCCGTCGACCCTCAAGGTCGCCGTCGACATCAAGCACACCTACCAGGGCGACCTGCGCGTCGAGCTGGTCGCACCGGACGGCACCGCCTACGTGCTGCACAACCGCTCCGGCGGCGGCACGGACAACATCAACACCACCTACACCGTCAACGCCTCCAGCGAGGTCGCCAACGGCACCTGGCAGCTGCGGGTGAACGACAACGCCGCCCAGGACACCGGGTTCCTCGACAAGTGGAGCCTGCAGTTCTGACCGGCTGACCGAAGCGGTCCCTCAGTGCGCCGGCAGCACACCGGCGCCCTGAGAGCCGTAGTCGCGCACGACCATCGAGTCGTGCAGCCGCACGCCCTTCGAGTTGAGCTTGGCCAGCGGCCGCACCAGCCACACCGGCAGCGACGTCGCCACCTGCATGCCGCGCACCAGCCCCGTGACCCCCAGCCGCGACCGCGGGATCAGCGTCCTGGCCATGCCGAGCGCGAACTCCCGGCTCGCGTGCACCACGCCGCGCATCTCCCGCTCGTAGCGGGCGAACCCCGCCACGTGGTCGCCGTCGGCGAGCTCCCCGGCCAGCACGTACGCGCCCAGCACCGCCAGGCTCGTGCTCCCGCCGACCGCGGGCCCGGGGCAGTGGGCGGCGTCACCGACCAGCCCCACCCGCCCGCGTGACCACGTGTCCTCGCGCAGCTGGGTGATCGAGTCGAAGTAGAACGCCCCCTCGCCGTCCAGGTGCCCCAGCCACGAGTCGACCTCCGGGTGCAGGCCCGTGAACGCCTCCCGCAGCAGCTGCTTCTGCCGCGCCACGTCGCGGTGGTGGTAGTCGAGCTCGCGCTCGCGGCGGAACAGGAACACCGCCCGCGCGTCGCCCAGGTGCCGCGCCCCGTACAGCGCCGCACTGCGCCCCGGCCCGATGTGCCCGGTCATCGCCCCCGGCACGCCCAGCTCCCGCGGCACCGACAACACCGCCAGGTACGCGCCGGTGAACCGCTTCGCCACCTCGCCGAACACCAGCCGCCGCACGTTCGAGTGCAGCCCGTCCGCGCCGATCACCAGGTCGAACCGCCGCGGTGCCCCGGCCTCGAACGTCACGTCCCCCTCGGTGATCGAGGTGATCGAGTCGCCGAAGACGTACTCGACGTCGGCGCGCGTGGCGTCGTAGTAGACCTCGCTGAGGTCGTCGCGCATGACCTCGACGTGCCGGTCCGACGCCGCCGCGAACAGCTTCGTCGCGTCCCCGCTGATCGGCCGGCGCGTGCCCTCGCGCAGGAACGTCAGCCGCTCGGTGCCGGTCTTCATCGACTCGATGCGCTCCAGCACGCCCATGCGCTCGGAGATCTCCATCGCCGGGGCGAACAGGTCGACCGCGTGCCCGCCGGTCTTGCGCAGCACCGGTGACCGTTCCACCACCGTCACCTCGTGCCCGTACCGCGTGAGCCAGTACGCCAGCACCGGACCCGCGATGCTCGCCCCCGAAACCAGAACTCGCACGTCACACCCCCTTACTTAACGGTCGGTAAGTGATCTGGTGTGAGGCTAGCACCGCCGCTTACCTACCGTTAAGCAAGTTATGCTGCGCCCGTGGCCCGACCGTCCGACACCAAGCAGCGCATCCTCACGACCGCCCGCGAGCTCTTCGCGGCCAAGGGCGTGCAGCAGACCAGCCTGCAGGAGATCGCCGACCGCCTCGGCATCACCAAACCGGCGCTGTACTACCACTTCTCCTCACGCGAGGAGCTGATCCGCAGCATCGTCGAACCGCTGCTCAACGACGGCCAGAGCTTCCTGGAACAGATGGAACGCCGCGCCGACGTCGCACCGCGCGAGCTGCTGGAAGGGTTCTTCGACTTCCACCACCGCTACCGCGCCGACATGCTGTTCCTGCTCACCGAGATGACCACGCTCGCCGAGCTCGGCCTCATCGACGTCGTGCTGTCGTGGCGCGCCCGCCTGAGCAGGCTCATCTTCGGCGACCACCCGACGCTGGAACAGGAGGCCCGCGCCGTGCTCGCGTTCGGCGGCATGCAGGACTGCACCATGCAGTTCCCCGACGCCCCGGTGGACGAGCTGCGCGCCGCCACCGTCGCCGCCGCGTGGGACGCGCTGGGCCTGCCCGACTGAGCACCCGGCCGTTGCTGCCCAGGCGTCTGCAAGTACCACCAACACATGATCAAATCGCCGCTGACTACCAGCAGCTGGCAACCTGCTCAGACGAGCAGCCGCTGCTGCGCCACGGCGCGCGCGAAGCCGTCCACGTTGTCGATCATGATGTTGTGCCCGGTGCCGGGCACCGCGACCAGCTGCACCCCGGCCTGCGTCAGCTCCCGCGCACCGGCCGGTGGGCTGTCGGCCGGGTGCAGCAGGACGCAGGGGATCTCCAGCTCCAGCAACAGCCTGCGCATCGTCGGGTGCGTGCCGCGCACCAGTCCGGCCGCGCTGCGGTACAGCGCCTCGCGCCCGGCCAGCCGCATCGTCGCCGCCCACTCGGGACCGGCGTCGGCGAGCACCTGCTCGTAGCCGTGCGAGAGGAACTCGGCCTCGTCGTAGGCGGCGATGCCGCGGCTGCCCAGCGCGCCGAGGTACGGCTCGAGCGGGTCGAGGTTGGGGTCGACGAGCACGAGGGAACGCACCATCTCCGGGTGCCGCGCGGCCAGCACGACCGCCACCGCGCCACCCATGCTGTGCCCGACGATCTCACTGCGCCGCAGGCCGATCTTCGCCAGCGCCACGGCGAGCGCGTCGGCGTGGCCCTCCAGCGAGTAGGCGAACCCGGCAGGGCGGTCGCTGATGCCGAAGCCCAGCAGGTCGAGCATCAGGCTGCGGCGGCCGGCCAGCAGCGGGTGCGCGACGGCCTCCGCGTAGTAGGGCGCGGAGGACGCGCCGAGACCGTGCAGGTAGACGCGAGCGGGTGAGGCGCCGGGAACCTCGACCCACCGGATGTTGACCCCAGGTCTGATCTCGACGGCGCGCATGGCTGGACATTACCCTGCCGCACAGCGGTCTCAGACCGCTTTCGACAGCAGCCCCGTGTTAGTCGACCAGGCCCGCCGACAGCACCGCGAGCACCAGCGACACCGCCGTGAACACCAGCGTGTAGCCGAAGGCGATGCCCGCGTGCAGCCATCGTGAGCGCGCTCCCTCGCACAGCGACAGCTGCCAGTACCCGGCGCCCAGACCGAACACCAACCACGGCAGGACCAGGAGCGCCGGCGCCGGTTCGCCGAGCACACCGGTCACCGCGAACGGCGTCAGGACGGTGACCGCGCCCGTGCCCAGGGCCAGCGGCCACGGCCGGTCCACCGGCTCCCCGGACAACCGCCCCGCACCCACCGCCACGACCGCCGCCAGCACGACGGCGGCGATCAGCACCCCCAGCAGCCACACGTCACCGGCCGGAGCGGACCGCGCGACGGGCACGAGCACCACCGCGAGCGCGACGACGACGGCGGTGGGCAGCACCGGCAACACCCAGGCGTGGCGGAGGGTCACGCCTGTGATGGTCGCGCACCACCCCCGCGCCTGTCGCCGCGTTCGTGTTATTCCACCCCGAGCTCCCGGTCGATCGCCCCCGACACCAGCTCCCGCGCCCGCGCCACGCTGACCGAGCCGCTGTGCCACCGTTCACAGAGCCCCTCCACCAGCGCGGTGAGCCGCTCCGCCGCCGCATCCGCGTCCTCGCCACCGGCCGCGCGGACCAGCTCGGCCACGTCGGCGTTCCACGCGCCGGTCGTGCGCTCCAGCGGCTCGCGCAGCTCCTCGCAGAACACCGCGCTGGCCCGCAGCTCACCCCACGCGACGCTGTTCTCCCGCACCTCATCGACGTCCTGCAGCTCGGCCAGCAGCAGCTCCCGCAACGCCTCACGCGGGTCCCGCGCGGTCGTGCCGGTGTACTCGGCGGCGCGGTGGTTCACGTGCTCCAGCGCCGCGCGCAGGATGCCGGCCCGGTCCTTGAAGTGGTAGTAGATCAACGCCGTCGACACCCCGGCCTCGGCGGCGAGCTTGTCCACCCGCAGCCCGCGCACCCCGTCCTGCGCGATCACCCTGACCGCCGCGTCGAGCAGCTGGGCCCTGCGCTGCGACACGCTCACCTCGGTTCCTGTTGCGTCGTGCGGTGGCGACTACCGCCGTCTCCGCGGCTCCGCCCAGTGAGCAGGCCGGGTGAGCACCGCGGGAAGCTTCGTCCCGGCGTTGCCGCGCGCGGCGTTGACCTGCATCTGCGTCAGGAACAGGCTCGTGCTCAGGTCCGCACCCGACACGTCCGCGCCCCGCAGGTCCGCCCCGATCAGGTCGGCACCGCGCAGGTCGGCACCCGTGAGGTCCGCGCCGATCAGGTAGGCGCCACGCAGGTCCGCGTCGACCAGCTTCTTGTTGCGCAGCCGGGCCCCGATCAGGTCCGCGCCGCGGTAGGACTTCGCACTCGACCGCAGCCGTTCGCTCGTGCGCAGCAGCAGGACGTCGACCTTCGCGCGGATCTCGGCGACGTCCAGCGCGAGAACGGTGTCCGGATCAGCCGAGGCGCAGCCCTCGACCTCCGCGTACGCCGCGGTGAGGTCGTCGTGCGGGTCGCGCCGCTGGGCTTCGGCGAGGTACCAGAGCAGTTCGTGCAGCTGCCGCACGACGGGGAAGACGTCGAACATCTTCTGCCGCTCGGCGGTGCGCCAGTCGACACCTCCGAACACCGTCTGCGACACCCGCTGACCCGCACCGAAGCAGTCGTACACGGTGCAGCCGGCGTAGCCGGACGTGCGCAGCTTCGCGTGGATTCCGCAACGGTGATCGGCCAGCAGGTTGCGGCACGGCGTGCCCGCGTCCTTGGTGGCCGCGAAGTCCGCCGACCTCGCGAACGGCAGCGCCACGCAGCACAACCCGAAACAGGCGGCGCAGTCCGCCTTGAGCTCGTCCATCGCGGTCAGGATACGGGCCAGATCAATGCCATCACTCGCGACGGTCACCATGCGGCCAGAACACTGGGACGCGAGGGGACCGTGCACACCGAGGCGCACCACCGCGAGGCCGCCGGCACCGGTGCCCGCGTGGGGCGGGATGGGCGCGGTGCTGCGGCAACGCAGTGACCTGCCGGGCGCCCACGAGTGGTTCCGGCACGGCGCCGAGCTGGGCGACGAGTACTCCGTTCTCAGCTCGGCGCGCGCAGGCTTCGCAGTTCGGCCATCACCTCGTCCAGCTGGCGCTCGGCTCGTTCCGCACGCGCCAGCGTTTGCGCCCGTGCGTCCTCCACCGCCGCCAACGCCTGCCGCACCGCCGCCACCTGCTCGCCGCTCTCCCGCCGGACCTGCGCGAGCCGTTCGTCGACCTCGTCCCGCATCCGTTGCACCTCGGCGCGCGCGTCGGCCGCCGTCTGCTCGGCACGTTCCGCGCGCACCACGGCCTGATCGCGTGCCATCGCCGCCTTGCCCACGGTGTCCGCGGCGGCCTGGCGTGCCTGCTCGACCTGCGCCACAGCTTCCGACCGGATCTGCTCGACCTGCGCCGCGGCCTCCGACCGGGCCTGGTCAGCGGCTGCCTGCGCCTGCTCGGCCGCCGCCTGAGCCTGCTCCACCCGGGCCTGGGCTTCGGCGCGGGCTTGTTCGATCTCCTTCGCCGCCTGCCGCCGTGCCTGCTCGGCGTGCTTCACCGCGTCTGTCCTCGCCTGCTCCACGGCCTCACCCGCGAGCCTCACCTTCTCCTCGGCCTCGGCCCTGATCTCCTCGACCACGGCCGCCGCCTGCACCCTGACCTCGGCGACCTCCGCCTCGGCCCGCTCCTTCGCGGCCTGCGCCTGCTCACGCGCCTCGTCCCGCTCGGTGAACGCCCGGTCCGCGGCCTCGCCGGCTTCCTCCGCGGACCGCACCGCCTGCTCGGTGACCACCTCGGCCGCCTTGCGTGCCTGCTCAGCGTCGTGCCGGCGCCGTTCCGCGGCCGCGAGGTCGGCCTGCGCCTCCGCGACCCGGCGAGCCGCCTCGGCCTCCGCCGCCTGGATCTGGCTCTCAGCGACGCTCGGGTCCGCCATCGCGTTGAGCTCACCGACCGCCCGCCCCAGCGTCTGCGTCATCTGCTCGGACAGCACCCGGAAGCGGTCGAGGAGCTCTTCAGCCCTGATCTTGGCGGTACCGGAGACCCTAGGCAGATTCGTCACGGTGACGACCTCCAGGTTTTGCTCCGCCCCTTTCTCGGCCGCCTCTTGGAGCCGTTGCCGTTCCCGCCATGCCCGCCAGCGCGTGTGCTCGGGCAGGTCGCAGTACTCCGAGGGCCTACCGGGGCCGCTACCTCGGAAAACGGGGCGTTCGCAGCCCGGGAAGTTACAGCTCGTTTCCACGGGCAATATCGTAGCAGAATTACGTGTGTAGTTACGTTATGCGACGCAATGCAAACCAAATAAGCGTCTAGAACCTGACCGCCGATAAGTGAACATTATCGGCGCTCAGTATCCGGGGAGACTGCCAACGAAACCGGTCCCCCGGCAGCCTCGAAACGCCCTGCGAAAACTGTGAACCGCCTACAAACTTCCCTAAGGGCGGCGATCCCGGAACGTGGCCCGCAGATCGCTCACCCACGCCTGCGGGTTCTCCCACGGGATGAAGTGCCCGCCACGCTCGTGGGCGTTGACGTTCACGTGGTTGAACCACGCCGCCTGCGGACCGCCGAGGAACGCCGCGACCCGCTCCTCGGCGGTGTGGATGCCCGGCGGGTTCTCGTAGGTGACGAACGTGAGCCCGACCGGGGCCTCCACGACCGGGGTGCGGGAGTGCGAGGGCTGCCACGGGTACCGGTTGGCGTTGGCGTAGTAGCGCATCGAGGTGGCGATGGAGTTCGTGGCCCAGTAGATCGTCGCGTGCGTCAGCAGGTCGTCCCTGATGAACACGGACTCGACATCGCCGCCGTTGTCGCTCCACGCGGTCCACCGCTGCAGCAGCCACGCGAGCAGCCCGGCCGGCGAGTCGCTCAGCCCGTGCGCCAGCGTCGCGCCGTCGAGCATGTGCACGGCCAGGTGCGTCGCCCAGCGGCGGTCCATCTCGATGATGCGGTCGCGGACGTCGGCGGGCTGGTCGTCGGTCAGCGGGCGGTTGCGGGCGAAGTCCCAGGCGCGCGGGCCGGTGAAGAAGTCGAGCGGCAGGCCGGAGCCGATGTGGATGCCGTGCAGCGAGCCGGCGTACTTGTGGCCGAGCTGGCTGGAGACGATCCCGCCGATGTCGCACCCGCCGGCGGCGTACCGGTCATGTCCGAGGACGTCGGTCATCAGCGCGTGCCACAGGTCGGCGACCTTCCAGAAGTTGACGTCCGGGAACCCGGTGAGCGGACCGGGGAACCCGAACCCGGGCAGCGAGGGCACGATGACCTCGAACGCGTCGGCCGGGTCACCGCCGTGCGCGGCCGGGTCGGCGAGCGGGCCGATGACCTTCGACCAGTGCCAGAACGTCCACGGCCAGCCGTGGGTGAGGATCAGCGGGATCGGCGCCGGGCCGCGTCCGGGTGCGCGCAGGAAGTGCACCGGGACATCGGCGACGGTCACCTCGTAGTGTTCGTGGGCGTTGATGGCGGCTTCGGCCGTGCGCCAGTCGTAGCCGTCGCGCCAGTACGCGACCAGCTCGCCGAGGTAGCCGGCCGGGACGCCGTAGGACCAGTCGTCGTTGCCCTCGTCCAGCGGCGCGCGGGTCCGCGCGAGGCGGGCGCGCAGGTCGTCGAGGACCTCGTCGGGCACGTGGATCGGGGTCGGGTGCAGCGGGAAGGCCTGCCCAGTGGTCATGACCTTCGTTCTACCCGCCGGTGCCGGCCGGGTTCAGGCGGGCCAGGCGCGCAGCAGCGAGTCGAGCGCGTCCACGGCGCGGGTCCACGACGCCTCGACCCCGCGCGGGTGGCTGTGGAAGGCGCCCGCCTGCTCCAGCGACACGTACCCGTGCAACGTGCTGTGCAGCAGCCGCACGGCGTCGGTCTGGTCGGGTTCCCACAGGTCGTAGCCGCGCAGCAACGCCCGTGTCAGCTCGGTGTGCCGCTCGGCCGCGCCGGTGGCCGCCGTGTCCGGGTCCAGCGCGATCCGCGTGGCCGCGTACCGGCCGGGGTGCTGTTTGGCGTAGCCGCGGTAGGCGTCGGCGAACGCGCGCAGCGCCTGCTTGCCGGAGCGGCCGGCCAGTTCGGCGGCGACGCGGTCGGCGAGTTCGGCCAGCGACTGGACGGCGACGCGGGTGCGCAGGTCGTGGGCGTTGCGGATGTGCGAGTACAGCGAGGCGTCCTTCACGCCGAAGTGGCGGGCGAGCGCGGACACCGTCACGTTGTCGAAGCCGACCTGGTCGGCCAGCTCCGCCGCCGCCTGCGTGAGGCGGTCGGCGGTGATCCCCGCGCGTGCCATGCACCACCCTTCCTAGGGCTCTTAATCATTTGCCTAGTACCTCTAGGTAAACCTACCGTCGAGGTCATGAAGCCGCTGACCGAACACGACATCCGCGCGTCCTTCGTCAATTCCACCAAGGGCGAGGCCAAGCGCATGCACGTGCCCCGCGATCTCGCCGACCGCCCGTGGGACGACCTGGACTTCCTCGGCTGGCGCGACCCGGCGGCACCCGACCGCTCCTACGTCGTCACCGAGCTCGGCGACCGGTTCGCGGGCGTGGCGCTGCGGCGGGCCGCCCAGTCCGGGCTGCCGCGCAAGTCGATGTGCTCGTGGTGCCTGACCACGCACTCCGGTGACGGCGTGTCGCTGATGACCGCGCGCAAGGCCGGCAAGGCGGGACAGCTGGGCAACTCGGTCGGCGTCTACCTGTGTGCGGACCTGGACTGCTCGCTGTACCTGCGGGGACGCAAGGACGCCGGGTTCGGCGGGCGGATCCACGAGTCACTGGCGCTGGAGGACAAGGTCGACCGGCTGCTGGGGAACGTGGCGGCGTTCTTCGCGCGCGTCAGCTCCTAGGGACCGCCGTCTACAGCTCCAGCACGAGCTCGGCGGTGCACGCGCGGGCGCACGGCCACGGGTCGCCGCACTCGGTGCAGCCGGAGGTCGCGGGCAGGTGCGCCTCGAGCACGCTGACCGCCCGGTCGCGGTAGCGCTCCAGGTCCGACTCCCAGCCGTGGCGGGAGGACGCGGTCGCACTCGTCATCGTCATCAGTCCTCAGGGTTGTGCTGTAGGACACAGGATGCACCCGCGGGAGCGGTTGTGGGTGCGCAACGGGCGAACAGGTCCCGTTCCGGCAGGAAAGCGCACAGCACGTTCGCGCGGCGGGCCGGGCGGGACGTGACTCCCAGCCACGCCCCGCCCGCCCCCAGCCCGCACCACCGGCCCCCCGGTCGATGGCTGCCGACGCCCCCGACGAACGCCGGCACCACCGTTGTATCGGTCCGGGATTTTTCACGTTCGGGCATCGGCGGCTAATCAACGGGAAAACGTTCCACCGACCGGGGGACCCGCACCGCCCGCACGGCGAACCCGGTGCGCGGAAGGCGAATCTGGGCGGGTGCGGGCGGCATCATGTGGGCATGGACATACCGGCGGCGCTGGCCGCGGCCGCGCGTGGTGACCAGACGGCGTGGGACGCCCTGGTCAGGCAGTTCAGCGGGCTGCTGTGGTCGGTCGCCCGCGCCCACCGGCTCAGCGACGCCGACGCCGCCGACGCCGTGCAGTGCACCTGGATCAAGCTGGTGGAGCACCTCGACCGCATCGCGGAGCCTGAGCGGCTGGCGGGGTGGCTCGCCACCACGGCGCGGCACGAGTGCCTGCAGCTGATCCGGCGGTCGGGGCGGTTGCCGGAGCCGGCCGAGATCGACGACTCCGCCGACCCCGCGCCGCCGGTGGACCACGCGCTGCTCGTCGGTGAACGGGACGCGGCGCTGTGGCGGGTGTTCGAGGGGCTGCCGGACCGGTGCCGGCGGCTGTTGCGCGTGCTCATGGCGTCACCGCCGCCCGCGTACGCCGAGGTCGCGGCCGCGTTGGACATGCCGGTGGGCAGCATCGGGCCGATCCGGCAGCGGTGCCTGAACCGGCTCAGGGCGCTCGTCAGCGGCGAGCCGGTGCTGGAGGAGCGGTCATGAGCGAGGACGACGACTTCCTGGCCGAGCTGCGGGCGGCGGCGGACCGTTTCGACCCGGTGCCGGCCGGGGTGCTGCGCGACGCGAGCGCGGCACTGGCGCTGCGGGCGCTCGACGAGGAGCTGGCGGTGCTCGTGGAGAACGAGGCGGCGCTGGTGCGCGGTGACGACGGGCCGTTGCTGCTGGCGTTCGAGTCCGAGCGGGTGACGCTGAACCTGGAGATCAGCGGCGACACCGTGCGCGGGCTCGTCACCGGCGCGGTGGGCGAGGTGGTGGTGGAGACACCGCGGTCACGGCGTTCCACCCCGGTCGTCGACGGCTGGTTCACGGTCACGGACGTGCCGTCCGGGCTGGTCAGGGTGCGGGTGACCGCCACGGACGGCACCGTCGTGGTGACCCAGTGGGCGCGCTTCTAGAGCAGGACCCGCACGTCGAACGGGCCGTTGACGCCCCACGCGTGCCGGGTCTCGCACCGGCCGAGCAGCACGTCCCGCGCGGCCGTGGCGGTCAGGCCGCTCTCCATCAGCGCCCCGATCCGCCCGGTCACCGCGGCGGCCGCGAACGAGGTGCCCGACCACGTCGCGAACCCCTTCTCGAACGGGCCGTGCACGTCCTCACCGCGGGTGAAGACCGTGATCCACCGGCCGCAGGCGCTGAACTCGGCGATCTCCCCGCTCGCCGTGGTCGCGCCGACCGAGAGGACGCCCGCGTCGGCGGCCGGGTAGTTGCGCAGCGGTGAGGCGTTGTTGGGCACCGCTGCGACGACCACGACGTCACCGGCCAGTGCGTCGAGCGCGGCCCGCAGACCCTCGGGGGTGCCCTGTTCGGAGAGGCTGCCGCCGAACGACAGGTTGATCAGCTTGATGTCGGGCCGGTTCAGGTTCTCCAGCGCGGCCACGACCTGGGTGTCGTCGTCGGGTCCCTCGACCAGGGCGCGGCGCAGGACGACCGTGGCGGTCTTCGCGTGGTCGAGGACCACCCCGGCGACGAACGTGCCGTGCCCGGAGCCCGCCGCCTCGACGTGGTCGTCGTCGACCTCGACGTGACCGTCGAGCCACGGGTGCGGTGCGTAGCCGGTGTCGACCACGCCGATCTTCAGTGCGGCGTCCGCCGCCGGCAGCGGCACCCTGGTGATGGTGCTGACCGCCTGGGCGAGGCCGTAGGCGTGCGGGTCTCTGCCGCCCATGGTGTCCACTCCCCTCCTGCGTCCGGATGAGCATGTCCGAAGCTTGATGCCGCGGCAACGGATAGCTGATACACACCGCCTATGACGCTCGTCCGTGCGGAGCAGGCGAAGGACCTCGCCTACACCTCACCGGCGCGTGCCCGCCGCCTGGCCGAGTCCGTACGCGGCAGGACGGACGCGGAGACCGAGTCGGTGGCGCTGCACGCCCTGGGCATGGCGGCCTCGGCGGTGGGGCGGCTCGACGAGGCCGAACGGCACCTGCGCGCGGCCGTGTCGGTCGCGACGGCGGCGGGGCTGGTGGTGCGGGCCGCGCAGGCGCGGGGGTCGCTGGGGTACGTGCTGACGCTGACCGGGCGCACGGCGGAGGCGTTGCGGGCGCTGGCCGACGTGCCCGAGCAGGTCGACGGGGTGACCGCGGCGCGGCTGCTGATGCAGCGGGCGCTGGTGCTCACCGAGATCGGCCGGTTCGCCGAGGCCGCCGACGGGTTCGCCGCGGCGCTGGCCGCCAACCCAGGTGACCCGCTGCTGGAGGCGACGATCCGCAACAACCGGGGCCTGCTGCGCGCGCACCGGCGGGACTGGCGGGGTGCGGCGGAGGACCTCGACCTCGCCGAGTCGCTGTACGTCGCCGCCGGTCACACCGGGCGGACCGCGATGGTGTTCCACAACCGCGGGGTGGCGTTCGAGGCACGCGGCGACGTGCCGGCGGCGCTGGCCGCGTTCGACGAGGCGGCGGCCCGGTACGCGGCGGCCGGGCGGGACCCCGGGCTGCTGCCGATCGAGCGGGCCGAGGCGTTGCTGTCGGTGCGGCTGGTCGCGGAGGCCCGGTCGGCGGCCGCGGCGGCGGTGGCGGCGTTCACCCGGCAGCGCAACTTCGTGGACGTGGTGCAGGCACGGCTGGTGCTGGCGCGGGTGGAGCTGGTGGCGGGGGACCCGGTTGCGGCACTGGCCTCGGCGGTGTCGGCCGGGCGGTCGGCGCGGCGGCAGGGGCGGCCCGCGTGGGCGGCGTTCGCCGGGTACCTGGCGTTGCGGGCGCGGTGGGAGCGGGGGTCGGCGTCGCTGCGGTCCGCGCGCCGGGTCGTCGAGGCGCTGGCCGGTGAGGGCTGGGTGGTCGCGGCGCTCGACGCGCGGCTGATCGTGGCGCGGCTGGCCCTGCAGGCACCGCGGCACCGGGCGGTGGCGCGCGCGGAGCTGACCGCCGTCGCCGCGGCCGCCCGCACCGGTCCGGCGGAGCTGCGCGCACGGGCCTGGCACGCGACGGCCCTGCTGCGGCTCGCCGACGGTGACGTGAAGGGTGCCGAGGCGGCGCTGCGGTCCGGGGTCGACGTGCTGGCGGCGTTCCGCAACGGTCTGGGCGCGATGGAGCTGCGGGCGCACGCGTCCGGGCTGGCGGGCGAGCTGGTCGCCACCGGCACGCGGCTGGCCCTGGCCGGCGGCCGTCCCGCCGCGGTGTTCGGGTGGGCGGAGCGGTGGCGGGCGGGGGCGTTGCGCGTGCGCCCGGTGCGGCCGCCCGACGACGACCGGCTGGCCGACGACCTCGCGGAGCTGCGGCAGGTCATGGCCGCCGGAGACCTGCGCCGGCAGGCCGAGCTGGAGCAGGCGATCGGGGCACGGGCCCGGCACGCGACCGGCATCCGTGCCGCCGACCCACCGCCGTCGCGCACCCGGCTCAGCACGGCGCTGGGCGATCACGTGCTGGTCGAGTACGTCGAGTCCGACGGGCGGCTGCACGCGGTCGTCCTCGATCGCGGCAGGGTCCGGTTGCTCGACGCGGGCCCGGCCGAGGCCGCCGCACGGGAGGTGCAGGCGCTGCGGTTCGGCATCAACCACCTCGCGCACCGCATCGGCTCCGACCGCACCCGCAAGGCCATCGAGGAACGCCTCGGCCAGGCCGCCGACCGCCTCGACCGGCTCCTGCCCGCGACGAGGAAACCGCTGGTCATCGTGCCGACCGGTGCGTTGCACGCACTTCCGTGGCCCGCGCTGCCCAGCTGCCGGGGCCGGGCGGTGACCGTCGCGCCGTCCGCGGCGCTGTGGCTCAGGGCCGCGGAGTCCGACCACGTCACCGGGCGCACGGTGCTGGCCGCCGGACCGGGCCTGCGCCACGCCGTGGCCGAGGTCGAAGCCCTGAAGCGCCGCTACCCGCACGCCGAGCGGTTCACCGGCAGGAGGGCGACCACGGCGAACCTGCTGCACGCCCTCGACGGCGCCGAGCTCGCGCACATCGCCGCGCACGGCCGGTTCCGCGCGGACAACCCGCTGTTCTCGACGCTCACCCTCGCCGACGGTCCGCTCACCGTCTACGACCTCGAAGGACTGCACCGGCCGCCGCGGCAGGTGATCCTGTCCGCGTGCGAGGCGGGCAACTCGGGCATCCGTCCGGGTGATGAGCTGCTCGGCCTCGCCGCGGCACTGCTGGCGCTGGGCACCAGGACCCTCATCGCCTCGGCGGTGTCGGTGCCCGACGACACCAGCAAGGCGTTGATGCTGCGCTACCACCGGGAGCTGGCGGCCGGCCGTGCCCCGGCGGAGGCGTTGGCGAAGGCGCAGCGCACCTGGACCGAGGCGGTGTTCCAGTGCTACGGCACGTCTCTGCCCTGACAAAACGGTCCGACGGGTGCGGTGCGCTCAGGTCTCCGTGCGATCACGCGTGGAGAACCGCCCGCAGCCCGTCGATGCCCGTGAAGTGGTGCCCGCGCATCCCGGCCCGCCGCGCCGCCTCGACGTTCTCCAGCTGGTCGTCCACGAACAGGATCTCGTCGTCGCCGAGGCGTTCCCGGCACCACTCGAACGCCTCGATCGACGGTTTCGCGTGTCCGATGCGGCAGGAGAACGCCCGCAGCTCGAACAGGTCGAGCCACGGGTAGCGGCGTTCGAAGTCGCGGGCGTGGTCCTCGGGGATGTTCGACAGCAACGCGATGCGCCTGCCCGCGGCGTGCAGTGCGCCGAGCAGGGCGACCATCTCGTCGTCGACCTCGGTCCAGCTCGCCACGTCCTGCTCGACCATCGGCGGGTACCCGACGCGCCGCCAGTACTCGGCGGCGGTCACGTCGCCGCGGTCGTAGGCGGGGCGGTGCGCCCAGTAGGCCTGCCAGAACGCCGGGTCGGTGCTCATGGTGTCCATCACCGCCCGGGACTGGTCGCGGGCGATCACCCCGAACATGTCGAACAGCACGATCACGCCGTCACCACCGCCACGCCCGCTGCCGTCAACCCGTCGTCGCCGTCCGCATCGGTCACCACGGCGTCCAGGGCGGACACCGGTGCCACGAACGCCAGCGCGGTGCGCGTCAGCTTCGAGGCGTCGGCCGCGGCGATCACGCGCCGGGCCGACGAGATCGCCGCGCGCTTGACCGCGGCGTCGTCCAGGTCGAACGCGGTCAGGCCCTGCTCGGCGGAGAGGCCGCAGCAGCCGATGACCGCCGTGTCGAAGCGCAGCGACTGCAGCGACTGCAGGGTCAGCGGTCCGGTCAGCGCCAGCTCCCCCGCGCGCGGTGTGCCGCCGGGGATCAGCAACGTCAGCGACGGGCCGCCCACCAGCGCGTTCACCGCGTGCAGCGACAGCGGCATCACGGTCAGACGGCGCGCATGCAGCACGTGGGCGACCTCCACGCACGTGGTGCCGCTGTCGAGCACGACCGACTCGCCGTCGGAGAGCAGGCCCGCGACGACCCTGGCGATGCGGCGCTTGGCGTCCAGCGCCTCCTCCGAACGCAGTGCGTACGGTGGTTCAGACCCGCGCAGCAGCAGGCTGCGCGCACCACCGCGGTAGCGCTCCAGCACGCCTTGCGCGGCGAGCACCTCCAGGTCGCGGCGGATCGTCATCTCGGACGCGCCGGTCAGCGACGCGAGCTCCGCCACACCGAGGGAGCCGGCGTCGCGCACGGCCTCGGTGATCTGCCTCAGTCGGGACACACTCGCGATTGAACACCAGCTGTGTTCGAAGTTCAAACTTTCAAACACGCGGATTGTTCGTTAGCGTGAAGCATGTGAACGCTCTCAGGGCCGCGCGGGTGGCCACCTTCACGTACTTCGCACTCAACGGCTTCCTGCTCGGCATGTGGATCGTGCACATCCCCACGGTCGAGCGCCGGGTCGGCATCGACCACGCGGAGCTCGGCCGGTTGCTGCTGGTCCTCGGGCTCGGCGCGTTCATCGGCATGCGGGCCGGCGGCTGGCTGACCGACCGGTTCGGCGCGCGCACCGTCACCCCGCTCGCGGGCGTGCTGTGCAGCGCGGCCGTCGTGCTGCCGGGACTCTCCACCGGTGAGCTGGCGCTCGCCGCGGCGTTGCTGGCGTTCGGGTTCGGCAACGGCGTGCTGGACATGGCTATGAACGGGCACGCGGTCGTCGTCGAACGCGAGTACGCGCGCCCGGTGATGTCGGCCTTCCACGCGACCTGGTCGCTGGGCGGTGTCGCCGCCTCCCTGGTCGGCGCGCGCACGCTGAGCTGGGAGCTCTCGCCGGCCACGACGCTCGCGGTGGTCGCCGTCGTCGGCGTGGTGGTCAGCCTCGTCACGGCACCGGCGTTGTCGCACGGCGCGACGACCATCCCGCACGAAGGCGACGAGGACCAGCCCAGGACGAAGAAGAAGGTGCCGCTGCGGATCTGGGTCATGGCGGGGCTCGCGTTCATGGTGATGCTCAGCGAGGGCGTCGCCAACGACTGGAGCGTGCTGCACCTGCAGGACGTCCTGGGCGCCGAACCGCAGATCGCCGCGCTCGCCTACGGCGCCTTCGCGACCACCATGACCGTCGGGCGGCTGCTGGCGGACCGGGTCACCGCGAAGATCGGGCCGATGGCGGTGCTGCGCTGGGGTGCGGTGATCGCGGCGGCCGGGTTGCTGCTGGCGGCGTTCGCACCGTGGACCGGCCTGGCGATCGCGGGCTGGGCGGTGGCCGGCGCCGGGTTGTCCGGCACGGTGCCGCAGCTGTTCAGCGCGGCCGGGCACAGCGACCCGAGCTCCGCGGCGGTGAACATGTCGCGGGTGGCGGGCCTGGGCTACATCGGCGTGCTCGCCGGGCCCGCGGTGATCGGCTGGCTCACGCACCTGATGCCGCTCAACGTCGCGTTCGTGCTGCCGGTGCTGTTCTGCGTGGTCACGGCGTTCGCGGCCGGTGTGCTCAGGCCCGCGGCCACCGAGGTCGAACGCACCGCCGACCCCGTGCACTGACGGAACGGGCGCGGCACGCCGGAAAGGCCTCGATCTTTCCGGCGTGCCGCAGCGCTCGCAGGTGATTCACTGTCCCGCATGGATCTCCCCGAACTGGACCTCGCCGCGCTGGACCTGACCACCGCGCACCTGGCCGACGCCTGCATCCGCACCGGCGTCCCGGTCCGCACCGCCACCCTCGCCCCGGTCGTCCCCGGCAGCAGGGTCGCCGGCCGCGTCCTGCCCGCCCGCCACGCCGGCAGCGTGGACGTCTTCCTCGAAGCCGTCGAGCGCAGCGCACCCGGTGACGTGCTCGTCGTCGACAACGACGGCCGCACCGACGAGGCGTGCATCGGCGACATGGTCGTGCTGGAGGCCCAGGCCGCGCAGCTGCGCGGCCTGGTGGTCTGGGGCCTGCACCGCGACACCTCGGACATCCGCGCGATCGGGCTGCCGGTGTTCAGCCTCGGCGCGAACCCGACGGGGCCGCTGAGCCTGCGCGACCGGGCACCGGAGGCGCTGTCGACCGCCCAGGTCGACCAGTGGACCGTTACCAGCGGCGATGTCGTGTTCGGCGACGACGACGGCGTGCTGTTCGTGCCCGCCGACCAGGTCGAGACCGTGATCGCCAAGGCGCGGGGCATCCGCGACGTCGAACGGGCGCAGGCGCAGCGCGTGCGGCAGGGTGAGTCCCTGCGCAGCCAGCTGCGGTTCGACGAGTACCTCGCGAGCGGGCTCACGTTCCGCGAGCACCTGCGCGAGATCGGCGGCGCAGTCGAGGAGTGAGGACCGCGATCGCGCAGCTCCGGTATGCGGGTCGCGACCCCGTGTCGAAAAGGTCCTGAGCCCTTCGACGGACCGGTGACAACGCCAGCCGCGGAGAGGAAGCGCAGAGATGGACTGGACCCTCGAGGTCGTCGTCGTACCGGTGTCGGACCTGGACCGGGCGAAGCACTTCTACGCAGAACAGCTCGGGTTCGTCGTCGACCACGACACGACGTTCGACGAGAACACGCGCATCATGCAGCTCACGCCACCCGGCTCCGGCTGCTCGGTGGTGATCGGCAAGGGGATCGTGAAGGGCGAGCCCGGCACGCTCAAGGGCGTCCAGCTCGTGGTCTCCGACCTGGAGAAGGCTCGCGCGCAGCTCGTCGAGCGCGGGGTCGAGGTCAGCGAGATCGTGCGGATGAACGAGAAGGACGGCGGGTCGTTCGTGTTCTTCGACGACCCGGACGGCAACAGCTGGGCCGTGCAGGAGATCAGGGCCCGCGCGACCGGTGGGGAGTGGAAGTGAAGTACATGCTGGTCAGCTACGGCGGCGCCCAGGAGGACTGGGAGGGGCTCGCCGCGTGGACCGACGAGGACATGCACCGGATGATCGGGTACATGCGCGACCTGGACGCCGAGCTGCGCGCCACCGGTGAGCTGCTGCAGTCCGAGGGGCTCAGCGGGCCCGCGCGGGCGTTCGTGGTGCGCGGCGGCGAGGACGGCGTGCCGAACGTGGTCGACGGGCCGTTCGCCGAGTCCAAGGAGGTCATCGCCGGCTACTGGGTGGTCGACGTGGACAGCCGCGAGCGGCTGCTGGAGATCTGCCAGAAGGCCTCGGCGTGCCCCGGCCCCGGCGGGAAGGTCCTGAACCAGCCGATCGAGGTGCACCCGATCATGGGCGCCCCCGACGTCGACCAGGACACCCTGGCGCCCTACAAGCAGTGACCGGGACGGGGTCGGACCGCTCAGGCCCGACCCCACCGGGATCAGCCGTGCGGGTAGCCGCTGACGTAGAGGACCTGGCCGGTCACGAAGTCGGCGTCCTCGGCGGCGAAGAACAGCACCGCACGCGCGATGTCGTGCGGTGTGCCGATCCGCCCGACCGGGATCGACCTGCGCACCACTTCGAGGTGTTCGTCCACGGTGCGCCCGGCCCGCGCGGCGCTGACCTCCGTCATGCCGGTCCGCACGGTGCCGGGACCGACGGCGTTGACGGTGATGCCGTGCGGTGCGAGGTCGAGCGCGGCACCGCGGGTGAGCCCCTCGACACCGGCCTTCGCGGCGACGTAGTTGATCCGCTCGCCCTGCACGATCGCGGAGATGCTGGAGATGGTGACGATCCGCCCCCACCCGGCGTCCCGCATCGCCGGCGCGGTGGCCTTGAGCATCAGGAACGCGCCGCGCAGCACCGTGCCCTGCACCGCGTCCCAGTCCTCCAGGGGCATGTCCAGCGGGTGGTTGTCCCGCGCGAACCCGGCGTTGTTGACCAGGATCTCCACCGGCCCGAACGCCGCGACGACCTCGGCCACCGCCGCGTCCACCGAGGCCGGGTCGCTGACGTCGCACTCCACCGCGACCGCCTGCCCACCCGCCTCGGCGATCCGGCCGGCGACCGCGCGGGCGCCCTCGACGTCGCGGTCCACCACGGCGACCCGGTGACCCAGCTCGGCCAGCTCCTGCGCGATACCGGCGCCGATTCCCGATCCAGCGCCGGTGACCAGCGCGACACGTGACTGCATGTGGTCAACCTGCGCGAGGCCGGTCCCGTCCGCAACCGGGTTTCACGGCCGGTGCGGCTTCACCAGATGAGCAACGGCTCAGGCCAGCGCGCGTGCGACGGCGGCTTCGACGTGCAGCCGGGTCGTGGGGAACACCGGCAGCGGCACATCGTGCTGGCTGATCAGCAGCTCGATCTCGGTGCAGCCGAGGATCACGCCCTGCGCGCCCTCGAACCGGCCGATCACGTCCTGGTAGGCGCGCCGCGACTCGTCCTTCACCACACCCAGGCACAGCTCGTCGTAGATGATCCGGTGCACGGTCGCGCGGTCCTGCGGGCTGGGCAGCAGCACCGTGAGGCCGTGCTGCTCCAGGCGTTCGCGGTAGAACGGCTGGTCCATGGTGAACCCGGTGCCGAGCAGCCCGACGGTGGTGAGCCCGGCTTGCGTGATGGCGGTGGCGGTGGTGTCGCCGAGGTGGACCACCGGGATGTCGACGGCGGCCTGGACCTCGTCGAACACCTTGTGCATGGTGTTGGTGCAGATGAGCAGGAAGTCCGCGCCGCCGGCCTGCACGAGCCGCGCGGCGTCGGCCAGTGCCTTCGCCGCGTCGTCCCACCTGGCCTCGACCTGCATGCGTTCGATCTCGGCGAAGTCGACGGAGTGCAGCACGACCTTGGCCGAGTGCAGGCCGCCCAGCCGTTCGCGCACGACGGTGTTGGCGAGCCGGTAGTACTCCGCGCTGCTCTCCCAGCTCATGCCGCCGAGCATCCCGATGGTCAACATGCCGTCAGTCAAGCACTCCAGCGCGCGTCGCGTCCGGTCTTGGCCAGCAGCCGTTCGAACGCGGTGGCGTCGGCGGGTGGTTCGGTGGGGGCCTGGAAGACGTTCCACTCCAGGGCGGTGGGGCCCATCTGCTCGACGAGGCCCTCGACGGCGGTGAGCACCTCGGGGTCGGGTTCGAACCGCTGACCGGTGGCCTGTGCGAGGTCGGAGGCGTGGATGGTGAGGTCGAGCAGCGCGAGCCCGCCGACCACGGAGGCGGGCAGGTTCATGTTGCCGGCGATGCCCTCGTCCGCGCCGGGCTGTCCCCAGGCCTCGACGAGCCGGGCGGTCTCGGCCGGGTACTGCGCGCGCCAGTCCGGGTAGTGCGGTGTGGTGCTGAAGTCGGCGTCCTGCTTGACGGCGAGCTTCTGGAACTCGACGACGACGTGCAGCAGGTGGTCGAGCAACGCGCGCACGTCGTAGTCGGCGCACGGGGTCGGCTTGGTCAGGTCGTCGTCGCTGATGGTCGCGATGACGGGCAACGCGTCGTCGCGGGCCCGGTCGAGCAGAACGCTGAGCTTCATGGTGAGGACGGTAGGACGCGGCGTGGGGACGTTCTTGAAGAAACGCGCCACATAGGATTCCCGGCGTGCAGGGGCCGCGCCGGGACACACGGGGGATCGTCGACGCACGGGAGCTTTTCGCCCGTGTCCGGTTCCGCCGCCGCCTGCCCGCGCCCGAGCTGCGGCCGTACCTGGAGCACTACTGGCTCATCGACGGCGAGCTGGACACGCCCTACACCTCGCACGTCGTGCCGCACCCGTCGGTGAACGTCGTGTTCGAGCACGGCCACGAGCACCCGGAGATCGCCGGGGTCGGGCTGGGGTTGTTCAGCCGGGAGCTGCGCGGGCGGGTGCGGGTCGCCGGGGTCCAGTTCCGGCCGGGCGGGTTCCGGCCGTTCCGCGCGGAGCCGGTGTCGCGGTGGACCGGGCGGCACGTGCGGCTGACCGACGTGCCCGCGGCGCTCGTGCTGGCCGTGGAGGGCGAGGATGATCGGGTGGCGGCGCTGGACGCGTTCCTGCTGGGCCTCGGACCGGTCGCCGACCCGCAGGCGGCGCTCGCGGTGGAGCTGGTGCAGCGCATCCGCGAGGACCGGGAGATCCGCCGGGTCGCTGACTTCGCCCGTGCCGAGGGCGTGGCGGTGCGGACGTTGCAGCGGCTGTTCGCCGACTACGTGGGGGTCAGCCCGAAGTGGGTGATCCTGCGCTACCGCATCCACGAGGCTCTGGAACGGGCGGAGACCGACGTCGAGTGGGCCGGGCTCGCCGCCGACCTCGGCTACAGCGACCAGGCGCACCTGGTCCGCGACTTCACCCAGACCGTCGGCGTCTCCCCCACCGCCTACGCCAGGGCGCTGACCTGAAAACGGTTCGACGCCGCCGCCGGCCCCTGCCACAGTGCCCGCTGTGACGACCGAACCCCTCACCGCCGAGGACGTGCGCCTGATGCAGGGCCTGGCCCAGCGGGTCACCGCGGTCCGCCCGGAGCTGGTCAACAGCGACGCCTCCTACGGTGAGCTCGCGTGGAACTGGGGCAAGGACCACGCCACCGAGGGCCACGCCTGGGTGCGCCGGCTCTGGTTCGCGGGCGACGACCTGGTGGCCTGGGGGTGGGCGCAGCTGCCGCGCCGGGTGGTCCGCCGTGACGGTTCGGTCAGGGACGTCACCGGCGCCTACCTCGCCCACCAGGTGCACCCCGGCCACCCGGCGCTGCTGGACGAGGTGGTCGACTGGTTCGACGGCGTCGCACCGGGTGTCGACCGCACGGTGCTGCCCAACGCCGACGACGAGGCCGCCCTCGCGCGGTGGACGGCGCACGGCTACGAGGTCGACCGGGACTCGCTCGGCGGCTGGACCCAGCTCAACGAACGCGACCTCACCGACATCGCGCAACCCGTGCTGCCGGCCGGTTTCCGGTTCCGCACCGCCGACGAGGCCGGACCGGAGGCGGTGGTGCGGGCGCACGTCGACGCCTGGGCCGGCTCGACGTACTCGCCGCGGTCCTACGAGGGTGTCCGGCAGACGGCCGCTTACCGCGGTGACCTGCACGTCCTGGTCGAGGCGCCGGACGGGACGATGGCGTGCTCGGCGATCATGTGGCTCGACGAGGTCAACCGGACCGCCGAGTTCGAACCGGTCGGCACCCACCCGGAGCACCGCAGGCGCGGCCTGGCCAGCGCGGTGTTGCTGCACGGCATGCGGCTCGCGCGGGCGGCAGGGGCGGTGCACGTGACGGTCGCGTGCCTGGGCGCGGACGAGCACCCGTCGGCACGGGAGCTGTACTACGGCGTCGGGTTCCGGCTGCTGTCGCGCGACCTGCCGCTGATCAAGCGGGCGGACAGCGCCTGATCGGCCACACCACGGCTCACCTCGCCAGTGCGCGTCCGATCGCGGCCACCGCCGTCGTGATGTCGCCCGGTGTCGTCGCCGCGTACCCCAGCACCAGCCCCGGCGCGTGCTCGGTCTGGCAGTGCCACGACAGCGGCTGCACCTTCACCCCGCCGGCGAGCACCCGCGCCCGGTTCTTCGCGGTGTCGTTCACCGCGCTGGGGGTGACGCTCGCGCTCACGTGAGGCAGGCGGCGGCGCGGTCGAGCAGCAGGGTGCGCTCGCGTTCGTTGCGGGTCAGGCCCGCCGCCTTCTCGAACTCCGCCCGTGCCTCGTCGGTGCGGCCGAGCTTGAGCAGGAAGTCGCCGCGCACGCTGGGCAGCAGGTGGTAGCCCTGCAACGCCTTCGCGCCCGCGATCTCGTCGACGAGCGCGAGCCCGGCGGCCGGTCCGTAGGCCATGGACAGCGCCACCGCCCGGTTGAGCTCGACCACCGGCGAGGGCGAGAGCCGTGCGAGCACCTCGTAGAGCGCGGCGATGCGCCGCCAGTCGGTGTCCTCGGGCCTGCGGGCGCGGGCGTGGCAGGCCGCGAGCGCCGCCTGCACGTAGTAGGGGCCGGGCGGCTGGTTGAGCGCCTCGGCCCGTTCCAGCGCCGCGAGGCCGCGGCCGACGAGCAGCCAGTCCCACCGGGCGCGGTCCTGCTCCAGCAGCAGGACCGGCGTGCCGTCGGGGGCGGTGCGGGCCTGGGAACGGGAGGCCTGGATCTCCATCAGCGCCACCAGCCCGTGGACCTCGGCCTCCTTCGGCGCGAGCTCGGCGAGCACCCGGCCCAGCCGCAGCGCCTCCGCGCACAGCTCCGGCCGCATCCAGTGGTCGCCCCGCGTGGCGGAGTAGCCCTCGTTGAAGATCAGGTAGATGACCTCGAGGACGCTGGCCAGGCGGGCGGCGAGCTCCGGTCCCTCCGGCACCTCGAACGGCACCCCGGCCTCGGCCAGCGCCTTCTTCGCGCGCACGATCCGCTGCGCCACCGCGGTGTCGCTGACCAGGAACGCCCGCGCGATCTCCTCGGTCTTGAGGCCGCCGAGCATCTTGAGCGTCAGCGCGACCCGCGCCTCGGTGCCCAGCACGGGGTGGCAGGCGGTGAACATGAGGCTGAGCAGGTCGTCGCCGATCTCGTCCTCGACGCCCTCACTGGCGTCCGGTGAGGACTCCCGGACGCCGCGGCCGATCTCCTCGACCTTGCGGTTGAAGTTCTCGCGGCGGCGGATCTGGTCGACGGCCCGGCGCTTGGCCGTGGTCGTCAGCCACGCGCCGGGGTTGTTCGGCACTCCCTCGACCGGCCACTGCTCCAACGCCGCGACCAGCGCGTCCTGTGCCATCTCTTCGGCCAGGCCGACGTCGCGCACGTACCTGGCGAGCGCGGCGATGACCTTCGCCGACTCCATCCGCCAGACCGCGTCGATCGTCCGGTGCACCGAGGTCGTAGCCCCCATGGGGGCATCAGACCACAGCCACCGGCCGGATTTCCACGACGCACCCGGCCACCGGGATGCGCCGCACGCGTTCGACCGCTTCGGCGTGGTCGCGCACGTCGATCAGCCAGTACCCGCGCACCGGCGCACCCGTTGTGACGCGGCCGTTCCCGTCGACGGCGCCGGCGCGCAGGTCGGCCGCGTCGAGCAGCACCCCCGCCCGCGCCAGCGCATCGCAGTACCTCGTGGCGAACGGCAGCTCAGCCGCCGTCCTGACGATCACCAGAAACCGCACCGGGTCCTCCTCGTCGCGCGTCCCCCGCGGGAACGTCGATCGAGGAGCCGCCGAAATCGACGGCGTGGTCGCGCGCCCATGCCGCGAACGTGCGGTAGGGCCTGCCGGTGACGGTCTCGAAGTCCGGCTCCACCGCGAACTCGTAGTCGGAGAAGTCGTCCGCGTCGCCGCCCTCGTAGCCGCCGAGGCCCAGGACGTAGCGGGCGATCTCCTCCGGCCAGCCCACGCTCACGTAGTAGGCCAGTGCCTGCTCGACCGTGACGTCGGCGAAGCGCAGCTCCCGCCCGAGCACCTCGCCGATCGCCCGCGCCATCTCGCGTTGCGTGAGCGGCGCGGGGCCGCTGAGCGTGTAGGCCTTGCCGTCGTGGCCGTCCTCCAGCAGCGCGGCGACCGCCACGTCGGCGACGTCGGCCTCGTGGATCGGCTGGCCGAACTCGTCGGGGTTCGGGTGCACGATCGTGCCGTCGGCGCGGATCGACGGTGCCCACAGGTCGACCTTGTTGACCGCGAACTCGCCGGGCCGCACGTGCGTCCACGCCACCCCGGAGGCCTCGACCGCCTGCTCGACCGGCAGGTGGTGGGTCCGGTCGTAGCCGTGGGTCACCGCGCCCGAGGACAACGTGACGATCCTGCGCACACCGGCCCGCACGGCCAGGTCGACGACGCGCTGCGCGGTGGGCGGGTGCGCGAACAGGTAGAGCTTGTCGACGCCGTCGAACGGGATGCCGCCGGGGTCGTCGAGGTCGCCGCGCACCACCTCGACGCCGTCCGGGAAGCTCGCCTTCGCGGGGTCGCGGGTCATCGCCCGCACGCGAGTGCGGTCCGCGAGTCCCCGCACCACCAGCCGGCCGACGTTGCCGGTCGCCCCGGTCACCAGGACCGTCATCGCAGGCCTCCCTCGATGCCGTCGAGCAGCTTGGTCAGGCCGTAGTCGAACGAGCCGCGCACCTGCTCGGCGAGCGTGCCGCCGGTGTCGTAGGCGCCGGCGTTCCACAGGGTCGTCATCGTCGGGTAGCGCTCCACGTCGAAGTAGTCGTCCCAGAACAGCTGCCGCGCGTGCCACCAGGAGTCGCCGGACTCGCCGGTGACCTGTTCGAGCTGCTGGTCGTCGACCTCGGCGGCCGCGGCGCCGTGCACGAACCCCTCGACGGCGGTGTGCGCGACGATGACCTGCCGCGGTTCGAGCCCGGAGTCGGCCAGCGCGGCCAGCACGAACTCCTGCCCGTCCATCAGGCCCGGTCCGAGCGGTGGCCGCACCATCGACACGTCCCGCATCCACGGGTGCGCCTGGTAGACGGCGCGGGTGCGGTCGGCGTAGTGCTGGATGCGTTCCCGCCACGTGCCCTCGGCGCTCAGGTCGCGTTCCTGCAGCACCGTGTCGGCCATCAGGTCGATGAGCTCGGCCTTGCCGGGCACGTGCCCGTAGAGCGACATCGTGCCGACGGTGAGCTCCTGTGCGACGCGCGCCATCGACATCGCCGCGAGTCCTTCGCGGTCGGCCACGGCGATGGCGGCCGCGACGACCTGGTCGACGCTCACCTTGGGCTTCCTGCCGACCGGTTTGGGCTCCGGCGGCCGGCGCCAGAGCAGTGCGATGGTCTTGGCGGCGTCTCCTGCGCCGCTGCGTTCGACGGCCATGCGTTCCCCTCATTTCCGTAGGCCATACGGAAACAATACCGTACGTCATACGGAAACTGGGGTCAGTTCGTGCCGAGCCGCGCCCGGAGGTCCGCCACCTGGGCTTTCGCGGCGGTCAGGTCGTCCTGCAGCCGGACGATCACGATCGCGGAGGCCAGCGGGTGACCGTCGTCGAACAGGGCCCGGAAGCGCTGGGCGAGGCCGAGCTGACGGCGGGAGTAGCGGCGGTGACCGCCGTCGGAGCGCTGCGGCACGAGGACGTCGGCCGCGTCGAGGCTGCGCAGGAACGCCTGCTGCACGCCGAGCAGCTCGGCCGCCCTGCCCATGCTGTAGGCCGGGTAGTCCTCGTCGTCGAGGTCGCTGAGCGGCACGCCGGACTCCTCTATCGGGTGGTTGACTAAACCTACAGTGCGCGCTACAAAAAATATGTACCTGCTAGCTCTTCATCGAGGAGTGGTACAAGGTGCTGACGACCGGTGAGAGGGCGTTCGCGGACCTGGTGTACGCCGACCCGGCGTGGGTGAGCGCGGAGTTCGAGGCGATCATCGACGCCAACTTCGGTACGACACCGAGACCGCGTCACCACCGCCCCGCGGCCGCCGTCGGGTTCGCGGAGCCCGCGGCACTGCGAGGGGTGTGGCGCACCGGGTCCGCGAGGTCGCGGCAGCGATCTCCCCCGGCCGGACGAGGCAGTCGCGTTCTCGTCCAGCCGACGCGGGAAGGAGCCCGGACACAGGGGAAGGGGCGGCAGACCCGGAGGTCTGCCGCCCCTTCCGCGTGGTGGGAGCTGGTCTTCTAGGCGGCGAGGTCGGCGCCCGCCGGTTCGAGCAGGAGCTGCGCCACGCCGAGCTGGCGGGCCGCGGCGCGCAGGTCCTTCACGACCTCGGCGACGTCGCGGCCGAGGTCGCGGTCGGCGCGTGCGGCCAGCTGGGCCGCTGCCGAGCTCAGCTCGGCGCTCCTGAGGCTGATCTCTTCCACCGCCGCGCGCAGTTCCCCGGCGGTCAGCGGGGCGCTCATCCGCGCCACGCCAGCTTCGTCAGCATGTCCTTGCCGCGTTCGGCGCTGCGCGGGTGGCTCAGCACGTCGTAGCGGCCCGCGACCAGCTGCGTGGTCGAGGCGAAGTCGCGCTTGCCGCGTGTGGCCGCGTAGCGCATGGCCGACGAGGCCAGGCCGAAGGCCGTACCGACGAGCAGACCGGTGACGATCGGGGCGATGGCGCCGCCGGTCGAGAACAACCCGAGCAGCAGACCGACGAACAGACCGAACCAGGCACCGGACGCGGCGCCGGCGCCGAGCACGCGACCCCAGGTCAGGCGCGCGGTGACGCGTTCGACGATCATCGGCTCGACACCGACGATGGTGACGTCGGCGACCGGGAAGTCGTTGTCCGCCAGGTGGTCGACGGCTCGCTGCGCCTCTTCGTAGGTGGCGTAGGACCCGATCGGCCAGCCGCTGGGCGGGGTGGGCAGTGCGTTGACGCCGGTCGTGGCTCCAGCGGTGAACGGAGTCGCGGTGGTCATGTGCAACACCTCCGATGTGCGATCCCCTACATCTATTAGTACGAATGTGCGGGCACGGGTGTTCCTGAAGTTGAGCCGATGTGACTCAGCTCCCTCTCGGTGAGCGCGATGTCCAGCGACTCCAGTGCCGCACCGAGGTCCTCGACCTCGACCCGCTCCGGTTCGGCGCCCGCGCGGTCGACGGTGAGCGTGCGGCCGACCAGCCGCCGGCTCAGACCGGGTTCCAGGCGCATCACGACGAGCTGGCCGCTGAACGGCGACCTCGGGTGCGTGGCCACGTAGTAGTTGGCCGCCAGGTAGTCGACCGGCAGCTGCTCGACGTCGTCCTCGAACGCGTGCTGCAGCTCCCAGCCGTCCGCGGTCTGCTTCTCCAGCACCCAGCGGCGTTGCGCACGCCGCAGCCGGTGCGGCCACCCCGCCTGGTCCACGACCGCGCCGTCGCGCAACGGCATCGGGTGCAGCATCCCCGCGCCGAACCCGACGTCGGCGAGCTGACCGTCCACGATGGACATCATGTGCGTGCGCGGGCCGGTCCTCACCCGGCTCATCCGCCGCTGCACCGTGTGCCCGAGGCGTTCCAGCACCGCCGTGAACAGCAGCTGGTGCTCGAAGCAGTACCCGCCGCGGCGGCGGTGGACGAGCTTGTCCTGGATGTCGGCCATGTCCAGCGACGGCACGAGACCCAGCATCACGTCGATGTTCTCGAACGGAATGGCGCGCACGTGCGCCTCATGCAGCTCCGCGAGCGAGCTCGACGCGGACGCTCCCGTGCGCTCCAAGTACGCGTCCAGATCGACGTCGTCCGTCTCCCACATGCGTGACCCCCTTCGGCTGTGAACCCCTCGCCCACCCCAACTCGATCACGCCGACTCCCATTCCTGGCGGGTCAGCTCGTACTCGACGTCACCGTGCTCGGCGCCGGGCAGCGGCTCGTCCCACTGCGGGAACACCGTGCGCACGTACCGCAGCCCGCATTTCCGCATGACCCGCCGCGACCCGGCGTTGACCGCCATCGTGGTCGCGACGACCCGCTGCGCCCCGCGTGCGCGGAACGCGTGCTCGACCAGCGCCCCGGCCCCCTCGGTGGCGTACCCGCGGCCCCAGCAGTCGCGGCGCAGCCGGTAGCCCAGCTCGAACACACCGGCGCCGGTGTCCCCGAGCTCGAACCAGCCCAGCCACCGCCCGGTGCGCCGCTCCACCGCCGCGTGGAAACCGCCGGCCAGGTAGTGCCCGACGGGCGCGGGGTCGAGGAACCGCATCACATCGGGGTCGGCGTGCAGCCGCCGCAGGTCGTCCACGTCGGACTCGGTGAGCGGGCGCAGCGTCAGCCGTTCGGTCCGCAGGCGTTCCACACCGGCATCCTGTCCGGGCTGTCCACCGGATTACGGCTGGGTCGCGCGCAGGGCGAGTGCGGCGACCAGGCGCAGAGGTGTCCTGCGGAGCAGGAAGGCGGTGAGCTTGTTGAGGTGCCCGTCGACCACGGCCGGTCCGCGGCGCTCCAGTGCGGCCAGCGCGGTGCGGGCGACCTGGGCGGGATCGCGCTTCCCGCGGCCGGGCCGGGCGTTCATCGCCGTCCGCGTCGGTCCCGGGCTCACCGCGACCACGCGGACGCCGCTGGAGCGCGTCTCGGCCCACAACGCCTGCGTGAAGGACAGGACGTAGGCCTTCGACGCCGCGTAGGCGGCGAGCACGGGCGCCGGGGTGTAGGCCCCGGTGCTCGCGATGTTGACGACCGATCCGCGGCCCCGCCGGACCATCCCGGCGACCACGAGCGCGGTCAGCTCGGTCAGGGCACCGGCGTTGAGGTCCACCAGCCGGCGCAGGGCGGCGGGGTCGCTGTCGGCCACCAGCGCACGTGAGCTGGTGCCGGCGTTGTTGACCAGCATCTCCACCTCGACACCCGCCTCCCGCACGACCTCCAGCAGGCGGTGGGGAGCGCCGGGCTCGTCGAGGTCGAGCGGCACGCACCGCACGACGACACTGTGCCGCTCGCGCAGTCCGGCGGCGGTCTTCTCCAGCCGGTCGGGATCGCGGGCCACCAGCACCAGGTTCGCCCCGTGGCCCGCGAGCGCGTCCGCGATGGCCTCGCCGATGCCGCTCGACCCGCCGGTGACCAGGGCGTGGCGGCCCTTCATCTCGGATGCCGTTGTCATGGCGGCTAACCTAAACATTGACGTCAACGTGAAGGTCAAGCCGACGGCCGGGAAGGCGGGACGTGATGCGCATCGGAGAGCTCAGCCGGGCGACCGGCGCGAGCACGCGGGCTCTGCGCTACTACGAGGAGCAGGGACTCATCCGCAGCGAGCGCCTGCCCAACGGGTACCGCGACTACGGGCCCGAGGCGGTCGGCGTGGTGGAGTTCGTCCAGGACCTGCTCGCCGCCGGGCTGTCCTCCAGGGTGCTGCGCGACGTCGTGCCCTGCGTGGGCGGCGGCCACGAGAGCACCGCGTGCTCCGAGCTGCTCACCATGGTCCAGCAGGTCCGCGACGACCTGCTGGACCAGGAGCGGCGCATCCGCGCCCGCCGGCAGGCGCTGGAGCAGTACCTCACCGGCCGGCGCAGCCCGCGCGGCAGCACCGGTCTGACCGGTGTGCCCGGGACTTCGGCCTGACCGTCTCCGGTGCCCCCGGCGTCCGATGTGGTGGCCGTGACCGGGGTCACGGCAGGCCTGCCCTCGTGCGGGGCGCAGGAGGGCGCGATGGCAAGATCCTCGCGTGCCGATCGATCAACAGTCCGGCAGTGCAGAGCCGGCGACCGAGGTGTTCGCGAAGATCACGTCAGAGGAACCGAAGGCGGCACCCGCGCCGGCGCCCGTGCGCCGACGCAGGTCGCTGTCGCGGCGGCTCGCCCGCCGCATCCTCGGCCCTACTCTGATGACCAGGAAGGACTGAGCTCACTACCGGTCGGGGACCTGGCCGAGCCCGCCGCACGCGCGGCAGGCGGTCCGGTCCTCGTTGAGCCCAGATCCATGGCAACGGCTGCACTCCTTCACAGGACGACAGTGTCCGCTTCTACTCCGAGTGGCCGCAGCCGCCGAAAAAGGGACCCCTTGGCAATAATGGGTGAACCCCATCGTTCACGCTCGGTGACGACCCGGTGATCAGGCCGGGGTGGACGGTCCCGCCGGGATCTCGTTGGCACGTGCGACGTTCCCTGCGACGATGCCGCTGCGCTCGGCCGCCGGGACCCGCCACCAGCCCGAGCAGCCGCGCGGGCACGGGTGTGACATCTCCTGCACGACAAGGCCTTCGTCACCGAACACCGGCTGTTGCCACGACATGGTCCCCGACCCCGCGCACAGCAGGCAGGTGTCCTCTTCATGTTCCACCAGTGGTGATTACTCCACACTCGACACCGCGGGCAATCGCTGGATCGAGGGGAGAAGCGGGCATGGCGGTAGCGGTCGTGACGGGAGCGGGTTCGGGTGTGGGGCGTGCGGCGGCGCGCACCCTGCTGGCCGCGGGGTTCCGGGTGGCGCTGGCCGGTCGGCGCGCGGACGCGTTGCGCGAGACCGCCGAGGGCTTCCCGGACACCGCGCTGGTGGTACCGGCCGACGTGTCGCGTGAGGACTCGGTGAGCGCTCTCTTCCAGGCGGTGGTGGACTCCTGGGGCCGGGTGGACGTGCTGTTCAACAACGCCGGCACCACCGTGCCGGCCACGCCGGTCGAGGACTTCGGCCTCAGCGCGTGGGAGGAGGTCGTCGGGGTGAACCTGACGGGCGCGTTCCTGTGCGCACGGGAGGCGTTCCGGGTGATGAAGACCCACGGCGGCGGGCGGATCATCAACAACGGCTCGATCTCGGCGTCGGTGCCGCGCCCGCACGCGGTGGCCTACAACGCGACCAAGCACGCGATGACCGGGCTGACCAAGTCGTTGTCGCTGGAGGGCCGCGCGCACAACATCGCCTGCGGGCAGATCGACATCGGCAACGCGGCCACCCCGATGACCGAGCGGATGGGCCGGGGCGTGCTGCAGGCCGACCTCGAGACCCGGCCGGAGCCGACGTTCGACGTGCGGCACGTGGCCGACGCGGTGCTCTACCAGGCGCGGTTGCCGCTGGAGGCCAACGTGCAGTTCATGACCGTGATGGCCACGGCCATGCCCTACATCGGCCGGGGCTAGACCGCGGCATCAGATCGGCAGGGGCTGGGCCTGGTACATGCCGCCGCCGCGTTCGAGCAGGCCGTGGTCGACGAGGTAGCGGCGGAGGGTGACGTGGTCGACCTCTCCCCCGTCGCACCACGCCCGCAGCCGTTCGTTGACCTGCTTCTCGTCGTAGTACTCGCGGGCGGTGAAGGCGCGTGCGGCGACGTGTTCGAGGATCTTGCGGCGGCGTTCGGCCGCCACCGGGAGCGAGATCAGCTTGTCGCCGCGCACGAACGGCGCGAGCCCGTCGGCGGGCATCGCCTCGGTGAGCGTGGCGGCGAGCGGCTTGAGGTCGGCCGGGCGGGCCGGTTCTCCCTCGACCAGCCCGGCCTCGCGCAGCTTGAGCAGTGCGACGCCCGCGTCCTTGACCTTGAGCCCGGACGCGGCGGCG
The DNA here is from genome assembly GCF_040647275.1 of Lentzea sp. NPDC042327. Classification (NCBI taxonomy): domain Bacteria; kingdom Bacillati; phylum Actinomycetota; class Actinomycetes; order Pseudonocardiales; family Pseudonocardiaceae; genus Lentzea; species Lentzea sp. NPDC042327. The sequence goes on from NZ_JBEZBX010000008.1 coordinate 355,398, forward strand.
ACGTCGGCCAGCGTTCCCGCGCCGAGGACGACGGCGGCGAACGCCCGCAGCCTCGACGGTTCGGCCAGTGCGCGCACGACGTTCTCGGGGGTGGTCATGTCTGCGAACCTAACCACCCCGTCCAGCCGTTTACCGGGACGGCGCCCCCGTCCAGTCGCTCATCGGCCGACCGGTCCCCGCGCCAGGCTGTCGGCGAGGTAGGCGGTGAGGTCCGGCTCGTCGGTGTCGAGCACGTGCCGCACCCAGGCCCTGCGTTCGTGTTCGAGCGGCGGCAGCTCCCAGACGCAGCCGATGAGGTCCTTGGGGATGACGCTGAAGCGGGTGAGGTCGGGGTCGGTGGAGCCGAGGAACGGCTGGTCGCCGGAGACGGCGGTGCGGCAGTGCAGGACGTTGTCCCAGACCCAGTTGTAGGCGTTGAGGTACATGCCCGCGGCGCTGCGGTGCAGCACGGTGACCGTGGCGGGCGGGGTGGGGTCGGCGAAGTCCGGGTAGATCGTCGGCAGGAAGTCGTACGCGGCGGCGCGGATGTCGTCGGTGATCTCCAGTCCGGGGGTGACCACCTCGTACCGCTTCACGTGTCTGCCCGCGACCACCAGGGGTTCGCGCACCGTCAGGTTCTTCTCGTAGAACGCCATGCGTCGAACGTATGAGCTATCACTGACATCTTGTGGCAGTGTGCCCGCGTGCGTGCGAGCCGGTTGGTGTCGTTGCTGCTGTTGTTGCAGGCGAAGGGGCGGATGACCGCGCAGGCGCTGGCCGACGAGCTGGAGGTGTCGGTCCGCACGATCTACCGCGACGTGGAGTCGCTGCACGCCGCCGGGGTGCCGCTCTACGGCGACGCGGGCCCGGCGGGCGGCTACCAGCTGCTGGAGGGTTACCGCACCCGGTTGACGGGCCTGACCGAGCAGGAGGCGGAGTCGCTGTTCCTGGCCGGGTTGCCGGGTCCGGCGGCGGAGCTGGGTCTGGGGGCGGCGGTGTCGGCGGCGCAGCTGAAGCTGATGGCGGCGTTGCCCTCGCCGATGCGCGACCGGGCGGCACGGATGGCCACGCGGTTCCACCTCGACGCCCCTGCCTGGTACTACGACCCGGAGCGGTCGCCGTTCCTGGAGCTGGTCGCCGATGCGGTGTGGCACGCGCGGCTGCTGGAGGTCTCCTACCGGCGCTGGCAGGCTCCGGAGGAGGTGACGCGGGTGCTGCGCCCGCTCGGCCTGGTGCTGAAGGCGGGCCGCTGGTACCTGGTGGCGCTGGGGTCCTCGCGCATCTCGACCTACCGGGTGGCGCAGATCCAGGCCGTGCGGGCGCTGGAGGGGACGTTCGAACGCCCGGCGGGTTTCGACCTGGCGGCGCACTGGGCGGCGTCGCTGGAGGACTTCCAGGCACGCCAGCACACGGGGTCGGCGGTGCTGCGGTTGTCGCCGCGCGGCTGGGAGTCGTTCGCCGTGCACGTGCTGCCGGTGGTGGCGCGGGCGGCGGAGGACTCGGCGGTGCCCGACGGCGGGTGGACGCGGGTGACGATCCCGATCGAGTCGGTCCCGCACGCGACGGGGATGCTGCTGCGGCTGGGCGCGGAGGTGGAGGTGCTGGAGCCGGCGGAGCTGCGCGAGCGGGTCACGGCGGTGGTGCGGGACCTCGCAGCGCTGTATGCGCCAGGTGGTGCCACAGGTGTTTCCTGACCTGCGGGTCGGCGTCGGCCTGCGCGAGGACCCACGGGTCGATGACGCCGTCGACGGCGATGCGCAGTCCCAGCTCCACCGACTCGGGCGTGCGGAAGCCGGGGTCGAGGTCCGTTGTGGACATCCGGAACCCGCTGTGCCACTCGACGCGGGTGTCCAGGGCGTGCGCGGCGTCCTCTACCTCGGTGCCGCGGAAGGACGGGTCGAGCACGACCGCCTCGACGTCGGCGAGGGTGACCGGGCCGTGGACGTGGGCCTCGACGTAGTCGTCGAGCAGGTCGCGGTGGCCGGTGAGGGCGATCAGCGGCATGTGCCGCGCGGTGCCGAAGTCGACGGGTTCGAAGACGCTGTCGGGGTAGCAGAACGTGCTGCGGTCGAGGGTGTTCTCGGTGAGCCGCAGGTGCGCCGAGCCGAACCGCGGTGCGCCGCCGAACTCGCTGCGGCGGTGGTTGAGCGCCCCGTACTTGGGGCGCGCGGCGGGTGGGGCGTGGTCGTAGGCGCCGCCGAACAGGCGGCTCTCCCACTGCCAGCGGGCTCCGCCCGGGTGGGCGGTGAGGCCGCCGTTGCCGGTGCCGGTCTCGAACTGGGACCGGTAGACGCCGTCGCGGGCGAGGGCGGCCAGGACCCCGTGGCCGGGGTGGAAGTTGAGCGTGATGCGCAGGTCGCGTGGCACCGGCGGTCCGGTGAGGCCGCGGAAGTTGTCGGTGCCGGCTGCGATGATGGAGGTGGGGGCTCGCGTCCCCCCGGCGGGGGGCCAGTCCGAATCGATCCGGTCAGAGCTCACGGACCACCCGGCAGGGGTTGCCCACGGCCAGCACGCGCGGCGGGACGTCACGCGTCACCACGCTCCCGGCGCCGATCACCGCGTTGTCCCCGATCGTCACCCCCGCGCACACGATGACGCCGCCGCCGAGCCACACGTTGTTCCCGATGACGATCGGTGCCGCGGTCTCGTACCGCTGCCGGCGTGCCTCGTGGTCCTCGACCGGGTGCAGTGCGGTGAGCAGCTGGGCGCGCGGGCCGATGGAGACGTCGTCGCCGATGGTGATGGTGGCGCAGTCCATGAGGATCGCGTCGTAGTTGAGGAAGCTGTTGGCGCCCAGGTGGATCTGGTAGCCGTAGTCGCACTGCAACCGCGGCACGACCCACGAGCCGGCGCCGATCGACCCGAACAGCTCCTGGATGACGGTGTCGTCGCGGGTGGCGTTGAACGTGTCCAGGAGCTGTTGCGCGCGGCGTCGTTCGGCGACCAGTTCGGGGTCGGAGTCGCGGTACAGCCGGCCGGTCATCATCTTCTGCTTCTCGGTGATCACCCTTCGAGGGTGCCCGAACGCAGCAGTGCGCGGGCGCGGCCGGCGGCGATCTCCATCAGTGCCACGAGCTCCTCGGCGGCGAACCCCGGTGGCGCCTCGACCGCGAGCACCACAGGTGTGGTGGCCGGGACGCCCGGTCGTGCGGGCAGCTGACCTGCGGCGACGTCGGAAACCACCACAGGTGTTCTGGTGCCGACGGGTCCGGCGACGCGGGAACGCAGTGCGTCGAGCAATTCCTGTTCGGGTTTGCCCTTGAGCAGCAGCAGGACGAACGGGTCGGCGTCGAGCAGCCAGCCGACCTGGAAGGCCAGTGCGGCGGCGTGGCGGCAGGGCAGCTCCCAGCCGGGGCAGTCGCAGTCGGGGTCGAGGTCGCCGATGCCGGGCAGCAGGTCCACGCCGACGTCGGCGGCGGAGGCGACCAGGGTGCGGGGCATGTCGTTGTCGAGCAGGGCGGCGATGTGACCGGACTGCTCGGCGACGCGGTCGAGGAACCGTCCCCAGTGGAGCTCGGTGAGCTCCGGGACGTGCACGGTGGTGCTGTAGACGGTGTCGTCGTCGTGGACCTGGGCGTGCAGGCGGCCGGGGCTGACGGTGATGGGGCCGACGACGCCGGCGTGGGCGTAGCGGCGGCCCATGCGGATCACGGCGGTGTCGAGAGCGGTGTCCTCCAGTGCCTTCACCCACGTCTTTCCCCACCAGGTGGTGGCGACGCGGCGCTTGGTCTTCGGGAACGCGGCGAACCCGCGGGCGGTCATCGGGTGCTCCTCAGTTCGACGAGCTCGGCGAGTTCGGCGTCGGTCAGTTCGGTGAAGGCGGACTCCCCCGCGGTGAGCACGGCGTCGGCCAGGGAGCGCTTCCGCGCCAGCAGTGCGGCGATGCGTTCCTCGACGGTGCCCTCGGTGACGAGCTTGTGGACCTGCACGGGCCGGGTCTGGCCGATGCGGTGGGCGCGGTCGGTGGCCTGGTCCTCGACGGCGGGGTTCCACCAGCGGTCGAAGTGGATCACGTGGTCGGCGCGGGTGAGGTTGAGCCCGGTGCCGGCGGCTTTGAGCGACAGCAGGAACACCGGGGCGCGACCGGCCTGGAAGTCCTCGACCATCTGCTCGCGCCGGGCGACCGGGGTGCCGCCGTGCAGGAACAGGGTGGGGGCGGTGATGTGCTGTTCGAGCAGGCGGGCCATGGCGGTGTACTGGGTGAAGACCAGCACGGAGCCGTCCTCGGCGAGGATCGTGGCGAGCAGCTCGTCGAGCAGCTCCAGCTTGCCGGAGCTGCCCCGCAGCGTGTCGTGGCCCAGGTACTGCGAGGGGTGGTTGCAGATCTGCTTGAGGCCGGTGAGCAGTGTGAGCACCAGGCCGCGGCGGGCCATGCCGTCGGCGGTGGCGATCCGGTCGAGGGTCTCGCGGGTCAGCGCCTCGTAGAGGGCGGCCTGCTCGGTGGTGAGCGAGACGGGCAGGTCGGTCTCGGTCTTGGCGGGCAGCTCGGGTGCGACGCCGGGGTCGGACTTGCGGCGGCGCAGCAGGAACGGCCGCACGACGCGGGCGAGCGTGTCGTCGGGCTCCGGCCAGCGGGCGCGGAACGCGCGGTGCGTGCCGAGCAGGCCCGGTGCCGTCCAGTCCAGGATGGACCACAGCTCCGACAGCGAGTTCTCCACCGGTGTGCCCGACAGCGCGATCCGCGCCGCCGACGGGATGGCGCGCAACGCCGTGGCGGTGCCGGAGTGCGGGTTCTTGACGTGCTGGGCCTCGTCGGCCACGACCATGCCCCACGTGTGCTCGTGCAGGACCTCGGCGTCCAGGCGCATGGTGCCGTAGGTGGTGAGGACGACGCCGCGGCCGGGCAGTGTCCGGTGTGGACCGTGGTAGCGGGTGACCGGCACGCCGGGTGCGAAGCGGTGCAGCTCGCGTTCCCAGTTGCCCAGCAGTGAGGCGGGGCAGACGACGAGCGTCGGTGCGTCGAGGTCCTTGTGCAGGTGCAGGGCGATGAGCGTGATGGTCTTGCCCAGGCCCATGTCGTCGGCCAGGCAGGCACCCAGGCCGAGGGAGGTCAGGTGCGCCAGCCACCGCAGGCCGTGCAGCTGGTAGTCGCGCAGGGTGGCGCGCAACGCCGCGGGCTGGGCGATCTCGGGGATCTGCGTGACGGTGCGGGCGAGGTCGTGCGGGGCGACCTCGACGTGCTCGCCGTCGATGACCGCGACCCCGGTGAGGGCGGCGGTGACGGCCTGGACCGCGGGGATCGGCGCGAGCCGTGCGCGGGCCTTCTTCGCGAGTGCGGGGTCGAGCAGCACCCACTGGTCGCGCAGCCGCACGACGGGGCGGCTGGCCTCGGCGATGAGGTCCATCTCGGCGGCGGTGAGCGGGTCGCCGCCCAGGGCGAGCTGCCAGTCGAACGTGAGCAGCTCCCCGGCCGTGAACTGCCCGCTCGCCTGGCCGATGACCGCCCGCGCGGCCAGGGTGGTGTTGAGCTCTCTGGGCCAGTGGACCTCGATGTCGCTGCCCAGCAGCGAGCCGACCTCGTCGTCGGTGAGGTCGAGGTGGTGCGGGGAGGCCTGGTCGAGCAGCCGGTGCAGCGGTGTCCAGCTCGACCGCCGGATCGCCTTGATGGCGTCGAGCTCGCGCCCGGAGCCGGCGACGTCACGGGGGTGGGCGTCGGTGACGGCGCGGACCTGCAGCGTCGCCCGGAAGTCCAGGTCCAGCCGCAGCGACAGGGTGATCTGCTCGTCGGCCCAGGCCTTCAGCTCGGGCACCGCGCACGGCTCGGCCGCCGCGAACGGCCCGTCGCCCCCGCGCGGCAGCGTGTCGGCGACCGCGTCCATGAACGCGCGCAGCTGGTCATAGGACCCGTGCGCGGCCAGCGCGCGCAGGTGCAGCTCGTCGGCGTGGTCGAGCGGCCCGATCCGCCACGTGTCGTGCCCGGAGGCGGTCACCCCGGGCACGATGCGGCCGCGGGCGACGAGGTGCAGCGCGGTGGCGGCGGCCACGGCCCAGTAGTCCTCACCGGCCAGCACCGCGGGCAGGGCGTCGAGCAGGGGTTTTCCGTCGAGCTGACCGAGGCGGGGCGGATCGGCAGGGGCGAACATACTCTGTACCGTACAGCATACGGTACGGTAGTGTCGTCGTCGTGATCGAACACACGGGCAGCGGTGACCCGGCACGGACGCTGGCGTTGCTGTGGCGCACCCAGGAGCGGACCAGCCGCAAGGGCAAACCGGACCTGAGCGTGGACCGGATCGTGCGGGCCGGCATCGACCTCGCCGACACCGAGGGCCTGCGGGCGCTGTCGATGCGGCGGGTCGCCGAGGCGCTGGGCGTGGGCACGATGTCGCTCTACACCTACGTGCCCGGCAAGGGCGAGCTCATCGACGTCATGGTCGACACCGTGCAGCAGGAGACCGGCCGCGTTCCGGCCGCGGGCTGGCGCGCGCACCTGGCGTCCGTGGCGCGGGAGAACCTCGCCCTGCACCGGCGGCACCCGTGGCTGCTGCAGGTGGCGCCGTCGCGGACGGTGCTGGGCCCGCAGGTGGCGGCGAAGTACGACTTCGAGCTGCGCGGCCTGGAAGGCATCGGCCTGTCGGACGTGGAGATGGACTCGGTGCTGAACCTGGTGCTGGGCCACGTGCACAACTCGGCGCGCGGGCTGACAGCGGCGGCGCTGACGGAGAAGGAGACCGGTCTGACCGACCAGCAGTGGTGGGACGCGGCGGCACCGGTGCTGATGACGGTGTTCGACCCGGCCCGCTACCCGGTGGCGGCACGGGTGGGCGGCGCGGTGGGCGAGCAGCACCACAGCGCGTTCAGCCCGGAGCACTCGTTCGACTTCGGCCTGGAGATGATCCTCGACGGCGTGGAGCGGCTGGTCACCACCCGCCAGGCAGACACCGGTGGCCGCTGACGCAACCGCCGTACGGGTGGCGGAGCTGATTCGCGCGGTTACGGCCTGGTGACACCTCGCACGTCCGATCGCGAATTCGCACGCGGTGGTGCCCGGATGCCTACAGTTACGCCACGCGGCGTGGTGACGATCACCGGATCAGCGACCGCGCACCGGGCAGGCACCGCTGCAGGGAGGGCAGATCGTGGTGATCGACGCGCACCCCCGGCAGGCGCTCGTGCGCCGGATCACCGGTCTGGCGCGGTCGACGCCGGGGCGGTTGAGCCTGATCATCCTGGTGCTGGCGCTGGCGAGCCTGGCCAGCGGCACCCTGACCACCTACGGCGTGGTCCGGCAGTCGCAGGCCCTCGACGACCTGTCGGCGCGGTCGGAGCCGCTCGCGCACGCCGCGCAGGAGGTGTACCGGTCGCTGCAGGACGCGGACGCGACGGCGGCGAGCGCGTTCCTGTCGGGCGGGCTCGAGCCGGTGCGGCTGCGGGAGCGCTACGAGAAGGACATCGCGCAGGCGCAGGCGGCGCTGTCGGTGGCGACGGCCTCCTCCCCCGAGCTGACGGCGACGCTGTCGGCGCAGCTGCCGGTCTACACCGGGCTGATCGAGACCGCGCGCAGCAACAACCGGCAGGGCTACCCGGTGGGCGCGGCCTACCTGCGGCAGGCGTCGAACCTGATGCGCACCCAGCTGCTGCCCGCGGCGCAGCAGCTCTACGCCGCCGAGACCGGGCGGGTGACGCGGGCGCAGGACGAGGCGCGGTTCCCGGTGGCGGAGGTGGGGGTCGCGGTGCTGTTCGTGGTGGGGCTGCTGCTCACCCAGCGGTACCTGACCCGCAAGACCAACCGCGTGCTCAACATCGGGCTGCTCGTCGCGACCGGCGCGGCGGTGGTGTCACTGCTGTGGGTGACGACGGTGTCGTTGCTGGTCATGCGCGACGTCAGCGACAGCCGCACGGCCTCGCAGCAGGCCGACGTGCTCGCCCAGGCCCGGATCGCGACGCTGACCGCCCGCGGCGACGAGACGCTCACGCTGGTGGCGCGCGGCGCCGGTCAGACCTACGAGAAGAGCTTCGTGGACACCTCCGCGCGCCTCAAGGGGCTGCTGGAGCAGGCACGCCCCGGTGGCGGTGAGCCGGTGGAGCAGGCCGGACGGGCGTTCGAGCAGTGGCAGCAGGTGCACCAGCGGATCCGGGAGGCCGACGACGCCGGGCAGTACACCGAGGCGGTCAAGCAGATCAGCCTGCCCTACTTCGACTCGCTGGACCTCGCCCTGGTGCAGGCGATCGGACAGGCGCGGCAGGACTTCAGCGACGAGGTCGCGGTGGCGCGCTCGACGCTGGCGGGCACGGTGGTGGGGGTGCTGGTGCTGTCGCTGATCAGCGCGGCCGGGTCGACGACGGGACTGTGGCAGCGGCTCAAGGAGTACCGATGAGGCGGCTCGTGCTCGCGGCGGTGCTGCTGGCGGGGGCCTGCACGGGCGGACCCGTCCCCAGCGAGGTGGTGCCCGAGGAGGTGCCGGCACCGCTGCCGGCGGGGGCGAGCACGGTGACGGGCGCCCCGACGTCCTCCCCCGGTCCGGCGCCGCAGTGCGACGCGACGGCGAGCCTGCGCCCGGGACCGCTGCCGCCCGCGGGGCAGATGCCGCAGGGCTCGGCGATGGACCGCATCCTCCAGCGCGGCCGGTTGATCGCCGGGGTGGACCAGAACTCGTACCTGATGGGGTTCCGCAACTCCTTCACCGGCGAGATCGAGGGCTTCGACGTCGACGTGGCGCGCCAGATCGCGCGGGCGATCTTCGGCGACCCGGCGAAGGTCCAGTTCAAGGTGGTCACGGCAGCGGAACGGATCGGGGTGCTGCAACGCGGCGAGGTCGACGTCGTGGCCAGGACGATGACGATCACCTGCGAGCGGCTGCGCGACGTGGACTTCTCGGCCGTGTACTACCAGGCGGGCCAGCGGGTGCTGGTGCGGCGCAACTCGGGCATCTCCGGTGTCGGCGCCCTGAGCGACAAGCGGGTGTGCGTGGCCACGGGCTCGACCTCGCTGGGCAACGTCGCGGGCAGGGCGCGCACGCTGGTGTCGGTGCCGAACTGGACGGACTGCCTGGTGATGCTGCAGCAGGGGCAGGTGGAGGCGATCTCCACCGACGACACGATCCTGGCCGGCCTGGCCGCGCAGGACCCCTACACCGAGGTGGTGGGGGCGCGGTTCACCGAGGAGCCGTACGGGGTGGGGGTGCCCAAGGGGCAGGAGGACCTGGTGCGGTTCGTCAACGGCGTGCTGGAGCGGATGCGCTCCGACGGCACGTGGGCGCAGACCTACCGGCGGTGGCTGAGCACGCTGGGCCCGGCCCCGCAGCCGCCGGTCGCGCGGTATCGGGACTGAGGAGGGCCGTGATGAGCGAGGACCTGGACCTGCCCGTCACCGGACCGGCGACGGCACCCGCGGAGCGCGGCACGGGACCCGCGACCTCCCCCGCCACCTCACCGGGGACGGCGCCGTGGTCGGTGTCGCAGCCGGCGGCGACGGGGTCGGGGCGGGCGCGGCGCACCTCGGTGCGCTCGATGAGCCGGGGCCGGCTGGGCGCGGGCCTGGTGGAGGTGCCGCGGGTGCCCTACCGCGACCCCACGACCGCGGTGCTGGCCGACCCGGAGGTGCCGGAGGCGAAGCGGTTCTGCTCCCGCTGCGGCAAGAAGGTCGGGCGCACGCGGGAGGGCAGCCCCGGCCGGGTGGAGGGGTTCTGCCCGCAGTGCGGGCACCGCTACTCGTTCACGCCCAAGCTCGCACCCGGTGAGGTGCTGCACGACCAGTACGAGGTGCTGGGGTGCCTGGCGCACGGCGGCCTGGGCTGGTTGTACCTGGCGCTGGACCACGCGGTGAGCGACCGGTGGGTGGTGCTCAAGGGCCTGCTGGACTCCGGCGACGCCGACGCGATGGCGGCGGCGCTGGCGGAGCGGCGGTTCCTCGCCGAGGTCGAGCACCCCAACATCGTGAAGATCCACAACTTCATCCGGCACGCCGACCGGGAGACCGGCGGTTTGGTCGACTACATCGTGATGGAGTACGTCGGCGGCGAGTCGATCAAGGAGATGATCACCAGCCGGCGGCGGGAGGGCCGCGGGGACGAGGCACTGCCGCTGGCGCAGGCGATCGCCTACGTGCTGGAGATCCTGCCCGCACTGGGCTACCTGCACGGGGTGGGACTGCTGTACTGCGACTTCAAACCGGACAACATGATCCACACCGAGGAGCAGCTCAAGCTGATCGACCTGGGCGCGGTGCGGCGCATCGACGACCACCACTCCCCCATCTACGGCACGATCGGCTACCAGGCACCGGAGATCGGCACGATCGGCCCGTCGGTGTTCTCCGACATCTACACGGTCGGGCGGGCGCTGGCGGTGATGTGCTTCCCGTTCGACTTCCGCGGCACGTGCAAGGACCGGCTGCCCACCCCGCAGGAGCAGCCACTGCTGGCGCGGTTCTCGTCGTTCCACCGGCTGCTGCTGCGCGCGACGCACCCGAACCCGGAGCTGCGCTTCGCCAGTGCCGAGGACATGGCCGAGCAGCTGACCGGTGTGCTGCGCGAGGTGCTGGCGATCGAGGACGGCGTGCCGCGGCCGGGCATGTCCAAGCAGTTCACCCCCGAACGCCGCCGCTTCGGCGTGGAGGGCGGCCTGGACCTGGTCGAGGCGGCGCTGGCGTTGCCGGCACCGAGCGTGAGCACCTCGGACGCGGCGGCCTCGTGGCTGGCCACGGCGGCGACGTCGGACCCGGCGGGGCTGCGCAAGGCACCGGAGTACACCGTCGAGGTGCGGCTGCGGATCGTGCGGGTGCTGATCGAGTCCGGTGACACCGCGGCGGCGCTGCGGGAGCTGGAGTCGCTGACGGTGCCGCCGCTGTTCGACGAACCGGACGTGGACCCCGAGGACTGGCGGCCGGACTGGTACCGGGGCCTGGCGGCCTTGCGCGACGGCCGCGCCGACGAGGCGCTGGGGTTCTTCGACGCCGTGTGCTCCGCACTGCCGGGTGAGGCGGCACCGAAGCTGGCGCTGGGGGTGTGCGCGGAGGCGACCGGAGACCTGGAGTCGGCGACGTGCTGGTACGAGCTGGTGTGGCGCACCGACCACGCACACGTGTCGGCGGCGTTCGGACTGGCGCGGGTGCTGCTCGCGTGCGGTGACCGCGCGCGAGCGGTGCAGGTGCTGCTGTCGGTGCCCGACACCTCCTCCCAGCACCTGGCCGCCCAGATCCTCGCGGTGCGCGCGCAGCTCGGCGACTGCGCCGCGGAAGACCTCGTCGCGGCCGGGGAACGGTTGCGGGCCTTGGACATCGACCGCCACTCGCACACGCAGCTCGCGGCCGAGCTGCTGGAGGCGGCGTTCGACTACGTGACCCGCAATCACGCCGCCGAGGGCAGGGTGCTGGACTGTGCACTCTCCGAACACGAGCTTCGGCTGGGTCTCGAGCGGCGCTACCGCACGCTGGCCCGGTTCGCGGCCACGCCGGAGGAACGGATCGCATTGGTGGACCGCGCGAACGCGGTAAGGCCTAGGACGTTGGTTTGATGGACACCCTGAAGTGCCCGGACTGCTTCGCACCGATCGCCGCGGAGGACCGGTTCTGCGAGGCGTGCGGGCGCAACCTGCTGGTGCGGCGCACGCCGATCGGCGGACCGACCGGTCCCGCGCAGGCCTCGTGCATCCTGTGCGGATCACCCGACATCGACGACGAGGACTACTGCACCCAGTGCGGCCGGCACCAGCCGTCGGCGCGGGACCGGGTGGAGTACGCGCTGGGCGCGGTGTCGGGGGTGAGCGACCGGGGCAAGCGGCGGGCCCGCAACGAGGACTCGATGGCGTTCGGCCAGGTCGCGGGCGCCGGTGTGGCCGCGGTGGTGTGCGACGGGGTGGCGTCGTCCGAACGCGCGGAGCAGGCCTCGCAGGCCGCGGCCGACGCGGCGGTGGACGTGCTGCTCAACGCGTTGATCGAGGCCGCGGACGCCGAGCAGGCCATGGTGGACGCGGTGGCGGCGGCGTGCCTGGCGGTGGAGCAGCTGGTGGAGACCGACCCGGTCGAGGCCGGTGGCCGCGGTGTGGCGCCCTCGTGCACGTTCGTCTCGGCGGTGGTGACGCCCTCGGCGGTGACGATCGGCTGGGTGGGCGACTCGCGGGCCTACTGGCTTGCGCAGGAGGGCTCCCGGCAGCTGACCGCGGACGACACGTGGGCGGCGCAGCTGGTGGCCGAGGGGGTGCTGACCGAGGAGCAGGCCCGCACCGACCGGCGCGCGCACGTGCTGTCGCGGTGGATCGGCGCGGACGCGGGCCCGGTGGTGCCGCAGGTGGTGACGTTGCGGCCGAGCACGCCGGGGACGTTCCTGCTGTGCTCGGACGGCCTGCACAACTACCGGCCGCTGCCGGAGGACCTGCAACCGCTGCTGCCGTGCGGGCCGGAGGACTTCGTGAAGGTGGCGCTGGACGCGGGCGGGCACGACAACATCACCGTGGTGCTGGTGCCGTTCGTGCCCGGCGACTGACCGGGGTGATCGTCGTGGCGCGGGTTCGCCACCCCGGTGTTCGCGCAGGTCGCGAACACCGACCGGCGCTGCTGAGATGAGCGGGTGCGCGGGGCGGTGTTGATCTCGGCGGCGGTGGTTGTCACCATCGTCGCCGTGGTCTTCGCGTTCCAGCGCAAGCTGGTCTACTTCCCGTCCCCCGGTCCGCTGCCGTCCGCCGAGGAGGTCCTGCCCGGTGGGCGGGACGTGCGGCTGGTGACGGCGGACAGCCTGCTGCTCGACGGCTGGCACTTCGAGACCCGTGACGCCCCGGCGACGGTGGTGGTGTTCCCGGGCAACGGCGGCAACCGGCTGGGCCGGGTGCCGCTGGCGCGGGCGCTGGTCGACGCGGGGGTGTCGGTGCTGCTGTTCGACTACCGCGGCTACGGCGGCAACCCGGGCACGCCCTCGGAGGAGGGCCTGGCGATGGACGCCCGCGCCGCCCTGGACCTGGTCGACGGGCCGGTCGTCTACTTCGGCGAGTCGCTGGGGGCGGCGGTGGCGGTGGAGCTCGCGACCTGGCGGGCACCGGCGGGGCTGGTGCTGCGCTCACCGTTCGCGTCGCTGGCCGAGGTGGGCTCGCACCACTACCCGTTCCTGCCGGTGAAGATGTTGTTGCAGGACAAGTACCCGGTGGCCGAGCGGGTGGCCGGGCTGGACGTGCCGGCGGTGGTGCTGCTGGGGACGGCGGACTCGGTGGTGCCGCCGGCGCAGAGCCGGGCGGTGGCCGCGGCGGCACGGGCACGGCTGGTCGAGGTGGCGGGCGCGGACCACAACGACGAGGTGCTGCTCTCGGGCCGCGAGGTGGTGGACGCGGTCGTGTCGGTCACGCCACGCGGCTAGTGCCGAACGGGTTGTCGATCACGTACCGCCACCGCCCGTCGGCACCGAGGCGGGCGACGTCGGTGGCGGTGCCGGTGACGTCACCGATGGCCCAGTCCACGACGAGCAGCGCGATTCCGTCGTGGGCGTAGACGTGGCGCGGTGTGACGGTGATCGGCAGGCCGGTGTCGAGGAACTCCTGGTTGGCGGCACGCCGGTCGAGGCCGGTGACGGCGTGGCCGGGCCGGGGCACGAACAGGGCGCCGGGTTCGTAGACCGCGTCGACGGCGCCGGCGTCGCGGGAGTTGAACGCGGCGGCGAACGCGTGGGCGACACTGGCGGGGTGGATGCTCATGGGCTCAGCGTGGCGAACGCCGGCGTGGGTCACCAAACGGTGACCTGGGACGAGGAGCTGGTGCCGACCGAGCGGGGCCGGACGGTGGCGCCGTCGGCGGCGTGCCCGGTGGAGGTGGCGCTGGCGGCGGTCAGCGGCCGGTGGGCGACGCTGGTGCTGCGCGACCTGATGGGCGGGCCGCGGTCGTTCAGCGGGTTGCGCGCGGGGTTGCCGCAGCTCAGCGCGAAGGTGCTGACCGAGCGGCTGGACGGTCTGGTGGCGCAGGGGCTGGTGCGCCGCGACCGCTCCCCCGGTTTCCCCGCCCGCACCGAGTACGCGCTGACCGACGCCGGTGTGGCGCTGCGGCCGTTGCTGCTGGAGCTCTACCGCACCGGTGAACGGCTGCTGGGCGTCGCCGACCGGTGAGATCGCCTGGTCGGCTGCCGCTGCGGCGGGGTCCGGGCTGATCGCCGGGGCGGACCCCCGATGGCAGGCCAAGTGCTCGCGGCGGTGCTCGCCGCCGGTCGACCGAGCACCTCTTTCGGGTGGTCGAAGGCTCGAAATCGCACCCCGGCTGCGTCAAGGCTGGCACATTGGTCAGTTGCAGGAGCGGGTGAACGCACCACAGCCATGGATGCGTGAAGGTGACACGGGGGTGTCGAGATGAGATCCGTCAAAGCCATCTTCGGAACGGCTGTGCTCATGGCCGCAGCGTTGAGCGCGACCCTCACGAACACCGCGGCGGCGGTCGACGGGTGCGTTCGCACTGACCCCCATCCCAACTCCGGCACCGTGTACTGGGTCCACGTGATCAACGCCTGCAACTACACGCTCTACAACGTCGACGCCCACGTGTACAACGGTCCCGCCGGGATCGACAAGCGCAGCGGATACCGCGCCAACCTCAAACCGGGCGGCTGGTTCGAGCTCACCGGCGCCTGGAAGGCGCCGGCGGGGTCGTGGACCTGCGGAGAACTGTGGGGCCCCGACGCGAAACACTGGGGGACCGACTGCGTGCGGATGTGACACGGCCTACCGCGTCCACCGGCAACGCTTCGACACCGGTCCGGTCGCGGCTGACCCGGAACCCGCAGTTCAGCCGCGGGCTTCCCCGGCTTCCGCGAAAGTCTCACAGCGGTACGGCGTCGAGTGCCTTGTAGATGCGCTTGTCGCTGACGGTGTAGCGGGTGCCGATGGTCTGCGCGAAGTACGACAGCCGCAGTTCCTCGATCATCCAGCGGATCTCGTCGAGCTCGGGTGCGGGTTCGTCGGCGGGGCTCTGGGCGCGCAGCTCCCGGTACTCGGCGTGGACCTGGTGAACCTTCTCGGTCCATTCGAGGTCACGGCGCGGGTTCTCGGGCAGCTTCTCGACGCGCCGGCTGATGCCCTTGAGGTAACGCACGAGGTCCGGCAACCGGTCGTAGCCGGTGTCGGTCACGAAACCCTTGTACACCAACGAGTTGAGCTGCCCGCGGATGTCGTTGACCGAGTCAGGGGCGCCCTTGAGGCCGGAGAGCTTGAGCTCGGCCTCGTGGGCGGCTTCGAGGACCTTGCGGACCTCCTGCACGGTGACCCAAGTGGTGTCGGTGAGCGCGGCCTGCACCTTCTTCAGCTGCGCGGCGTAGGCCTTGGCGTCCCAGGCCGGCTCGCCCATGAGCCGGTCGACGGCGGCGGTGATGCAGTCCGACAGCAGGTTCGCGACGCCGCCGTGGGGGTTGCGGGTCAACGCGAGCTTGGAGGCGTTGTCGAGGTGGCGCTGCAGGTGCTTGACCGGTGAGTTGACGCCCAGCAGCAACAGCCTGCGCACCCCGCGGCGGTGGGCGTGGGCCTGGCGGCCGGGGGTGTCGAGGACCTTCACGGCGACGCTGTCACCGCGGTCGACCAGCGCCGGGTAGGCGGTGACGGTGATGCCGGACTGGCGTTGCTCGATGGTGCGGGGCAGGGCGTCGAAGTCCCAGGTCGTGAGCCCGGTGCGTTCGAGGTGCCCGGCGGCCTGCGACAGCGACTCGCGGACCTCGGCGCGCAGCTGGGTCTTCAGCGCGGCGATGTCCTTGCCCTCGGCGAGGGTGCGGTTGTGCTCGTCGACGACCTGGAAGGTGAGCTTGAGGTGGTCGGGGACGGCGTCGAGCTGCCAGTCCTCGCGGTGCACGGTGACACCGGTGAGGGCTTTGAGCTCGCGTTCGACCCCGGCCAGCAGGCTGGTGTCGGCGGGGTCGATGCGGGCGAGCACGGCGGTGGCGACGTCGGGGACGGGCACGAAGTTGCGGCGCAGCTGCTTGGGCAGCGACCGGATGAGGGCGACGACGAGGTCGTGGCGCAGGCCGGGGATCTGCCAGGAGAACGCGTCGTCGTCCAGGGTCGTGAGCGCCGGCAGCGGCAGCTGGACGGTGACGCCGTCCTTCTTGGCGCCGGGTTCGAAGTGGTAGCTCAGCGGCAGGGTGAGCTCGCCTTGGCGCCACTGGTCGGGGTAGGCGTCGGGGCGGACGTCGGCGCGGTCGTTGACCAGCATGTCCTTGGTGAAGGTGAGGAGGTTCTTGTCCTTCTGCTTCTTCCACCAGGTGTCGAAGTGCCGTGCGGAGACGACGTCGGCGCCGACGCGGTGTTCGTAGAACTCGTAGAGGGTTTCCTCGTCCACGACGATGTCGCGGCGCCGGGCCCGGTTCTCCAGCTCCCCGACCTCCTCCAGCAGGGCGCGGTTGGTGTGGAAGAACCGGTGGTGGGTGGTCCATTCCCCCTGCACGAGGGCGTGGCGGATGAACAGCTCCCGCGACAGCCCGGGGTCGATGCGCCCGTAGTTGACCTTGCGGCCGGCGACGATCGGCACCCCGTAGAGGGTGACCTTCTCCAACGCGACGACGGAGCCGCGTTTGGCTTCCCAGTGCGGTTCGGAGTAGGTGCGTTTGACGACGTGCTCGCCGAGGCGTTCGGCCCACTCGGGTTCGATCTTGGCGACGATGCGGCCCCACAGCCGGCTGGTCTCGACGAGCTCGGCGGCCATCACCCACTGGGGTGGTTTCTTCGCGAGGGCGCTGCCGGGGAAGATCGCGAACTTGGCGTTGCGGGCGCCGAGGAACTCGGTCAGGGGACGGCGTTTCTCACCGGGTGCCTGCTTCTTGAGGACGTCCTTGACGCCGATGTGGCTGAGCAGCCCCGACAGCAGCGCGATGTGGATGTTGCGCGGGTCGCCGGGCTGGTCGTTGAGGGTCATGCCGATCTGCTTGGCGACCTGGCGCAGCTGCAGGTAGATGTCCTGCCACTCGCGCACGCGCAGGTAGTTGAGGAACTCGGCCTTGCAGCGCTTGCGGAACTGGTTGCCCGACAGTTCCTTCTGCTGCTCCTTGAGGTAGCGCCACAGGTTGAGGAAGCTGACGAAGTCGGAGTCGGCGTCGACGAACCGGGCGTGCTGCTGGGTGGCGGCTTCCTGGGCGTCGGCGGGCCGTTCGCGGGGGTCCTGGATGGACAGCGCGGCGGCGATGATCATGACTTCTTTGAGGCAGCCGGTGGTGTCGGCCTCCAGGACCATGCGGCCCAGGCGGGGGTCGACGGGCAGGGCGGCGAGCTTGCGGCCGGTGGGGGTGAGCTTCTGCTCCCCCGCCCCCTTCTGCCCGGTGCTGATGGCGCCGAGCTCCTGCAGCAGGCCGATGCCGTCGTTGATGTTGCGGCTGTCAGGCGGGTCGATGAAGGGGAACTTCGCGACGTCACCCAGGCCGATGTTGGTCATCTGCAGGATGACGCTGGCGAGGTTGGTGCGCAGGATCTCCGCGTCGGTGAACTCGGGGCGGGCCTCGAAGTCCTCCTCGGAGTACAGGCGGATGCAGATGCCCTCGCTGACGCGGCCGCAGCGACCCTTGCGCTGGTTGGCCGACGCCTGGCTGACGGGTTCGATGGGCAGGCGCTGGACCTTGAGGCGGTGGCTGTAGCGGGAGATGCGGGCGGTGCCGGGGTCGATGACGTACTTGATGCCCGGCACGGTGAGGCTGGTCTCGGCGACGTTGGTGGCGAGCACGACGCGGCGGCCGGTGTGACGCTGGAACACCCGGTGCTGCTCGCCGACGGACAGCCTCGCGTAGAGCGGCAGGATCTCGGTGTTGCGCAGGTCCTCTGCTTTGAGGGCGTCGGCGGTGTCGCGGATCTCCCGTTCACCGGACAGGAACACCAGGACGTCGCCGGGGCCTTCCGCCTGCAGCTCGTGGACGGCGTTGATGATGCCCTGGGTCTGGTCGTCGTCCTCCTCCAGCGGCCGGTAGCGGGTCTCGACGGGATAGGTGCGGCCGGAGACCTCGATGATCGGCGCGTCGCCGAAGTGAGCGCTGAAGCGCTGCGGGTCGATGGTGGCGGAGGTGATGACGACCTTGAGGTCAGGGCGGCGCGGCAGCAGCTGCTTGAGGTAGCCGAGCAGGAAGTCGACGTTGAGGCTGCGTTCGTGGGCCTCGTCGATGATGATCGTGTCGTAGCGGCTCAGCGTCCGGTCGGTCTGGATCTCGGCGAGCAGGATGCCGTCGGTCATGAGCTTGACCAGCGTGTCGTCGCCGGACTGGTCGGTGAAGCGGACCTTGTAGCCGATGGTGTCGCCGAGCGTGGTGCCCAGCTCCTCGGCGACGCGTTCGGCGACGGTGCGGGCGGCGATGCGGCGGGGCTGGGTGTGGCCGATCTGGCCGGTGATGCCCCGGCCGAGCTCCAGGCAGATCTTGGGCAGCTGGGTGGTCTTGCCGGACCCGGTCTCACCGGCGACGATCACGACCTGGTGGGCCGCGATGAGGTCCTTGATCTCGTCCTTGTGCCGGCTGACCGGCAGCTCGTCGGGGTAGCTGATCGGGGGGACGGACTCCCTGCGCAGCGCGACCTTGACGGCGGCCTCGTCGATCAGGCCGGCGATCTCCTCGGTGATCTTGCGGCGCGCCAGGGGGTCTGTGACCTTGCGTGCGCCGTCGAGGCGCCTGGCGAGCCGGCGTTGATCACGCGGCATGAGCTCGGGCAGGCGTTTGTGCAGTTCAGCGAGCGGGGTGTCCATTTGGGCTCAAGGATAGTCAGGAGGGTGCGAATCCCTCGCGTCAATAACCGGGTGGGCTGGCTCACCGGCACCGCCCCGGCCTGGGCCCCCTCACCGCTTCGGGTGCTTTGCGGGGCTTCTGACCTGCGGTGACGCAAAATTGTCAGACCCCCTCGCTAGCGTGCTCGGCATGGACCTGAACCCGTTCGGGGCCCTGGCCGCCGGCCAGGCCGCCCGCCCGCCGTCGGCTCCCGCGCTGAGCCCGCGGCCGGTGCCGTTCGGTGGACCGCGGACCGCGGAGCCGGGAGCGGACCCGATCGTGGCGTTGTCGGTCGCGCCCGGTTCGGGGCAGTTATCGCACGGGCAACCGGTCGCGGCCGGGCCGGGTGCCGCGCGGCAGGCACTGCTCCCGAGCCCGGGTTCGGGCTGCTCACGGCCGTCGCCGGACGGCCGGCGGGGGCCGGGACGCGCCGGCGGTCGGTGGTTCTCACCCGGTCCGCGGAGGATCTCGCGAGGGACTGCGCTGGGTGCGCTGTCGGGTGTGGTGTTCGGGAAGGTGGCGTGATGGACGTCCCGTTCGACGTGGTGGTGTGGCGGGCGCCGGGTCCGGCGTCGTTCGCGGAGGCGGCGGCCCGGTACGCGGAGCTGCGGTCCTCGCTGCTGGGGGCGTTCGACCCGGCGGTGGCGGCGTTCGTGCGGGAGCTGCGCCAGACCGCACCGGACCCGGCGGTGCCGGCCCGGTGGGACGAGGCGCTGACGGTGGGCACGGACGCGGTGATCGTGCACGTGGTGTGGCCGCAGTGGCGGCGGGTGGTGGAGCTGGTGGGGTTGCTGGCGGCCAAGCACGGCCTGGTGTGCTACGAGCCGTCGCGCCAGGCGGCGATGTCGTGACGCAGCCGCGCTTTCACCCGCGGCGGCGCGAAGGAGGCGTCGACGGCGGTGAGGGCGAAGGAGGCCATGCGGGTGTCGGTGAAGCCGAAGGCGGCGCGCACCCGTGAGTACTCCTCGGTCAGGGTGGTGCCGGTCGAGGCGGGGATGTCGGTGTTGAGCGTGACGGTCAGCCCGGCGTCGAGCAGGTGTGGCAGCGGATGAGAGGAGAGCGAGTCGACCAGTCCCAGCGCGACGTTGGACGAGGGACACACTTCGAGCGGGACGGCGCGGTCGCGCAGCAGTGAGACGACCCCGGGGTCGTCAAGTGCGCGGATGCCGTGACCGATCCGGTCGGCCAGCCCGGCGGTGACCGCGTCGGCGACACTCGGTGCTCCGCACGTCTCCCCGGCGTGGTGCACGAGCCCGATCCCGGCCTCCCGCGCGGCGCGGAACACGGGGGTGAACGGGGTGAGCGGGTGGTCTTCGGCCCCGGCGACCCCGATCGCGACGACCTGCGGGTGCCTGCGCGCAAGCCGCAGCGAGTCCTCGAAGCGCTGTACCGACCGCCTTCTCGGGTGGTCCACGATCACACGGCATTCGATGCCGTGGGCGGTCTGTCCTGCGGCGAGCCCGGCGATCACCGCCTCGAGCGGCATGTCCGGATCACCGAGTCGTTCCCCGTGGCCTGCCGCGGTGAACGTGACCTCGGCGTAGCGGGTCCCCTGCGCTGCTTCCTCGGCGCAGAACTCGTAGGCGATCCGGTGGAAGTCGCCGGGCTCCCGCAGGCAGTCCCGTACCGCGCCGTTGTGCGCGGCGAACGGCCCGAACCCGTCGAAGACCCCGGTGTGGGCGGGCACCCGCACCCCGTGCCGGTCGGCGAGCTCGGCGAGCGTGCCGGGGCGGACGGTGCTTTCCAGGTGCACGTGCAGGTGGGCCTTGGGCAACGTCGCAAGATCACGCATGGCCGTGACCCTAGAGAGCCGCACCGGTGCGGCGCCTGCCCATTTCCGCAGCTCACCTCCGCAGGCGAAATGCGCGCGACGGCGGCCGCGGGCGGCCGCTACTTTGCTGCGCATGTCGGATGTTGTGGGGACGCGCCACGGCGCGACGGTCCTGATGTGCTCGCCGGACGGCCCGCTGATCGGTGACGAGCAGTCCGCTGTGGACCTGATCGGCACGTTGTGGGGCCAGGACGTGGCGTGGATCGCGCTGCCGGTGGCGCGCCTGCCGGAGGACTTCTTCCGGTTGCGCACACGGGTGGCGGGCGCGGTGGTGCAGAAGTTCCAGCAGTACGGGTTCGGGGTGGCGGTCGTCGGGGACATCAGCGGGTACGTGGCGCAGAGCACGGCGTTGCGGGACTTCGTCTTCGAGTCCAACCAGGGCCGGCAGCTGTGGTTCGTGGCGGACGAGGCGGAGCTGGACGAGCGGTTCTCGGCGCTGGCCGGCCGCGCCTGACCACCACCTGGGTGTGCCCGGCCGCCTGACCGCCGGGCGCTCGACCGCGTGGCTGCTTCGGGTGCCCGGAACCTCCAGGCACCCGACCGTGGCCGGTCACCTGGCGTTCACCGGACACTCGGCGCTCGCCGTGTGCCTGACCGTCCCGTGTGCCTGTCCGGCGGCGCGCCCCTTGTCCGTCGCCATCCCCCGACCGCCGTCGCGGTGCGCTTGCCGCTGCCGAGTGCGTCCTGCTTCCGAGTACCTGCCGTTTCCGGGCGCCGCGTTCCGCAGCCGTACCACCGCCGTGCGGGCGCTGTGCAAGCCACTGGCGAGACCTAGGCTCGGGTGGTGGAGATCCGCCGGTCGTTGTCGATGCACGCCAGTCCGCGCCGTTCGCCGTTCGAGGTGTTGCGGCGGCTGTCCGAGAGCGGCCTGATCGCCCCGGACACCACACCGGAGGAGCCGGTCGCGCGGCTGGAGGAGCGCGTGGCGGGGTTGCTGGGCAAGCCGAAGGCGTTGTTCTTCCCGTCGGGGACGATGGCGCAGCAGACGGCGTTGCGGGTGCACGCGGAGACCAGTGGCCGGCGTGCGTTCGCGGGGCATCCGCAGACGCATCTGCAGGTGTGGGAGAACCAGGGGTACAGCGCGGTGCACGGGTTGCGGTTCCACCCGGTCGGTGACCGCAACGCGCTGATGGGGTTGCCGCAGCTGCGGGCGGTGGGTGAGCCGTTGGCGGCGGTGGTGTTCGAGCTGCCGCAGCGGGACCTGGGCGGTGTGCTGCCCGCGTGGGAGGACCTGCGGGAGCAGACGCGGTGGGTGCGGGAGCAGGGGGCGGCGGCGCACTGCGACGGGGCGCGGTTGTGGGAGGCGCAGACCGGTTACGAGGCGTCGCTGGCGCAGGTCGCGGACCTGTTCGACACGGTGTACGTGTCGCTCTACAAGGGTCTGGAGGGCGCGCGGGGCGCGGTGCTGGCCGGGGACGAGGTGACGATCGCGCACGCGGCGGTGTGGCGGCAGCGGCTGGGCGGGGCGATCGCGGACGCGTGGCCGTTGGCGGTGCTGGGGTTGCTGGGGCTGGATGAGGTGCTGCCGCGGATGGCGGAGTTCCGCGACCACGCGCGGGCGCTGGCGAAGGCGATCAACGACGACGGGTTCGCCCGCACCCACCCGGTGGTGCCGCAGACGCCGATGTTCCACGTCCACCTGCCGATGTCCCCGGCCGACGCCGAACGCGCGGCGCAGGCCCTGGCGGAGGAGACGGGGGTGAAGCTGTTGCTGTACACGCGGTCGAACCCGGATCCGGGGCGGTGCAGCTTCGAGGTCGGGGTGGGGATCGGGGCGCTGGAGCTGTCGCCGCGGGAGGTCGCGGAGTTGATCAGAGGGCTACCATCGCGGGTGTGAGCCTGCCGGAGCCGGTGAAGAGCGCGCTGGTGCGGGTGTCGCACTCGGTGCTGGTGGACGGTGAGGCGCTGGCGGCGGTGCGGGCGCGGTTCGACGACGAGCAGGCGGCGTCGCTGGCGAGCTATCTGCGCAACGCCCAGTCGCCGAACACGGTGCGCGCGTACCGGTCGGACTGGGTGGGGTGGGCGGGGTGGTGCGCGGCGGAGGGCCGGCAGGCGTTGCCCGCGGATCCGCTGGACGTGGCGGTGTACCTGGCGGCGGCGGCGGACGCGGTGCGCGAGGACGGGTCGCCGGCGTTCGGGGCCTCGACGCTGGAGCGCAAGTCGGCGGCGATCTCGGCTGTGCACGCGGCGAACGGGTTGCCCAGTCCGACGCGCAGTGACGTGGTGCGGTTGACGTTGCGCGGTATCCGCCGCTCGCGCAAGGCGCAGCCGCGGCGCAAGCGGCCGGTGCTGCTGGACACGCTGGAGGCGTTGCTGGCCGAGCGGCCGGCGCAGGGTCCGGCGCGGGCGCGGGACGCGGTGCTGCTGCTGGTGGGGTTCGCGGGGGCGTTGCGGCGCAGTGAGCTGGCGGCGATCGAGTTCGAGGACGTGGCGGTGGACGTGGATCCGCGCACGCACGAGCCGTTGCTGCTGATCGCGCTGGGGACGACGAAGACCGACCAGACCGGCAAGCACCAGCAGACGGTGGTGCTGCCGCGTGGCAGCAGGCGGCCGACGTGCCCGGTGTGCGCGTTCGCGGACTGGGCCGATGTGCTGGAGGGCCGCGAGCTGCGGGACTCGGGGCTGCACCGCTGTCACGGTTACCGGGGCACCACGCGCACGGGGCCGGTGTTCCCGGTGGTCAACCGGCACGGCGGCATCGGGGAGAAGGCGATGTCGGGGCGTGCGGTGGCGGAGCTGGTGAAGCGGTACGCGGTGCGGGCGGGGCTGGACCCGGAGCTGTTCGGGGGGCATTCGCTGCGGGCGGGGTTCGCGACGCAGGCGGCGCTGGGCGGGGCGAGCGACCGGGAGATCATGCGGCAGGGCCGGTGGACGAACCCGCGCACGGTGCACCGCTACATCCGCACGGCGAACCCGTTGGAGGACAACGCGGTCACCCGTCTGGGCCTGTGAATTCGTGACCCAGGTCTCAGTGAATCGCGTTAACTGTAAACAAGATCCCCGCCGGTAGGGCTGCACCGGCCGGCGCAGCGCGCTGCGCCGTCGGCAGGAGTGGCGCCGGGTGTTTCCGTCGCGTTTCCACATTGGTTGAGCTGTGGTTTTGGTCCAGCATTCGGACAAATCCCGATCTCGTGACCAGCACCGCAGGTCAATTCATGAAGCAATCTCGGATTCTGGGAGTGGATGGTTCCCTGCACTCTGCGCAATACGATCGCCACGCCCGGTCATCGAGACGAAGGTCGGGCTGTTCCACGGTGCCCGGTCCGGCACCCCTGTAACGCCGGAACGGGCTCCCCCTGCGTGTGAACAGGAGTCCCATGAAGCGCATCAGCCTGGGCATCACCACCGCCCTCGTATCAGCGGTGGCGTTCGCCGCCGCCGGCACCGCGGGAGCCGGCGCGGCACCACAGCCGGTCAACCCGTTGCTCGCCAAGTCCGAAGCACTGCACGCGGCAGCCGAGCAGGCGGGGACGATCTCCTCCGCCCTCGGCCTGTCCGGCGGTGAACGGCTCGTGCCCCGCGACGTCGTGCGCGACGCCGACGGCACCGCCCACATCCGCTACGACCGCACCCTGGGCGGCCTGAAGGTCATCGGCGGCGACCTGGTCGTCGCCCAGAAAGCCGGACAGGTCACCGGGGTGACCAAGGCGTCGCAGGCCTCCCTCGCCGGCCTCGACACCACCGCCGTCACCACCGCACGTTCCGACGCCACGCTGGTGGTGTTCGCCCTCGACCACGCCCCCGTGCTGGCGTGGGAGCAGGTCACCCACTCGGTCAAGGACGACCAGACCCCGAGTGAGCTGCACACCTTCACCGACGCCCGCACCGGGCAGACGCTGCTCAGCTACGACGGCGTGCACGACGTCGAGGGCACCGGCCAGTCGACCTTCAGCGGCACCGTCGCGCTCAACACCACCCAGTCGGGGACGACGTTCCAGCTCAAGGACCCGGCGCGCGGCAACCAGTCCGTGAACAACCTCAACAACACCTCCGGCACCGGCACGCTGTTCACCGACGCCGACAACAAGTGGGGCAACGGCACCTACACCGACAAGGCCACCGCCGGTGTCGACGCCGCCTACGGCGCCGCCCAGACGTGGGACTACTACAAGAACGTCCACGGCCGCAGCGGCATCAAGAACAACGGTGTGGGCGCGCTGAGCAAGGTCCACTACGGCAACAACTACAGCAACGCGTTCTGGACGGACTCGTGCTTCTGCATGACCTACGGCGACGGCGCCCAGAACCGCAACCCGCTGACCTCGATCGACGTGGCCGCGCACGAGATGTCGCACGGCGTCACCTCGGCCACCGCGGGCCTGGTGTACTCCGGTGAGTCCGGCGGCCTCAACGAGGCCACCAGCGACATCTTCGGGTCCACCACGGAGTTCCACGCGGCCAACGCCGCCGACGCCGGTGACTACCTGATCGGCGAGAAGATCAACATCCGCGGTGACGGCAAGCCGTTGCGCTACATGGACAAGCCCTCCAAGGACGGCAGGAGCCTGGACTACTGGTCGTCCTCGGCGGGCAGCGTCGACGTGCACTACTCCTCGGGCATCGCCAACCACTTCTTCTACCTGCTGTCCGAGGGCAGCGGCGCGAAGACGATCAACGGTGTCGCCTACGACTCCCCCACCGCCGACAACCAGCCCGTCACCGGCATCAGCCGCGCCAAGGCCGAGAAGATCTGGTACCGGGCGCTGACCACCAAGTTCACCTCCAGCACCAAGTACGCCGCCGCCCGCACCGGCACCCTCGCCGCCGCGGCCGACCTGTACGGCGCCTCGTCGCCGGAGTACGCGGCGGTCAACCGGGCCTGGGCCGCGGTGAACGTCAAGTAGGAACCCGCCGGAAAGAAGACCGGGGCCCGGACCGCTTCCCCCTGCACGGTCCGGGCCCCGGCCTACATCCACTAGGGCGTCTCCCGCGGCTCCAGATCGGTCGCCGCGAGGAACGACCCGTCCATGTGGAACGGCACCGACTGGTGCTCGTGGACCACCAGCCACCGCCCCTCCCGCCGGCGCAGGCCCACGGTGACGCGCATCCACATCGAGAACCCCTCCGGGTAGCCGACCGGGACCGCCGCCAGCCGCGCCAGACCGTGCGCGAACGCCACATCACCCGACACCGCGACCCGCAGATCCCGGTGCTCCAGCGTGATCGGCCCGCTGAACCCGGCCATCCACCCCGCCAGCGCCTCCGGGTCACGCGCGTCCAGACCCGTGTTGCGCAACGGCGGCGCCAGCGTGCACGTCACCGCGTCCCGCGCGTACCGGGCGACGATCCGTTCCGGGGACCGCAACCTCATGCCCTGCTCGTGCTCGGTGAACACCGCGCGAACCGCGGTCTCCTCCCGCACCGACGTCGTGGTCATCTCCCACACCTCCCTCTCGACTGACACACCGGTGTCGAGACACGCCCCGCGGATTCGACATGGCGGTGAGAAGATCTCTCGCCAGCCAGCCGAGCGGAGGCCGCAAGTGAAGTACCTGATCCTGATCTACAGCAACCCGAAGTCGCGGGCGGCCTGGGAGAAGCTGACAGACGAGCAGCAGAGGCAGTTCGGCCAGGCCCACTACGACCTCACCGACACGCTGCGCGCCTCCGGTGAGCTGGTCGTCAGCGAAGGCCTGCCCGGACCCGAGACCGGCAAGGGCGTCAGCATCCGCGGCGGCGAGGTCGTCGTCACCGACGGGCCCTTCGCCGAGGCCAAGGAGTACCTCGCCGGGTTCTACCTGGTCGAAGCCGACACGATCGACCAGGTCATCGCCCACGCCGCCACGTTGCCCGACGCCCACAACGACGGCATCGAGGTCCGCCCGGTGTGGGACAGGTCCACGCTGGACGACCTGTGACCACACCCCCGGTCGAGGGCCTGCTGCGTGAGCTCGCGCCGCAGGTCCTCGGCGTGCTCGTACGCCGCCACGGCCAGTTCGACGTGTGCGAGGACGCCGTGCAGGAAGCCCTGCTGCAAGCCGCGCAGCAATGGCCGGCCGACGGGCTGCCGGACAACCCGAAGGGCTGGCTCATCACCGCGGCGAGCCGCCGGTGGATCGAGCAGTACCGGGCAGACCTCGCCCGCCGGGCACGGGAGGACAAGGTCGCCGCCCTGACCCCACCGCCCGCGGACCCGGCGCCGGCCCGCGACGACACGCTCACGATCCTCGCGATGTGCTGCCACGAAAGCCTCACCACGGCCTCGCAGATCGCCCTGACACTGCGCGCGGTGGGCGGCCTCACGACAGCGGAGATCGCCAGGGCGTTCCTCGTACCCGAAGCCACCGTGGCACAGCGCATCAGCCGGGCCAAGCAGAAGATCAAACAGGCCGGGGCCACGTTCCGGCCGCCCACCGACCTCACCGCCGTCCTGCACGTGCTCTACCTGATCTTCACCGAAGGCTCCACCGCCAGCTCCGGCGACACCCTCGTCCGCGTCGACCTCACCGCCGAAGCCCTCCGCCTCACCCGCCGGCTGCACCACACCCGCCCCGACGACGGCGAACTCACCGGACTGCTCGCGCTGATGCTGCTCACCGACGCCCGCAGACCCGCCCGCACCACCGAACACGGCGACCTCGTCCCGCTGGCCGAACAGAACCGCGGCCTGTGGGACACCGACGCCATCGACGAAGGCACCCGGCTCATCCAGCACGCCCTGCGCACCACCCAGATCGGCCCCTACCAGCTGCAAGCCGCCATCGCCGCCGTCCACGCCGACGCGAACACCGCCGACGACACCGACTGGCCCGAGATCCTCGGCCTCTACGACCTGCTCACCGCACTGGCACCCGGCCCCATGGTCGCCCTCAACCGCATCGTCGCCCTCGCCATGGTCCACGGCCCCGACCGGGCCCTCGCCGAGCTGTCCACACTGGACCTCGACCACCACCGCGTCCACGCCGTCAAAGCACACCTGCTCGACCTGCGCGGAGACCACCACCACGCCCGCGAAGAGTACGACAAAGCCGCCACACTCACGCTGAACGCCCAGGAACAGCGCTACCTCAAGCTCCGGTCGCGCCACCCACGGTAGCGTCCGACGACGGCTCCTCCTGCGGCGGCGCCTTCGGCACCACACCCGCCAGATCCCCACCGTTGTCGTTCACCCGCAACACGAACGGCCGCGTCTGCGTGTACTGCACCACCGACACCGAACACGGATCCACCACAATCCGCTGGAACCCGTCCAAGTGCACACCCAGCGCATCCGCCAACACCGACTTGATCACATCACCGTGCGAGCACAACACCCACACCGCACCCGGACCGTGCTCCTCGGCGATCCGCGCATCATGCGCCCGCACCGCGGCCACCGCACGCGCCTGCACGTGCGCCAACCCCTCACCCTCCGGGAACACCGCCGCCGACGGGTGCTGCTGCACCACCGTCCACAACGGCTCGCTCAACAAGTCCTTGAGCGCCTTGCCGGTCCACGCCCCGTAATCCACCTCGGACACGTCCGGCTCCGCAACCGCCTCCAGCTCCCGGTCCGCCAGCAACGGCGCCAACGTCTCCTCACACCGCTGCAACGGCGACGACACCACCGCAGCCACCGGGACGTCCCTCAACCGGGCGACGAGAGCCGCGGCCTGCGCCTGCCCCCGCTCGTCCAAACCCACACCCAACATCCGCCCGGCGAGCACACCGGAACCGTTGGCGGTCGAACGAGCATGTCGAAGCAGGATCACCGTGGCCACGGCACCCACCTTAGATCGGCTGGATCAACCCCATCGACAGCAGCCCCATCAGCACCAGGCCCAGCATCAGCCGATACCACACAAAAGCCGAGTACGAATGCTTCGACACGTACTTCAACAACCACGCGATCGTCGCGTACCCGACCACGAACGAGATGACGGTCGCGACGACCATCTGCGGGATCGACGCCTGCACACCCTCACCACTGCGCTCCAGCACGTCCGGGATCGAGAACAACCCCGCACCGAACACCGCCGGAATCGCCAGCAGGAACGAGTACCGCGCCGCCGCCTCCCGCGTCAGCCCCAGGAACAACCCCGCCGTCAACGTCCCACCCGACCGCGACACCCCCGGGATCAACGCCAGCGCCTGCGCCAACCCCATCCCGATCGCGTCCTTCATCCGCAGCTCATCCCGCTGCTGCTTCGCCAGATGATCAGCCAAACCCAGCAGCAGACCGAACACCACCAGCATCGTCGCCGTGATCCACAGGTTCCGCGCCGACGTCCGGATCTCGTCCTTCAACAGGTACCCGAGCACCGAGATCGGCACCGAACCGATGATCACGTACCAAGCAAGCCGGTAATCCCGCTCCTTGCGCGCCTCCGCGTTGACCAAACCGCGGAACCAGGCGCTGATGAAGCGCCCGATGTCCTTCGCGAAGTAGATCAGCACCGCCACCTCGGTACCCAACTGGATCACCGCGGTGAACGACGCACCCGCATCGTTGCCGAAGAACAACGTCGACGTGATGCGCAGGTGCGCACTGCTGGAAATCGGCAGGAATTCCGTCAGTCCTTGGACCAGTCCGAGGACCAGAGCCTGCAACCAGCTCAACTACCCACTCCTGCCAGATCCAAAGCCTCGGCCGCGATCCGAAGACCCGCGATCCCCTGCTCCAGATCTTGCAGCATCGGCGAAACGGACAGCGTGGTGACCCCCGCGGCAGCAAGCGCCTGCATCTTCTCCGCTATGCGCTCCCTCGACCCCAGCAACGCCGTCGCGTCCAAGAACTCCAACGGGATCGCCCCCATCGCACCCGCGTAGTCCCGCGACAGGTACCTCTCCTGGATCTCCTCCGCCTCAGCCGGAAAACCCATCCGCACCATCAGGTTGTTGTAGAAGTTCTGCTTCCGCGACCCCATGCCGCCCACGTACAACGCCGTGTACGCCCGCACCGGATCCGCACACGCCTTCCAGTCCTCACCCACCACCAACGGCACCGTCGGAACGACGTCGAACCCCTCCATCGACCTGCCGGCCCTCTCCCGGCCCGCCCGCACCGACGCCAGCGACTCCGCAGAGAACTCCGGCGAGAAGAAGATCGCCAACCACCCGTCCGCGATCTCCCCCGTCAACTCCAGGTTCTTCGGACCCACCGCCGCCAGGTACACCGGGATCTGCTCCCGAACCGGGTGCACCGTCAACTGCAACGCCTTGCCAGGACCATCCGGCAACGGCAACGTGTAATGCTCACCCTCGAACCGCAGCTTCTCCCGCGACAACGCACGCTTCACGATCTCCACGTACTCACGCGTCCGCGCCAACGGCTTGTCGAACCGCACACCGTGCCACCCCTCCGACACCTGCGGACCCGACACCCCCAGCCCCATCCGGAACCGGCCACCCGACAACGTGTCCAGCGTCGCCGCCGTCATCGCCGCCATCGCAGGCGTCCGCGCCGGAATCTGGAAGATCGCACTGCCCACGTCGATGCGGTCCGTCTGCGCCGCCACCCACGCCAGCACCGTCGGCGCATCGGAGCCATACGCCTCCGCCGCCCACACCACCGAAAAACCGAGCCGGTCGGCCTCTTTCGCCAGCTCGAGGTTCGCCGCGTCATTACCGGCGCCCCAGTACCCGAGGTTCAGTCCCAGCTTCACGCAGCGAGACCCTACCGGTCAGTAACACCGATTGCCAGGCTGACACGATCATCACCCCTTAGCATCCCGCACGTGGAACAGCGACACCTCGGCCGCAGCGGCCTCCGCGTCTCCCGCCTCGCACTGGGCACGATGACGTGGGGCCGCGACACCGACGCAGACGAGGCCGCCACCCAGCTCATGGCCTTCGCCGACGCCGGCGGCACCCTCATCGACACCGCCGACGTCTACACCGAAGGCGAATCCGAACGCATCCTCGGCACCCTCATCGACGAAGTCGTCCCCCGCGACCACCTCGTCATCGCCACCAAAGCCGTCGCACGCCGCACCGACGGCCCCTTCGGCGGCGGCGCCAGCCGCGGCGCCCTCCTCACCGCACTCGACGGCTCCCTGCGCCGCATCGGCGTCGACCACGTCGACCTCTGGCAACTCCACGCCTGGGACCCCACCGTCCCCGTCGAAGAAACACTCTCCGCACTCGACACCGCCATCACCGCAGGAAAAGTCCGCTACGCCGGCACCTCCAACTACAGCGGCTGGCAACTCGCCACCGCAGCCACCACCCCCACCACCTTCCCCCTCATCTCCACCCAGCACGAATACTCCCTGCTCGAACGCGGCATCGAACGCGAAGTCGCCCCCGCCGCCGCCCACCACGGCCTCGGCCTCCTGCCCTGGGCACCACTCGGCCGCGGCGTCCTCACCGGCAAGTACCGCAACGGCACCCCACCCGACTCCCGCGGCGCCTCCGCCCACTTCGCCGGCTACGTCGAACAACACCGCACCGACCGCGCCGCCCGCATCGTCCAGGCCGTC
Source organism: Lentzea sp. NPDC042327 (assembly GCF_040647275.1). Taxonomy (NCBI): domain Bacteria; kingdom Bacillati; phylum Actinomycetota; class Actinomycetes; order Pseudonocardiales; family Pseudonocardiaceae; genus Lentzea; species Lentzea sp. NPDC042327. The sequence continues at coordinate 386,234 of NZ_JBEZBX010000008.1, forward strand.
AGCACCGCCGCCGAAGGACTCGGCACCTCCGCCCTGTGCGTCGCACTGGCCTGGGTCCGCGACCGGCCCGGCGTCGTCGCCCCCGTCGTCGGCGCCCGCGACACCAACCAGCTCCTCGCGTCCCTCGACGTCGAACAGCTCACCCTCCCGCCCGCGATCCGCGCCGCACTCGACGACGTCAGCGCCATCGAGCTCGCCTACCCCGAGCGCCCGATGCCCTGAGTTCCTGGCTGTTCTGCGTTCGTGAGTTTCTGCTGGTAGTCGCTGTCGTGAAGGTGTTGAATTTAGTCAACACTGAAGTTATTGAGATAACAGACCAGAAGGCCCTGAACGAGATTCACCCCACCCCTCGCGTGACCTTCGCGAGCACTGCGGGCATGCTGGAAGACCACGCAGATCCACGGAGGAACGACCTTGCACCGGCTCGCAGCTCTGATCTTGGCCACCGCGACGCTGACGGCGTGCGGACAGAGCGAGAAGTCGCAGGACCCGCTGCAGGTCGCCGAGACGCTCGAGGTCGCCAAACCGGCCCTCTCCCCCGCCCAGAACACCGCCCTGCCCGGCGACATCACGCCCGGCGGCTCGTTCACCGAGGGCGACACCACCCTGAAGTTCGAGGTCAACGGCCGCAAGGTCGAGCTCGACCGGCTCCGCAGCGCCGTCTTCGAGATGACCACCGACGACAAGGGCTCCCCCACCCGCGGCCCCGGCCTGCGCGCCGGCGACGGTGCCACCAACGCCGTGCCCGACCGCTTCGGCCGCCTGCTCGTCGTCGACACCCGCGGCGGCGAGTTCATCGCGTTCTCGATCGACCCGCTGATCATGCGCCAGCGCTACCCCGTGCCCGGCACCCCCTACGGCATCGCCTACGACGCCAAGCGCGACATCGCGTGGATCACGCTCACCGACCGCAACGAGGTCGTCGGCCTGGACGTCGCCGCCGGCGAGCCGTCCGAGAAGCACCGCTTCGCCACCGTGCGCCAACCCAACACGGTCAGCGTCGACCAGGAGACCGGACGCGTCACCGTCACGTCCGGCGACAACGGAGGGATACAGGTGATCTCGCCATGACCGAAGGGGTGATCGACGGGGACTGGGAATACCGGCCGCTGCGCCTGCCGCCCGGCATCTCCCGCCGCACCGCGACCACGCAGCTGGCCATCCACGCCGAGTTCGCGGGCTGGGAGCTGTCCCGCACGCTGCTCTACGGCGACGGCTCCCGCAAGGTGTGGCTGCGCCGCAAGCGCGTCCCGGGCGACCTGCCCGGACTCATCACGTAACGCGTCACACGACACGAAGTGCCGCTCAAACGCCCCCTCCGCCTGCGGCCCACAACGCTGAGGTGCCCACGTCCCGGCGTTTGAGATCCCCTGTTCGTTCGTTGAAGCTGAGCACCGCGTGACGGTTCATTTCAGTCAACACTGAAGCAATAAAATTGACCGGAGTCGTAGAATATGTGATCAGATTCTGGGTCATGGAGCTCGTGCCGCAACAAGTCGGGGTCGCGCACAGCGCACTGCCGCACGACGAACCGTCCACCCGTGCCCTGCTCGCCGAAGCCGCGGCCCAGGGCCTGCACACCGTGGTCGTCACGGCCCCGGAGAACGATGAGAGCGCTCTCGCCGTCCTGCGCGAGCTGAGAGCCGAGTGGCACACCGAGAACGGCCAGGTCACCGCCCAGCTCGACACCGACGCCCAGGGCCAGCTGGCACACCTGTGGGGACTGTCCGCGCAGGACAGAGCGGCGTGGCTGGCCGCGTTCCCCCGCGCCGACGACCCGAACTGGTGGATGCACCGCCTGCTGGTGCTGAACCACCACCCCGAGTGGGCACCGCTCAAGGAATGGCTCGTCGGCGAGCACGTGCGGCTCTTCGGCCGGCCACCGGGACGGCGCCGCACCTCCGCGTCGTAGACGATTCCGGAAAGCGTGTCGAGAACGCGCCACCTGGCAGGCCGCGCGTTCCTCACCTGCTCCACGACCGGTTGCGGCCGCGAGATGGTCGGTGGGGGGCACATCACCGCGCCCCCGCCGACCATCAGGCCTTGGCCACCTCGCGGATCAGGTTCGCGATCTCCGCGGGACGTTCCAACGGGAGCATATGCCCCGCGTCGGGCAGCACCACCGACGTGCCGCCGAACCTGGCCACGTCCGACTCGGACACCAGCCGGTCCTCGTCGCCCACCACCGCGACGACGGCCTTCTCCTGCGCCACGGTCAGTCCCGCCTCGCGGTCGTAGCGGTCCACGGCCGGGCGGAACAACGCCACCGTCTCCGGCCACTCCCCCCACACCATGTCCGCGGTCAGCTCGACGTCGTCGTCGGACGGCTCGTCACCGAAGAGCCACCACCGCAGGCCCGCGGTCTTGGTGGGCTCGATCTTCTCCCTGACCGCCCGCACGATCGGCCCGAACGCCCGTTCCAGCTCCCGCACCAGCTTGCCGAGCGACTTGGGCCACGCGAGCGAGGTCTCCGACAGCCCGCTCGCCGCCGTCGACACGAACACGATGCCCAGCACCCGCTGCCGGAACAGCCGCGGCCTGCGTTCGGCCATCGCCAGCGCCGCCATGCCGCCCATCGAGTGCCCGGCGATCACCACGTCACCGCTGGGCACCGCGCGTTCGATCAGCTCACCCAGGTCGTCGCCGAGCTGCTCGATCGTCGCGGTCTCCTTGTCGGCCTTCGAGGACTCGCCGTGGCCGCGGTGGTCGTAGGCGATCACCTGGAAGTCGCCGCTGAGCCGGTCGACGACCTTGTGCCAGCTGCGGTGGTCGAGCGCGTACCCGTGCGCCAGCACGATCGTGGTCCGCGCGTCGGGATCGCCCGCCCGCAGCACGTTGAGCTCGGTCCCGTCCTCCAGCCGCACCATGCCGTTCCTTTCGCCGTGCCGTCTGCATGCCCAACGACACGACACACCGAAAAGACACGGTCCATCTGCGACACAGCACCACCTGTCCGTTGTGGATTCCTTCACTGGAACGGGTGATACAGCGCGTGTCCCCGCGTTCGAGGTGGTACTCCGGAAGAACGAAGCGAAGGAGGAGGTTGTGATGATGCGAACACTGGCCCGTCCGGTTGTTGCGCCGGAGGACATGGCCGAACTGATGACGGCGGTGGCGGAGCCCGAGGCCGCGGTGGCCGACCCGCCGCTGCACGTGCCCACCGCCGGCGGCGCGCTCCTGGCCGGTCTGCTGCTGATCGTCTCCCCCGGCAACCCGACGGAGCCGGAGAAGCGGTGACCACAGGTGGCGCGATCGACCGCACGTCTCGTGCGGACGCGGTCGCCGCACTGGCCGGACACCTCGTCGGCGCACTCGGGGAAGGTGTGCCGACGAGGCTCGCCGACTTCCTCGACTCCTGCGCCGACGGCGTGGCCGGCCTGTGGGCGGTCCGCCTGGTGGGCGCCGACGCCTTCGCGCCGCACCTGCTGGCGGGCCGCCCCCTGGAGGGCCGGGACGCCGCTGTCGTGTCCGACGCTTTCGAGGCGTTCCCGCCCGTCCAGCAGCCGGTGACGCACCAGCAGTGCGTGCTGGCCCACCGGGACCAGGCAACCGCCGAGCTGCTGGTGCGGCTCACCGACGGGCGGTGCGCGCCGCCTGGGACCGTCGAGGTGTGGGAGAACCGGGAGGCCTCGGCCCACCTCGGCACGTCACCGGTCGACGCCCTGCTGGGCCCGGCCGAGCAGTGGGCGCGCTGGTCGGTGGCCGTCGCCCAGCTCTCGCCGCTGGCTCTGCCGGGCTTGGACGGCCCGGTGTTCGAGGCGGTGGCGGGTGCGCCGCTCGCACTGGCCAGGGGTACCACCCGGGCCGTGCTGCGCCGGGACTACGCCACCGCAGCACGCCTGGTTCGCTGGGTGGCCCTGCTCGCCGACCGGGTTCCGCTGGACGCGGCCCTGCTGGTGGAGCACCTGAGGCTGCACGCGGGCGCCGACGCCCGGCTGCTGCTGGACCTGGCCATCGCTGAACGCGTCCTCGCCGCCGAGCCGGTGTCCTCGCGACCGGCGCTCCCGGCCCCGACGCCTCCGGTGCCCTCGGCACCGACCGCGGTGGTGCACGACGTGGCGAGCCGGGCGATGGCCTGGCTGCACGCGCACCACGAGCTGGGTGCTTTCACCGACACGGCGACCGCCGACCTCGACGACCCCAACAGCGTCTACAAGCCCCTGTGCGAGGTGGCCCTGGCGTCCGCGTTCGTGCTGCGCGAGGGCGTTGCCGGTGCCGCGCAGCTGCGGCACGCGCGAGAGCTGCTCGACTTCTCCTGGGAGCAGATGCGCCGCGGCGACCTGCTCTACGAGCGCCAGCTCCGGCACGCCCTGCTCACCGACCCGGTGGAGACCTACGCGTCGTTCGCCCGCTCCGGGTACCGGCACGCCGCCCTGGAACGGGTCGCCGCGCACAGCTCGGCCGCCGACGCGGTGAACGAGGTGGTGCCCAACCGGCGGCTCGCCGTGGCCAACGCGCACCGCGTCGTGGGCATCCCGCGCGACGACGACTGGGACGCCCTGACCGCCGCGACCTGGCTCGGCCGCGAGCCCGAGCCGTGGGTGATCGACTGGTACACCGGGTACTGCGCCACGCACACCGTCTTCCACCTCACCGACTGGGGCGCGCGTCCGGAGGGCCTGCCGGCCGGCACGGCCCGCTACCTCGACGCGTGGCTGCCGGTGTGGATCGACGTGTGGACCGAGGCGCGGCAGTGGGACCTGGTGGGCGAACTGCTCCTCGTGGGCGCGTGCCTGCCGGAGCCGCGCATCGAGGCCGCCGAGTGGGCGCCGTTCGCCGCCGCCCAGCACGAGGACGGCCTGGTGCCCCGTGACGGCGAACCCGTGTCCGACGACCCGCGCACCCGGTTCCTCGACCACCAGCACACCGCCGTGGTCGCGACCGCGGCGGGCACGCTCGCGCTGTCCCGGCTGCTCGCAGGGTGAACGAGGACCGGATCACCGCACTGCTGTCCGCCGCACCCGGTGTCGCCGTCGCCGCTCGGGTGGGCGACGAGGAGACCGTGCTGGTCGCGGGCGTCACCGCGCTGGACGACCCGCACCCGGTCACCGCCGCCACCCGGTTCGAGATCGGCTCGCTGACCAAGACGTTCACCGCGCTGCTGCTGGCCGAGCTGGTGGCGCGCGGCGAGGTGCGGCACGACGACCCGGTGGACCGCTTCCTGGACACCGGCCTGGGCCCCGGCGTCACGCTGGAGCGCCTGGCCACGCACACCTCCGGCCTGCCCCGGCTGCCACCGGGCCTGCTGCGCGCGGCCTTGCCCGCCTGGCGCACCAACCCCTACCGGGCGTTCGGACCAGAGCGCCTGACGGCGGCGCTGCGCCGCACCCGCGTCCGCCCCGACGACCGAGCGCGGTACTCGAACTTCGGCGTCGCCGTGCTCGGCCTGGCACTGGCCCGCGCGACCGGCCGGCCGTTCGAGGACCTGCTCGCCGACCGCGTCCTGCGTCCCCTCGGCCTGACCGACACCGGTTTCGACACCGCGCCGCAGGCCACCGGTCACCTGCGCGGCCGGCCGCGGCCGCCGTGGGAGATGCCCGGGATGCCCGCCGCCGGCGCGCTCCGGTCCTCCGCCCGCGACCTGCTCGTCCTGCTGACCGCCCTCCTCGACGGCCGACCGGCCTCCCTCGCGCCCGCGCTCGCCGACGTCGTCGCGCCCCGCGTCGCCGTCTCCGCCACCGACCACCTGTGCCTGGTGTGGAACCTGCGCCGCCTCCCCGACCACGACCTGCTGTTCCACTCCGGGGGCACGCGCGGCTGCACCGCGTTCGCCGGGTTCAGCCCGCAGCGCCGCACCGCGCTCGTGGTCCTCGCCAACACGGGCCCGACCGTGCGAGCCACGCTCGTGCAGGACTCGTACAACGCCCTGCGCGCCCTCGACGACCCGGCCGCCGCACAACGGCCCGGGACGAGAGGGAGCGACAGGGATGCGACGCGGGAGACGACTGCTTGAGCCGCCGGACGGTCCCGTCAGCTGTTGCGCAGGAACCGGTCCAGCACCCGCACACCGAACTTCAGCGCCTCCACCGGCACGCGCTCGTCCACGCCGTGGAACAGCCCGGAGAAGTCCAGGTCGGCCGGCAGCTTCAACGGTGCGAAGCCGAAGTTGCGGATCCCCAGCTGCTGGAACGACTTCGCGTCGGTGCCGCCGGAGAGCATGTACGGCAGCACGCGCGCACCGGGGTCCTCGGCGGTGATCGAGGCGGTCATGGCGTCCACGAGCGCGCCGTCGAACGTCGTCTCCACGGGCGGCAGGCCGATCCACTCGCGTTCCACGTCCGGGCCGAGCAGCTCGGCCAGCTCGCGGTCGAACGCCTCCTCGCGACCGGGCAGGATGCGGCAGTCGACGGTCGCCTCGGCGGTGGACGGGATGACGTTGGCCTTGTAGCCGGCCGTGAGCATCGTCGGGTTCGCGGTGTCGCGCAGCGTCGCGCCGATCATCCGCGACAGCGCGCCGAGCTTGCCGATCGAGCCCTCGACGTCGTCCTCGGGGAAGTCCAGGCCGGTGATCTCGGTGACGCCGTCGAGGAACTCGCGCACCGACGGCCGGATGATCAGCGGCCACTGGTGCTGGTCGAGCTTGGTGACGGCGGCGGCGAGCTTGGCCACGGCGTTGTCGCGGTGGATCATGCTGCCGTGCCCGGCGGTGCCCTTGACCCGCAGCTTCAGCCAGCGGATGCCCTTCTCGGCGGTCTCCACGAGGTAGGCGCGGACGTCGTCCTTGAGCGTGATCGAGAACCCGCCGACCTCGCTGACCGCCTCGGTGACGCCCTCGAACAGCTCCGGCCGGTTGTCGACCAGCCACTTCGCCCCGTAGAGGCCGCCGGCCTCCTCGTCGGCGAGGAACGCGAACACGATGTCGCGTGGCGGCACGACGTTCTCCCGTTTGAAGTGCCTGGCCAGCGCGAGCGTCATGCCGACCATGTCCTTCATGTCGACGGCGCCGCGGCCCCACACGTACCCGTCCTGCACCGCACCGGAGAACGGGTGCACCGACCACTCCGACGCGTCGGCGGGCACGACGTCGAGGTGCCCGTGCACGAGCAGCGCGCCCCGGTTCGGGTCGGCGCCCGCGAGCCGCGCGACCACGTTGCCGCGCCCCTTCGCACCCGACTCGACGTAGGTCGTCTCGTAGCCGACCTCCCCGAGCTTCTCGGCCACCCACTCCGCGGCCTTGCGCTCCCCCACCACCGTCGCGGGGTCACCGGTGTTGGTGGTGTCGATCCTGATCAGCTCGCTGACGAGCGTGACGGCCTCGTCCTCGGCCCGTGCCAGCGCGTTGCCCAATGTGCTCACCCCGTCTTCCTACCACCCGTCAGAACACCGACCACCCTGTGAGAGTGGTGAACCTGTCGAGCGCGTCGACCCCGGCCACCGAGTTGCCGCGGGCGTCCAGCCCGGGACCCCACACGCAGATCGCGCACCTGCCCGGCACCACGGCCACGATGCCGCCGCCGACGCCGCTCTTGCCCGGCAACCCGACCCGGTAGGCGAACTGCCCGGCCGCGTCGTAGGTGCCGCACGTCAGCATCACCGCGTTGACCCGCTTCGCGCCACTGACCCCGAGCAGCCGCTCGCCGTCGTTGCGCACCCCGTGCCGTGCCAGGAACAGCGCGCTCCTGGCCAGGTCCGCGCAGCTCATCGCGATCGAACACTGCCGCACGTACTCGTGCAACACGACGTCGACCGGGTTGCGCATGTTGCCGTAGGAGGCCATGAAGTGCGCCAGCGCGCGGTTGCGGTCGCCGTGGTCCAGTTCGGACCTGGCGACCTCCTCGTCCACGTCGATCGCGTGGTTGCCGCTCTCCGCGCGCAGGAAGTCGAGCAGCCGGTCCGACGCGCCCGGCCCGAGGTGGTCGGTGACCACGAGCGCCCCGGCGTTGATGAACGGGTTGCGCGGGATGCCGTTCTCGGTCTCCAGCTGCACCAGCGAGTTGAACGGCGACCCCGACGGCTCCCGCCCCACCCGCTCCCACAGCTCGTCGCCCACGGCGAGCGCCAGCGTGAACGCCTTCGAGATGCTCTGGATCGAGAACGGCGCCCGGTACTCCCCCGCCCCGCACACCTCGCCGTCGAGCGTGGCGACCGCCATGCCGAACCGCCGCGCGTCGACCCGTGCGAGCGCCGGGATGTAGTCCGCGGCCGCACCGCCGGGCATGACCTCGCCCGCGATGCGGTCCACCAGCTGCTGGAGCTCCATGGTGGCCATCCCACCACCTCAGGGCACCAGCGACGCGGCCACCTCCTCGGCCGTGCGCCCGGACGTGTTGACCGCCGTGCCGATCCCCCGCAGCCGCCAGGCCTGCGCCACGGCCTCCTCGACCACCCGGTCGAGCTCCTCCTCCGACCGCCCCGCCAGCGGGTCACCCGGCTCCGGCCAGCCCTCTCCCCTGCCCCGCCGCCGGATCCGCTCCACGAGGTCCGCGCGCGAGGCCTCCAGCCGGTACACCGTGGCGCCGGGGAACACGTCGGCGTACGGGCCGACCACGACCAGCACCCGTGCCCCGGCCTCCCGGTAGGTCCGCCACACCGCCGCGAGGTTGTCCGCGCGGGCCTGCTCCATCCCGAACCCGAGCTGGCCCGCGTCGACGAACCCGGCGCGCACCCCCGTGCCCAGCAGCCGCAGGTACACCGCGAAGCCGACGACCGACTTGCCGACACCGGTCGTGCCGCAGAACCACAGGACCCGCTCCGGCCCTGCCCAGTCGCCGGCCGCCCGCTCGACCCGGTCCGCCACCTCGGCGACCGACAGCCCGGTCGTGTCCACGCACACGTCGCCGATCGCGCGGGCGTCGAGCTCGTCGGCCTCGCGCAGCACGTGGTCGAGCTGCTCCGGCCGCATCCCGCGCCCGAGGTACCGCTCCCGCAGCACCTCGCGGTCGGCCCGCAGCCGGCACACCGTCAGCGTCGCGCCGGGAATCGGCGCGGCGCCGTTCGGATCGGCCACACCGGACACGACGAGGCTGCGCACCCCGCTCGCCCGCGCGCCGGCCACCACCGCGGCCAGGTTGCGGGCCTTCATGCGGTACCGGCCGGGGTCGTCGTCCGGGTCCGGGTAGCAGATGCCGAGCTGGTCGACGTCGACGTACGCCCCGCCGTTGCGGCGGTGCACCTCCCACCCGACCACGGTCTTGCCGACACCGGGAGGTCCGCAGATCCACAACACCGAAACCACGACCGCAGTCTCCCGGCCCCGTCAACGCGTTTACAGGAAGAACAGCCGCGCGACCGCGTCCCGCGCCACCAGGAACCCGGCGATCCCGAGGATCCACCCGGTGGCGCCGGCGCCCTTCTCCGCGAACCACCTGCTGATCCGCTGCAGCACCGGCTCGACCCGTTCCCGCAACGCGATCCGCGCGGCCAGCAGCACCAGCGCGGGCACGACCATGACCACGCAGTACCCGGCGAGCAGCAACCCGGTCTGCGCCGGCGTGAGGTCCGCGGCGCTCATCATCCCGATCGCGCCGAGGTAGGGCAGCATCGTCGCGAGCTCCACCACCCCGGCCAGCAGCGCGACCCCGACGAGCGCGGCCGTGGACCCGCCGACCCGCCTCGTCCACTTCGTCGTGTCGGTCTTCTTCTTGCTGTCGAAGCGGAAGCTCACGACGAACAACCCGACGCCGATCACGAGCTGGCCCCACAGCGCCACCCGCCCGTCGAGGTGCTCCAGCACCTGCGCCGCCCCCAGCACCAGCCCGATGCCGACCACGAAGTAGAACACCGTGATCGTGCCCAGGTAGACGGCGAACCGCCCGACCCGCAACCGCCCCGGCGCGAGCATCAACCAGATCGGGACGAACAACGTCCCGATGCTCGTCGAGTCCAGCAACGCCAGCCCCGCCAACGCGAGCAACAACCCCGTACCCACCGCGTCCCCCTCGCCCCATTTCGCACAGTGCCCGTGCCGGATCTTTTTAGCACAAGTGTGACATTAAAGCGTGCGCGGGCCTGTCGGGGGCATGACATCTGTCATCACGTTCCGATGCGTCCTGACACTGCCGGGACCGGGAATTTCACGCGATCGTTGAACACATGACAGCGATCGAGGTGAAAGACCTGACCCGGCGCTACTCAGGGGGATTCGAGGCCGTGCGCGGCGTCTCGTTCGAGGTGGAGCGCGGCGAGATGTTCGCGTTGCTCGGCACGAACGGCGCGGGCAAGACCTCGACCGTCGAGGTGGTGGAGGGCCTGACCCGGCCGGCGGAGGGGACCGTCCGGGTCCTGGGCCACGACCCGTTCCTGGAGCGCAAGGCCGTGCGCCCGCGGGTGGGCGTGATGTTGCAGGAGGGCGGCTTCCCGCCCGACCTGACCGTGTCCGAGGCGACCACGATGTGGGCGGGCACGCTGACCCGGCCCCGCCCGGTCGCCGAGGCGCTCGACCTCGTCGACCTGGGCCACCGCTCGGCGGTGCGGGTGAAGCAGCTCTCCGGCGGTGAACGGCGGCGCCTGGACCTGGCGCTCGCGTTGCTCGGCCAGCCAGAGGTGCTGTTCCTCGACGAGCCGACCACCGGCCTCGACCCGGAGAGCCGGCGCAACACGTGGCAGCTGATCCGCACCCTCCTGCACGAGGGCACCACCGTGCTGCTGACGACGCACTACCTGGAAGAAGCGCAGGAACTGGCCGATCGGCTGGCCATCATGCACCGCGGCCGCATCGTCGCGCGCGGCACGGTGTCCGAGGTCGTCGACGCCTACCCGGCGCGCATCACGTTCACGCCGCCCGCCGGCATCGCGCTGCCCGTCGTGGCCGACCTCGACGAGTCCGGCCGCGCGACCGTGCGCACCAACACCCTGCAGGAGACGTTGCACGAACTGCTGACGTGGGCACACGCGCAGGACGTCGTGCTGTCCGGTTTGGACGCCCGCTCGGCGTCCCTCGAAGAGGCGTTCCTGGCGATCGCGGAGGAGGCGGCATGAGGGCCGTGGCCATCGGGCAGGCGGAGCTGAAGCTGTTCTGGCGCAACCGCACCGCCCTGTTCAACTCGCTCATCGTGCCACTGCTGGTCGTGCCGCTGCTGCTGTCGATCGACGCCGACGGCGTGCCGCTGGTCGTCGGCCTGACCGGGTTCGTGCTGCTCATGGCGGTCTACTACAACCTCGTCACCGTGTTCGTCGCGCGCCGCGAGGAGCTCGTGCTCAAGCGCCTGCGCGTCGGCGAGCTGACCGACCCCGAGGTGCTGTTCGGTGCCGCGCTGCCGTCGATGGTGGTCGCGATCGGGCAGATGGTGCTGTTCGCGGTGATCATCGGCGTGATCACCGGCGTGGCGGTGCCGACGAAGCCGTGGTTCCCGCTGCTGGGCGTCGTCGGCGGGACGCTGCTGTTCGCGTTGCTGGCGGCGGCGTCCGCGGCGTTCACCCGCACCGTCGAGATGGCGCAGGTGACGTCGTTGCCGGTCCTGATGGCGTGCATCATCGGCAGCGGCCTGATGGTCCCGCTGTCGGTGTTCCCCGACGAGGTCCAGACGGTGCTGCGGTTCCTGCCGCTCACCCCGGTCCTGGACCTGCTGCGGGCCGGCTGGCACGACGGCCCGGTGCTGCAGCCGGTGGTCGTGCTGGCGGCGTGGGTCGCGGCCGGTGTCTACGCTGTCCGGCGATGGTTCCGCTGGGAGCCGCGGAGGTGACCTTGCTGTCCTGGTGGCGCTCGCGCAGCAGCGCGTCGCGGTTCGACTACTTCACCCGCTCGTCGTTCTACCTGACCCTCGTCGCGCTGCCGATCCTGCCGATGACGAGCCTGGCGAACGACGACTCCGTGAGCCGCACCGCCGCCGTCGCCACCATCGTCGCGATCGTCGTGCACGCCGCGTGCTGCATGTGGCTCGTCCACCAGGGCATCGAGCACTATCTGGGCAAGGCGCCGTTCCCGCGCCTTGCCCTGACCGTCGCCGCCGTCGTGACCGCCGTGGTGGTGGCAGGCGGCATGGCCGTCCTCCCCGGCGCACCACCCGGCGGGCGCGACGGCCCGGTCGACGCCGTGACGCTGTTCGTGCCGGTGCTGTTCGTGACCGCGGTGTCGTGCACCCTGCGCCCCCGCGTGACGGCGGCCGTGGTGGCCGCGACCGGCGTGTTCCTGGTGCTGACCGTGCCGCTGGGCGCCGCGGTCCCGATGACGATCGCCCTGGTCTTCTTCACCGCCGTCTACCGCACCTCGGTGTGGATGATCGGCACGATGTGGGAGCTGGACCGCTCCCGTGAGGTCCGCGCCAGCCTCGCCGTGGCCGAGGAACGCCTGCGCTTCGCCCGCGACCTGCACGACGTGGTCGGCCGCAACCTCTCCGTCGTCGCCCTGAAAGCCGAACTGGCCGCGAAACTCGCCCAACGCGGCCGTGACGAGGCCGTCGCCGAGATGCTGGAGGTCCGCCGCATCGCTCAGGAGTCCCTCGACGAGCTCCGCGCCGTCGTCTCCGGCTACCGCACAGCGGACCTCACGGTGGAGCTCGCCGGCGCCCGCTCCCTGCTCACCTCCGCGGGCATCGACTGCCGCGTCATCGGCGAGCCCTCCCTCCCCGACGAGGCCGCGGGAGCCCTGGGCTGGGCCGTCCGCGAGGGCGTGACCAACGTCCTGCGCCACAGCGAAGCCCGCACGTGCACCATCGCGTTGCGCGGCACCACCCTCACCATGTCCAACGACGGCGCCACCGCCACCACCATCCGCTTCGGCAGCGGCCTCACCGGCCTGCGCGAGCGCGTGGCCACCCTCGGCGGCTCGGTGACCGCCACCCCGGAGCCCCCCCACCGCTTCGTGCTGACCGTGGAGCTCCCGTGATCCGCATCCTCCTGGCCGACGACGAACACCTGATCCGCGGCGCCCTCGCCGCCCTCCTGGCCCTGGAGGACGACCTCGAGGTCGTCGCCCAAGCCGCCACCGGCGCCGAAGCCGTGGCCACCGCCCGAGCAGTCCGCCCCGACGTGGCCGTGATCGACCTGCAGATGCCCGACCTCGACGGCGTCACCGTGGCCCAAACCCTGGCCACCGAGCTCCCCACGTGCTCCACGATGATCGTCACCTCCCACGGCCGCCCCGGCCACCTGAAACGCGCCCTGGCCGCCGGCGTCCGCGGCTTCCTCCCGAAAACCGTCTCCGCCGACGTCCTGGCCACCGTCGTCCGCACCGTCCACTCCGGCGGCCGCTACGTCGACCCGGCCCTGGCCGCAGAAGCCATCAGCGCCGGCGACAGCCCCCTGACCCCACGCGAGGCCGACGTCCTCGAACTGGCCCTGGAAGGCGCCCCGATCGACGAAATCGCCCGCCGCGCCTCCCTCTCCCCCGGCACCGTCCGCAACTACCTGTCCTCAGCAGTCGGCAAAACCGCCGCCTCGAACCGCCACGAGGCCGCCCGCATGGCCCGCGCCCGCGGCTGGATCTAGCCCCACCACTCCAGCACCCTGGCCCCGTACAGCGTCAGCCACTTCGACGGCTGCCCTCGTTCGACGTCGACCTCGAACCACATCCGCCCGGGATGCCGCCCAGCCTGCACCCACGTCCCGTCGGGCTGCCTCTGCTGCCTGATGCGCTCGACGGCCTGCGCCATGCGCTCATCAGGCCGCGCTGCACGCCGGAAGTAGTCGGCCGCGTTGAGCACGCTGTACTGCCACCGCAACGGGTACCGGAACGTGTCCACCCACTCCGCCACCGGCTCCCCCGTCGACAACCGCCGGAACAGGTGCCTTTCGAGCAGGTACTCCTCCCCTCTCCTGCGCGCACTCCTCGACTCGTCGGTGCCCCCCGTGGCCACCTCGTAGTCCAGCAACCCCTTGAGCGAGTTGAGCGTGGAGTGGAACGACGACCTCTTCGCCCCCTCAACCCACTCGCAGTTCCACCCGCCGTCCTCAAGCTGGTGCTCCACGAACCACGCGACGTTGTGGTGGACGTCCACCCCGAGCCACAGCCCGTTCGACACCGTCATCGCGTTGATGCAGCAGTCGACCTCGCCACCCCAGTACGGCAACCCGTCGTACTCCCACCGGCTGTTGGCGGCCAACAACTCCGCAGTGCCGTGCAGCGCTTCGGGGTCGAGCCCCCACTCGCGCAACGTGACCAACGTCCAGGTGGTCGCGGTCCACGGCTGCGGCTCGTCGCCGCGCATCTCGTAGCCAGGCGGGAAGAAGGCCCCACCCGCCCACTGCCCGTCCTCACCTTGGAGCTCCAGCAACCGCTTCCCGAAGCCTTCCGTGGCAACTCGTGCTCTCGTCGCCTTCCACACCTCTTCGGGCTCGTGCAGGAGGTCCCGTTCGACCTGCCAACGCAGGGCCGGGTCCGCGTCCTTCAGCAACCACTCCACCAACGCCGTCGTCAGCACCCGATGACCCTAGCCCCGCTTGAGTTTGATCTGCCTGGCTTCCGCTGCCCTGTGCACCCGACCATGCTCCTACCAGCGAAAACCTTGCTGGGGGCGCTCGATTTTGGTCGTTGCCGACGATCATGTAATCTATGCACGCACCACGGCGCGAGCTGCGGTGACAACTGAACAGGTCCGGGTGGCGGAATGGCAGACGCGCTAGCTTGAGGTGCTAGTCCCCGAAAGGGGGTGGGGGTTCAAGTCCCCCCTCGGACACCAAAATGTCGCAAATTTGCGACGTCTACGTGCCAGGTGCTCAAGTCTGCTTGAGCACCTGTTCTGCGTTTCCACGCCACAAGCAGGTGGCGTTCGATGACCATCTCCTACATCCGGCCGATCGTCCCGGACACCACACCAGGACAAGCGGCAGGCGCATCCGCTCGCACTGCGGGCCAGCCTCTCCCGCTCATCGTCGTCCCGGCCTCACGCCCGCCCAGGCTGACGAACGTCCTGTACCGGATGGCCACCGTCGACCACCGGGGCCGCGTTGCGGATCGCCACGTCACCGCGGCACTGGAGTGGAGCGCGGGTACCCGCCTGAACATCCGCGAGCACGGTGACCTGCTCGTCGTGACCGCTGATCCGCACGGCGTCTTCAAGCCCACCAGAGAGGGCTATCTCCGACTGCCCGCCGACGCCCGCCGCGTGGCGGACATCAGTTCCGGGGACCGGGTCCTCCTGACGGCTCACCTCGGCCACCGCACCGTCACGGTGTTCCCGCCCGTCGCCCTGGACGACCTGGTGCTCCCCCTCCTGCCGGGTGGTGAGGACGCATGACCGGCGCACCAACCCGAGCCGAGCTCGACGCCGCACGTCTGGTCCTCGACCGGATGGGCGTGACCGCCGAGGACCTGCTCAACTCGGTCAAACCGCCGGCGCCTACGTTCGCCGAGTACATCCCGGTCGTGGCCGCCGCCGTCAGCGACGGCACCCGCCGCGCCTACACCCCGTACTGGAACCGCGTGCTGGACCAGTGGGCGGACATCTCGCTCAGCAACCGCAGCCCGACCGACATCCAGCGGCTCGTCCAGCACATCAAGGCCAACCTGACCGTCCGGCGCAACACTCGCAACGGCAACTCCGCAGCCGAGCACCTCATAGCTGCCCTGCGCTGCCTGTATCGGCACGCCGTCAACGACGACCTCATCGACGAACGCGCCAACCCTGCCGCCAAGGTAGCCAAACCCCGACGGCAGCCCAGCAACCGGCGGGCCCTGTCCGGCAAGCAGATGGACCAGCTCAACGAGATCGTCGCCACCACCGGCAACGACCCGCAGCTCGACTCGCTGATCGTCCGGTTCCACACCGAGACCGCCGCCCGTCGTGGCGGCGGGCTGGCCCTGCGACCAAAGGACCTCGACGAGGAGCAGTGCCTGGTCTATCTCCGCGAGAAGGGCGAGACCTCTCGGTGGCAACCGGTCTCTCCCACACTGATGTGGCACCTGCTTCAACACGTCGAACATCGCGGCGCCCCCATGAACGGACGACTCCTGCGCAATGCGAACGGCACCCAGATCACCTATCACCGGTACGACTACCTCTGGAACCGCGTCGGCGAAAACCTCACCTGGGCCGGCAAGCAGGGCGTCAGCACGCACTGGCTCCGGTACACCACGCTGACCTGGGTCGAACGACACTTCGGCTACGCCGTCGCCCGTGCGTTCGCCGGGCACAACGACACCAACAGCGACGCAGGAAGCACCACGACCTACATCCGCGCCACCCTCGAAGAAGTTGCCACAGCGCTCGCTGCGCTGACTGGTGAACGCCACCCCGTTGCTGAGTAGCTGATTTTGCTGAGTGGGGGTGTCTGCTCGCCGCGCATCGAGCAGACACCCCCAATTACAACTCGCAGTTTACGTCGAAAGACCAGGCCAAACGCCGAAACGGGGACCGGCCGATTGCAGCTGGAGTCGATCAACTGAGATCGCGCTGAGCCGCCCGCGACGCCAGGGCGGGAATGGCGGCGATCTTCGCCGCGTCCAGCTCCGACCAGAAGATCCCCGCAGGGCGTCGAGGCGGTCCGCACTCGATGATCTGGGTCGGGGTGACGATCAGGTCGACGGAGAAGTCGTGGCTGGTCTCCGGCAGATCGCCATCGACGACCTGGAGGTCGTGGACTGTCGTGACGATAGTGGTCGCCTCGCTGATCAGCCCCGCCTCCTGCAACAAGGCGACTTCGATGTCGGCATATCCGGCGCCCTTCCCCAGCCGGACACCTCGGCGGTTCACCGCGACAGTCCCGCACACGAGCAGGTCGATCTTGGCCATTTCGTCCGTGTCGACGGTTCTCGCGAACAATGCGGCCTTCTTCGGCACAGCCGCCTCCTCCGGAGGAACCGGCAGCTTCGCAGGGTCGAGTTCGTAGAACGGCTTATCGGCGGCGATCTTGGGAACCGCCACGTACAGCAGCTTGCCCTGCTGAAGCCCGAGCAGCCTGACCGGTGCCTGCGGCTTGTCCGGGACAGCCTTCACCACGCGCGCCTGCTCCCACACCGGAAGCTCGGCGAGCTTCTGGGCGGCCACGTCAGCGCCCACGAAGTTCGGGATCGATCCGTGCACGTCCGGTTGAGCAGCGCGGTGTTCGGTGAGCAGGTCCCAGACGCGGCGGCGAACCTTGTCCTTCGCTTCGTCGGGATTCGCCACGGGCCAGCCCCTTCTACGACGCCGCCATCATGGTGAAGAGGCGGTCATACACCTGATCTACCACAGGTTCCTTCCGCCAGGGACGGAGTTTCCGGGCGGCACCGAAGATCACCTTGAGGCCACCGCCACCCCAGGTGGTCTGGACGCAGTCGAGCGCGCTGTGCAAAGCCGCCGCGGCGTGGTCGAGTTCGCGCTGCTGGATGTGCGCGAGGCTCAAGTTCGCCAGCACGATGGTGCGCGACTTCGAGCGGGACGGCGCCTGGGAGACGACCCGTTCCAACGTCGACTGGGCCTTCGAAGCGTCGTTCAGGCGCAAGTAGCAGGATCCGGCCAGGCGGTCATACTGGCTTTCGGAGAACATTTCCGTGACAGGCTCGTCGGCCGAGATCCGTCCGAAGTGGTCCTGCGCGCGTTCCAGCGAACGTTCGCACGCCGTGCGTTGCCCGACCATTGCCCGCGCTTCGGCGGCGTGCAGTTCTGCCAGTCCGGTCAACACGTCGCTGTGGCCCCGCGCCACGTCGGCCACACGTTCGGTGAGGGCCAGCCCCTCGATCGGATCCTCGGTGCCGTACAGCTCCACGTACGACGTGCGCAACAGCGCGACCGCCTCCAGCACAGGATCGTTGATCTTGCGAGCTGCGGCTGCCGCCGTCGTGAAGTGGCCCTTCGCGGCATCGTGGTCGCGGCGCTGTGAGGCGTCCCAGACGAACTGCCCCATCAGGGTGGACGCCTCCGCCTCGGCGGCGAGCAGATCACGTTTCACCTGGTACTCGCGTGCATGTGCGCACAGCAGACGAGTTTGGCCGAGCGTCTGCCCCGCCTCAGCCAGCAATCCGGTCGACCGCTCGCCGTCATAGCGGAGGCCAAGCAGAGCAATGCGCTGACGAAGTTCCGCCACGGTGACCAGGTCGACCTTCGAGGGGTTCGCCAGCGCACGATCCAAGCGATCAGTATCCCGAGCTTCTGCCGCAGACACCTCAACGGGCGGATTCAAGAGGTCGATCAGCTCTTGAACCGACAGGGCCAGCGCCTTCGCGAGACGGGGTTGGAGCCAGAGGTCGGGATTGGACTTGCCCTGCTCCCAGCGGCCAACGGTTCCCGGCGTCACACGGAGGAGTTCGGCCAAACTCTCCTGCGAATGCCCCATGGCCTTGCGGCGGGCGGCTAGCCCTTTCCTCGGCATCGCCATCGTTCTCCCCTGACGCGAATTCGGCGCATTGTTCCTTCACAGGCTAGCTCCGCACACCAACCGAACAACCGTTCCTTTAACAGAACTTCAATTTCACCCGATTGATCTACTGGCGCGTTTCCGCAGGCAGGAGCACTAGATGCGAGATTTCTGTTGGGTTTCGGATGGTCGCCTGCCCTGGTTCCTCAGAGCGGGTCCAGGTAGAGGGTGCCGCCGGCGGCGATGGTCTTGCCGATCAAGCGAGCGTTCGCGTCCTGCATTGCGTTGACGATTTCCGGCGATGCGGATGGTGCGTACCTCAAAGCAGCGATCAGGAAGAAGAGATCGTCGTCCGGCAGACGCAACAGGGGCGTACTGATCCTGTCGGTGCGCAACGGATAGGCGAGAACGAGCCCGAAGTCGCTGTAGAGATCCGCGCCGAGTGCACTATCCGCGTGGTGGAGCACCTCCTCCACAGCGGCGTTTGGCACGAGGAGGTTGCACCACGGGTGCGGCGACTCCCAAAGCCCGGCTTCGCGCAGGACGGGTTCACCAGGGGCGAGCCGATCGACGAACTCCCAGTAGGTCGCGGTGTGGGTCTCGGCTTCGAGGAAAGACAAGCCTCCGAGGTCGCCGCTTCCGGCGCCAGACCCGATGAACGTGACGGCCTCAAGCTCAGCGACGTGCCGGCCTTCACGGAGCTTGAGCTGGCCCTCGACGTAGTCGAAGGTCCCCGCGGTCACCAGCTGCCGCTGATCGGCTACGAGCTGGCTGATCGAGTCATAGTGGAGCTTGTGCCAGGCAACGGTTTCCGGTGCGCGAACGAGGCGCAGGGTGGCGCGGGTGATGACGCCGTTGCGCCCGCGGCCCGCCCGTACGGCGTCGAACACGGCGCGGTTCGAACTCGGTGAGCACGTCACGACGTCGCCGGTAGGGGTGACGACGTCGAGCGAGATCACATTGTCGGTTTGGGCGCCGTGGTGATGGCTGGCCCCGCCCAGGCCGCCGACGGACAGGGTTCCGCCGACGGTCAGTTCGAGGTAGTCGGTCAGCACCGGCGGCGTGAGCCCGTGCGGCAACGTCGCGCGCAGCACGTCGCTCCACTTCACGCCCGCATCAACCACGACTCGGTCGGGCCCGACTTCGTGAATCGCGGCGAGTGAGGTCATGTCGATGACGATTCCGCCGAGCGCTTGTGCTTGGCCGCCGGTGGAATGGCCTTGCCCGCGCGGTACGACCGTAAGGCCGTGGACGCCAGCATGTCTGATCACCGTGCTGATGTCGGCCGCGTCGGCGGGCCTCAGAACGGCTGTTGGACGATCGTGAACGGTGTCGCCGTAGTCGTGCGCGGCCCATGCGAGCGCGTCTTCATCGGTCTCCAGACTTCCGGTGAGCGCGGGCACGGTGCTGAGCGCTTGGTGCACTAGACGTCCTCCTTGAGACTTTCGATCAACTGTCTCCGTAGCCCCGCTGCGGTCGGCTCGGTGTTGCCGCTCAGCAAGTCGGCGGCCGCGGACCACGACCTGTGTGCGGCCTGGAGGTTGCCGCGGTCGGCGTGCAGGTCGCCGACGCGCCGGTGGATGTGCGCTTGGCTCCAGACGTCGGCGACTCTGGTGAAGGTGCGCAACGCGTTCTCCAGGTGGTGGAGGGCGACCTCGTATTCGCCACTGGACTCGGCCAGACCTGCCAGCAGTGTCGAGGTGCATCCCGACGACATCAAGTCCTCGGCCTCGTCGAAGATCGTGTGCACTTCGGTCAGCAGCGATCGCGCACCCGCGGTGTCGCCTGATGCGGCCAAGACGGAGGCAAGGTGCGCGGACGCCACCGCGAACTCCCACTGATCTTCGGCCTCCGCGCTCAGCCGGCGAGCGGTCTCCAGGTGGGTGACAGCGGCGTCGAGGTCGTTGAGCTGGTAGCAAGCTCGGCCGAGGCCGACGTGGCAGGCCGCTACGCCATTAACGTCCGCGAGCTCCCACCTGATCTGCATGGCTTGCCGGTAGAGGCTGGCCGAAGACCCTGCCTTCATCTCGTCGATGCCCGCGTCGCCCAGTGTCTCCAGCGCCCACGCCTCGGCATCGCGGTGACCGCCGCGCCGGGCCATCTCCAGCGCATCCCGCAACGCCGGTACCCACCACGACCAGGCTCGACGGTGGAACAACATCTCGTTCACCACCACCGGCAGGTACGCGACCGAGGTGATGTTCCACCGCGCTCCGCAGCGGACCAGGCGGACGAGGAGCTGCAACTCGTCCTCGAACCACCGGACCGCGTCAGCTGGGCCGTGGAAGGTCAGCGTCGCCACCTCGGCCTGCGGCAGGTCGAGAGGCCTTCGCGGCCGAGACGGCCACAGCATCCGGATCGCTGCGGCTCCGGTGTTCAGGTACAGGTCGACCAAGCGCGCCAGAGCCGCTCGGTTGGCCTGTTCGCCGGCCAGTTCGCGAGCCTGTTCGAGGGCGTACGCCTGCACGAGGTCGTGCATGACGAACTTGTCTTGCGCGGTCTGCTCGACCAGATGCACGGTGGCGAGGGCGGACAGGTGTCCCTGTGCTTGCAACGGTGACAGCCCGGTGAGCGCGGCCGCAGCCTCGATCCTGATGGGGCCGCCGGGGTGAAGGCCGAGTTGCCTGAACGTGGCAGCCATCGGCCCGGGAAGCGCGTCGTGCGACCACGACAGCACGGTCCTCACGGCCAGCGTCTCGTCCGCAGTGAGGACGTCGAGCGGCTGCCGACTGGTCAGCTCGTCAGCCAGCTTGCGCAGCGGAACATTGCGCAGCAGGTTCGCACGCTCGCCGGCGATGCGCAGCGCGAGCGGCAGGCGACCAGCGCGGTCGGCGATGATCCGTGCGGCGGCTAGGTCGCCGTCCACCCGCGCACCCAGGACCGATCGCATCAGGTCGAGCGCTTCGCCCGTGCTCATCGGGTGCAGGGTGATCCGGACGGCACCGTCGTGGACGACCGCTCCCGAGAGCCTGTTACGACTGGTGACCAGCGCCAACGACAGCGGCGAGCTAGGCAGCAAGGGTCGGATCTGGTCAGCGTTGACCGCGTTGTCGAGCACGACGAGCGTGCGGGTGGTTTCCAGCAACGTCTGGTAGAGCGCGACGCGTCCATCCAGGTCGCTCGGGATGTCCTGCGGCAAGGTGCCCAGCGCGCGCAGGAACCTGCCGAGCACCACGGCGGGATCCTCCGGTGAATCAGGAGCGAAGCCGCGGAGATCCGTGAACAGCACTCCGTCCGGGAAGTACGGAGCGATCGTGTGAGCCCAATGCACGGTGAAGGCCGTTTTACCCACTCCCGCGGGGCCATCGAACGCAATCAGGCCCTCGTGTGCGGCGAGCGCGGCCGAGGCCTGGTCCAGCGCTTCCTGCCTCGGCACGAACGAGCGCAAAGCCGCCGGTAGCTGAGCGGGGCGGATGCGTTCACGAGTCACTCTCGCGCGTGGCCTCGGCACCGCCAGCTCAGCCAGCTCGCCTCCTGCGTCGAGGGCCCGGTCGATCGCCTCCGCGATCTCGGCGGAAGGGCTACGGATGTCGTGCTCGAGGTTGCTGAGGTAGCCCTTGCTGACGTTCGCCCCAGCCGCCAGCTCCTTCAGGGAAAGATTGCGGCTCTCACGGAGAGCGTGGAGCAGCTGCCCGAATGTCATTCCAGCCGTTTCGACATCCGTCTGCTGCCGTCTGCTGTTCATCTGGAGACGCCCCTCCCCTGGCCAACCACCCACGGGCCTGCCAACACTGAACGTCGTTCCCCGACTACCAACAGTGCAACCCGCAGGTCTAGGAGGTGAGGGTATGACGATTCGGTTCCACTTCGCCTCGGCTCCCGGACTGCCGCGCCTGGGAGATCACCCGGTCGAACGACAACTTTCATTGGTCAAGTCGCGTTGGCTTGGAGGAGCTCCAAGCGAAGGGAGCAGCGATGCCGCCGTGGATGACGTACGGCCTTCTCGGCGTAGTCGCAGGGCCTGTCGTGTTGACCATCGCTCGCGCCGTCACACACGACGAGCGGCTCGCCTGGACCGCTTTCACCAGGTGCGGCTGGGGCCACTTGGCAGCTGCCAGTGGGCTCCTCGGCGCCGCGCTGGCCTGCGTTGCTGTGCACGCACCGCTGGAGGCGAGCGCACTCTCCTGGTTCGTGATGGTCGGACTGCTCCTGGCGCTGATCGACTTGACCGTCCACCGGCTACCGCATCCGATCAACGGCGCGCTGCTGGCGGGCTCCGTGATCCAGCTGTCGTTCCTGGCGCTGCTGAGGTCCGACTTCGATCCTTTGCTCCGTGCAGGCTTGGCTGCGGTCGTGGTGACCACCGCCGGCTTCGCGGTCTACGTCGGCTCGCGCCAAGGCCTCGGCTTCGGCGACGTCGTGCTCCTCGCCCCGATCGCATTCGTCCTGGGGTGGTTCGGCTGGAACCAGCTGTTCGCGGGGCTCATGAGTGCGTTCTTACTCGCAGCCGTCAGCATGCGCCTTCTTCGGGCCAGCCGCGCCGGCCGTCGTGGCGATGCGTTGGCGCTTGGGCCATTTCTGATCATCAGCGCAGTAGGCGCGATCTTGTTGACCTGAGGGGCCGCGAGTGATGTGCCTGCCGTTCAGGGACGAGAACCCGGTAGTCGTCTACGAGGCACAACGTGCGCTGCACCGCGCCACCGCAACGTTCGTGCTGATCGTTCTCGCCTTTCCCAACCAGTACCTCCGCCCGGATATCAGTGCGCAACCGGGCGCTCCGATCGAGGTGGGCGTCGTTGCTCCCCCGGCGCCCACCTCAGCCCCTTCCTCAACCTGGAGGCCGCGATGACCACCGCACGAAACGCCGCAATCCTCGGCCTGGTCGCCCTGACGTCGTGCAGCACGAGCAGCAACGACTCACCTCCGCCTGTCGCAACTTCGACATCCACGGCCACGAGCGTCGCTCAGCCGCCAGATCCACCTGAACGCAAGGCGGTCGATGCCTACCTCGCGATGTGGCGGCAGCCGGCGAGACGTCGAACGCGGAGGCGCCCGGCCTGGCGCAACACGCCGCAGGAGACGCGCTGATCGTCATTAAGAGGTCCTAACAGAATGATCAACGTGGTGGTGTGCAGCATGTCGGATGTGGATCATGTTTGACCGTGAGGAGGGGTCAGTCGCCGCCGTGGATCGTCTCGGACGATCTGTGGGAGCGGATCGAGCCGTTACTGCCGGTGGTGCCGCGCAGGCCGCGTAATCCTG